>NZ_JBTXLV010000007.1:0-283654 GCF_054871765.1 Enterococcus sp. LJL120
GAAATTAGCCACCTGGCTAAGTTAAAGGCAGAAGGCCTTTATTTTTTTGCCCAAATTTGAATGAGTAAAACAAAAAATAGGCTTTTAGAAGAATTTTACTTCTAAAAGTCTATTTGTCTACAGTCTGTAACTGTTTTTCAGTTTTTTTATTTTTTTTAATAGAAGGTTTGCGGAAATCCTTGTTTTTAGGTACTATTCTTGAGAGAGGTGAGGGAATGGATAAAACGACAATTAGAAAACTTGGCATCCAGCGTCTGGACAAGCTGGCGCACCAGCCCCACAACAAACAAGCCAAAGAAGCGAGAATTTATCAAAAATTGTTTGACAGTGGCCAATGGCGTGGAGCAAAATCAATTGGTATCACCTTTTCGACAGCCGCTGAGCTGAATACTCTGCCGATTATTGAAGCGGCTATAAAAACTGGCAAGAAGGTCGCCTTACCGAAGACTTATCCGAAACGGCAGCTGCATTTTATCGAGATTTCTGAAAAAACGGAATACAAGCTAAGCAAATTTGGGATTAAAGAACCATTACATACGGATATTTTTTTGGATGAGCCGGACCTATTGATTGTCCCAGGTGTCGTCTTTAAACCATCAGGCTATCGAATTGGCTTTGGCGGCGGTTTTTATGATCGTTTTCTAATGAATTATCAAGGGCAGACAATCAGCTTGGTTTTTGCTGAACAGCTGTTTGATGATTGGCAGGCTGAGGCATTTGACTTGCCGGTTGACTTGCTGATTACAGATGAATAGAAAGAAGGAATGGGTTTGAATTATCAACAACAAATGCAGCTGAAGCGTTGGCTGAATAAACCATTTATAACATATGCTTTAGTGGCTATTGAAGTGCTAATCTTTGTGATTGGCTGGCTGCTACCGAGTTTGAATTTAGTTTACAGCGGCGGAATGAGCCGTTACGCAATTATCGAATTCCATCAATATTGGCGGTTTGTAACGCCGATGTTTTTACATTTTAATTTAGAACATATTGTCTTCAATATGATTGTGCTGTATTTTTTAGGCCGGCAAATTGAAATGCTATTTGGCCATGGCCGCTTTTTAGCTATCTTTTTCTTCAGTGGGCTCTTAGGCAATGTTTTTTCCTTTGCCTTTAACAATCCGAATGTTCTTTCAGCCGGAGTCTCCACCGCCAATATGGGACTTTTTGGCGCATTTTTAGTCTTTGGTTACCATTTTCGTAATAATCCGGCAGTGAGTGTCATGATGCGCAACTTTATTTTATTGGTTTTTCTCAATTTAATTTCCGGCTTGTTTATCAATGTGGATTTTTATGGTCACTTAGGAGGCTTGCTTGGAGGTGCGTTAACTGCGGCAATTATCGCCCTGCCGAAAAATCGTGGCAATTTTTCGGTGCATCTCAGAATTATCAGTGGTGTCATTTTTATCTTTTTATGCATAATCTGTGTTTTGGTAGCTTTAAAAAGTTCCGGTTTACTTGTATAATAGCTAAGGACGTGGCTTCTTATGAAAACTTTATATGATGTGCAGCAGTTATTTAAACAATTTGGTATTTATGTCTATGTCGGCAAGCGAATTTATGATATTGAATTGATGCAAATTGAATTGCAAAATTTGTATGAGGGCCGCTTGATTGAGCGGGAGGTTTATCTGACGGCTTGGCGCATTTTAAAAAGAGAGCACCGTATTGAAGAATCTAGACAAGAGGAGAATTTGTAATGACGAAAAAAATCATTGGGATTGATTTAGGCGGCACAACAGTAAAATTTGCTATTTTAAATGCGGCCGGCGATATCCAGCAAAAATGGAGTATCGACACAAATATTTTAGACGACGGCAGCCATATTGTGCCAGATATTGTCGAATCCATCAATCATCATCTCGGTTTATATGACATGCAGCCGCGGGATTTTGTTGGCATTGGCATGGGAACTCCCGGTAGTGTTGACCGACAGGCGGGGACTGTGATTGGCGCTTATAATTTAAACTGGACAACCTTGCAAAATGTGCGCCAACAAATCGAAGTGGGAACCGGCATTCGTTTTGCGATTGATAACGATGCCAACGTGGCAGCCTTAGGCGAACGCTGGAAGGGCGCTGGTGAAAATAATCCTGATGTCATCTTCATTACCTTAGGGACTGGTGTCGGCGGCGGCATTATCGCCGAAGGGAAATTATTACACGGTGTTGCTGGCTGTGCCGGCGAAATTGGTCATGTAACAGTTGATCCGAACGGCTTTGAATGTACCTGCGGCAAGAGAGGCTGCTTGGAAACAGTCTCCAGTGCAACGGGCGTTGTGCGGGTTGCCCGCCAACTAGCCGAAGAATATGCTGGAGATTCTCAACTGAAAGCGAATTTGGATGATGGTCAAGCCGTTACTAGTAAAGATGTTTTTGAAGCGGCTCAAAGTGATGATCCCTTTGCCTTAATGGTTGTCGATCGCGTTTGTTTCTTTTTAGGCTTAGCCTGCGGCAATTTAGGAAATACATTGAACCCAGCGAGTATTGTTTTAGGCGGCGGCGTCTCAGCTGCCGGTGAATTTTTACGAGTTCGGGTGGAAAACTACTTTAAAGAATTTACTTTCCCGCAAGTCAGAGAGAGCACTCAAATTAAATTAGCCCAATTGGGTAATGATGCAGGCGTTATCGGTGCCGCTTCATTAGCTTTAGATTTTGATCAGGATTAGAAGGAGCGTTTTAAAATGAATTTATGGTATTTGAATTTTTTCCTCTTAGGACTTTTAGTTATTTGGGGAGCATATGAAGGCTATTTGCGTATAATGGCTAAACGGTCAGCCACCTGGTTAAATCAAGATGAATTTCGTGAGGGCTTGCGAAAGGCCCAAGTGATTGATGTCAGACAAAAAGATACGTTTGATGCGGGTCACATTTTAGGCGCTCGTAATTTACCTTACACAATGATTAAGGATAAAAGCTATCGCCAACAATACATCGATTCTTTAAGAAAAGATCAGCCAATCTATATTTACGATCAGCGAAAAGCTCTGAGCATCCGCATGGCCAATCAATTAAGAAAAGCTGGTTTTAAAAACTTATTCTTATTAAAAGAAGGCTATGATGGCTGGGAAGGCAAAGTTAAAAAGAAAAAAAATGTTTAGCAGTTGTCGTCTTTTTCAAGAGGAAGGATTCGTCAAGTTTTTAAGTTGAAGTTCAACTTTGTCAGAATAAAAAATTTCGACATATTTCAAAGAGAACCAGCCTAAAAAAACAGGCTGGTTCTCTTTATCTGATTTTAGTATAATGGAAGTTGCATTTATTTTTCGATGAGGATTGCCCGCACCGGACATTTTCGGTAGGCTTCTAAAAGGGCCGGTCTAGCTGCCTCAGCGATGAATTGCTGCTGGGCCTCGGGCTCTTGTTTAAAAAGCACAATGCCATCATCATCATAATCAAAAATTTCCGGTGCGACGATTTGACAAAGTCCGCAGGCGATACATTTTTCAGGTACAATCAGACACTTCACAGATTTTCCAACCTTTCAAGGGGTGTATTATGGCTAAAACTATTTTACTCTTGTTTCAAGCTGGGAACAAGCTTAAGGAAACGACATTGTTTCATTTGTTAAAAGGGAAAGGCTCGACTTCAGTCCTGCTCTTTGGTTTTTTTCAACACAATCTCAACTTCTTAGGCCTCTATCCAAAACTTTCCCAAGAGGAATATCAGCAGCAGCTTTCACAGCTGCTTGAAAAAAAATATCTCATTCGTAGTGGCGAATATTTGGAGTTAACGGCATTAGGAAAAGCCGTTTTAGCGGAGCTCTTGGCCCAGTACCCACTGGAACACTTTAATAGTTATCGTTATGGCCGGTCAGAGGAGGAAATGTGGCGCAGTGTTAAACTAGCGGTGCAGGTAGTTTCTCAGCTGAGCTTCCACAATAATCAATATGTTCCGATTGAAAATAATCCGCTGTTAATCAACCAGCAGAAAAAGTGGTTAAAAAAAGTTTCCAAAGAAACCTTAATCAAACAGCTGCCACAAGAATTAACAGAAATTTTTGTGCAGATGCCCCAAGAAACGGCTGATTTTCTAGCTCGCCAATTCAGTGGGTATCAGCTGTTAGGCTCGCTCACTTTTCAATTATCAGGGCAAGCCAATGACCCACTGGCTGCTTTAAGCGCTCGCAGTCAGCTTCATTATTTTTTTGACTTGATTGAAAAAAATCAGCCGCCACTTTTAAGTGATTTACTGGCGCCCTATAGTTTACAAAATCTCAATCAAAGCATGCAGCAGACCAAATTTCTAGCACAACAGGGGCAGAAACCTGCTGAAATTGCCGCTAAGCGCCACTTAAAAATCGGCACGATCAATGATCATTTGATTGAATGGGCTATTCAAGATCAGCATTTTCCGACGGCAGCCTTTGTACCAGCCGCTGTAAAGGCGGAATTAGCGAAGCTTTCTTGGCCGCCTGACACTTGGAATTATAAAGAACTTGCTGGCAGTAGTTCGTTGGATTATTTAGCTTTTCGCCTGTGTCAAATTGATTTTTTCAAAAAGAAGGGGTAGGACAGTGGGGCAATCACTAGAAAATATTTTACAGGAAAAATTTCAGCTGCAGCAATTTCGCCCGGGGCAAAAGGAACTAATTACAGCCTTATTAGAGGGCAAAAATGCTCTAGGAATTTTGCCAACTGGTAGCGGCAAGTCTCTATGTTATCAATTTAGCGGCTATCTGTTAGCTGGGAGCACCATTATTATTTCCCCATTAATTTCTTTGATGGAAGACCAAGTGTTACAGTTGCAAAAGCAAGGGGAAAAGGCGGTCATCGCCTTAAACAGCTCCAACAGCTTTGCTGAAAAAAAGTGGCTCTTAGAACACCTAGAGCAATTTCGTTTTATTTTTATGAGTCCAGAAATGTTTTTGCAGCCCCAGGTTTTGCAAAAGGTGCAGCAACTGACTATTGCCCAACTGGTGATAGATGAAATCCACTGTGTCTCTTTGTGGGGCAATGATTTTCGGCCAGAGTATCGTCAATTGGCGAAGGTCCTGCAGCAATTAGAGAATCCTTTACTATTGGGTTTGACGGCCACGGCGACACCTAAGGTTATCGCCGATATTCAGAATTTATTTTTTTATGATGATTTTTATTTTTATCAAGGGTCAGTCGAGCGGGATAATATTGCCTTGTTTGTAGAGAAAACGGAAGGTAAGTCTGCTGCCTTAAAAAAACTTGTACATAAAGTAGCCGCTCCCGGCATTATTTATTGCGGGACCCGTAAAATGGTGGAGGAAATTTATCAAGAGTTTAAGCTAAATTTGAGAATCGGTTATTATCATGGAGGCCTGGCTAGTAATGAGCGTAGGCAATTGCAACAGCAATTCACCGAAGGGCAGCTGGATTGGCTAGTAGCCACTAACGCTTTTGGAATGGGTATTAACAAAGCCGATATCCGCAGCATCATTCATTATGATTTGTCCGACAGTCAGGAAAATTATGTCCAAGAGATTGGGCGGGCTGGTCGTGATGGGCAGGCCAGCCAAGCGATTTTGCTGTATCAAACTGGTGATGAAAGTCTGCATTATTATTTTCAAAAACAGCGGCAAGAGGAACGACGAGTCTTCCAATTTTTAATCCAGCAACCAAATGTTGACGAAAATAATTTTTCTGAACTGCAACGCAAGTGGTATGCTGAAAGTCAGATGGAACAATCAGAGGCGATTATCCAGCGCTTGACCCAGCATGAATCTGATAAATTTTTACAGCTCAATCACATGCTGGACTACATTCAAGCAAGCGGCTGCCGCAGAGCAAAAATGCTGGACTATTTCGCTGAAAGCATGAAGGAAATTCCCAGAAATTGTTGTGATTTTCATCAGGCTCAGATGCTGGAAAAGTCAACGGAAATTTCTACAGTTGAAAAAACTTTGCTTAGCTGGCAGGAGGTTTTGCTAAAATTATTTAAAGAATAAATTAATCTGAAAATCTAAAGGACAGAGATTTGCGGGATATGCTATAATAACGAACGACAGTGTGAGGGCTCGCTAAAATTAAGAGTCTGCTGCAAGCAATTTTAGCAATTGTGATTTTTTAAAAATGAATATTCATTTAATATAGAGAGAAATCCTTAACGATAACTGGGAGGTAAAAGAAACTTGAGCAAGAAAGACAAACAAGGCGGCAAAGGCAAAAGTGAAAATTCTGAAAAAAAACCATGGGAACAACCCATCTATGATACCGATTATGAAGTGACCGGCTCCCGTAGCCAACATCGTAAAAAGAAAACCGGCAACGTGCTTTTTGTAAAATTATTATTGACCATGTTGGCGTTGATGGCCGTGATTATTATCGGCTGGCTGTTATTTCTGCGCTACGATAGCAGCAATTCAGCGACACCTGCTACCTCTGAAACTTCAACCAGCAGTTCTCAAGTGACAAGTGATACTACTACTTCATCAGAAGAGACAGCGGCAACTGAATCTAGTGAAGACACTACAATGACGACTGATTCTGAAAGTGATACTACTGATAACAACGCCACCGACAGTGACGCCGTTTACGCCACAGTTCAAGCGGGTGATGGACTATATACTTTCGCTCAACGGAATGGTGTTTCTTTAGAGACTGTTTATGAGTTAAATAACTTAAATGCAAATTCCGTAATCATGCCCGGTGAAGAATTGCGGATTTCCTAAGGGGTTAGGTGCACAATCAATCATTTGAAGAGGAGGCTGTGACATTAGTTAGAACAGAGCCGAACTTTATGCACGGTATCTAGTGAAAACCACTAAATATTGTTAATTTGCAATTCGGACCTACTGGACCGCAGGAGCAAATAAAATATAGTTCGGGATTTCATCTGTTAAAAGGACTAGTGTCACAGGCTCATCTTTTTTGTTTTAGTTTAAAAGAGGAGTCGAATCATGAAAAAATTCAATATCGCAATCGATGGCCCCGCGTCATCTGGCAAAAGTACCGTCGCAAAAATTTTGGCTAAAAAATTAGGCTTTATTTATATTGATACAGGGGCCATGTATCGCAGTGTTACATATTTAGCTTTAAAGCATCAAGTCGCTTTAAATAACCAAGCGGGCTTGGTGAAATTAATTGAAGAGTTTCCGATTCGTTTTAAACAAGGAGAGCATGGTCAACTGGTTTTCATTGAAGAACAGGACTGTACCTTGGCAATCCGACAGCCGGAGGTCACCAATGCCGTCTCAGAAGTTTCTGCCCAAGCCTTGGTTCGGGAAAAATTAGTTTTTCAGCAACAGGAAATAGCTGAAGATGGCGGAGTTGTGATGGATGGGCGCGATATCGGCACACAAGTCTTGCCACGAGCAGAAGTCAAAATTTTTCTGGTTGCCAGCGTGACAGAGCGGGCTGAAAGACGTTATAAAGAAAATATTGAAAATGGGATTGAGACACCATTTGATATCCTAAAAACCGAAATTGAAAAACGCGATTTTTTAGATTCTACTAGAGAAGTTTCGCCATTAAAACAAGCAGAAGATGCGGTATTGTTGGACACAACAGGCTTGACGATTCCTCAAGTGGTAGAAAAAATTGAGGAAATAGTTACAGATAAGGGCTTTTAATAGCAAAAAGCAGCCGCAAAAATTACAAAGTTAAGAAATTTTCAGAAATCGCTTTATTTTTTGACAAATATCAATTAAACTAGTAATAGAGTGTTATTTTGGACATCTGTTGGTTAGGAGGATCAATGTCATGACAGAATTTGATGAAAAGCAAGATTTAGGCAATGAAACGATGGAGGATGCTTTAAGTAGTTTCCACGAAGTAAAGGTCGGCGATATTGTTAAGGGTGAAGTTTTAGCAATCGAAGACAAACAAATTATCGTTGGGATAGAAGGTGCCGGGGTAGAAGGCGTGGTCCCAGCAAAAGAACTATCGACATTACCTGTGGATGACATCAATGAACTTGCAAAAGTTGGCGATGTTATGGAATTGGTGGTAATTGCCCCAATTGGTAAAGACAAAGAGAACGGAAACTATTTGTTGTCTAAACGTCGCATTGATGCGAAAAAAGTTTGGGAACAAATTGAAGAAGATTTCAAAGCAGGTAAGATTCTAGAAGCACCTGTTACCAATATTGTTAAAGGTGGTCTAGTGGTTGATGTCGGCGTACGCGGGTTCGTACCAGCATCAATGGTTGAAGATCATTTCATCGAAGATTTCTCAGACTACAAAGGACAAACGTTGACTTTGAAGATTGTCGAAATCGAACCTTCAGAAAATCGTTTGATTCTCTCCCATCGGGCAGTTGTCGAAGCCGAAAAAGAAGAGAAAAAACACGAAGTATTAGCAAATCTTGAAGTTGGCGCAACTGTTGAAGGAACAGTCGCTCGTTTAACTGACTTTGGAGCCTTCGTTGATTTAGGTGGCATTGATGGCTTGGTTCACGTATCCGAAATTGCCCACAATCACGTAGACAAACCAAGTGATGTTTTATCTGTCGGTGATAAAGTCAACGTGAAAATTTTGGCGATTAATCCTGATGAAGAAAGAGTTTCTCTTTCTATTAAAGACACCTTGCCTGGACCTTGGTCAGATATTGAAGAAAAAGCTGCAGCCGGTAGCGTGCTAGACGGTGTGGTAAAACGTCTGACAAGCTTTGGCGCCTTTGTGGAAGTGTTCCCTGGTGTAGAAGGTTTAGTGCATATTTCACAAATTTCCCATAAACATATTGCGACACCTCATGAAGTGTTGCATGAAGGGGATGAAATTCAAGTGAAGGTCTTAGAAGTGAATCCAAACGAACATCGGATTGCTTTAAGCATTAAGGCTTTGGAAGAAAAACCAGAGGATTCAAAGGTGGAAGACCCAGAAGTTGAAAGCTATGAATTGCCAGAGGAAAATACTGGCTTTACCATGGGGGATATTTTAGGGGAAGCTTTAAAAAATCAAGATTCTGAAGATTAAAATGATTGCAGACCAGATGGCTTTCACAAGCTGTCTGGTTTTTTATTGGAAAAAAATGATTGCTGGAGCTGATTAAGCGCAGTCAAACGGAATTATTCTTGCAACTTAACAAAAGATTCGTTAAACTAGTTGAGATTGTAAAGCAATTGTGAAATGACGGAGGTTGTGACATAAGTAAAAAAGTCGCTGTACTGAAAAGCTTATGAAAGTTTTTTTCGATGTTTACTGGTTGTTAAAGAAATTTATTCAGCAATGCCAAGTAATATCAGCGGAAAGTTTTTTTAAAAGTTACAACATCTTAGAGGAGAGTATATATGTCAAATCCAACTATCGCCATTGTAGGGCGGCCGAATGTCGGAAAATCTACAATTTTTAACCGGATTGCCGGAGAACGAATTTCAATCGTTGAAGATACACCAGGGGTAACCAGAGACCGAATTTATGCGACGGGAGAATGGCTGGGCCGTGAGTTCAGCATTATTGATACTGGAGGAATCGATCTTGGAGATGAACCCTTCATGGATCAGATTAAGCATCAAGCAGAAATTGCGATTGATGAAGCCGATGTGATTATTTTCGTTGTCAGTGGGCGTGAAGGCATTACCGATGCCGACGAATCTGTCGCGAAAATTTTATATCGCAGCAATAAACCGGTGATTCTTGGCGTCAATAAAGTGGATAATCCTGAAATGCGCAGTGAAGTCTATGAATTTTATTCTTTAGGATTAGGCGAGCCGTTACCGATTTCTGGTAGCCACGGTCTCGGAATTGGTGACTTGTTAGATGAAGCTGTCAAACATTTTTCAACAGAAGCTGAGGTTGAAGAAGACGATGTCATTAAATTTAGTTTGATTGGCCGCCCAAACGTTGGAAAATCTTCTTTAATCAATGCAATTCTCGGTGAAGATCGCGTAATTGTTTCAGAAATTGAGGGGACTACCAGAGACGCCATCGACACCCGTTTTGTTTCAGAAACCGGCCAGAAATTTTTAATGATTGATACAGCTGGTATGCGCAAACGGGGTAAAGTGTATGAAAATACTGAAAAATACAGCGTTATGCGGGCCATGCGGGCGATTGATCGTTCAGATATTGTCTTGATGGTGCTAAATGCCCACGAAGGAATCCGCGAACAGGATAAACGGGTGGCAGGTTATGCCCATGAAGCGGGTCGCGGCATGGTAATTGTTGTCAATAAATGGGACCTCGTTGAAAAAGAAACCAACACTTTACGAGATTTTGAAAAAGAAATCCGCGAAGAATTTGCATATTTAGATTATGCGCCGATTATTTTTGTTTCTGCTGTAACTAAGCAGCGGCTAAATCAATTGCCGGCTTTAATTGAAGAAGTCAGCTATAATCAAAATCTGCGGGTACCATCAGCTGTCTTAAATGATATTATTATGGATGCTGTTGCCATCAATCCAACACCGACTGACAAGGGCAAACGCTTGAAGATTTTTTATGCGACACAAGTAGCTGTCAAACCACCAACTTTTGTAATTTTTGTCAATGAAGAAGAATTGATGCATTTTTCTTATTCCCGCTTTTTAGAAAATCAAATCCGCAAGGCCTTCGCCTTTGAGGGGACACCGATTAAAATCATCCCTCGCCGCAGAAAATAGGCATTTTAACACAGTTGGTTATTTTTGTAAAAGAATAATAGCGATTTTCGGCGATTTTATTTATTTGGACAAAAAGCTGTCTAAAAACGATGAAAAATCTGTCTAAACCCTTGCTATAAAAGGGTTCTTATGATATCGTTTAGAAAGAATATTGAACCAAATCAATATTTGTAGTTCACTTTTTTGGACCACTCAAAAAAACGAACTAAAGATGTTTAACATCAAATTTTATTGTCGAGGAGGTGAAACTATCCATGGCAAACAAAGCAGAATTAATCGAAAAAGTTGCAGCAGCTACTGAATTAACAAAAAAAGACGCAACTGCAGCAGTAGATGCAGTCTTCGCAACTATTCAAGATGCTTTAGCTAACGGTGAAAAAGTTCAATTGATCGGTTTTGGTAACTTCGAAGTGCGCGAACGTGCTGCACGTAAAGGACGTAACCCTCAAACTGGTGAAGAAATCGAAATTCCAGCTAGCAAAGTACCTGCATTCAAACCAGGTAAAGCACTTAAAGATGCAGTTAAATAAGACTGACACTTTGAACCCTTGTTAATCAAGGGTTTTTTTGTTGGCTGGAATTTCTTTCTCAGACACTCAAATAAAAGAACTGTAGAATTGATTGAAAAGTTTTATTTGATTTTTCTAGTTTCAAAAATTCATTAATTTACTAGGAGCATAAAGCAAATAAACAACAGTCCCGCTAAAAAAATGACGCTGCCCAAACGCAGAAGTAGACGGTCCAATTTTACTTCGGGGACAAAAAGTTTTAATAGCTGGTAAATCAATAAACCGATTAAGCCGCCCAAAGTGTTGACCAGTACATCTGTAATATCACTTGCGCCAATTCCCAATACATATTGCGCTGTTTCTAAAAGTAAACTGAAACTAAAGATATAAAGCAATTTTTTTATTAGCGAACTCCGCTTGTCATAAAGACTCAATAGGCCGCCGAAGGGCACAAAAATCAATGTATTGTAAATAATTTCCTGCAGATAAATTTTGCCATTCACGATGACGGATTCGCCAAAAGGAATTAGATTGAGGCTGCGGCTTGGATGCTCTAAAAAAAATTGGACAGTATTGACAGAGGTGGCGACCTTAAATAAGATAATCCAAACAACCACTACTAAATAGCAAAGTAAAAGAATGCCAGCTGCTTTATTTTTTTTCATAGTTCTACTCCTTAAAATTTAGTGTACTACTTATAATAGTACACTCGAAGGCGATTTTTTTCATAGGCCCTCAGACTGATTTACGCAATTTTTTTAGTTTTTGAAATTGCGACTCTACAAGGTCAGTTTACCTTAATAGAAATAACAGTCTGACAAGAAAATCATTTGTTTATTTCTTCAATATTAATAGGTTCACAGCATCAGCTATGATAAAATATAAGTAAGCGGGAGGTGGAATCAATGGAATTAAGTTTCAAAAAAGCTGGCAAAGAAAGTCAGTTAATTTACGGTGAAACTTTAGCTGCCAGTTTAGCTGATTTAGATTATGCCAACAAGCATGTATTGATTATCACCAACCAACGCTATTACGATTTATTTTCGATGAAAATGACGCAATTATTAGCAGCGGCTGATGACATTGATTGGTACATTTGTCCCAACCACCGCAACTGCAATTCGTTAAAAGAATTAACCAGTTTATTAGAATTTGTCGGGCGTTTTAAGCGCCAAGACTTTTTATTTATCGCTTTTGGAAATGAAGGCGTTGTCGAGTTGACTAATTATCTACAAAAAAATACCTTATTAGATAGCCAGTTTTGGCTCTTGCCAATTTCATTACGTTCGTTGGCAAAAGGCCTGTTAGGCAGCGGGCAAATTCTCGATTCCAAACAGCAACCAATTTTACAAAGTCAAAATCTGCCGGAATTGGTTTTTTTCGATCAGACATTAACTCAGGAGCAAACTGCCGGTAAGCTTTTGGACTTATTAGTTTTTATCAAGTGCGGACTTCTTGTCGATCGGAATTTTTTAAAGGAATTATTTTTTAATTATCCCCAAGAAAAAAGTGTCTTAAGCAAGCCATTGTCTGGGATGCTGGTGAATCTAGTTGCTTATTACGAAAAAAATGGCGCTGCCCTAGACGAGTATGGTCAAGTATTTAAACGAGCCTTTTATATGGTCGAAGCCGGTCAGCTATTATCGGATAGCATGAAGGAATTTTTGGGAATTTTATTTCATTTATTATGGAATATCAATCAAAAGCAGCTGAATTTTAATTATCTAAATTTCCTGCAATGGCTAAAAAGATTGGATTATCCATTAGAATTGCCGGCTAATTTTTTAATTGGTGACTATGCGGCGGCTGTTTTAAAAGTCTTAGAAAAAAGCGAATCACTGTTAACTTTAGCAAAAATCGGTACAATAGAAGGAAGAGAAATTCCCAGTAGCCAGGAGTTAATTACGATGTTAGAAGATTACCAAGGCTATTTACAAGAGTAGGAGCGTATTATGACAGACAGCGAAAAAGTAATTCAAGCCATTGAAAATGAGGATTTAGTCTTAGCCCAAGAGCATTTGCAGGCGGCTTTAAAGCACGATGAGGCCGATTTATTGGCGGCCTTAGGGGATGAATTGTTAACCCGTGGCTTTTTAGAAGAAGCTCAGCAAATTTTCACACAATTGGTGGAGAATTCCCCTGAGACCGGAGCCTTTTATATTCCTTTGGCAGAGATTGCGATTGACAATAATCAAGTGGAGGAAGCCTTTGAGTATTTAGAAAAAGTGACCACTGATGATGAAGCTTATCCGCAAAGTTTATTGGTGACCGCCGATTTATATCAGATGTTAGGAATTCCTGAGGTGAGCGAAGCGAAGCTCTTAGAAGTGCAGACTTATTTGCCAGAGGAACCTTTAATTGATTTTGCTTTAGGTGAATTGTATTTTTCTAACGACCAATTTGGTGAAGCAATTGCCCGCTATCAAAAATTAGTTCATCAAGGAGTTTCAGAAATCAGTGGTGTTTTAATGGATGAACGGATTGGGACGGCCTTAGGGATGGCCGGCGAATTTGAAGAAGCGATTCCTTATCTAGAAGCTGCGGTGGCGGTGGAAGCCACTGATGACCGACTATTTCAATTGGCATTTACTTATTTGCAGATTAAAGAAAATCAAAAGGCGATTCATTATTTACAACAATTAAGAGAAACTAATCCCCAGTATCAATCCCTGTATTTATTTTTAGCGGAGGCTTTACAGGAGGAGGAATTGTTGGAAGAAGCGCAGAATGTGATTGAAGAAGGCCTCAGGGAAAATCCTTTTCAAGTGGATCTCTATCACTTCGCTTCGGAAAATGCCTTTCGTTTGCATGATGTAAAACGCTCAGAAGAATTATTGTTGCAGGCCTTGGAGCTAGGCGAAAAGCAAGAGGAAACTTTGTTGACCTTAAGTAATCTTTACTTGAGCGAGGAGCGCTATCAAGAGGTTGTCGACACAATTAATCGCATGGAAGAAACTGACAATCCATACGCCGAATGGAATTTGGCTAAGGCCTATGAACAATTGGAGGACTTTGATGTGGCGCGGGTCCATTACGAACAAGCCGCCCACGAATTAGAACACGAAGCAGAATTTTTAAAGGATTACGGAATTTTCCTACGGGATGAAGGCAATTTAACGCAGGCGAAGGCTTTATTGCAGCACTATCTCCACCATGAGCCGGGTGATTTGGAGGTTGCGTCAATTTTAGAGGATTTGGAGGGTGATCAGGATGCTTATTGAAGTAAAGGAAAAACAAAATTTTCTCAACTGGTTAGTAGCAAACGTCAGCTTTAAACAGCGGGAAACGATTTGGATATTAAATTATTTAGCCAATCATGAGGCGATTTTAGCCAATGTTCATTTTGTCGAGCAAGCGGAAAAAACGACCCGCGGCTTGCAAATTCGCGATGAATCCTTTGTGGGTTCAGCTATGACGCTGTTTATCAAAGATAAAGCTTTTTTTGACAGCGATCAAATTTTTCATGAGATTCGCTTAAACTGGAAAAATCCCTTGTATTTAGAATGTTTTTTTAGAGATGCTTGGAAAAATAGTTTGTATCTTTCTATTTTGGAGGACAATCCAGCAGCGCCTTGGAATGAACAAATCAGCTCAGAGGTCACCGAAGAAATTGAACGCTTCTTTCAACAGGAGGAATTGCGGCAAAAAATTGACTTATTGTATCATCAAGTCGACTTGGCCATCGAAAAAGGCGACCAAAATGGCTTCTTGGAATTATCAACTGAAATTAATCAGTTGAAGTTAAAACTGCGGGAGCCAGATGCTGAAAAATTACATTGATTGAAAAAAAATCGAGACTGTGACATTAGTTAGAACAGAGCCGAACTTTACGAACAATATCTAGTAAAAGCCACTAGATATTGTTCATTTGCGTTTCGGACCTATTGGACCGCAGGAGCAAATATAATATAGTTCGGGATTTCATCTGTTAAAAAGACCAATGTCACAGGTTCGATTTTTAACCTTATTTTGCTTTTGGTTTAAATAATTTCACCTGCGGTTTTAAATAGGTGAAGCCTTCTCCTTCAACTTCGTGGACATTGATTACAGAGAAGAAGGCTTTCGGGTCAACGCCAATCACAATTTCTTTCACCTGACGTAATTCTCGAGGGCTGACTACCATATAAATTACCCGTTTTTCGTGTTCAGAATAGCCGCCAGCGCCTTCTAAAAAGGTCAGGCCTCGTTCTAACTCCTTCATCAAAACTGGTGCGATATCTTGGCTCTGATTGGAAATTATTATCAAACCTTTGGCCGAATACCCGCCATCTAAAATCGAATCGATGACGCGACTGAAAACGTAGGAAACAATCAAAGTATACATCATTAATTTCAAATCGATATAACTCAATGAAAGCAATAGAACAATCACATCAAAGCCAAACATCGTTTTCCCCATCGAGACACCGAAATTTTTCTCCAAAATCCGTGCCATAATATCAGTCCCGCCAGTTGTCCCACCAACACGGTAAACTAAGCCGCTGCCGACACCGCCGGTTAAACCGGCTAATAAAGCAGCAATCAGTAAATCATGCTGCAAATTAATAACGATGGGAATTCGTTGCCAAATCCATAAAAAACCAGAGAGACTCAAGGTCCCGATAATTGTGTAAATAAAAGATTGATTTCCTAAAACCCGCCGGCCGATTAAAATTAAAGGGATGTTGATGACCAGTGTGGAATAAGCGGGATCAATTTGAAAAAGGGCCCGCAGAATTAAGGTAATCCCAGAAATGCCACCTTCAGCCAATTGATTGGCAATATTTAAATAGACTAAGCCAAAGGCATAAATCCCCGCTCCAATAATAATCAATGACACATCACGAACTCTTTTCACAGCCATCCTCCTACTCTATTGTCCAATTTAGCACGTTTTGTCTTTTTTCTCAATTTTTAGTGAAGGCTGTAAAAAGGGATTTCAGCTAGGAATTTTTTCGTGGATTTGATAAGATAGAGGAGAATTTGAGGTGAAAATAATGACAGAACGCTCTTTGAGTTCGCTGCAAAAAGAAATTGATGATTATATTTCCCAATTTAAAGTCGGCTATTTTTCGCCGTTGGCCCAGATGGCCCGCATGACGGAAGAAGTTGGCGAGTTGGCCAGAGAAATCAATCATTATTACGGGGAGAAGCAAAAAAAAGCTTCTGAAGGTTTAAAACCTGTTAGTGAGGAATTGGCTGATGTTTTAGTTGTCACATTGATGTTGGCGAATTCTTTAGACATTGACTTAACGGAAGCCTTTGAAAAAAATATGGAAAAATTTAATCGGCGGGATAAATTTCGCTTTGAAAGAAAGGATGGCTTGACCCATGATTAAAATCGTTGTCGCCGGCTTTAAAGGCCGCATGGGCAGCACAGCTGCTAAAATGGTTTTGGAACACGAAGGTTTTGAATTGGTGGGGGTGTTGGACCCGATTGCCAAAGAAAAAAATTTAAATGAAATCTCAGAATATGGTGCTGTTGATGTGCCGGTGTTCAATGAAAAAGAAGCGATCCTCGCTGTTGCTCCAGAGGTTTGGATTGACTTTACAATTCCAGCCTATGCCATTGAGCACACCCGCTTTGCTTTAGCCAATAAAATTGCTCCAGTTGTCGGCACGACTGGCTTTACTGAGGAAACGGTGGCCGAATTGATTGCCTTTTCAAAAGAAATGCAGACCGGTGGCTTGATTGCTCCCAATTTTGCAGTCGGCGCGGTCTTGATGATGGAATTCGCACAAAAAGCGGCTAAGTATTTTCCTGATGTGGAAATTATTGAGCTGCATCATGATAAAAAATTGGATGCTCCTAGCGGCACAGCGATTAAAACCGCTGAGATGATTAGTCAAGTCCGCCAGCCGAAAATTCAAGGCAATCCGGATGAAGAAGAAACTTTAGTCAGCGCTCGTGGGGCCGAATTTGAAGGCATGCGGATTCACAGTGTTCGCTTACCGGGCTTAATTGCCCATCAACAAGTGCAGTTTGGCGGTGTCGGCGAAGGTTTGACCATCCGTCATGATTCTTATGACCGTTCTTCCTTTATGACCGGTGTGGCCATTGGCTGTGAAAAAGTTGTTGGCCTGCAGGAATTAGTTTATGGACTTGATCAGCTATTATGAGATTAAAAACAATTCCTGAAGAGTTTAAAAAAGCTTTGCCAGTTTTAAGCAAAATAAAAGCAGCCGGATACGAGGCTTATTTTGTTGGTGGCAGCGTGCGCGATGTTTTATTGGCTAAACCGATTCACGATGTGGACATTGCCACCAGCGGGTTTCCAGAAGAGATTAAAGCTCTTTTTCCCCGGACAATTGATGTCGGCATTCAACACGGTACGGTGATGGTCTTAGCCGACAATCAAGAGACCTATGAAATTACCACCTTTCGCACGGAGTCGACCTATCAAGATTTTCGTCGTCCCGATCAAGTTGAATTTGTTCGTAATCTAGCGGAGGATTTAAAGCGTCGGGATTTTACGATTAATGCTTTTGCTTTAGAAGAAGACGGTGAAATTATTGATTTATTTAATGGACTGGAGGATTTGGCGGCAAAAATTATTCGGGCTGTGCGCAATCCCCATGAACGCTTTCGGGAAGATGCTCTGCGGATGATGCGGGGCCTGCGTTTTGTCAGTCAGTTGGGCTTTTCTTTAGAGTCAGAGACGGCAGCGGCAATTGAAGAAAATCATGCGCTTTTAGCAAAAATTTCCGTGGAACGTATCAACGTCGAATTTGTGAAATTACTCTTAGGAGAATACCGCTCTTTAGGCTTGAAATATTTTGTGGAGACGGAATGCTTTGAATACTGTCCCGGCTTAAAAAATCAAGGGGCAGCCTTACTGCGCTTTGCTGATTTACCCGAGGATATTATCAAAACAGAAGCTCAAGCGTGGACTTTATTGTTAAAATGCTTGAATTTGTCGCCTGAAGCAGTCGAACCCTTTTTAAAAGCTTGGAAAACATCGAATCAGATGATTAAACAAGTCCAGAATTTATTAAAGGGTTTAAATTTTCGCTTGGAACAAGAATGGACGGCGACGATGCTTTATGAAATTGGAGTAGATGTCGTTTTAGTGGAAGAGCTGCGGCCTTTTTTTTCTCAAGAAAATCAAAGTCTATTGGCAGAAAAAAAATATCAAGAACTGCCGATTCATCATCTCCAAGAACTGGCAATCGGCGGCAAAGAAATTTTAGCAAGTTCAGACCAGCCTCCTGGCAAATGGGTCAGCGAGCTTTTGCATGAGCTGGAGTTAGCGGTTTTAAATGGTGAAGTTGCCAATGATTCAAAGGCTTTATTGACGATGGCAGCCGAGAAAAGTTAATTTCTCAGTCTGCAATCAGATTGATGGCTTTAATTACTGGAAATATGATAAAATTAAATCGTTAGTAAAAAGAAGTGAGGAGAATTTATCATGGCAAAAGAAATGACAGCATTAAAATTCTATTTCCGCAATGGTGAAACATGGACTGTTGAACGTCGCTATATTGGTGACCTCTGGATTAAACGTATTTCAACTAGTTTTGGTCGGATCAACGGCAGTGAATTCGTTGAAATTCATCCAAGTGAAGGCTTTAAAATCGAAATCTTCCCAGAAGGCGATCATGTAACCACAACTGATATCAATTTAGGTGGTCTAGAATTAGGAATGTTTGCTAGAGCATTAAAATATGAAGATATCGAAAGAATGGAAATCATCTATCGTGCGGGAACTCCTGACTTAGTTTATTTCCCTTACAAAGACAAAGATACTGAAGGCTTGGATAATGTTTATCAATCTACCAAAGTTTCTGAAAAGAATAAGAGCTTGTACATTGTGATTGACCCAACACAAACCGTTGATGAAGTCTACGCTGAATTCTTTTAAACATAATGCTATTAAACCCGCTTGATTGTTGCAATCAAGCGGGTTTTTTTGCAGCAAAAAAATTTTCAACTGCTGTTTAAATGAAAAAATTTCACTGTCGTTAAACATTTCTTAAGAAGTAATCGATATGAAGTTGACAAATTAATAAGGTACCTGTATTATGTAGATGTAAGGTACCTTATTAATTTTTTTAAAACGAAAATGTATCTCAAAAAGGAGAATGAATGATGACAGAAGAAAAAGATTTAACTAAACAATTTTTAGAATTTGATGGTCGTCTACGGCGCTATTTTGCAATGGAAATGCACAAACAAGGAAAAACTGGTTCACCTCATCGGGGACAAGGCCGCGTGTTAACGCTGCTTTCGATGCGAGATAATATTTCCCAAAAAGATTTGGCTTTTATTTTAGGCTTGCGCCCACAATCAGTTGGCGAGCTGTTGGGAAAATTAGAAAAAAATCAGCTGATCGTGCGGACGCCTTCTGATGAAGACAAACGGGTAATGCTGGTTTCCCTGACTGATGAAGGTCAAGCTGAGGCCAAAAGAATTGCCGAAGAACCGAGCTTTGCCATCGATTTATTTGATGTCTTTTCCGATGAAGAAAAAATGCAATTTTCAGCATTGATTGAAAAGCTGAACGAAGCAATCAGCGAAAGAGTTGGCGATGATTTCGACAGCCGCAAAGATTTCATGGATCACTTTGGTCCTAAGGGTCCTCACGGTGGTGGCCACCCACATCACGGACCAGGTCATCACCATCACCATCCGCATCATCATGGTGAATTTCAAAAGGGCTGTCGCCATCAAGACAGACAAGATGATCAAAGAACAGCAGATTGGACAGATTTTTAAACAAATAAACTAAATCGTGGTAAAATTAGTTTGAAGAGGATTTCTTCAAACTTTTTTTGCGTCTTTTTGATTTCACTGTTTTTCGGCAATAAAGCTAGCTGTGAAAGTTTTTTTTAAGTGATAAAAGCTGCCACCGACAACAGGAAAACTGAATTATTAAGAATTGCTGATAGAATTTTAGCCAGTTTCTTTTTGTAGCAAAAAATAGTCGTTTTTTTATTCTTTCTCTGCTATAATTACCGCAGTTAAAAAGGAGGATCATTTGATCATGACTAAGGATTTTGAAGCTCGCTTAAGCGCCTTGAAGGAACAATACAAACAGTTAACACCTGAGGAGCTTAAGAATAAGAAAAACGAGCTAAAGCATGGTAATCCGCTTCTTTATTATCGTTGTCAACGGGCGAAACATGAATTGTTGCGTTTGGAAGCTAAGAGAACGCAAATGCAAATTGATGGCAATAATACCCAATTGACAGAAGTTGAAGACAAGATTTTAGAGAAAAAGAAAAATTGGTTGGAAACCCTCTGTGGGAAGAAAGCCTAAAAATTTTAAATAGAACGGGAGGGATGTTATGACATTAGTTGAGATAATTATCGTCTTTGCATTTGCCGTAACCATTTCAAATGTGGTAAACCGAATTTTACCGAACATCCCCTTACCCTTGATTCAAATATTTTTTGGAGTTTTAATCGGGATGACGGAGATTGGCAGTGATATTACCTTTGTCCCTGAGTTATTTTTGGTAATGATTATTGCGCCGCTATTATTTCGTGAGGGTGAAACAATCAATGTTCGCGCTTTGTTAAATAATCTCGGAACAATCATATTTTTGGCTTTCGGTGGTGTAATCCTCACGCTTTTGGGTGTGGGGGTTACACTTTATTATTTGCTGCCGACGGTTCCTTTGGCGGCCTGCTTTGCCTTTGGCGCAGCACTAGGCCCAACGGATGCCGTTGCGGTGAAATCTTTATCTGGTCGTCTTTCTTTGCCAGAGCGCTCCCTACAAATTCTTGAAGGGGAAGGCCTGTTAAATGACGCATCCGGCGTTACCGCCTTTCAGTTTGCCATCGCCGCTTTAACAACCGGTAGTTTTTCTTTACTAAATGCCTCTGAAACACTGCTCTTTTCAACAATCGGCGGGATTTTGGTGGGAGTCATTTTAGTCTGGCTGAAACGACAAGTCGTTCAATTAATCGAAAAAGCAGCTGCCAAAGATGTAGCCGGTTATTTGCTGATTGAATTGCTGCTGCCATTTTTAGCCTATTTAATCGCGGAAGAATTTCATGTCTCAGGGATTATCGCAGTTGTCGTTTCTGGTGTTTTGCAGGCTTCTGAGTTTCAAAAAGTCAGCATTTTTGATGCGAAACTTTCAAATGTTTCGGATACTACCTGGTCAACGATGGCCTTTATGCTGAATGCTTTAGTCTTTATTTTTCTTGGTGTGGAATTATCTCAAGTCTTTTCACCAATTTGGCAAAGTAGTGTGTATTCCAACTGGCACTTATTTTTTGTCGTCGTTGTGATAACGATTATGCTTTTTGTTTTACGGTTTGTCTTTATCACAGTCTTTTGGGGCTTTAAAGATGGCTTTAAAAAATTACGCAGCCAGTTTCATGATATTTTAGTCTTAACCTTTGGTGGAGTAAAAGGGACTGTCAGCTTAGCGACTATTTTTATTTTGCCGCTAACCATTAACGATATGACCTTTGAATATCGTTCACTTTTACTTTTCATCACCGCTTGTGTCATCTTGATGACGCTTTTGGTGGGGATTTTAGTCTTGCCGTTACTAGCCGGCGATGAACCGGAGGAAGTCTCCGAAACTGACCGTTTAAATATTGATATTTTGCGGGAAGTGATGGATGAACTGAATCAAGAGCTGCCGACAAAACCTGAGGCCATTCAAAATATTGCAGCTGAAACGGTGATTGATAATTATCAGGACCGCATCAGTGAACTCCATGGCCAACATATGACTAATTCAGAAAAACAGGAAGTCCAAGAATTACAAGCCTTAATTATTTCGATTGAAAAAGACAGCTTGGACCGCAGTTATCGGGAGGGCAAAATCAGTGCCAACGGTTATCGCTTTTATTCCCGTTTTATCGCTGATTTTGAAAACTCTGTTACCCGGCAAATTTTGTCCTTTTTAGGCTTTTGGCTCATCTTTGTCCGCCAGATTGTTGTCATATTCACTCATCCAAGATTATGGTGGGAACGCAATCGCACCCCGAGAAATCGTTTGTTAAATGAAAAAGACGTGACAGCGATTCGTGAGTTATTGGAGCATAATTCCCAATTAATCTTCGACAGTTTTGAAAACTTAGAAGGGGTTTACGATGAGAGTTTGTTACAATATTTTACGAATAAACGGAAAATTCTTTTAAGCCGCATCAATCAAGGGACTTTAATTACGGCCATGACCATTCAACAAGAACCTGTCTATGAAAAAGAAATGATTCGCGGCTATTATTTAGAACGGAAGATTATTGATAGCTATGAAGTCTCTGAAAAAATTTCGACATTGGAGGCCAATTCCTTCCGTCAAGAAGTGAATCTGTTGGAATCTTATTCAATTAATAATCTCAATGAACGGGAACCTTTGAGTCTCTTAATTCGGCGCAAAGGCGGTACCAAAAAAAATGTATCCCAAGTGTCGCAAAATGAAGATGGTGAGAATTAGCAATGTAATTCTCACTTTTTTTGTGGTAAAATCAGAAAAATAAGACGGTTCTGTTTTAAAAAATTCAGCCGTTTAATAGGGAAAGAAGGCTGACATGAAAGAATTAACAGTTAGCAAATTAACCAAAACATATGGTGAGAAGACGTTGTTTGACCAAATGTCTTTTTTGATTCATGAAAAAGACCGCATTGGTTTGATCGGCGTCAATGGCACCGGAAAAACAAGTTTATTAAATATCTTAGCGGGGCGTGACAGTGGTGACGGCGATGTCGCTGCCGTTCAATATCCTAATGATTATCGGATTGGCTATCTCTCACAGGACATGGCGATTGATGAAGAGCTCACCGTTTTAGAGGCGGTTTTTCAAGGGGACAATCAACTGATTCGCACGGTTCGCAATTATGAAGCAGCGCTGTTGGCCTTAGATGAGCAAGGCGGCGAAGCAAGTGTTCAAAGACAATATGCTCAAGCCGAAGAAGCGATGAACAAAGAAGACGCTTGGCTGACGGATACCAATGCCAAGATTATTTTACAAAAATTAGGCATCTCAACCCTTGGCAAAAAAATTAAAGAGCTTTCCGGCGGTCAAAAAAAACGTGTGGGCTTGGCGCAGGTTTTGATTGATGAACCGGATTTATTATTGTTGGATGAACCGACCAACCATTTAGACTATGAAGCGATTCAATGGCTTGAGGGCTATTTGAATCAATATCGTGGCGCTCTTTTGATGGTCACTCATGACCGCTACTTTTTAGATCGGGTTACCAATCGGATTTTTGAGTTGAGCTTTGGCAAGCTGTATGAATACAAGGGCAATTATGAAGCTTATATTATTGAAAAAGCTGAGCGGGAAAGAATTTCTCAAGAGCAAGAAGGCAAACGCAAGCAGCTGTATAAACAAGAGCTGGCGTGGATGCGGGCTGGAGTTCAAGGACGGGGAACGAAGCAGCAGGCGCGGATTAATCGTTTTGAAGATTTGCAGGATAATCTTTATCAGGTAAAAAATAATGATGATGTGGAAATCAATATTTCGACACAGCGCTTAGGTAAACAAGTTCTAGAAATCCAAAGCGGTGACTACACGATTGTACAGCAGCCGATTCTCAGGGAGTTCAATTTATTGATTCAAGCCCGTGAACGTTTGGGTATTACCGGTCAAAATGGTGCCGGTAAGTCAACTCTTTTAAATATTTTAGCTGGACGCTTGCCATTGGATTCAGGAACCTATATAATCGGCGAAACTGTTCACTTGGCTTATTACACTCAGCAAAATGAAGAGATGGATCCAGAAAAACGAATGATTGCTTATTTACAAGAGGCTGCAGAAACGGCCAAGCAAAGTGATGGGACTCAAATTGGCGTCGCTGAATTATTAGAACGCTTTTTATTTCCCCGTTTCATGCACGGCACGAAAATCGGTAAATTATCCGGCGGTGAAAAACGCCGATTATTTCTGTTAAAATTGTTGATTCAACAACCAAATGTTTTATTATTAGATGAACCGACGAACGATTTAGATATCGCTACGTTGACGGTCTTAGAGGATTATCTGCAAAGCTTTCCTGGCGCTGTTATCTGCGTTTCCCATGACCGTTACTTTTTAGACAAAGTTGCCCAAAAGCTACTTGTTTTCCAAGGTGCAGCGAAGATTGTCAGTTATTTTGGGAATATGAGTGAGTATTTAGCAGCCGCTGAAACGTTCACTAAACCTAAAGAAGCTACACCAGTCAAAACAAGCACAACCAGTGGGGAATCCGATAGCCCGGTTAAAGAAAAAACGAAATTATCCTATATGGAACAAAAAGAATGGGCAACAATTGAAGATGAGATTGCCCTATTGGAAGAAAAAATTACTGAACTTGAAGAAGAGATGAATCATACCGGTTCTGATTTTCCTAAACTACAAGCGTTGCAACAAGAAGTTGAGACAACCCAATTAAGCTTGGATGAAAAGTTAGAACGTTGGGAATATCTCAGCGAATTCAGTTAAACGGAGGGATTTTTGTGGAACAAGCCTACTTAGAATTAGGCCGCAAATTAATTTCAGAAGGAAATCATAAAGGCGACCGCACTGGTACTGGTACGTATAGTTTATTTGGCTATCAAATGCGTTTTGATTTAACGAAAGGCTTTCCGTTATTAACAACTAAACGAGTGCCTTTTGGTTTAATTAAAAGCGAGTTGCTTTGGTTTTTGAAAGGTGACACCAATATTCGCTACCTGCTGCAAAATAAAAACCATATTTGGGACGAGTGGGCCTTTGAACGTTATATTCAAAGTGACGATTATACCGGACCTGATATGACGGATTTTGGCCGTCGCAGTTTAGTCGATGAAACCTTTAATCAAGCGTATCAAAAAGAATTGGCAGCTTTTTGTGAAAAGATTGTCGCCGATGAAGCCTTTGCTAAAAAGCATGGCGATTTAGGGAAAGTTTATGGCTATCAATGGCGTCATTGGGAGACTGCCGATGGTAGTTTTATCGATCAGATTAAAGATGTCATTGAAATGATAAAAACCAATCCTGATTCCCGCCGTCTAATTGTTTCAGCCTGGAATCCAGAAGATGTGCCAACGATGGCTTTACCACCTTGTCACACGATGTTCCAATTTTATGTCAATGATGGCAAACTTAGCTGCCAGCTCTATCAGCGCAGTGCTGATGTCTTTTTAGGGGTCCCTTTTAACATTGCCAGCTATGCTTTGCTGACGCATTTAATTGCCCATGAAACAGGTTTAGCAGTGGGTGATTTTATCCATACTTTAGGAGATGCGCATCTTTACAGCAACCACATTGAGCAAATGAAAGAACAACTGAACAGAGATGTTAGAGAGTTTCCGACCTTGGTCTTAAATCCCGACAAACAATCGGTTTTTGATTTTGAAATGGAAGACATCACTGTTGAAAACTACAATCCTCATCCAACAATTAAAGCACCGATTGCTGTATAGTTTGGTAGTTAATGGATTTACGACAACTAGTTTTAACGGAATGGTAAACGGCGTGAGAATCGATCTAATTTTTTGCAAAAAAAATTATTACCTTATTAATGAACAAGGAGAACTAAAATGTTAGCAGCTATTTGGGCGCAAGATGAAAAGGGATTAATCGGCAAGGATGAAACATTGCCGTGGCACGTTCCCAACGACTTAAAGTTTTTTAAACATATGACTGAAAATAATACGGTTGTGATGGGACGCAAAACCTTTGAGGGGATGGGCAAGCGAGCATTGCCTAATCGCCAAACCATTGTTTTGACGAGTGACGAGAATTATCAGGCGGAGGGCGTTAGGGTCTTTCATGATATTGAAGCTGTTTTAAACTATGCTGAAGAGAACGAAGGGATTACCTTTATCACCGGGGGCTCAGTCGTCTTCAAAGAATTTTTACCCTATTGCACGATTTTATATCGGACCGTGATTGGTCATGTATTTGAAGGGGATACTTATTTTCCCAATTTGGATTGGGATGAATGGCATCTGGTAAGTGTCAGTGAAGGGGAAATCGATGAGAAAAACCGCTATAGCCAATCATATGAAACGTATCAAAGAGGTTAGTGCTAATTTTATTTTTACATAATTTTCAAAAGGAACTTTAAATTAAAACGAAAAAAATCCTCTGATGATTTATTTTTCATCGGAGGATTTTTTGGTTAAAACTAATTTTTATGACATCATTTTTTATCAGGTGTAAAATAAAACTGAAAAATACATAAAGCCCGCGCCTAACATAACAAACAAATGCCAGACAACATGCATAAAGCGAACATTTTTTAAACTGTAAAAGGCAGCGCCGATTGTGTAGGAAAGGCCGCCAGCGACTAAGAGGCTAATGCCAGCCACGCCTAAGGAATCATATAAAGGTTTCGCCGCAATTAAACAGAGCCAGCCCATGATAATATAAATAATTGTCGAGGCCTTGGAAACACTTTTAGTTCGGTGCAAAGTGACTGCCTTAAAGACTACGCCGATAATTGCAAAGGTCCAAATTAAACCAAAGAGGGTCCAGCCCAGCCAACCTTGAATACTAACTAGGCAATAAGGTGTATAACTGCCGGCAATCAGTAAAAAAATTGAGCTGTGATCGAAGACTTGGAAAACTTTTTTCGCCCTAGTGAAAATTAGGCTGTGAAAAAGTGTTGAGGCCAAGAATAAAAGAATCATCATCGAGCCATAAATGGTATAAGAGACCACCCGAATCGGTGAGTCCAAGCCAACTCCTTTGATGATTAGTAAGACTAATCCGGCTACACTTAAGCCAAACCCAATTCCGTGGGTCACGGCGTTTAGGACTTCATTTAAAATCCAATAGTTCCTGGTGAATTTGCTGTTTTCCATGAAATCGACTTCCTTTTCTTAATTTAATGAAAAAAAAACTTTTGTCTGTTATACTATGAAAGAATAAATTCTAGGATTATTTTACCACGTAATGTCCATATTTTTAAAGAGAGAGTGATCAATCAATGAAAAAAATTAAGATCGTGACGGATTCTTCGTGTACAATGGAGCAATCGCTACGGGATAATTTAAACATACACATGATGCCTTTGTCTGTTATGATTGACGGTGTTGTCTACCGAGACGATGATAACTTAAGCGGTGAAGATTTCATGAAAATGATGGCCCAAGCGAAGGCTTTACCAAAAACCTCACAGCCACCAATCGGTGAGTTTGTCGAGTTGTATGACCAATTAGGCGCTGATGGTAGTGAAGTCATTTCCATTCACATGACGAAAAATTTAAGCGGTACCGTGGAAGCCGCTCGCCAAGCTAGTCATCTGACCAACACGAAGGTCACGGTAATTGACAGTGACTTTACTGATCAGTCTTTAGCTTTTCAAGTGATACAAGCGGCTCAACTAGCCGAAGAAGGCGCCAGCCGTGAAGAAATTTTAGCAGAAATTGAGCTTGTTAAAAACAATGGCAAATTATTTATCGGGATAGCCGGCTTAGATAACTTAGTCAAAGGCGGCCGCATTAGTCGGGTGACCGGCATGTTATCCAGCTTTTTAAATATTAAAGTTGTGATGAATTTTGAACATGCAGAATTAGTGCCTGTAGCAAAAGGCCGGGGAACTAAAACTTTTATGAAATGGTTTGATGAATTAAAAACCGAGTTGTCAAAGCTGACAACTGTTCGTAAGATTGGCATTTCCCATGCCAATGCCGCAGAATTGGCAGAAGATTTCTATCGCGGGTTAAAGGATCTTTTCCCGGATAAAGATATTACTGTACTGCACACCAATCCAGTTATTGCAACCCATACTGGACCGGGTGCTTTTGCGATCATGTATTATACTGATTAACGATTGAAAGCAGGTATTGGATTGGTTAGTTTTTCAGGAAGTATCCTGTGAAACTAACTGCCAATTCCTTTTTTTCTATCGATTTCAAAGAAGTTGAGTGGCGAAAAATGAAAACAATTCATAAAAAAATATTGATAATTATCATGGCTTTTTTAGTGGTCTTAGGTTTGACGATTATCATTTTAAATCAATTGGTACCAAAGGCTCAGCCCCGCTGGAATGTCGCCTCTGAAGAAGTTAGGGAGGCCAATGCGGGAACGGAGCTAAATTATACAGCGGTCGGGGATTCTTTAACAGAAGGCGTTGGCGATGTCACCAATCAAGGGGGCTTTGTTCACCTGCTGGCCAATAATTTAGAAGATTATTATGGCTTTAGAACGGTTAACGATAGTAATTTTGGTGTTGCGGGAGAGCGCAGCGATCAAATTAATAAACGCTTAACCAATGATAGCGACCTGCAGGCGAGTTTGCAGACCGCTGACTTTATCACAGTGACTGTCGGCGGCAATGATTTGCTGCGGGTTTTTCAGCAAAACTTTTTTAATAATTTAAGCGTGGAGACCTTTACCGAGCCAATGGAGGAATACCAAGGGCGCCTTGAGGAAATGTTTGACCTGATTCGCCAGCAAAATGCCACAGCGCCGATTTATGTTGTTGGTATTTACAATCCGTATTATCTAAGTTTTTCGGAAATCACGGAAATCCAAACAATTTTTGATAATTGGAATGTCAGTACAGAAGAAATTGTCGAAGCAGAGGCGAATGCTTTCTTTATTCCGGTAAATGATTTATTGTATCAAGGAGTCAACGGGAACGTAGGCGTTGGAGAAGATGTTTCTGATGAGGAAATGGATTCGGCCGCTACTTTAGATACGGCTGAAACGACCTCTTCGTCAACGGTTGAATCCAGCACAGCAGAGTCCTCTACAATTGACTCCAGCACCAGAAGTACCAGCAACAATGCATTATATGACGGCGATAATTTTCATCCAAACAATTTAGGCTATCAGCTAATCGCCAATGCTGTACGCAATGAATTAATCAATACAGAAGCATTGTGGATGCCTGAAGGGGGAGTGCCAAGTGAAACAAGTCAATAATCATGAGCAAGAGCAACCGGTTGAAGAAAATCCCCAGAAATCATTAGGGAAAATCAAAAAAAATGGCGGCCCCAAAAATCCTAAAAAATTAAAGCTCAATCCTTGGCAACTTACTTTTTTTGCTTTGCTGGCGATTGTTGTCGGCAGCGGGATTTTTGTCGTCATGCGGGTGCTTGAGCCCAGAGAAGATGCGACGAATCTAGTCGAGACCGACATTCCAACGGGAGATGCCCTCTTGTCAGTTAATACGGATAAGGAACATGTGAATGCCTTGATTGATCATTACTTAGAAGATTTTCAACAAGGGCAAGAGGTAACTTATTCTTTTTATTTGGACAATGAAGCACTCTTGACCGGTCAATTCACACTATTCGGTTTTCCGATTACCTTTTATTTTTACTTTGATCCGTATGTTTTAGAAAACGGCAATGTTCAATTGCGGGCTACCAGTTTGTCAATTGGCGCTTTAAATATGCCGATTACAGATATGCTAAATATGGTGCGGCGCAATTTTGATTTTCCCGACTGGGTAGAATTTAATGCTGACGATCAGACGGTCATCCTGCATCTCGATGAATTTGATGTGGGCGGCTTACGGCTGCGGGCTGAGAGAATTAATTTAATTGATGATGAGCTGCGTTTGAGTATTTATTTGCCGGGGGAAACAGTCGGCTCAACAGACTCAACGACAGATAGCGAAGAGTGATGGAGGAGATAGTGATGGAACGAGCAATTTTTGCCGGCGGATGTTTCTGGTGTATGATTCAGCCTTTTGATTCGCTGCCGGGCATTCAATCGATTTTTTCCGGTTACACCGGTGGACACGTTGAAAATCCAACCTATGAACAAGTTAAATCCCATGGGACAGGTCATACTGAAGCTGTTGAAATTATTTTTGACCCGGAGAAAATCAGTTTTTCTGATTTAATCGACATCTATTGGCAGCAAACGGACCCGACAGACGCTTTGGGCCAATTTGAAGATCGTGGCGACAATTACCGGCCAGTGATTTTTTATTTCAATGAAGAACAACGGGTGGCGGCTGAAAACAGCAAAGCCGAACTAGCAGCTAGTAGTCGCTTTAAAGAGCCGATTGTCACAGCCATTGAACCAGCGCAAAAATTTTTTCTAGCAGAGGATTATCATCAGGATTATTATAAAAAAAATCCTGAGAATTTCCAGCGAAATCATGCCAGAAGAGAGCAGTTTCTCAAAGAAAACTGGTAACAATTTAACGAAGGGAAGAAACGGATGAAACGCAGTTTTTATCATTATGTAATGACGTTAAGAGGTCCCAATACTAAAATCACTGAAACTAAGTTAGCCAATGAGATCGGCAATGATATTCAATTTCCTAAACAATCCAGCGATTATCATGAAATCTCCAGCTATTTGGAAATTGAAGGCCATTATGTTGGGAATATGGATGACTTTGATACCCTTTGGGAAAAATATATCGAAAATAATCGCTAAAAAAGGAGGCAGGCTGCGTGATCAATAAATTTAAATCCTGGTGGACAACAGTTCGCCAAAATTGGCGATCACGTTTTCCTAAAAAGGAGCTGCCGCCAGAAAAGCGGGCCAAATTAAATAAAGTATGGGGGCGTTTTTGGCTAATTGTTAAACTGACCGTGGTCGCAATTGCGCTGGCCTTTGTGATTCGTGGCTTTTTATTGATTCCAGTACCTGTGGTTGGCAATTCGATGGAAAACACCTTGAGTCAAGGCGACATGGTGACGATGGAGCGCATCAGCAGTGTTGATCGCTTTGACATTATCGTTTTTCAAGAACCTGATGGTCGGATTTATATCAAACGAGTCATTGGCTTACCCGGTGAAAGTGTCAGCTACCAAAATGATCAGCTTTTAATTGATGGCGAAATAGTTGCCGAAGATTTTTTAACGAATAATCAGCAGGGAGATACCGCCAGTAACGCTCCTTATACGACCAATTTTACATTAGAGGAGCTGACTGGTTCGACGACTTTAGGTACGGATCAATACTTTGTGTTAGGGGACAATCGGCGAGCTTCTAAGGATAGCCGCTCTTTTGGAGCTGTCAGCGGTGACAATATTTTAGGCATTGTCCGTTTGGTGTATTATCCAATTCAGCATTTTAAATGGCTGCATTGAGGCATTGAACAGCTTGCACTTTTTATGAAATTTGCTATACTAAAATTAACTTAACCATTCAGAGAGGAGGATACAGAGATGGGACGCTGGTTAAAAATAACAAACATTGATAATTATCAAAGATATCATGTCAGTTTTAGCCATGCAATTGGTTTCACTTGGACTGTTTTAGGGAGAAGTGTGTCTAAAAATAGCATAAAACAAGTAAATCAATGACCATTAAAAGTATTCTCGTACATATACTACGATTAAAAAGATAACAGGTCATGGATTTTTCCATGACTTTTTTTTGATGGTCTGACAGGGGAGCAGACAAATGATTATTCAAGGCAATAAATTAAACAAGAATTTCGGCGGAGATCCGCTTTTCAACGAACTTTCCATCACGATTAACCAAGGTGCCAAAATTGGCTTAGTCGGTGCAAATGGCAGTGGTAAATCAACCCTGCTGAAAATTTTAGCTGGTGAAGAGGGTGTCGATGGCGGCACAGTAAGCCGCCAAAAAGGAATTCGTATCAGCCAACTCCTTCAGATTCAAATGGATTCTGATTTAACAGTGGAGGCCTATTTATTAAAAAACTTTACTGAGATTGAAAATGTTGCTCAGCGAATGCGGCACTTTGAAGCGGAACTGGCAAATCCTCAGGCTGATTTTGATTTGCTATTGGAAAAATATGGTCGCCTACAACAAACCTATGAAGAATTGGGCGGCTATACGTTAAGCGATCGAATTACGACCACTTTAAAAGGTCTTGGTTTAGGGGATAAAGCTGACGTGTGTGTCAATCAGTTAAGCGGTGGTCAGCGTTTACGCTTAGAACTTGCGAAGGTTTTATTGACCGAAGCCGACTGTTTATTTTTAGATGAGCCCACCAACCACCTGGATTTAGCGGGAATTGAATGGTTAGAAAATTATTTAAAAAATACTAAGCAAAGCTATGTTTTGATCAGTCATGACCGGGAATTTTTAAATCGCACAGTCAATCAAATTTTTGAGATTGAAGAAGGCAAGCTGATTGAATATACCGGCAATTATGAACGCTTTATCGAGCTGAAAAAAGCCCGCATTGCCGAAATTCAGAAAAATTTTGAGCTGCAGCAAAAAGAAATCTTGCGGCTGAAAAAACAAATTCGCCAATTCCGCCAGTGGGGCCACGAAGGGGATAACGAAGATTTCTTCCGTAAAGCCAAAGAGCTAGAGCGCCGATTGGCTAAGATTGAAATAATCAAAGCGCCGACAGAGCAAAAAAATAAATTGGCCGCTGTCAAAACAACTAAAAAAGTCAGCAAAGAAATCCTGACTGTAAAGGATTTGGCTCTGTTCGGCGGGGAAGAACTATTATTTTCAGATGCGAATTTCACGATTTTCCGCGGAGAAAGAGTTGCTTTAAAAGGGGCAAATGGTAGTGGCAAAAGTACCTTGATTAAAGCTATCTTGAATGATATTGCTGCTGACGAGGGCTCCGTTAAGCTCGCTGCTTCCGTCAAAGTCGGCTATTTGCCGCAAATCCTGCCTACTAAAGACAGCCTTGAAACACTCCTTTCCTACACCCAAGAATTTATTGGCGAGGAAGAAAAAACGCGGCGAAAACTTGCTCAGTTTGGTTTTTATGCGACTGACGTATTTAAACGAGTTAAAAATTTATCCGGTGGTGAGCAGCTGCGCTTGGCGCTTTTAGAAATCCTGCAAAAAGAAATCAATTTTTTAATTATGGATGAGCCCACCAACCATTTGGATATTGCTACTAGAGAAGAGATCGAAGAAATTCTTTTAAATTATTCCGGTACCTTGCTATTGGTTTCCCATGACCGCTTTTTCTTGAAAAAAGTCTGCCAAAAAGAGCTGAGAATTGAAGCGGGCACTCTCACTAAATTTGAAAATTATGACACGTAGGAGTTGCGAATTAATTATCTGGCAAATTCTAGAAATTTGGTTTGCTGATTTTAACAAGAGTGCTATAATTATTTAGATAAAAGAAGAAATGTAGGGTGACAAATGAACTGGATAAAAAATAATATTCGCGATATTCTTTGGTTAGTAATTGTTGTGGTAGTGGTTTTTGCCGCTCGAGCTTTTTTATTCACACCGGTGATTGTTATCGGCGAATCGATGAATCCTACGCTACAGGATGGCGAATGGCTCTTTAGTTTAAAAGTTGGCGGTATCAATCGCTTTAATATCGTGGCTTTAGATGCCCCCGATGAAGGTCATGAAGGGGAAGAATATATTAAACGCATAATTGGTCTGCCAGGTGATACCATTACCTATCAAGCAGATATTTTATATGTCAATGGTGAGGCAGTTGATGAGCCTTATCTAGATGAATACAAAAGCGAGTTAGCTTATGGAGAGCAATTAACGGAGGATTTTGCAGAAATCACCGTGCCTGAAGGCTATTACTTTGTAATGGGGGATAACCGCCAAAATTCCAAGGACAGTCGCTACTTTGGTCCAATTCCAGAATCATCAATCACCGCAAATGCGAAATTTGCGATGTGGCCCTTTGATCGCTTCGGAGAATTAAATATTCCCGAAGATACCACGGCTAGCAGTAATTAAACTATTCAATAATGATGAACCAAGACACTGAAGCAATCGGTGTCTTGGTTTTTTTTGTATGTAGCCCTACTTGAATTCAGGAGAGTATTGGAATTTTTTTGCCAAAAAAAATATCGTCAGCCAACTATTTCATGGAAAATAGCCTATCATAGAAAACATACTAACACTAAAAAGTTTAATTAATTTTTCAGCAATCAGGAAGAATTGATTGTTCTGGTATTTTTCTCAAACTACCGAATCCTCTAAATGTACATCTTTCAAAAAAAAAATTATGATTGTTTTTAAAGGTTGGCTAGCGTAAACTGAAGAAAATCATTGTTTCATTTTTGAAACAAAGCGAGGTGATTCAATGGCAACTTATGGGGAAACTTTTAGAGATCTACGAATTCAGCGGGGCTTTCAAGTCATGGAAGCGTATGGTGGAATAATCAGTCGCACGACAGCTTATCGTTTCGAGTCAGGGGAAAATCAAATTAGTATCGAAAATCTAACGCCGCTATTATACAATATCGGTATTTTTTCAGTCGATGAATTTCTATTTCTACATAACCAACGCAATCAGCTGGCGCCGCAAAATCTCGATCTCTATGTTTCAAAATTAATGCAGGAGGATTCAGCTGATGTCTTTTCGAAATCAAATGGGGCCACCATGGCATTTTATCTGCAATACAAAGACAGCTCTAAAAAAGAAGAACGCTTTTATGCTTATTTAGTCCATTACAATATCTTAACTAGTTGGCAACAGGAGTTAAGTTTGCCACCAGAATTTAACCATGAATATCAGTTTATGCAAAATTATCTCCTGCAAATTGAGAGCTGGGGACTCAGGGAGCTGGAAAATTTTGGCTTTCTCAGTGGCTGCTTTGATCGGGAGACTCGTCGTCTCTTACTGCCCCGCTTTAAAAGTAATTTTTTGCGATATCAAGATTATTTTTCTGACTGGGCCAATCACTATATGCTAAACCTCGTGAATTATTCCATGAACACATCCCATAGACAAGATTTTCAAGACTTGCCAGAGGAGCTGGTGGCTGTTCAAGAACTGATGGAAAACAATCCCCGCTTAAATTGGTACACAGTCCATTTGATTCGCTATCTCCATCTGCAGATTTTGGTGGCCGCAGTTCTGGGAAACAAACAAGAGCTCGTTTTGAAGCTGGAGCGGCTAATTGCTTATCAAAAAGCCGTGCCAGAGGTGGCAAATATTGCGGTTTTTTACGTGGACCACACACGGAAAAAAATTAAGCAGATTAATGCGAAATTGGCAGCAGAGATTGAACTTTCTGATAGCTAAAATAGGTCATTGAAAATAAATTTTTTTCATTGAGTAATTCAGCTAGTAATGTTTTGTGAAATTTCATTTTGAAAAAAGGAGTTTGCCATGACTAAAAAGCCAATCGGCACCGTTCTAAAAGAAATCAGATCTGCAAAAGGATTGTCGCAACAACAAATTTGTGGCGATTATATGGCGCGGATGACCTTATCAAAAATCGAGAATAATGTAAACAGTCCCAGTTATCATTCGTTAGTCCATATTTTAGATGGACTAGATGTCAGTTTTGATGAGTTGGCTTTTTTGCTGCAAAGAGACAATCCTAAGAGAAAAATTTTAGCAAAATTTTCCCAAATCCCTGATGATAGCCATTCAGAAGAATTGAACGGTGTGATTCAGCTGGCAGAAGACTACCTAAAAGAACAAGCTGATCTTCAAGTCAGGGAAATTAAACTGATTGCAGAGGTTATGCTAGCTGCGCCAAATCTTGCCGCTGATGACCTAAAGGAACCAGAAAAACAAAAGTTGGCGCAGCTTTGGCAGCGGTTGAACGAAATGAATGGTTGGACCTTATCAGAATTAAAAATGGCTAGCACGATTGTCGTTTACTTTCCTAGTGAAACAGCGTTAGCTATTGGTCAAAGGATTCTCAAAGAACTATCCCGTTATGAAGATTTTGCACCGTTGCAGAGTTATTTTCTAACGGTGTATCTGAACCTCACTAGCCTTTTTATTCGTAATAAGGATTATCTGCAGGCTGAAAAATTGAATCAACGAGCCCTAACTTTAGCAAAAAAGTTGGAATTGTATCATTTTTATTATTTCACCATGGTGCGAAAAGGGATTTTTGATAAAGATGAGACGTTAATTGCCAAAGGGGAAGCCGCTTTAGCCATGCTTGAAAAAGATAGTTACTTAGCTGATTTAATGGAAGAAAAAAGACAATTTCAAAAAGAGACCTGCTGATATGAGGTAAACTGAAGTGGTCTCAAAAAAAAAGATTTTTGGTCTAACTTTTGGGAGTCGCTGTAAATTACTTTTCATAAAATTTTGAGGTACAGGATGAAACCCTAAAAGGCTATTGCTTTGTTTCATCACGAATTGTTAAGACATTTCGCAAATCAATCGGAATACCTTGAAGTCTCAATCAAATTTCTATCGAAAAACTCAGTCTTGTTCTCTTATTTTTCTGCAAGAAAAGTAATCAATGAACCTGCTGCTTGTTTATTATAATTAAGCTCATAATGAACATTTTTAAAATTCGCTTTTTCTAAAAGTAGGCTGAATTCCCGCAAGCCATACCATGCAAGTTCAAAATGTGAAAGCTCAGTTTCCAGCACCATGCCGTTTTTGACTAGTTCATAGCGGTGCAGGTAGCTGGTTTTTTGCTGGTGCCAGTCAATTTGTTGCGGCGTTCCCGTAAAGAGAATTCCCGATGTGTCATCAATCGGAATTTCCCGAAGGTCTAGCTGGTTTTTGTCATACCACACCGGTAATTCTAAATCGATTATCAGTTTGCCAGCTGGCTGTAACTGTCGATAAAAGTTGGTTAAGACTGCGTCGATTTTTTTATTAGGCAGTAGGCAAAAACTGCCAGTCGGCATAATAATTGCCGCGTATTGCTTTTCTGAGGACCAATTGGTTAAATCAGCCTGCCAAATTGAAGCTGTGAGGCCAGCCTGTTTCAGATTTTTTTGACATTGGGCTAACATTTCCTGCGATAAGTCCAGCCCCTCAATTTGAAGTCCTTTTTGCAAAAAAGGAATCAACAAGCGACCAGTTCCCACGCCGGCCTCCAGAATGGGTCCATTGACGGCTTGTAATTTTTCTAAATAATATTCCAAATCACCATTTAGTGAACTGCCAACGGGTTTTGTCAGTTCGTACATCAAACTGCTGAGTTTTCCATATTCTTTAAACATGAGTACTGCCTCCTAAAAATTTTTTGAGATCTCTTAGATAGTTTACCTAAATTTTTTTATCGAGTATGAAAATGCTAACAAATGTTTACTTCAAAATAATTTGATCACTCAGCCTGATTGCGTAAGAGAAAATCAGTCTTAGGTCCAATCTGCTGGCTACCGTGCTCAGGTATACTAATAGTAGGGTATCAAAATGAAGCGGGGGCGAGAAAATGAAAAAGATAGTGGTGGGATTGTTATTAGTTGGAGCTGTGTTATTGGCAGGTTTTCAGTTGAATCAAAGTGTTAGTCAAGACAAAAAAGTTTATGAATCCTATGAGGAACTTAGCTCATTGACGATTGAAGATCAAAATTCAGAAGTTCATTTAGAAGCGATTGATGGGGATGAGCCTTATGTTTCCATCAGTTACATGGAAAATAATAAGTACCGTTACGAGATAGAGCAAAATGGCGGCGAGTTAGTGTTAGTCAAACATAAAAATTGGTCTGCTTTCTTAACCTCTTTTTTAAATAATTTCCAGTTGGGGGACAATTCTGTCTACGTGGAAATTTCGCAAGCAGCACTGGAGGATTTAAACATCAAAACCAGCAACAGCGATATCTCAATAATCAATGTAGTCAGTCAGAATGCCAATTTAGAAACTAGTAACAGCGAAATTACTTTTTCTGACGGCAAAGTTGCGGAATCCTTGATGGCAACTACCAGTAATGGGCAAATTAGTTTAGATTCTTCTCGCATCGGTTCAGCCTATTTAACGACAAGCAATGATGAAATTTATTTAGATGATTTAATTTTAACAGAGTCCCTCGTTGCTAAGACAAGTAACGGTAGGGTTGACGGTTACCTGCAGGGCAAACGTAGTGATTATACGGTGACCTCAGATACCTCAAATGGTAGCAATACTTTAGGTAACGGCGGTAGCGGGAATAAAACGATTGAAGTGTACACTTCAAACGATGATATCAATTTTGAATTTTTAGGATAATTTTCAGAGACTGTGGCATTAGTCATTTAACAGATGAAATCCCAAACTATATTTTTCTCTGTGGTCCAGTGGGTCCGCAAGACAGAGAGAGTGTGTGCTTCTTTGGTCCAGTAGGCCTCGTTGCAATTTAGCAATATCTAAGAGCGTTTACTAGATATTGTTAATAAAGTTTGGTTCTGTTTTAACTAATGGCACAGCCTTTTTCTTTTTGACAGTTTGCTCACTATCTATTACAATAAACAAAAAGGAAACGTTTGTTCGTTTTTGGAAAAGAGGATGGATATGGAGCTAGCCAGAAAGATTGAAATTTTAGCAGAATCCGCAAAATATGATGTGTCTTGTTCCAGTAGCGGTGTTGAAAATAATCAACGACAAGGAACAGTTGGGAGTACAGCCGCGGCCGGCATTTGCCATTCCTTTACGGCGGATGGCCGCTGTGTCTCTTTATTAAAATTATTATTTACCAATGCGTGTATTTTTGATTGCCACTATTGCATTAATCGCAAATCGAACAGCATCCCGCGGGCGACCTTCACACCGCAAGAGGTCGCCGATTTGACGATGGATTTTTATATGCGCAATTACATAGAAGGTCTGTTTCTCAGCTCAGCAATTATTAAAAATCCCGATTACACCACTGAATTAATTATTAAAACCTTGGAAATTTTACGGAATGAAAAAGGATTTCGTGGTTACATTCATGTGAAGGCGATACCTGGGACGGATGAAAAACTTATCGACACGTTAGGCTATCTCGCTGACCGGATGAGTGTCAATGTTGAGCTGCCTTCACGAGAAAGCTTGTCATTACTTGCCCCGGACAAAGATCCTTACGCACTCTATAAGCCGATGAAACAAATAACCCAGACCAAAAATGAAAATTCGTTAGTGCCAGCGATACGCCGCCGGCAAAATTTTGTGCCGGCTGGACAGTCGACCCAGATGATTATCGGCGCATCGCCAGAGAATGATCGGCAAATTGTAAAAATTGCCGAAAATTTATATCAAAAATATCAGCTTAAACGGGTCTATTATTCTGCTTATATTCCAGTTAATCAAGATAATTTACTGCCAGCAGTTGATAGTGAGCCGCCTTTATTAAGGGAGCATCGTTTATATCAAGCCGATTTTTTGATGCGCTTTTATAAATTTTCAGCGGATGAAATTTTGACAGTAGACAAGCCAAATTTCAATTTATATTTGGACCCCAAGGCCAATTGGGCGATTCAAAATTACCAGCTATTTCCAGTGGATGTTCAGACAGCCAGCTATGATTTATTGCTGCGGATTCCCGGGATTGGTCCAAAAGGGGCTAAAAATATTTTGAAGGCCCGCAAATATTACACGCTGCATGTCGCCGATTTAAAAAAAATCGGCATCGTCATGAAACGGGCCCAGTATTTTATTAAGTGCGGCAATCAGACTGTTGCCGGCTTAATTCACGACCCAGAATGGATTATTGCTTCGTTGATTTCCTCCAAGCAATATCAAGTTTTAAAAAACTTGAACACTCAAAGTGCGGGCGAACAGTTAAGCCTCTTTGATGTTGAAAAATTTGAATATCAAAAAGCTAAAGAGCAGCGGTTGCTTTTAGCAAATTAGAGTGTGAGGAGCTTGCAGATGGAAAAGACAGCTGAAGTTTGGGAATATGATGGTAGCTTTGCCGGCTTTATGACCGTTGTCTTAACGGCCTTCAATCGGCGCCAGTTCCCTGGAGAAATTTACCCAACCGAAGACACAACAATTACCTTATTTGTCAAAGAAATGATTGAAACGCAGGAAGAGCTAGCGCAAAGAATTTTTTCTCGCCTACAAAAAAGGTTGACTGCCAGCAATTTAAAGTTTATTCAAGATGGTTTTTATTCTTCTGCAGCTAATAAAGAGGTCTGCCTGCTAGAGGCAATCGAAATCGCCTTACAAACTAAAGATTCGTTAGAAAACTTTATCGGCCAGCCGGAGATTTTAAATTTGCAAAAAGCCATTAAAGCCTTGTATGGTGAAGCACATTTACTGACTGGCTTCCTGCGTTTTGAATATGTCGGTAACATTTTATTTGGCAAAATCAATCCCAAACATTTTTCTTTACCGTATATTTGCCCGCACTTTGCTGAACGTTATCCCTTGGAAACTTTGATGATTTATGATGAGACCCGACAATTATTAGCAGTGATTGAAAAAGGGCAGACTACCTTAATGGAAGATGTCCAGGCTCCCAATATTCCCGAAAATACCATCGAACGGGAAAAGCAGGAACAATGGCGGACTTTTCTTGAAGCGGTGACCATCAAAGAACGCATCAATCCCAGAGCCCAGATGAGCCATCTCCCATTGCGCTTTCGGGGCAATATGGTTGATTTCAATTAACAACAGTTAGTTCTTATTTTATGAGCCCTCTTCACAGGAAATTATAATGGAAGTATGTGATAATTAAAGGCTGAGGAGGGGAAGTATGAAGGAGCGGGATAGCTATTTTGATAATGCCAAGTTTTTTTTGATGGTGCTGGTGGTCTTTGGCCATCTTTTACAGCCATTTATTGAAGATGGCGATTTTTATCGGGATATTTACTACACGATTTTTACCTTTCATATGCCAGCCTTCATTTTGATTGCTGGTTTCTTTTCTAAAAAATATCAAAGGCCAGGGTATTTACTGAACTGCTTTAAGACCTTTGTTCCTACCTATTTTATTTTTCAAATTATTTATTCTTTGTATGATTGGGCTGTTGGAGGTTCGCAGGGTTTTCAAATTGATTTTTCGATTCCCCATTGGTCCTTATGGTTTCTCTTGTCGATGTTTTTTTGGAATCTGCTGCTTTTTATCTTTGGGAAAATTCCACCGTTAGCCGGGGTTATCTTAGCCTTCTTGATTGCCATTACAGCAGGCTATCTGCCTTTTATCAACCGTGAACTAACCCTGCAGCGGACATTAGTTTTTCTGCCGTTTTTTGTGTTAGGCTTTTATTTATCGCCCCAGGTGTTTAAAAAAATTCAAAATAATGCCGCTCGTGTCAAGGGGCTGGTGCTTCTAATCGGTATTTATATTTTCATTCAAGTCAATGAATCGCTAAATAAATACTGGCTTTTTGGTTCAAAGCCTTATGATGATTTTCTGTCAATTCCCGAATTGGGGGCAATCGTGCGGGGGATTGTTTTGAGCTTAGGTGTAGTGGGCATCTTCAGCTTTTTAAGCCTAATACCAACAAGAAAAATGTTCTTTACGAATTGGGGTCGTCATACATTGACCGTCTATCTGCTCCATGGCTTTTTAATCAGGGGCTTGCGGACACTTAATTTTGGCGATTTTAAAATTAATTTTTTCGGTTTTCTCTTGTTGTTAGCAGGAAGTTTTCTGTTGACTGCTGTTTTAGGCAGTCAAAGACTAGAGAATTATCGGGTTTCCTTGAAACAATTTTTTAAAAGAATCCCACGTAAAACGACCACAAAAGATTAGAGCTTCACCTAATCTTTGTGGTCGTTATTTTTAGCTTTTAGCCTGTTCAGCTTTTCGTTTTGTGCGGGAAGCGTGGTGGATGATCCATGCTGTCGTTTTGCTTAAATCAGTAGTAGACCAGGCGGAAATAATTTCAGAAAATTTTTCCGGATCCTCTTTATAGAGATCATTTAAATTGTTGGCGACACTTTTTTGAATGGATTTGTCTGGGTCATCCTTTAAGTTTGTTAAAATTTCTGTGTATTCTGGGAAATAATCCAAAGCAATCGTCATTTTTTTGGCCCAAGGCAGACGAATGCGAATACACTCACTGGCTAGACGACGCACCCGCTGATTGTCATCTGTGCTCCAAGTAATCAATAAGTCCATGGCCTTTTTTGGCTGTGCTTGAATCAATGGGCGCATGGCAAATTCGCCAGTAAAGCGCTTAGTTAGTTCTTTTGCAAATTCAGTGCTGACAGCAAAATTAACTGTGCCATAGAGTTCCACATATTTTCCTAACGGCCACAGCCAATAACCTTCAGTAAACATTCCCAGACTGCCTTTAAGCTCAGGGCCTAAAATTTTGGTGAAAACGGCAATTGTCTCTTCATAGGAAAGAGGCAGGCTGGCTTTTAAAGCTTCAGCGATGAGCACTTGCCGGTTATTGAAGGCCAAATTCTCCAAATCAGTTAGCTGTTCAATAAATTTTTTAGTGTCAAAATCTGGGTAGACCCTCGTAAATTTCTCAGCCAGTTCCTCACAATATGAATAATCATAGTAATCCTTAAATTTTTGGCTCATAGCGATTCCCTCTCTCAAAAAAATGATAACGCTCTCTTTTTGAGTATAGCATAAATAGCAATGAGAAAAATATTAGTTTATTTCCTTAAATCAGTTTTTACTTGCCAAACTGCAAAAAGCAGGTAAGCTTAAAGAACTAAGGTAGTTTTAGGAGGCGCTTATGAAAACAATCGGTTTATTAGGTGGCATGAGTTGGGAAAGTACAGTAACGTATTATACAGAAATCAATCAGCTCATCAATCAGCACTTAGGAGGGCTGCATTCAGCTAAAATTTTACTGGCCAGCGTAGATTTTGCAGAAATCGAAGAGCTGCAAGCAACGAATGATTGGCAAAAGGCAGGAGCATTGCTGGGTCAAAAAGCTCACGAATTGAAAGCAGCAGGCGCTGACTTTTTAGTCATTTGTACCAATACAATGCATAAAGTTGCTCCACAAATTGAAGCGGTGAGCCAACTGCCGCTGTTGCACATTGCCGATGCAACAATTGCGGAACTAAAAAAGCAAGCGGTAAAAAAAGTTTTATTACTAGGCACAAAGTACACGATGACCCAGGATTTTTATAAGGAACGGATTATTGCCGAAGGAATTGAGGTGATTATTCCTGAAGCCTCAGAGGTCGAGCAGGTGAATCGGATTATTTTTGGTGAACTCTGTCATGGGGAAATTCGCGCCGACTCAAAAGATTACTTTCAAAAGCTGATTCAAGTAGCAGCAGAAAAAGGCGCGACTGGGGTTATTTTAGGCTGTACAGAAATTGGTTTATTAATTCAAGCTGAAGATGTGGCGGTAAAGGTTTTTGATACCACAAAAATCCACTCACAAAAAGCTGTCGAGTGGGCGTTGAATAAATAATAAAAAATTGCGCCGTTGTCTAAAGCAGCGATGCAATTTTTTTAGCTTTAAAATAAATAACCGAAAAAGACGCCATTGAAGAAAGAAAAGCTCAAATAGAATAGAAAAAGAGTAGTAATTGCTAGTGGCAGTCCTTTAATAAATGCTGGGATGTCGGCCATCGCCATCCGGTCTAAAGCACCGCTGTAAGCGATGCTGAAAATAAAATACATCCCGCCATAGACAACCACCTGCAAAAGAAACTCGTTAAAAGAACCAGCTGCATTTGCAGGGAAAACTGCCAGACTTAGCAAAAACACAACACTCAGCATCATTTTTTTCAAGCTGCTGGTCAGCAATTTTTTATTTTTAGGAGCAAAAAGGGTTATTCCACTAAAAATCAGAGCTAAAATGCCTGCCAGAACTCTTGGGATAACTTCTTCGGTTCCGGGAATTCGGATATTTTGATACATCCAAATAAAACTGATGCCAGCTACGACGAAAGCTAGATAATTTAAAAAAGCAGAATAGAAGGCACGGGCAATCGGACTGGGTCCTTTTGCGGGGACAGTGGTTTGCTGGTATTTTTCTGCAGTGTAACAGGTCAGTAGAATACAAAGAAAAAATACTAATCGACTTCCTAAAGCCATCTCAGGACCTCCTTATTTATTGAGTTTGATATTCAAGAATTTATTTCCCGGCTCACCTAGTACACGATTTCGTAATAGGTAATCAATTAGCGGCGTCAGACAGTTCATAATTAAAATGCTGTAGCTGACTCCTTCGTTGGTTAATCCATAGAAACGGAAAATCATCACGAGCATCCCACAGGCGGCAGCAAAAAGATATTCTCCCGCTCTCGTTGAAGGGGTGGAGGAATAATCAGTCGCCATAAAAACGGCGCCAAACATCGCACCGCCACCAATCACATGACCAATCACCACCGAATAGTCTGCTGAAAAAAGACTATTTCCACCAAAGATAAACGCTAATACCCCAATGGTGCCTAACATCGTCAATGGAATTCGCAGATGGATAATTTTTTGCCACAGTAAAATTGCGGCACCAATTAAAATTAAAATACTGCTGGTTTCTCCTAAACGTCCGCCAATATTTCCCACAAAGGCATCTAATAATTGCTGATTACTCAAAAGGCCGCCTTCTTTTAGAATGGCTAAGGGAGTGGCCGAGGTGACAATATCTGGTGAAATTCGATCAAAGGGCGGATTAGGCCAGCTGATTTTAAACATTTCCGTGAAAAACAAGGCGACGAGTAAAGCTCGGCCCCCTAAAGCCGGATTAATAAAATTAAAACCGATGCCGCCAAAAAATTCTTTGACAATTATTACCGCAAACGCTGTACCGATTACCGGAAAATACCACGGGGCTGATGGTGGTAAATTCATCGTCAGTAACATTGCCGTGACGAAAACGCTTAAATCCCATGTTAACGTCCGATTGCGCAGTTTAAACCAAAGAATTTCGCAAAGCTGACCGGTTGCAATGGCAAGGAAAAATAAGCCCCAGACCCGGAAACCAAAATAATAACCAGCACCAATAAAACTTGGAACAAGAGCGATAATGACCCAGAGCATAATTTTTCTAGTAGTCTGGTCCCCCCGCAGATGAGGGGAGGCTTCAACAACTGTGTCTTGCAGCTGGGCAAATTCTTGAGCACTTTTACTGGGAATATATTCGTATTCTTTTGTTGACTCTTGATTAGGCACTTTCCTTCGCCTCCTCAATTAATTTTTTAATGTCACCAGCGGCAGCCGTAATATTACGGGCCAAATCCCGGCGAGCAGGGCACACATAGGAACAAGCCCCACAATTGATACACGCATCGGCCTTTAAATCCTGACAGCGTTTAGAATTTCCTTGGCGGTAAAATAAATCAATATTTTGCGGCTCTAAGCGCATCGGACATACCTCCGAGCATAAATTGCAGCGGATGCAAGGACTTTCTTCAAAGGCTTCGTTGCTCTTTTTCCCGATAATAATAAGGCCATTGCTGGACTTTGTTAAAGGAACATCCAAAGTAGCTAGAGCTTTCCCCATCATCGGGCCGCCCATCAGAATTTTTTCCGGCAGACCATCAAAGCCACCACAAAAATCAATGATATCACCGGCTAAAGTGCCAATCGGAAAAATGACCGTTTGCTTTTGTCGCACATCTCCAGAAATTGTACAGTAGCGGCTGATTAATGGCTGTTTGTTTTCAACTGCGGAAGCAACAGCCGCTGAAGTTGAAACATTCATTAAATAAGAGCCAGCTTCTACCGGTAGCCCGCCATCGATTGCCACTTCGATTTGCAACAAGCTTTCCAATAATTGTTTTTCTCCACCTTGAGGATAATTGGTCGGCACAGGAACAATTTGCACATCAGCAAATTCTGCTGCACTTTTTTGCATCGCCGCAATCGCTTTAGGCTTATCAGTTTCAATGGCGATTAAAATTTCCTCTGCTGCAAAAATTTTTTGAGCAATTTTTGCACCGGTGATGATTTTTTGACTTTCTTTTTCCATCAGCAAAGCGTCGGCTTCTAAAAATGGTTCACACTCAGCTCCGTTTAAAACAATACTTTTGACTGTGATATCATCATCGACCGTTAATTTGACGTGGGTGGGGAAGGTTGCGCCTCCCATGCCAACAATTCCAGCATCAGAAACTCGTTGAATTAATTCCTCTTTTGTTAAGGCCTGATAATTATCTTTTTTATTGAAGCTAACTTCAGGGGCATTTTTATCCCTTTGTATCACGACAGTTGGCACTTGATTGCCTGAAGCATCCGGCCAGTCAACAATTTTTTTGACGGTCCCCGAAATACTAGCGTGGATAGTTGCGCCGACAAATCCGCCGGCCTGCCCAATGACATCCCCTTGTTTGACTACGTCCCCTTTTTCGACGACTGCTTCACTTGGTGCACCGATTTGTTGTTGCAAAGGAATATACACGCGATCAGGCTGGAAATAAATTGACTTTTCCTGCTGAACATTCCATCTTTCCTTTAAGGCCTTGGTGGAAGGGCTGAAGATAATCCCACCGGTAAACTTTCCAGATGCAGTCCGTTTCATAGTTTTCCCCCTTAGAGTTTTTAAAGACAACAAAAAACTTGTCATTTTAATGATAGCATAGGCCCCTTAACCGGTAAAATAATAGCCTGTTTTTCAACTACTTAATCAAAATAGAATTCAGAAATGTGATGTAAAAAACGCTGTTTTTGTAGGGGATTCTTTAAATGAAAAGCGCCAAATGCTCAGAATAACTTAAACAAGCTTGCTGATTTTGCATCTTTTTATCTGTTTCGTTGTCTTTGAGCTTTTTTCAGCAACAAAAAAACTTTTTCAATCCACGACAGTCTTTTCAATTCATTAATCTGTTCTTTTTATCAAATCTTGACTGTTATCTAAAGAAACGTAAAGTCAGACTTTAGCCGGTGGTAATAAATCTTAAAAATCGTTATCATGTAAAATAACTATGAACGCTAGATAATCCCTGTCATAAAATTGTCAGAAATAAAAGGGATTTTAGGCAGAAAGAAGAGACGAAAAACGAATTCAGTTTTTCCTTAGATAGTTTAAGCTGAGACTAAGGATGATATTTAACAGTCTTACCCAAGCGAGAATCAATTTCGCTAGGCTAGAAAACTTTTTAAGGATTTTTTTTAAGAATCCACTTGGCTTAAGACAAAAAATACCCAGCAAAGCTGGTAGTCTGAAAAGGAGATAAAATGAGTAAACGGAGAAATCCTCGACGCAAAAATAAATCAGCGCAGTTGCTGTTAGCTGGATTGTTATTATTATTAGGCTTTACTTGGTTTTTAACGAAGGCCCCTTTTGAGAATCTAACTATTTTTCAAGCCTCCATCAGTCAAACTGCTTTTGCCAAAGAAGCTAACCAAAAGCTCCAAGCGGAAAATGAGCAGCAGGTTGCCCCGTTAATTTTGCAAACTGATGAGCAGTGGGCCCAAACTGAATACGGGTTTAGCGATGACCCCCTCAGTGAAAATACCTTGGCTACAAATGGTTGTGGGATTGCTTCGTTGGCAATGGTGTTGTCCTATTGGCAGAATCAAGAAATTTCCCCTTTAGAGATTTTAAACTGGGCCCAAAATAATTATTATGTGGCGGACGCCGGCACCTCGTGGCAAATTTTCGCTGACTTTGCGGCTGCCTATCAGCTGCAATATGTGGATTTAGGGGATGATATCTATGCTGCTCAGACTTATCTAGAACAAGGAATACCGGTTGTGGCATCAGTAACGGCAGGTGAGTTCACTCAAGGTGGGCACATTTTAGTTTTAAGAGATTGGCAGACAGAGGGTATTGCCGTCAACGATCCTAATGACGATCCAAGTAAAGATCATCTTGAAAAACGTTATTCAGCGGAAGAAATTGCTGGCCAAGCAATTCATTATTGGACCTTTACCCGCTGAAAATGTAGAGAGCTTTGTGAGTGTGTAAAGTTCTCCATGTTTTTTGTTTTTACCTAAACTTTTACTTGATATTATTTTGTAGATGCCGAGAATTTTTTTATTGTTTGATACAGGACATAAAAAATGCTCTGATTTACAATTCTTTTCGGTATAATAATTGAAAGAGAAGGATTTACAGCTTGCGTTTTAATGGAGATTAGCTGTTTCATCAATTAGGAGGGCAACATGAAAATTAGAAGGTATCAGGAAACGGATATCCAAGAGCTTTTTGCTTTGATGACTAGAGAAGGGGAGGAATGGACTTATAATTCTGAAGCTTTAGCAGAAAAATACGAACTTTGCATGAGCCGCTCAATTGCTTTTGTGGCGGAAATCGAAGGCAAAATCAATGGCTATATCCGCTGTAAAAATGACGATGGCTTTGGTCTTTATGTTTTAGATTTATTGGTGGATCAACGCTTTCGTGGGCGTCAAATTGGTCGTCAGCTGATTGAGCAAGTCCAACAACTGCATCCAAGCGATCCCCTGTACATCACCAGCGATGCCGATGGCTATTACCAAAAACAAGGCTATCAAGTTGTTGGTACCATCTTTGAAGTCAGCTAAATTCTATTGCAAAAAATTTCCGCAGATAGTTTTGTTTTGAGGTTTTACAAAAACTAATGATTTAAAAAAGTTAAGCTACTAAATGAAGTGGGCTCCCAAGTTTAGACTAAAATCTAATTTTAAGAGCTCGCTTCATTAATAGAGCTTAACTTATTTTTTACCAATATTCTGGTTGATCTAAGATTTTATTTGTGGCGACTTGTCCGGCAAATTTTTTCAAATCAAGGGGCTTTAAGGCTTGCACCATCCAGGCATCCTCTAAACCAGCTTGGATTGGAAACGGCGGTTGCAACCCATAGGCCAAGGCCGGCTGAAAGCCATGACGAGGATAGTATTCAATATGACCCAAAACAAAAACAATATCGACAGCTTTCTCCTGTAAAATCTTCAAGCCCGCTTGAATCAGCTCGCCGCCAATTCCTTGACGCTGATGACTAGGAATAACGGCTAAGGGGGCCAAGACCATCGCAGAAATTTTATCTTCAAAACTTTGAATGCGGGCTTTGGTGAATACAACATGTCCCACCGGCAAATCATCTTGATAGGCTAACAGGGATAATGCCTCTGTTGTGGGTTCCTTTAACAGTTTCTCTGTGAGGTCGGCTTCATCTTCTTCATTAAAGGCGCGATATTCTACATCGTAAATTGTTTGAAAATCCTTTTCTGTTGTTTCACGGATTAGTAGGGACATCTTTTTTCTCCTCCTGGATAAATTTTTTGTCTGTTGACTTTTACAGTCTGTCAATAATTCAAGAAACCATATTGGGTTGCTTAGCACTTATGAAATTCTCAAAAATTGATAGGTGCTATCACCAATATTATACAATATTCAGTGGGATAATTTTCTTGAAATAAAAAATAACAAGCAATCTAAAGATAATGCTTGTTGAAAAGAGGATTTCATTTGCTCACTTCCAATAATTAATGGTAGTGAATAAAAAATTCGCTTTAAAGCTTCTCCTTTCCATACAACTATTAACGATTCAACAGGAGAATCAAGCTAGTACAGGTGGGGCTAATTTTCAAAAAATTTATCTTAAAGCAACTTTTGCCGGTACTTAAAACGCACAGCATTTGCTGAGTCTCAGAAAATCGATAAAATTTTGAAGCAATACCGCCTCACAAATGCTATTTTGCCTAAGCTGTCAATATTTTTTAATAGAAAAAAATTTGCCTCGCTATTAATCATATATCCTCTGACTTTGTGAAATTTTCTAAAGTTACCTCTTGTCAGCACTAATTAAACAGGTTAGGATTAAATAAGAAAGCGCTTTAAGAAAGGGTGAGGTAAATGAGCTTCAAAGAAAAATATGGTACTTGGGCTTTTGTTGCTGGTGGCTCTGAAGGTATGGGCGGAGCATTTTGCGATCGTTTGGCAAAAGAAGGTATGAATGTTGTGGTGACCGGCAGACACGCAGAAAAAATTGCGAATAAACAAAAGCAATTGGAGGCAGATTTCGGTGTTGCCACAAGGGGACTGACGATTGATTTTGGCGATGATGAAATTTTATCACAGGTTAAAGCTGCGACCGATGATTTAGAAATCGGCTTTCTAGTTTACAATGTTGGTCTAGCTAGTATGGCCCTTTTTACTGAGCGGGATATCGACTTTGAATTGTACCGCTTGAACGCAAATACCAAAAGTATGTTGACTTTGAGCCTGCATTTTTCAAAACAAATGAAGGAACGGGGCAAAGGCGGGATTATTTTACTTTCTTCTAGCGGCGGCGTGGTCGGCAGCCCTTATATCCAAACTTATTCGGCAACTAAAGCTTATGCTTTTACGCTGGCAGAAGCATTATGGGGTGAGCTCTCAGATTTTGGAATCGATGTGCTGGCGATTTTACCGGGAAATACGATTGGTCAAAACTTTGCAGAAGTTGCCCCTGGTACGCCTGGTTTTCAAACTGGGGCAGAGGTTGTGGAGGAAGCTTTTCAGGCTTTTGGAGTTGATCCGACTGTTATCTGCGGGGAATATACACGCCAGGAGGTTGGTGATAACTTTAATATTCCTAAACGCAAGGAGCAGATTTTAAAATTTAAGGCGGCCATGCAGGCTCTGCAGAAAGATTTTGGTACCGGTAACGACACCAAAGGCTAATGGAATATCGAGAATCTCAATTTTCAATTGTTGAAACAAAATAAAAACTTGTGCCATCATCATGAATGAGGCAATTTCCAAATGTTAATTTTGGGTAATTGTCTCAGAGAGGGCACAAGTTTTTTGTTATCCAAATTTTTAAAATAAAAGCGGAAGCTTTCACCAGCTCTATTTTAAGCCAGCTAACTGTCATTAATCCAACAGTTGAACGCCAACGCCTAATAAGCCTGGGCCAGTGTGAACCACTAAGGCCGGTGAAATCTGCCCAAAATAAATTTTATTGGCAGTTGGGAAAACCTGCTGCAGCTGTTTTTGCATCATTTCGGCATCTTCAAGGGCATCGCCATGGGCTACTGCTAAGTTAAACCGTTGATGATTGCCGATAAATTTTTTAACCAGCTCAACAGTTTTTTCCAGACTTTTTTTGCGGCCACGGGTTTTGGCCACGGTGTGGTAGACGCCATTTTCATTACAAGAAATAATTGGCGCCAATTTTAAAGCATTACCCAAAATAGAAGCGACTAAGCCAATACGACCACCCTTTTGCAAATATTCCAGCGTGGCAACATTAAAGAAGACTTTATCTTTTTCAATTTGCTGATCAATTTTCTCTAAAAGAGTGCTCCATGAATAGTCTTCATTGAGCCATTGGTCAGCCAAAATCGCTAAAAAGCCAGCGCCAATTCCAATATTTTTTGTATCAATCATCGTTATATCGAGGCCTTCATATTGTTCACCTAATAATCTAACGGCATTATAGGTGCCGCTCAAGCCGCTGGAAATAGTAATCGCTAGAACTTTTTCATAGCCCTGTGCTTTTATCTCATCAAAAATTGCTTGGATGGTTTCACCATCTGGTAAAGAGGTTTTAGGTATTTCAATTGGCAGCCGCTGATAAATTTCTTCAGCGGAGATATCCACTTTGTCGGTGTACTCACCATCTTGGTAAATAATTCTTAACGGGATGGTAAAAAAATGCTCCTGTTGGCTAATATCGGTAGGGACATCGGTGCCAGAATCGACTAAAATGGCTGCTTTATGTTTGTTCATCACTATTTTCCTCAACTTTCATACGTTCATCTTCTAAGCGAATTGCTTCTTCTGCTAACAATTTTGCCGCAAAAGCAAAGGCCGCTGATTTAACCGCCAAATAATAAGGGGAGTTGACCTCGCTAAAAATCCCTTCGCTGGCTTTGCCCTGAGCCTGCAGCGCAACAATCTGCAAAGCCTTTTCCTGCTCTTCGCAGAAAATATTATAGGCATTGCGAATGCCATCATGCTGACCTTGAAACAAAATCCCTGCTCGGATTTCTGGAATCGTTAAGACCTGCTTCAATAAGGTAATGGCAATTAGAAATGCCAGATGCCGTCGACTGTATCGCTTTTTTTCAGGTGCGGGAATCAACTGCAGCTTGACATAATTATTGACCATCGCCTTGGTTAACAAAGGCGGTTTATCCTTTGAGATAAATTTTTTGAAATAATTATCTACAAGGTGCAGCACTTGATCCATATATAAATCTAGGTCAGGTAGCTCATCCCAACGGGGCAGATGGACCTCAGCCAGTTCTTCTCCCCAAATTTTTAATTTATCTTCCATTAGAACTCCTCCATAATTTCTAAAACATGATAACAAAATTATCGCAACTATACAATATAGTTTTTAAAACTATATAGAAAATTTGCAAATTGAATAATGAAAACCATTTTTCTATTTTTGAAGCTTTTGTTGGTTCTCAAAAAAACAACATAAAAGTTAAACAAATAGAAAATTTGTTTTTATCAATGCTAAAAAGTTTAGTTTTTCCTGTGCTGAGGGATTAGTTTTAATGGCAGCAAATGTCGAATAAGTTTTGCATTAGTAAAACTTATTCATGAGATTAGTAATTGAAATTGTTTCAAATTTTAAAAAGTCTAAAATAAGTATCAGAAAGAACATAAAAAAACTTTGGAGGAATTTGAAATGAATAAAACAAAAGACGTTGTTGTATTAACTGGAGCGGGTTTAATTGGCGTTGCGATTGCACGTCGGATAAGTAATGGTAAACATTTAGTTGTGGCGGATTTATCATTGGAAAATGTCCAACGTGTAGCAACTGATTTATTTAATGCTGGCTTTGAAACAAGTGCGGTGCAAGTAGATATTTCATCAAGAGAATCGATTCAAGCCCTTGTCAAAACAGCACAAAGTTATGGAAAGATTACTGGCTTTATTAATGGTGCCGGCGTTTCACCATCACAGGCACCGATTGAAGCTATTTTGAAAGTTGACTTATATGGAACGGCAGTATTATTAGAAGAATTTGGCAAAGTCATCGCTGAAGGCGGCAGTGGGGTGGTGATTTCATCACAATCCGGTCATCGTTTAGGAACTTTATCTGAAGAAGAAAGTCTATTATTGGCGACAACTCCCACGGAAGAATTATTGAATTTGGAAATGCTCCAACCTAAAAACGTGAAAGATACTTTGCATGCTTATCAATTGTCTAAACGTTGTAACGTTTTGCGGGTAATGTCTGAAGCAGTAAAATGGGGCAAACGTGGGGCACGGGTTAATTCAGTGAGTCCGGGAATTATTATCACTCCTCTGGCAAATGACGAATTGAACGGTCCTCGTGGAGAAGGTTACCGCCACATGATTGATGGCTCACCTGTTGGCAGAGCGGGTACGGCTGATGAAGTGGCGAATGTTGCCGAATTATTAATGTCTGATAAAGGTTCATTCATTTCTGGAAGTGATTTTCTAATGGATGCAGGTGTGACGGCTTCTTATTGGTATGGTGACTTAGCACCTGAAAATTAATGAAAGATAAATTGAAAATTCAATCTTTTTTAATTAGTACCCAGTGAAAAGGTTTAAGAGTCTTGGGTTGATGATTTGATTAGTTGATGCCGTCAGCCAGAAGCTGTAACGAATATAAAATGTATCAAGCAGAAGTAAAATCAGTTGCTTCTGCTTTTTATTAATTTTATTCTTTAACTTTTATTCACGCCCTTCTTTCACAATAACCAATACGCTAGTGTAAAAAACAGAAAAGAGTCTACATGATGAAAAATTTTTTAGGAGAGGAATATCATGAAAAATTCAGAAGAAGTAGTTATTTTAGAGGCTTATCGAAATCACCACAATTGGATGGTAGCAGCCGATATTGAAAAGTTAAACCAGAGTTTAGCGCCAAACTTTTTCCTACGCCATATGTCAGAGTTAAAGCAAGAAAAGGTAGTCTGGTTGAAAGAAATTGCAAGTGGAGGTATGAATTACATAGCTAGCCATGAAGATGATGTTGAGATAAAAATTCAGGGAGAGAAGGCTGAGCTAATTGGTCGTAATCGAGTAGAAGCAATCATCCATGGAAGCCATGGTACTTGGCCTTTGCAATTAAAGATGTCTCTTGAGAAAATCAATGATCGATGGATTATTCTACAGGCCGTTGCTAGTATGTATTGATATTTAGACAAAGATAAATCCAGTTAGCTGATTTTTAGCTGACTGGATTTTTTTGGAAAAATTTTTTTAAAATTATTCAGGACGGTTGATACCAACGCTTTCTTTTACATAAAGAGTGTCACTATCGGCAATCTTCACAACTAAATCGGCAATACTTTTACGAGACACATCATGTCCACCAAAAGGTTCTCCTTTAAGTGTTACTTGATAATTTGTGTCATTGGAGCTGTCAAACCAACCAGGACGAACAACTGTATAAGCCAATCCTGAATTTTTAATCACATCTGCTGCATCCCGATAAGTTCTTAAAGTTGGATTCCTACTCAGATTACCAGAGGCACCGACAGAAGCAGGAATTTCATTATAAATTCCCATAGAAGAGATAAAAATAATTTTGTTCACGCCAACCCGTTTCATAGAGGTGACAATTGCTTCGGCCATTTTTTTCAAATTGCCGCTGAGGCTAGCGAAAACAACATCTTGATTTTCCATAGCAGCATCCAAATCTTTGTCAGTCAGCACGCTACCAGAAATTACTTTTTCCCTTTCAGAATTAATGCCGCTGATACGGTTCGCATTTCTTGAAAATAGAGTCAATTGATCATCTGTTTCATCTAAAAAAGTTTGTCTGGCAACTCGACCAATCGAACCAGTTGCACCGATAATTAATATATTTTTCATTATTCATTCCTTCTTTCTTAATTTGATTGAAGCATATCAGTTGGAGTGCGCTCCAAGTCAAGAGGAAGCTATAAATAAATAATTCGTTGATTATTTAACAGGTGGGATTGTTTCAAATGGATTTTTTTAACCGAGTTTATAGTGAATCGACAGGATGCTAAAACACTGGCGGTTATATCGAAAGCTTATATGGCTAATTTAAAGTTTATAAAGTCAACTTGCTTGAGCTTTTTCAGATTTTCTTGCCTATTAACAAAATTTCTGCTTTACTTAATTTATCGAAATAGAAGTGGTGATGAGATGCTGTTTAAACAAATGAATTATTTTGTAACCGTTGTCGAAAAGAACAGCTTTACTGCGGCAGCAGAAGAATTATTTGTCTCGCAATCGGCGATTTCACAACAAATCCAAGCTTTAGAAGAAGAGTTAGGTGTTGAGTTGTTGCAGCGACAACATCGGAAATTTACGGTGACGCCTGCCGGAGATTATTTCTATCGGGAAGCAAAACGTGTCTTGGCAGATATTGATCAAGTAGTTTCCGAGACCCAAAGAATCGGCGAAGATGATGAAACGCAGCTGAATTTAGGTTATTTGCGGGTGTACAGTGGTCAAGAGCTGCATCAAGCGATTGCTGAATTTTCGGAAACCTACCCAGAGGTGTCCATTAATATTGTCAATGGTACCCATGAAGAATTATATCAAGAGCTGCGCCAGAATACAGTGGACGTAGTTTTAAGCGACCAAAGACGAGCTTTTTCAGAGGACTATGTCAATTACGAGCTAATTAAACCAGAAGTCTATATTGAAATTTCTGCTAGAAACTCACTTAGTAAAAAAAGTGAAATTGATATTGAAGAATTGAAAACTACACCTTGCATTTTGATTGCCAGTAAAGATCAACAAGCCTTTGAAGAAGATTTTTATCGAAACACATTAGGTTTTAATGGTACCTTTCTTTTCGAGGAAAGTTTAGAGGAAGCTAGAATGATGGTGATTGGCAATCGGGGATTTTTACCTGTTGAAGTGGCTGGAACGCTACCAAGTCCGGCAGTTTCAGTGAATCGCTTGCCACTAGTTAAAAATGGGAAAGCGTTAGTCCGAAATTATTGTGCCTTTTGGAAAAAAGAACGAACTAATTATTATATGGAAGAATTTGCCAGTTTGTTGCACAAGTTGTTTGAATTAGAAAAGTAAATTGCATTTTGAATATAAATTACGGCCTGTGGGAACAACTCACAGGTTTTTTTGCATTAGTAAAACTTATCCATGAGATAAGAAAGACAAATTGTTCCATTATTGTTTGGCATCTATATTAATCCATGTAGAGAACAACAAATGAAATGAGGAAAATAAAATGAAGTTAACCCAAAATGCCCAAGAGTTCCACGAAAAAATGTTTCCCGGCTATGTCTCAGATTTTTTAAGAACCGATCCGGAATTTATTGAACGCTTTGACAATTTTGCTTTTGATGAGGTCATTGAAGAAGTGGATTTAGATGATAAAACACGATTTATGGCAATTTTAGCGACATTATTGGGCTCTCAAAGTATAGATGAGTTTAAAGCAATGGTCCCTGCTGCTCTGAACTTTGGTGTCACACCAATTGAAATTAAAGAAATTGTCTATCAAAGCGTCGCTTATTTAGGAATTGGCCGAGTGTTTCCGTTTCTAAAAGCCAGCAATCAAATTTTTGAATCACTTGGGATTCCGCTACCCCTTGAAGGACAAGCAACTACCACAACCGAAAATCGCTTAGTCAAAGGTGGCGAAACATTGGTGACTATCGTTGGCCCGCAAATGGAAAATTTTGCGACCAGCGGCCCAGAAGAATCTCGCCATATTAATAAATGGTTGACGGATAATTGTTTTGGAGACTACTACACCAGAAATGGATTGACTCATCAAGAGCGGGAAATGATTACTTTTTGTTTTCTGCTAGCTCAAGGCGGTTGTGAGCCACAATTGACTTCCCATTCAAAAACCAATATGCGAATTGGCAATGACAAGGAATTTTTAATTAAAATCATCTCACAGGTTTTGCCATTTATCGGGTATCCCAGAAGTTTAAATGCACTGGCGTGTGTCAATGCCGCCGCAAAATAAATTTGAGTTTAAACAATTCTTACTACAACCAACATCATAAAGGAGCGATTTTCATGAACATTAAAGAAGCCAGCTTAACACTGCAGTTAACACCTGACACTATCCGTTATTATGAAAAAATTGGTTTGGTGTCACCCGTCTCCCGCAACGAAAATGGTGTTCGCAACTTCACTCCTGATGATTTATGTTGGTTGCGTTTTGCCAAAGAAATGCGAGACTGCGGGTTATCGATTGATGCCAGTATTCGTTATATCAAGTTGTATGATGAGGGTGGCGATGCAACTCTCAATGAACGAAAAGCAATCTTGGCGGAACAACAGGCAAGTTTACAAGATAAAATTAACGAAATGCAAGCATCGATGACAGCCATTGCTTTTCGGATGGCAAATATTGAAGCATTAGAAGGCGAAACTGAAGCAGTTTACGCTTAAAAAATGGAGGAAAAACACATGTCAAAAACTTATTTAATTACCGGCGTTAGCAGTGGTTTTGGGTATGAAATGACCAAACAATTATTAGCTAGAGGGGAAACGGTCATAGGCACTGTCCGCAATGATAAAAATGTTCAACATCTAATCAAAGAATATCCCGATACTTTTTTTAGAAAATATTTGGATGTGACCGATCAAAAGGCGATTCAAGAATTAATTGAAAAAATTTATGCCCATGACAAACAAATAGATGTCTTGATTAACAATGCTGGTTATGGATTATTTGGTGCCGCAGAAGAATTGAGTGATGAAGAAGTCAATCATATTATTGCGACGAATTTAACGGGTTCCATTCAAATGATTCGTGCAGTCTTACCCCATATGAGAAAACAAGGTCACGGTCGGATTATTCAAATGTCGACTTATGGTGGTCAAGTGGCTTTTGCTGGAAATTCCATGTATCACTCAACGAAATGGGGCATTGAAGGATTTGTCGAATCGGTTGCTCAAGAAGTAGCACCATTTAACATTGGGATGACAATTGTGGAACCTGGTGGCGCTCGGACTGAATTCCGTTATGGTTCCGCTCAAGTTGCCAAATTAATTCCAGAATACAATGGCAATCCCGCTCATGCTTTTTTATCTATGTTAGATCCCGCAAATGGTTTAGCGCCTGGAGATCCAGAAAAAATGGCAGAGAAAATTATCGACAGCGTTGAGATTGAACCTGCACCATTACGGATGGTGCTTGGCAGTGTGGCTTTAAATGCCACGATTGACACCCTTGAAAAACGAGTGGCAGATTTTAAAACGCAAACAGATTTAGCCGCGTCAACAGATATTGTGGAGTAAAAGCAACCGTTTAAAAATTTTTACAAAATTCGAGCCTGTTTCAAAAAATTAAGCAGATTTGGTGTGATAACTAGCAAATTTAATAATCAGACTAGAGGAGAATCAGATGAGAAAAATTTTTGGACTAATGGGTGGTGTTTTTTTGTTAGGCGCTTTAAGTGGATGCTCTTCAGATAGTGGGGCTTCCAGAGGTACAATGTCTAACTCAAGTAACACACAAGTGGCTGAGTCGCAAAATAGTAGCCAGCAAAGTACTGAAGCTTCCAGCAGGAATCAGCCGACTCCAGCCACAGATGAAACGATTCTCGTAGCCTTCTTTTCCCGATCGGGTGAAAATTATAACGTAGGGTATGTTGAGAGAGGTAATACCGAACTATTGGCTGAAATGATTCATGATCAAGTTGGTGGAGACTTATTTCAGATTGAAACGGTGGAAACCTATCCCGAAAGTTACGATTCGATGACGGAGATTGCCCAAGAGGAGCGGACTGCTAACGCACGCCCTGAACTTGCGACAACCATTGAAAATCCTGAACAGTATGATGTAATTTATCTGGGGTATCCCATTTGGTGGGCGGATATGCCGATGGCCATGTATACCTTTTTAGAAACCTATGATTTTTCTGGAAAAACCATCATTCCATTTTCTACCAATGAAGGTAGTAACTTGGCTAGTACCATTTCCAGCGTTCAAACAGCACAACCGGATGCGACTGTTTTAGATGGTTTTACCATTCGGGGTCAAATGGTTCAGGAAGAACAGGATGAAGCGAGCAATCGGGTCAACGATTGGTTAGAAAACATTTCGTATTAAAAAGATTTCATTGAAAATTTAAATTATCAAAGGAAAATGGAGGCCAACGTCTATGAAACTATTAATTTTAGGTGCAGCAGGTCAAATTTCTAAAATGTTGACTACGAGATTACTGCAAGAGACAACAGATGATTTAGTCTTATATGCGCGTCAGGCAGAAAGTCGTATTAAGAATGTTGATCCAAGTAGAGTAACAATTGTTTCAGGGGATTTTAACAAGCAAGAACAACTGGAAGCCGCTATGAACGGGGTAGATGTTGTTTATCTGAATGATATGAATTCACCGAAGGCAACGGGAACAATTGTCGCAGCTATGAAAAAGCAAAATGTACCTTGGATAATTGGCGCCACATTTCTGGGGATTTATGATGAAGTAATTGGTGAGTTTGGCAAATGGAATGCCCGCATGGTTGGAGCAGAAGGTACACATCGGCATAAAGAAGCGGCAGAAATTATCGAAAATTCTGGTTTGAATTATTCTCTGTTGCGTTTAACCTGGTTATATAGCGAACCTGGAAATGTACAGTACGCTATTAGTCAAGAGGGTGAGCCTTTCATTGGAGCGGAAGTCTCTAGAGAAGCGGTGACGCAATTAGTAATGGATATTCTAAAAGATTTAGACACATACAAAAATACTAGTTTAGAAGTCAGTGAACCCAATACAGATTTTCCTAAACCATCATTTTATTAAAAATAGAATGAGCGGAATAAAGCCTATTACACTAAAATGAAACTTGTATAACAGATTTTATATTAAAAATGAATGGAGAGAATCAATTATGAAGGCAACAATTTTTGTAGAACCAGGAAAAATGGAAATTCAAGACATTAAAAAACCAGAAATTAATGGGCCAGACCAAGCGATCATTCGTGTCGTGAGAGCCAGTGTTTGTGGTTCAGATTTATGGTGGTACCGTGGGATTTCTGATAAAGAAAAAGGGAGTACAGCAGGACATGAAGCCATCGGTGTTGTCGAAGAAGTCAGTGAAGATGTTACAAACGTTAAAGTTGGCGATTTTGTAATTGTGCCATTTACTCATGGATGCGGTCATTGCGCCGCTTGTCTTGCAGGTTTTGACGGTGATTGTCTGACTCATTCAGCTGGCTCAAGCAGTTTCCAAGCAGAATATATTCGCTATGTCAGTGCTAACTGGGCACTAGTAAAAATCCCTCGTCAACCTGAGGATTATTCCGATGACATGTTAAAATCTTTCCAAGCTTTAGCAGATGTAATGGCGACTGGTTTCCATGCAGCCAAAACTGCGGAAGTCAAGGAAGGCGACACCGTGGTGGTGATGGGTGATGGTGCTGTTGGTCTCTGTGGTGTTATTGGAGCAAAATTATTAGGCGCCAAAAGAATTATCGCCATGAGCCGGCATGAAGATCGTCAACAATTAGCGATTGAGTTTGGAGCAACCGATATTGTCGCTGAACGTGGTGAAGATGCGGTGAACAAAATTATGGAATTAACTGAAGCTGGTGCCGATGCTGTTTTAGAATGTGTTGGAACGAAAGAATCCATCGAAACAGCCGTGAAAGTTGGTCGTCCTGGAGCAGTTGTAGGCCGGGTAGGGGTGCCTCATATTGATGAGTTAGATACAAACGCACTCTTCTGGCGTAATATTGGCTTGCGAGGCGGTGTTGCGGCTGTAACAACTCATGATCGAGCCATTTTATTAGAGGCCGTTTTGAAAGGCGAGATTAATCCCGGTAAAGTATTCAACAAACAATTTGCTTTAGACGATGTGCAAGCTGCTTATGCTGCGATGGATGAACGGATTGCGATAAAATCTTTGTTGGTGATGGATAATTAAAGTCAAACTGTGACTCTCTTTTTAAATATAAACGCAAAATAAGCGATTATCAAAAACACCTGTCAAAATCAATTTTGATGGGTGTTTTTTGCTTGGGCAGCTCTTCAGTGTAGCGAATCATTAATAGGTGACAATTAGAATGGGGAAAAAAGCCAAGAATTTTATCAATACAATTCACATAAGATTTTGGAAAATTATAAAAATTAGCAGCTCGATAATGCTATTTATTTTGCTACAATGGGGCGTATTAAAGGAAATGAAAGTGGAAATGAAATGAATTTTCGCTTAAAATAATGAGTGGATTAAAAATAGTAAACAATTGAAATTGTAGAAAGCATGAAGGCAGCTTGTTTGAGAAATCTTCAGTGCAAAATAATGCTGCATGGCGAAATGGATGAAAGCTTTTTAACATATGAAAGTTTATAAAATAAGGAGAAAAATCAATAATGAGTAATGAAGTAACAATACAATGGTTTCCCGGTCACATGGCCAAAGCACGGCGGGAAGTCTCTGAAAAATTAAAATATGTAGATATTGTCTTTGAGCTGGTGGATGCCCGGCTACCGTTATCTTCAAGAAATCCGATGTTGGACCAAATTATTCAGCAAAAACCTCGGTTAGTCTTGTTAAATAAAGCGGATTTAGCGGACCCTAAACAGACTCAGCTGTGGGTTCAGTATTTTAAAAATCAAGGGGCCAAGGCCTTAGCAATTAATGCTCAGGATAATCAAGGGACTAAAAAAATTATTCCGACTGCTAAAGAAGCCTTGGCTGAAAAAATTGCTAGAGATAAAGCGCGGGGACTAAAGCCTCGGGCGATTCGGGCGATGGTCATCGGTATTCCAAATGTTGGCAAGTCCACTCTGATGAATCGTTTAGTTGGTAAAAAAATTGCCGTGACAGGGAACAAACCTGGGGTCACGAAGGGTCAGCAATGGCTGCGGATGGGTACTGATTTAGAATTATTAGATACGCCGGGAATTTTATGGCCGAAGTTTGAAGATGCCGAGATTGGAAAAAAAATGGCCTTAACAGGAGCCATCAAAGACCAATTGATTCATCTGGATGATATGGCCCTTTATGGCTTGGAATTTTTTAGCCGATTTTATCCGGAACGTTTGCAGGAACGTTATAATTTTTCAGAAGAAGAAATTTTTTTGGCACCAGTTGAACAGCTGATGCTGATTACCAAAAAAAGAGGCTTTCGTGATGACTTTGAACGGGGTAGTGAGATGATTGTCCATGAAATTCGCGGGGGCAAATTAGGCGGTTATACGTTAGATCGCTACGAAGAATTTGGTGAAGCAAATGACTGAGAAGCCAACCTTAATTGCAGAAATAAAAAAACAATTAGCTGAGATTTCTGATGTAAATGACAATCGTATCCAGCTCTGGCAAGATGATTCCCGCAAAGGCGTTCAAACAGCCCTTAACCAATGGCAAAATCGGTTGGCTAAAGAAGCGCAGCTTATTGAAAATTATCAAAAAATGCAGGAGTTTGAAAAGCGGGCTTACCTCAAGGGCTACAAGTATATTGCTGGGATTGATGAGGTCGGCCGTGGTCCTTTAGCTGGCCCAGTGGTGAGTGCGGCAGTCATTTTAACATCAGATGCCAATTTAATTGGCATCAACGATTCCAAACAGCTTTCCCAGCAAAAGAGAGCGGCACTTTTATTAGAAATAAAAAAACAAGCTGTCGCAATCGGTGTCGGTATCATTGAAGCGGAGGTAATTGATCAGGTCAATATTTATGAAGCGACGAAGCTGGCGATGCAGGCGGCAATTGATCAGTTAGAACCGCAGCCTGATTTTTTATTAATCGATGCCATGAAACTTGCCAATAATCTTCCCCAAGAAAATTTAATTAAAGGGGATGCCCGCTCGATTTCGATTGCAGCGGCAAGTATTGTTGCCAAGGAAACACGGGATCAAATGATGCAGGAGTTTGCGGAAGTTTACCCCGGCTACGGCTTTGAAAAAAATGCCGGCTATGGCACAAAAGAACACTTAGCTGGTTTAGAAAAATTCGGTATCACGGCAATTCACCGCCGCAGTTTTGCGCCTATTAAGGATATGTAAGATGAAAGAATCTTTTTTCTGCGAATACTATTGAAAGTATTTCAGAAAAGAGGTTTTTTTATGTTAAAGGAATTAAAGAAATTAATGTTAAGGCTGGTTTATTGTAGAGGAATTGGCAATCTTGGTCGGCTTAAGGTCCTGCGTTTTTGTCTAGCGAATGAGACGACTCAGTTGAGTTTGTATGAGATTCAGCGGATTGCTCGGATTGAGAAGTATCGTTTGGATTTTTACGATTCTTGGCTCAAAGCACAAATTATGGCGGAAAAGAATCAGCGACCTTTTTTTACAATTTTGGATGAAGAGTATCCTTTATTTTTGCAGGAAATTTATAATCCGCCAAGCTTGCTTTTTTATCAAGGCAATTTGGATTTTTTAAAAACGCCGGCTCTGGCAATTGTCGGTACGCGGGATGCCTCTGAACAGGCTGGCAAAGTTGTCCAGCAAGTATTGCCGGAATTGATTGAACATAATTTTACAATTGTCAGCGGCTTAGCTAAAGGTGTCGATAGTCTAGCCCATAAACTGACGGTAACCAAACAGGGGCGAACGATTGCGGTCGTCGGCTGCGGTTTGGATCGAACCTATCCCAAGGAAAATTATTATTTGCAAAAGAAATTAGCAGAGGAACATCTGATTTTATCTGAATACCCTGATGGCACTCAGCCGCTACGCTATCATTTTCCAATGCGCAATCGAATTATCGCCGGATTAACCGTGGGGACTTGCGTTGTCGAAGCAAGACAACGCAGCGGTTCACTGATTACGGCACAGATGGCTTTAGACTTTGGTCGGGAAGTTTTTGCTTTTCCGGGAGCCTGTGATAATCCCCGGGCCACTGGCTGTCTGCAGCTAATTCAAGAAGGCGCAAAATGTGTGATTTCGACTCAAGATATTTTGGATGAGCTAACGCCATACTTGTAAAAAAATTCTCGAAAATAGTTAAAAAAAGAAGCTGTATTTTTCTTCAGCAAATTTTCTCTCCTTGACAAATGTTTTTTCAATCGCTATCATAGGCTACGATTTGTAACATGTCTTCCAGGTGCTCTATATAATAGAAGAAAAAGAAAAGAGGTAGCCCAATATATGGCTTATAAATACTTAGTTATCGTGGAATCACCAGCTAAGGCAAAAACAATTGAAAAATATTTGGGGAAAAATTATAAGGTTGTGGCCAGCGTCGGACACGTCCGAGATTTACCAAAAAGTAAAATGGGAGTCGATTTTGAAAATAATTTTGAACCCCATTATATTTCGATTCGTGGTAAAGGCGATGTCATCAAAGGCTTGAAGTCTGCAGCTAAAAAAGCTGAAAAAGTTTATCTCGCAAGTGACCCGGATAGAGAAGGGGAAGCCATTGCTTGGCATTTGGCATTTCTGTTAGGTCTTGATTTAAAAGATAAAAATCGGGTAGTCTTTAATGAAATTACTAAAGATGCCGTTAAAGCAGCCTTTAAAGAACCACGGGCGATTGACTTAGATTTAGTGGATGCCCAACAAGCTCGCCGGGTTTTAGACCGGATTGTTGGCTATTCAATTAGTCCAATTTTATGGCGTAAAGTTAAAAAAGGCCTGAGTGCTGGCCGGGTGCAGTCAATTGCCTTAAAGATGATTATTGACCGAGAGCAGGAAATTCGTGATTTCATTCCAGAAGAATATTGGAGTGTCGATGGTAATTTCCAAAAATTAAAGAAAAAATTTAAGGCAAACTTTTGGGGCATGGACGGCAAAAAGAAAAAATTACCAAATGCTGAGAGTGTTAAAGAAGTGACCCAACGGATTACCGGTAAAGACTTTGATGTTACCAAAGTTGAGAAAAAAGAGCGCAAACGCAATCCAGCGTTGCCTTTTACCACAAGTAGTCTGCAACAAGAAGCGGCCCGCAAGCTAAACTTTAGAACCCGCAAAACTATGATGGTGGCTCAACAGCTGTATGAAGGAATTAAAATCGGTCGGACTTCTGTCGGATTAATCACTTATATGCGGACGGACTCGACACGGATTGCCGACAGTGCGAAGGAAGAAGCCGCAGAGTTTATCGAAACGACTTACGGCAAAGAATTTTCAGCCCATGGTCAACGGAAAACTAAAAATGCTCAAGGGGCTCAAGATGCCCATGAAGCGATTCGGCCTTCAAGCACCCTGCGGACACCGCAGGAAATGGAAAAATATTTAGACAAAGACCAGATGAAATTGTATTCTTTGATTTGGTCTCGCTTTGTCGCTAGTCAAATGACACCGGCGATTTTAGACACGATGAAGGTGACTCTTAACCAAAATGATGTCATTTTTATCGCTAATGGGTCTAAGGTGAAATTCCAAGGCTTCATGAAGGTCTATGTCGAAGGTCGCGATGATGGTAAGGAAGAAAAAGATAATATCTTACCGGATTTAGTCGAAGGTGATATTGTTCAATCAGTAGACATCGAACCGAAACAACATTTTACCCAGCCACCTGCGCGTTTCAGTGAAGCGACGCTCATCAGAACGCTGGAGGAAAATGGTGTCGGCCGTCCGTCAACTTATGCACCAACTTTAGATACCATTCAACGCCGCTATTATGTGAAGCTCACGCAAAAACGCTTTGAGCCTTCTGAGCTAGGGGAAATCGTCAATTCATTAATCGTCGAATTTTTCCCGAATATTGTCGATGTTCATTTCACGGCTTCGATGGAATCTGATTTGGATAGTGTTGAAGAGGGCAAGGAGGAATGGGTCAAAGTCATTGACCGCTTCTACGGACCTTTTGAAAAAGAGCTGACAACAGCGGAAGAAAAAATTGAAAAAATTCAAATTAAAGATGAGCCAGCTGGTTTTGACTGTGATGTTTGTGGCCATCCAATGGTGATTAAACTCGGTCGTTACGGCAAGTTTTACGCCTGCAGCAATTTTCCTGATTGCCGCAACACCAAGCCGATTATTAAAGAAATCGGCGTGACCTGTCCCGTCTGTCATGAAGGTCAGGTTGTCGAACGCAAGTCGAAAAAAAATCGTTTGTTCTACGGCTGTACTCGTTATCCTGATTGTGATTTCACCTCTTGGGATAAACCAGTCGGTCGGGATTGTCCAAAATGTGGCAAGTATCTCGTTGAAAAAAAAGTTAAGGGTGGCAAACAAGTCGTCTGTATCAACGGAGACTACGAAGAAGACGTACAAAAATAAAATATAAGTTAAAATTGGTGCATTTCACAAATTGTTTCGATATGATACAATCAGTGAACATGTACCAATTTTATTTTTAAAGCGAGGGAAAAAGATGTATCCAACTGTAAATGTCATCGGAGCGGGTCTGGCCGGCAGTGAAGCTGCTTGGCAAATTGCCGAAAGCGGCGTACCCGTCCGTTTAATTGAAATGCGTCCGGTCAAACAAACACCGGCGCACCAAACGGAAAATTTCGCAGAGTTAGTCTGCTCAAACTCTTTGCGGGGCAATAGCTTGGCCAATGCGGTCGGCGTCTTAAAAGAAGAAATGCGCCGGTTAAATTCAGTGGTCATCACTTCGGCTGATGCAACAGCGGTTCCCGCTGGTGGTGCGTTAGCAGTCGATCGAGATACTTTTTCTGAAATGATTACCAACCGGGTGAAAAATCATCCACTTGTCACGGTGGTCAATGAAGAAATAACTGAGATTCCAGAAGGGATTACTGTTATTGCGACAGGCCCATTGACTTCTGAAGGATTGAGCCAAGCAATCAAAGACTTTAACGGCTCAGATGGCTTTTATTTTTACGATGCCGCTGCGCCAATTATTGATAAAAATACGATTGATATGGACAAGGTTTATCTGAAATCCCGCTATGATAAAGGGGAAGCTGCCTATCTAAATTGTCCAATGACTGAAGAAGAGTTTAAAGCCTTCCATGAAGCTTTGGTGGCAGCTGAGGTTGTGCCACTGCGAGAATTTGAAAAAGAAAAATATTTTGAAGGCTGTATGCCAATTGAAGTGATGGCCGAGCGGGGCTTTAAAACGATGCTCTTTGGTCCGATGAAACCAGTCGGCTTAGAAGACCCCAAGACCGGCAAACGACCATATGCTGTCATTCAATTGCGCCAAGATAATGCGGCTGCTTCTTTATACAATATTGTTGGTTTTCAAACCCATTTGAAGTGGGGAGAACAAAAACGTGTTTTCCAAATGATTCCTGGTTTAGAAAATGCCGAATTTGTCCGCTATGGCGTGATGCACCGCAATAGCTTTATGAATTCACCAGAGCTATTGAAGCCAACTTATCAATCAGTTAAGCGGGATGATTTATTTTTTGCCGGACAAATGACAGGTGTCGAGGGTTATGTGGAAAGTGCTGCTAGTGGTTTATTGGCTGGGACTAACGCCGCTCGTCTCGCAAAAGGTTTGGCGCCAATTGAAATGCCGCAGGAATCCGCTATCGGTTCCATGGCCTATTACATTACCCATGCAGCTGGCAAACATTTCCAACCGATGAACGCCAACTTTGGCTTGTTCCCTGAATTGCCGGAAAGAATTCGCGATAAAAAAGAACGCTATGCGGCTTTAGCTGAGCGGGCTTTAAATGCAGTCGCAGATATGACGACAACAGCTGAATAAGCGAGTTTGTAAAAAGAATTTAAGAAAAGCAGAGGGATTGTATGCCAAAGACAACTTTTTTTAATTTATCGAAGGAAAAACAAGAGCGGATTTTTAAAGCGGCAGTCGGCGTATTTTCAAATACGCCGTTGCGGGAGGCAAAGGTTTCTGAAATTATTAAACAAGCCGATATTTCCCGTGGCGCTTTTTATAAGTATTTTGAAAACGTCGATGACTTATTTCAGTGGACCTATCAGCAGATTAAAGTCGATGCCCATAACTTAATTTTCACGGCGCTTGAAAACACCAAAGGCGATTTATTTTTGGCGCTGGAAATGTTTTTCTTAGATTTTTTAAAAAGTGTCGACAGCTCCCATTACCAAGGCTATTTCAAAGTTATGATGCTTAATGGCGAAGTTGAACTAGATCAGCAGGTCCTGACAACGCCGCCGAATGGGGAAACCCAAGAAGTTGGCATTCAAAAGCAGTTTTTCACTCTGATAAATACGCGGGATTTAAAGCTGACGAATGGTCGCGAATACCAAGAGCTGGTCAATTTTATTATGGATATTATGCATCAGCTAATCAAACAGCATCTGATTATGCATCAACCGTCAGAAAAAACTAAGGCGCAATTTCGCCAGCGGCTTTTATGGATTGAAAACGGCGTAAAAAAATAAACGACTAAATAATTTTTGCAAGAGTTTTCCTGTTTGCTAACGGGAGGACTCTTTCTTTTTTTAAAAATAATTTGCATAAATCGTAAAAATATTTAGAATTGTTTTATATGAGAGTTTAATTCTGACAATTAAATTGTTTTCTAATATAGCTTGTGGTAGAGTTTAATTTAACGAAGGGAAGGAATGCAATGACTGAAAAAAATTGGCCTTCAGAATTTTATCGTTATTTGCTCTTTGAACGGGGTTATTCTGAGAAAACACAGCAGGCATATCAAGAAGACTTAGAAGATTTTTTAGAATTCTTGCGCTTGTCCGGTGATGAAGAGTATCTAAAAATTGACCATCTAGATGTCAGGGCTTACTTGGCCTTATTAGCCGAAAAAGCCTACAGTCGAAATTCTCTTAGCCGCAAGATTGCCAGTCTGCGTTCCTTTTATCAATTTTTATTGAAACAGCAGGTCATAGAAGAAAATCCTTTTTCTTATGTGCATCTAAAACGCGGCAGTATTCGGTTGCCCCGCTTTTTCTACGAAGATGAAATGGCGGCGCTTTTTGAAAGTGTTCAAGGGGAGAAACCGCTGGATTTACGAAACCGAGCGCTTTTAGAGGTGTTATATGGTTCTGGTCTGCGCTTAAGCGAAGCCGCCGACTTAGAAATGACAGCTTTAGATTTTGATAACGAAGTCATGTTGATTCACGGAAAAGGCAATAAAGAGCGCTATGTTCCGCTGGGTTCCTTCGCGGCAGATGCCCTACAAGATTATTTTACTAATGGCCGTGAGCCTTTGATGAAAAAATATGGCCAAGAGCACAGTAAAGTTTTTATTAATCATCGAGGCGAGGCGATTACCCCGACTGGGATTGAATATGTTTTAAACCAAGTCATCAAAAAAAGCAGTTTAAACAGTGACATCCATCCCCATATGCTGCGGCATACCTTTGCCACTCATTTATTAAACAACGGGGCAGATATGCGGACTGTGCAGGAATTATTGGGACACGCCAATTTATCGACGACACAGATTTACGCCCATGTAACTAAGGAGAGTCTGCAGAAAAATTATCGCAACTTTCATCCTCGAGCCTGATGAATTTTTTGAGCAGGCGCTTTATACTAACTACTCTAAGATTTAAGTTCCTGTCACTTCATTTTGAGTTCATCTGTTGGACTTATTTTAAAAGGAATCTAAATTTTACCAATCTTTTGAAATTTAGCTAAATGCGATAAAGGAGACGTAACTATGACAGAATCACAATTTCACTCAACAACAATTTGTGCCGTTGAATTAAACGGCAAGTTTGCCATGGCGGGTGACGGCCAAGTAACAATGGGGGAATCCGTTGTTATGAAGGGTACCGCCCGCAAGGTACGACGGATTTATAATGGCGAAGTGGTAGTCGGCTTTGCCGGCAGTGTCGCCGATGCCTTTACCTTAGAAGAGAAATTTGAAGCGAAGTTAAACGAATACAACGGCAATTTGCAACGGGCGGCAGTGGAATTAGCGCAGGAATGGCGGACTCAACAATCGATGCAAAAGCTTGAAGCGATGCTGATTGTTATGAACAAAGAAGAAATGTTATTGGTTTCTGGTACAGGTGAAGTGATCACCCCAGACGATGGTATCTTAGCAATTGGTTCCGGCGGCAATTTTGCATTGTCCGCCGCTAGAGCGATGAAACGCTATACCAAACAGGAAATGACGGCCGCTGAAATTGCCAAAAATGCGCTGGAAATCGCCGCAGATATTTGTATTTTTACCAACCATAATATTATTGTCGAAGAAATTAAGTGAGGTTAAATCATGACTGAATTAAATAAAACGCCAAGACAGATTGTCACAGAACTAGATGAATATATTGTCGGCCAACATGAGGCCAAAAAAGCAGTTGCAGTTGCCTTGCGCAATCGCTATCGCCGTTTACAATTAGATGAACAGATGCAAGAGGACATCACCCCCAAAAATATGTTGATGATTGGGCCAACTGGTGTTGGTAAAACCGAAATTGCCCGCCGTTTAGCTACGATTGTTGATGCGCCGTTTATCAAAGTGGAAGCGACTAAATTTACCGAGGTCGGCTATGTCGGCCGTGACGTTGAATCGATGGTCCGAGACTTAGTAGAGAATGCTATTCAAATTGTTGAAAAGCAACAGTATTCCGGTGTCTATAGCCAAGCGCTAAAAAGAGCCAACAATCGCTTGGTCAAAGTGTTAGTACCCGGCTTGAAAAAAGAACAAAAGCAAAGCAATAACCAATTTGATCAGATGATGCAGATGTTTAACGCCGCACAAAAACCAGAAGAACAAGAAGAAGTTACCGATGAAATCCGCGTAAATCGCAAAACTGTCTTAGAGCAATTGGAAAGAGGACAGCTGGATGAGCGGGAAGTCACCATTGAAGTCGATGAGGTTAAAAAGTCTGCTCCAATGATGAATAACGGGCTTGAGCAGATGGGCATTGATTTAAACGAGACCTTAGGGGCGTTATCACCGAAGAAAAAAATCGAGCGGACAGTCACAGTTAAAGAGGCCCAAGAATTACTCGTCAAAGAAGAATCCTCCAAAATTGTCAATGATGCGGACATTCACAGTGCCGCAATTAAGCTCGCTGAGTCAAACGGAATTATTTTCATTGATGAAATGGATAAAATCACCTCTAAATCGCAACAATCCGGTGAAGTTTCTAGAGAAGGCGTGCAACGAGACATTTTACCGATTGTCGAAGGTTCTCAAGTCAATACCAAATACGGAGCGATTCAAACGGATCATATTCTATTTATCGCTTCAGGAGCCTTCCATCTATCCAAACCAAGCGATTTGATTCCAGAATTGCAGGGGCGTTTTCCAATCCGCGTTGAGCTGGATGATTTATCAGCAGAGGATTTTGTTAAAATTTTGACGGAGCCAAATAATGCTTTGGTGAAACAATATATCGCGTTAATCGCCACTGAAAATGTGACAGTTACCTTTACCAAAGAAGCTATTGAGCGGATTGCGCAAATCGCCTTTGATGTCAATCGGGATACTGACAACATCGGCGCTCGTCGCTTACACACGATTTTAGAAAAATTATTAGAGGATTTGCTTTTTGAAGCACCAGATATGCAAATGGGAGAAATTACAATTACAGAGGCTTATGTCAACGAAAAACTGGACAGCATTGCCACCAATGAAGACTTAAGCCGCTTTATCTTATAATTTAAAAAATGGGAGGAAACACAATGAACTTATTGGAGAAAACTCGGGAGATTAATCAATTACTGCAACAAAAAAATTCTTTTGATCTAAACACGGAACTGCCCTACGATAAAATGGCCTTAATTCTGGGGGATGTCTTGGATAGCAATGCTTATATCATCAGTAAAGAGGGAGCTTTGCTGGGCTACAATGAACGGCATGACGTGAATAACGATCGAGTGAAATCCATGTTCATTGAAAAACAGTTTCCCAAAAATTATACAGATCGTGTCGATTTGTTAGACAAAACAGAAGCTAACATTCCAATCGACAGTGCAATGACTGCCTTTCCTGTGGAATTACGCAGTGATTTCCCCAATGGTCTAACGACGGTTGTCCCCATCTTTGGAGCAGGAGAACGTTTAGGAACGATTATCTTGTCCCGCATGGAAAAAAACTTTGATGATGATGATTTGGTGTTAGCAGAATATAGCGCCACAGTGGTTGGGATGCAGGTCTTGTATCAAAAATCCCGCAGCATTGAAGATGAAGTCCGCAGTGCGACCGCCGTACAAATGGCCGTTAATACTTTGTCTTACAGCGAATTAAAAGCTGTGCAAGCCATTTTTAAAGCACTAGATGGCGACGAAGGCCGCTTGACCGCTTCAAACATTGCAGATGAAATCGGGATTACCCGTTCGGTGATTGTCAACGCGCTCCGTAAATTAGAGTCGGCGGGCATTATTGAATCCCGTTCTTTAGGGATGAAGGGAACGTATTTGAAGGTCTTAAATTCTCGTTTCAAAGAAGAACTAGCCAAGCACGACTACTAAAATAAAAAAGGAGGAGCAGCGTATGATTACAATTGAAAATCAACAATTACAGGCAACCTTTAGCACATTAGGAGCAGAATTAATTAGCCTTAAGGGGAAAAAGACAAATATTGAATACATTTGGAATGGTAATCCTGAATTTTGGAATCGCCATGCGCCCGTGCTCTTTCCTTTTGTGGGGCGTTTAAAGGACAATCAGTATCAATTTAGAGGCAAAACTTATCAGATGGGGCAACACGGCTTTGCCCGGGATATGGAATTTACCATTACGCAGCAAAGTCCAACTGACATTACTTTCACTTTAGTTAGCGATGAAAAGACAAAGACCAATTACCCCTTCGATTTTCAGTTGAACATTCGTTATTCAGTTGGCGGCGATGGGCTGATGGTGGTATACGAGGTAGTTAACACGGGTGCTGACGAGATGTATTTTTCAATTGGCGGACATCCGGCATTTAATGTACCTTTAGAAGCTGGTCTAAATTTTGAAGATTACTTTTTGGATTTTTCACCAAAAAAATCCCGCACTAAGTTACCGTTAGCAGGACCCTATATCGATTTAGACCAAAGAACTCTAGCACAAACCAATACCGCCATTAGTCTCAGCCATACGCTTTTCAAAGAGGATGCTTTAGTGTTTGAAACAAGAGGCTTAAACAGTTATACCATTGCCAGTGAAAAATCGGAACACAGCGTCACCTTGAGCTATTCGGATATGAACTTTGTCGGCATCTGGTCGCCTTATCCCAAAGAAGCGCCTTTTGTTTGTATCGAACCATGGTGCGGCGTGGCCGATACTTTGGGAACAACCGGTGAATTAAGCGAAAAATTCGGCATTAAGCACTTGGCTTCTCAAGGAAAATTTACTACCAAATATGCGATTACGATAAAATAAAAAACGTTTGAATGCTCAAACGTTTTTCTTGCTACTATTTAAGCCAAAGGGAATCCGACTTTCTGTACCATTTTTAATGCGTTGAATATTTTCCTTGTGACGATAAAAAATGAAGGCGGAGACCCCGATGGCGATGATGTGCAATAACCAATCCTGCTGTGCCAAAATCCATGGAGCAATGTAGGGAATTACAAAAGTTGAAATAGTAATCAAAACAGCGGCAATCATGCTGGATAAACTCACCATGCTGGTAATCGCCAAACAGATGATAAAAATGCAACAGCTGTAAATGAAAAATGGTGGCGAATAAGCTAGTAGCATACCGGCGCTTGTTGCAACGGCTTTCCCCCCTTTAAATTTGGCGAAAACTGGGAACGTGTGGCCTAAGATGGCACAGACACCAAACCAAAGCGGATTGACATTTGTCAAATGGAAAATCAGCGGTAGGCTAGTGGCCAATGTGCCTTTTAAAATATCCATAAATAAGACGATGGTGCCAGCGGTTTTTCCCAACACGCGAAAGGTATTAGTGGTTCCGCTATTGCCACTGCCAAATTGGCGGATATCCTTATGGAAAAATATTTTTCCAATCCAAACACCAGAGGGAATTGAGCCTAATAAATAGGCAATAAGTAGAAAAAATAGTATATTCATTTTTGACCTTCTTCTTCAGAATTTCTTTGTAAAGTTTAACATGTTTGTCAGGTAAGCTCAATAATAAACGGAGGGATTATCATGAGTTTTAACAATCCAAGTCAAGAAGTAATTTTTGATTATTTAACCAAAGCTAAAAAAATTGCCATCGTCGGCTTAAGTAATAAAGAGGACCGCACCAGCTATCAGATTGGGGAGCTTTTACAGGAGCAGGGCTATCAAATTTTCCCTGTTAATCCGGTTTTAGCTGGTCAAACTATTTTAGGAGAACCGGTAGTCGCAAGTCTTTTAGATCTTGAAGAGCAAATGGATATTGTCGATATTTTCCGTCGCAGCGAATTTTTACCAGAGGTCGCTGCTGAGTTTGCTCAACGAAATGATGGTGTTTTTTGGGCTCAGCTTGGCTTAGAAAACGACGAGGCAGCCGAAATTTTACAAGCTGCAGGCAAAAAAGATGTCGTGATGAACCGCTGCATTAAAATTGAGCTTGCCAAAATGGATATCCGTTAATTTTTGAAAAAAATCAGCCAAATACCTGAACTATTTTTGACGAAACCTTCAAGAGGATGTATAGTAACAAAGCATCCGTTCTTTCTGCTGATGTGCCGTCTGCTTCGTTTTAAGACAGCGACAGTCAGCCTCGGAAAAACTGAAGGAGTCTTAAAAATAGTCGGGTATTTTATTTTTGGCAAATTATATGACATAATAAATTGTTTGACTCGAGTCAAGAAATGCTAGGAGATTAAATTTTTTAAAAAAGTTTCTTAAAAATTTTTGTCCACATTTCATAATAGTTTATGATAAGATAGTTGCAGTATTTTTGAAATAAGTTAAAAGTAGTGAGTATGAAGGGGTTTTTTAGATGCCTAAAGCAAAAAGTAATGAATACAACGACGCCTCGATTCAGGTATTGGAGGGTCTTGAGGCAGTCCGCAAACGGCCAGGAATGTATATTGGTTCCACCGATAGCCGCGGGTTGCACCATCTAGTTTATGAAATCGTCGATAATGCTGTCGATGAAGCGCTCTCTGGTTTCGGGAATGAAATCGATGTAACGATTCATCCGGATAACAGTATCAGTGTAGCGGACTACGGTCGCGGAATGCCTGTTGGGATGCACGCTTCTGGCAAGCCCACCGTCCAAGTTATTTTTACCGTCTTGCATGCTGGTGGGAAATTCGGTCAAGGCGGCTATAAAACTTCCGGTGGTCTGCATGGTGTTGGGGCCAGCGTGGTGAATGCCCTTTCTAGCTGGCTAGATGTCATCATTGTGCGAGATGGTGTCGAATATGAAATGAAATTTAAAAACGGTGGTCAGCCGGTGGGCACCCTGAAAAAAATCGGCAAAACTAAAAAGAAAAATGGCACGCTGGTTCATTTTCTACCAGATGATACGATTTTTTCAGCGACTAAGTTTTCTTACGAAACGCTGTCTGAGCGTTTGAGAGAATCAGCTTTTCTTTTACGAGGCGTCAAGATTACATTGACAGACTTAAGAGGAGATGAAGCCGTCGAAGAAGTTTTCTTTTTTGAAGAAGGTATCAAGGAATTTGTTGATTATCTAAACGAAGAAAAAGACACGTTGACTCCGGTTGTTTATTTTTCCGGTGAAAAAGAAGGCATTGAAGTCGAGCTAGCTTATCAATACAACGATGGCTACTCTGAAAATGTTTTGTCCTTTGTCAATAACGTTCGGACTAAAGACGGCGGGACCCACGAAGTCGGTATGAAGACTTCCATGACCAAAGCCTATAATGAATATGCTCGTAAAGTCGGTTTGCTAAAAGAAAAAGACAAAAATCTTGAAGGTAGCGATTTTCGTGAAGGCTTGGCGGCAGTGCTCTCGATTCGGGTACCAGAAAACTTATTACAGTTTGAAGGGCAAACGAAAGAGAAACTTGGAACACCAGCTGCTAGAAATGTCGTCGACAATGTCGTCGGCGAGCAGATGGGCTTTTATCTGCAGGAAAATAGTGAAATGAGTCAGATGCTGATTCGTAAGGCGATTAAAGCCAGAGAAGCTCGAGAAGCTGCCCGCAAAGCCAGAGAAGAAAGCCGTAACGGTAAAAAACGTAAAAAAGGTGAATCTCTTTTATCTGGTAAGCTGACGCCAGCCCAATCGAGAAATGCGAAACGCAATGAACTGTATTTAGTCGAAGGTGATTCGGCCGGAGGTTCTGCTAAGCAAGGCCGAGATCGGAAGTTTCAAGCAATCTTACCTTTACGGGGTAAAGTTATTAACACCGAAAAAGCCAAGATGCAGGATATTTTGAAAAACGAAGAAATCAATACGATGATTTATACGATTGGCGCAGGCGTTGGTCCGGAGTTTTCGATTGAGGACTGTAATTATGATAAAGTCATTATCATGACCGATGCCGATACCGATGGTGCTCACATCCAAGTCTTGTTGCTAACCTTCTTTTATCGCTACATGAAGCCTTTGATTGAAGCAGGCAAAGTGTATATCGCTTTGCCGCCGTTATACAAAGTTTCAAAAGGCGCCGGCAAAAAGCAAGTAGTTGAATATGCTTGGACGGATGAAGAATTACAAGATGTCACCAAAAAAGTTGGCAAAGGCTACATGCTGCAGCGTTACAAAGGTCTTGGGGAAATGAATGCTGATCAGCTTTGGGAAACGACGATGAATCCAGATACCAGAACCTTGATTCGCGTTCGGATTGATGATGGTGCTTTGGCAGAACGCCGTGTGACTACCTTGATGGGAGATAAAGTTGAACCCCGCCGAAAATGGATTGAAAGCCATGTCCAATTTACCTTAGAAGAAGATGGCAGTATCCTAGATCAACAAGAAGAAGGCGCAGTCGCAACGGCAGCTTTAGAGACAGCTGCTTCAGCAGAAAATGAAATTTCTGAGGTGGAAAACATTAGTTTATTTGAAGACGAGTAATATCTGTCTTTAAGAAAAGCGCTATGAGAAAGGAACAAACTTGTGGAAAAACGACAAGAGATTCAAGAACTAACCCTTGAAAACGTCATGGGAGATCGTTTTGGTCGCTATTCAAAATATATTATCCAAGAACGGGCTTTGCCAGATATTCGTGATGGTCTAAAGCCGGTTCAGCGGCGAATTTTATTTTCGATGGACAAAGACGGCAACACCTTTGACAAGGGCTTTAGAAAATCGGCAAAATCCGTCGGGAATATCATGGGGAATTATCATCCCCATGGTGACAGCAGTATCTATGAAGCGATGGTGCGGATGAGCCAAGATTGGAAGCTACGGGAAGTTTTAATTGAAATGCACGGCAATAACGGTAGCATGGACGGTGACCCGCCGGCAGCGATGCGTTATACAGAAGCCCGCCTTTCTGAATTGAGCGGCGAATTGTTGCGGGATATTGAAAAAGAGACAGTTGACTTTGTTTGGAATTTCGATGATACCGAAAAAGAACCGACCGTTTTACCGGCAAAATTCCCCAATTTATTAGTCAACGGCTCTACTGGGATTTCCGCTGGATATGCCACAGAAATTCCGACCCATAATTTAGGGGAGGTCATTGACGGCACAATTCATTTAGTCGACCATCCAAATGCAACTTTGGAAAAATTGATGACCTTTATTCCTGGACCGGATTTTCCAACTGGCGGCATTTTGCAAGGAAAAGAAGAAATTCGCAAAGCCTATGAAACCGGCCGGGGAAAAGTTATTTTGCGGTCATTGACGCGAATTGAGGATATTAAAGGCGGCAAACAGCAAATCGTTATCAATGAAATCCCTTATGAAGTCAATAAAGCCAATCTTGTCAAAAAGATGGACGAGATTCGTTTGACAAAGAGAATTGACGGAATTGCTGAGGTGCGGGATGAAAGTGATCGGACTGGCTTGCAGATTGTGGTGGAATTAAAAAAAGATGTCAATGCTCAAGGGGTTTTAAATTATTTATTTAAAAATACTGAGCTGCAGATTAATTACAATTTCAACATGGTCGCCATTGATAATATGACACCCCATCAAGTTGGCTTGAAACGCATTTTAGAAAGCTATATCACCCATCGTAAAGGGGTGATTATTAAACGCAGTCAATATGAATTGACCAAAGCGGAAAAACGCGCTCATATCGTTGACGGTTTAATTAAGGCCTTGTCGATTCTTGATGAAGTGATTGCGGTGATTCGTGGTAGTAAAGATAAAAAAGATTCTAAAAATAATTTAGTTGCCCGCTTTGATTTTACAGAAGAACAGGCAGAAGCAATTGTGACTTTGCAGCTGTATCGTTTGACCAATACAGATATCACACAGTTGCAACAGGAACAACAAGATTTACAAGCAACAATTGCTGAGCTGAAAAAAATTATTGAAGACGAAGGCGAACTGTTAAAAGTTCTCAAGTCAGAGTTACGAGACGTTAAGAAAAAATACGCCAACAAACGCCTGACAAAAATTGAAGATGAAATCCAAGAAATTACGATTGATACGAAGGTCTTGATTGCCCAAGAAGATGTTGCGGTTACGGTCACCAGAGAAGGTTACATCAAGCGCAGCAGCTTACGTTCATACAGTGCTTCTAAGCCAGAAGAAATCGGTATGAAGGATGGCGACCATATTTTATATAGCGGTCAGCTGAATACGTTAGATCATTTACTCTTGGTTACTAATAAGGCCAATGTAATTTATCGGCCTGTGCATGAACTGCCTGATTTAAAATGGAAAGACCTAGGCGAGCATATTTCTCAAACGATTCTCAATTTGGCAATTGATGAAGCCATTATTGGTGTCTTTCCTTACAGTGACATTTCTGAGACGAAAAATTTCGTCTTTATCAGTAAAAATGGTTTGATTAAACAAACGGCCATGAAGGAATTTGAACCATGGCGGACCTATAAGAGTCGGCCTGCCAGCTGCATGAAATTTAAAACCGATGACGATGCGTTGGTTGCCAGCTACTTGACTGATGCTGTTGCCGATTTGGATGTTTTCTTAGTTAGTTACCGTGGTTTTGGCCTGCGCTATCCACTGAAGGAAGTTCCAGTGGTGGGAGCGAAGGCAGCTGGTGTTAAATCAATGAACTTAAAGGACGGCGACTACGTTGTCAATGGCCTTTTAGTATACAGCGAAGGCGATAACCCGATTATTATGGTGACACAGCGGGGAGCAGTTAAACGAATGCTAGCCCAAGAGCTGACCCAATTAGGTCGGGCTAAGCGGGGGCTGATGGTGCTGCGGGAATTGAAAAATAATCCGCATCGGGTCTTTTATATGGGAGCGTCAAACGGCGATTCTTTAATTTTACTGGGAAATAATGGTGAACAAAAAGAATTAATTCCAGCTGATATCCCAATTAATGATCGAACTTCAAATGGTTCTTTTGCCATGGATGAAAAACAAACCGGCGGAATCGCTGAAGTCTACATTAAAAAGTCACCAAAAATTCTTGAAAACGACTAACACTGTTACACTTTCTGTAACAGATACCCTTTCTGTTTTAGTACAGAGAGGGTCTTTTTTTGTTCCTGTTTAGTTTATTTTTTAATAAATATTAAGTTTTATTAAAACGTTCACAAGAGTGGAAATGGCTTTAAATCAAAGTTTATCTTGATTTAAAAAACAAATGTTTCTGAGATGTTAAAAAATCTACAAGCAAAGGCTTGCAAAATGATTCGAACGTGTTATACTATCGTTGTAAAGCTGTTATGGTTTTAAAAGACATTGAGGGGGTCTTCACAAATGGCAACAACAACTAATATCGATACTAAAAAAGCAGAACAATGGCAAGGATTCAAAGGCGGCGAATGGGAACATTCAGTTAACACTCGTGACTTTATCCAAAAGAACTATACTGAATATCGCGGTGACGATAGCTTCTTAGAACCAATCGCACCAAGCACTGATAAATTATGGACTAAATTGCAAGAATTGTTTGAAGTTCAACACGAACAAAACGGTGTGTATGACATGGATACGACAAATCCTGCGACAATTACTTCTCATGGTCCTGGCTACTTAATCAAAGAAGAAGAAAAAATTGTTGGCTTGCAAACTGATGTACCTTTGAAACAAGCATTCATGCCTTTTGGCGGCATCAACATGGCTAACAACTCTTTAAAATCTAACGGTTACGAAGTAGATGAAGAAATGACTCACATCTTCACAGACTACCGTAAAACACATAACCAAGGTGTGTTTGATGTTTACACAGCTGAAATGAGAGCTGCTCGTAAAAATAAAATTATCACAGGTTTACCAGATGCTTATGGCCGCGGCCGGATCATCGGCGACTATCGTCGGATTGCTTTATACGGAATTGATTACTTAATGGCTGAAAAGAAAAAAGACCATGACAATACTGGTAATAAAGTAATGACAGATGACGTGATTCGTCTTCGTGAAGAAATCATGGAACAATACCGTGCCTTAAACGACTTGAAGAAAATGGCTGCTTCATACGGTTTTGATATTTCTCGCCCAGCAGCAAACGCTCAAGAAGCTATCCAATGGTTATACTTCGGTTACCTTGGAGCTATCAAATCTCAAAATGGTGCGGCAATGTCAATTGGACGGATTTCTGCTTTCTTAGATATCTACATCCAACGTGACTTAGACAATGGTGCGATTACTGAATTTGAAGCACAAGAATTAATCGACCATTTAATCATGAAATTAAGAATGGTTAAATTTGCTCGGACTCCTGAATACAACCAATTATTCTCTGGTTATCCAATCTGGGCTACTTTATCAATCGCTGGTATGGGTCTTGACGGTCGTTCATTAGTTACTAAAAACGACTTCCGGATCTTACACACATTGACAAACATGGGACCTTCTCCAGAACCAAACTTGACTGTTTTGTATTCTTCTCATTTACCAGAAGGCTTCAGAACTTACTCTGCTAAAATTGCGAAAGAAAGCTCATCTATCCAATTTGAAAATGATGACTTATTACGTACTCACTGGGGTTCTGATGACACTGCCATTGCTTGTTGTGTATCTGCAACAGTTATGGGTAAAGACATGCAATTCTTCGGTGCTCGTGCGAACTTAGCAAAAGCTGTTTTATATGCAATTAACGGCGGCGTTGATGAAAAAACTAAAGCGCAAGTTGCTCCTAAATATCGTCCAATGACTGGTGATACAATTGATTTCGAAGCTTTCATGGATCGTTATAAAGATATCTTAGACTGGTTAGCTGAACTTTATGTGAATACTTTAAATGTTATTCATTACATGCATGACAAATATGCTTATGAAGCTCCACAATTAGCATTGATGGACAGCGATTTGAAACGCACCTTTGCAACTGGTATCGCTGGTATCTCTCATGCAACTGATTCAATCATGGCAATCAAACACGGCAATGTTCAAGTTGTTCGTGATGAAGACGGCATGGCAATTGATTACATCCCGCAAAACGAGTTCCCAACTTACGGAAACGATAACGAAGAAGCGGATGCAATGGCAAACTGGATCGTGAAATACTTCATGGATCAAATCAACCGTCAACACACTTACCGTAACTCAATGCCTACATTGTCATTGTTAACCATCACTTCAAACGTGGTTTACGGAAAAGCAACTGGTAACACTCCGGATGGACGTCGTGCTGGCAAACCATTAGCACCAGGTGCCAACCCAAGTTATCAAGACGGCAAATTCTTAGGTGAAAAGAACGGCTTATTGGCTTCATTGAATTCAACAGCTCGTTTAGAATATACTAACGCTCAAGATGGTATTTCAAATACCCAAACAATCAATCCAAACGGCTTAGGTAAAGATGAAGAAACTCGCATCAACAACCTACGCAACGTAATGGATGGCTACTTTGACAAAGGTGGCTACCACTTGAACGTGAACGTATTTACGAATGAATTGTTATTGGATGCGCAAGCTCACCCTGAAAAATACCCTAACTTAACAATCCGGGTATCAGGTTACGCTGTTAAATTCCGTGACTTAACTCCTGAACAACAAGCTGACGTGATTGCTAGAACTTCCCACGACAGACTTTAAGATTTATTAGTCTAAATAGTGCTGCCTCTTCAGTTGAATAGCTTTCGCTGAAGAGGCAGTTTTTTTGATTGCAGGTTTCATTCGTGTTATCCTTCAATTATTGTTACATATAGAAAAAAATGACGACTTTCTTCAGAAGCAATTCTGATTGATTATAGATGGGATGCGATGAGATATGACTGAAAAAATAGTAGGCCGAATTCATTCAACGGAAAACTTTGGTACCGTCGATGGCCCCGGCGTCCGCTTTATTGTGTTCGCTCAAGGCTGCAAGATGCGCTGCGAATTTTGCCACAATCCAGACACTTGGAAAATTGGTGAAGGTGGTCGCGAGGTGACCGCCGATGAAGTATTATCAGAGGCCTTAAAATATCGTTCCTATTGGGGTGCTAAAGGGGGCATCACTGTCAGCGGAGGAGAACCCTTATTGCAGCTGGACTTTTTAATCGACCTGTTTAAAAAAGCTAAAGCAGAAGGCATCCATACAACGATTGACACCTGTGGCAAACCCTTTACACGAGACGAACCTTTTATCGGCAAGTTCAATGAGCTGATGAACTACACTGATTTATTATTGTTTGATATTAAACACATCGACAATGCAGGTCATAAACGTTTGACTCACCAAAGTAACGACAATATTTTGGACATGGCGAAATATTTATCAGAAATTGATAAACCGGTTTGGATTCGCCACGTATTAGTGCCAACGAGAACTGATTACGACGAATTTTTAATTCGTCTGGACGCTTTTATCAAAACATTAAATAATGTGGACAAGGTAGAAGTGTTGCCTTATCACACGATGGGTAAATATAAATGGGACGAATTAGAGTTGAAATATCCTTTGGAGGGCATTGAACCGCCGACGGATGATCGGGTAACAAATGCCCGCGAACTCTTACACGTTACTGACTACACCAAGTATCAATCCCGTTAAACTTGTAAAGACTAGCTTCTGATATCAAGTGAAGTTTTAAAAGCAGTAAAAACTAGCTTTCTAACTTCATTCCATGATTGTCGCTAGTCTTTTTTTTTGTTATGATAATGAAGGATTAATTTTAAAAGTATAAGTTTATTTATCAAAATCAAAGGAGCGTTTTCCATGTCAAAAATTTTAGTTTTCGGTCACCAAAATCCAGATACAGATGCGATTGGCGCAGCGATTGCCTTTAGCAGCCTGCAAAATGCTTTCGGTAAAGATACCGAAGCGGTCGCTTTAGATACACCAAACGAAGAAACTCAATTTGCATTGGATTATTTTAATGTACCAGCCCCCCGGGTTGTGACGACAGTTGCCAATGAAACTGAAAATGTTATGCTAGTCGACCATAATGAATTCCAACAAAGTGTTGCCGATATTGCCGATGTTGAAATTCTTTCTGTTGTTGACCATCACCGGATTGCTAATTTTGAAACAGCTAATCCTCTGTATTATCGAGCAGAACCAGTTGGTTGCACGAGTACAATTGTCTATAAAATGTTTAAAGAAAACAATGCTGTTGTCACAAAAGAAGTGGCTGGCATGATGCTTTCAGCGATTGTTTCAGATACTTTATTGTTTAAGTCACCAACCTGTACCGATGAAGATGTGACAGCTGCCAAAGAATTGGCCGACATTGCCGATGTTGATTTAGACACATACGGTTTAGCGATGTTGAAGGCTGGCACGAATTTGGCGGATAAGTCAGCTGAAACACTATTGGATTTGGATGCTAAGAGTTTTCCAATGGGGGACCAGACTATCCGCATTGCCCAAGTGAATACCGTCGACTTACAAGAGATGATTAACCGTCAAGGTGAGCTAGAGGCAGCAATGGCAGCTGAAATTGCTAAAAACAGCTATGACTTGTTTATCTTAATCATCACCAATATCTTAGACAGTGATTCAGAAATTTTAGTGATTGGCGATTACTTGGACAAGGTCGAACAAGCCTTTAACATCAAATTAGTCGACAATCGCGCCTTCTTAAAGGGGGTTGTTTCCCGTAAGAAACAAATCGTGCCGCAATTAACTGAACAATTTAATTAAGGAAATTTGGACTGTGCCGATAGCTGTGATCTTTTAAGATTTCTCCTTAAAGCTGATGACTTTGCTTGCTGCCAAGTAATTACAAAACTTGTGCAGCAGCGCTGTTTTAAAGCTTGAAGTTTACGGAGAAATGTTTGAGATAAGCAGCTAGGCACAGTTTTTTTGAGGTGATGAGATGGAAATTCAGATTCAAACACAAAATAAAGAGCTGCAAAAATTAGCAACGGATCCATTATTAACACAACTCTTTGATTACCTTTGGGAAAATCGTACAGATGAGATTATTTTAAGACAGCTAAAGCAGCAGTTTTCTGAAGGTCGCTTTGAAAAAATGCTAGAGGCATCGGTGAAGGCCGGTTGGATTGAAAGAAAGGATCGGCGTTATCGCTTATTAGTTCCAGTTGTCAAAACAACTGAAAAATTGGAAGAAACACCAGAGCTCATATCTGCTGTTGAAGAATTAAAAAAACAATCCATTGAAGAGCAAGCAGCCTTCCTTTATTATTTCTATCAAGAGCAGCTGACTGAGGATTATTTATTTTTAAGCGAGACTAAACAAAATTTTTTTGAATTGAGACAGGCGGGAAACGATGGTGGGCTGCTTTTTTTTCATCTAATCAGGCGTAATGATTATGAGCCTGAGCTAGTAGATTATTTCAGTTTCAGTGGTAGTGGTCAAGCTGTTCCGAAGGTCTTAAAACCTTTGGAAATGCTCCTTGGTGATGTGAATCCAGAATATTTCTTTAATCAAGTTGAGCACATCTTTGAAAAAGTTGCTAAGGGGAAGGGAGCTAAACTGCGTCCCAGTATTTTCTTACAGGCAGTGAGTCTAAGCGAGTGGGTGACGACAGATTTCAGCGCCATTAAACTTATCAACTTACCTGAATTAGATGAACAACTTCGTAAAAATTTGAACAAAGTCTCAACTTTTTCATCATCTGCCCAAGAAAATTATGAGAAGCTACTGCTGCTAGATTTTTTTATGGAGAATTTATCATTAAAATCATTAAAATTTTATCAAGGTTAATCAAAGAAAACCCTTCAAAATAGTTTTATTAAAAGATAATGATAGCAAACAGGATAGTTTGTGAATTTTTCAAAAAGTATCTTTTTTTCACTTGTCAAAATTGAGAGATAAGCTATAAATAAATAGCTTTTACAATTGAATTCACGAGTAGCCAACTTACTTTTTCACAAAAAATCTTATTTGAAGATTTTGACACAAAGTGCTAATCTGGTCTTTGTAAAATAACAATATTTATTTGAGGGGAACTGATTTACATGAAAAAACAGCTTGGTTTAGGTATGGCAACACTGGCAACATTATTATTATTAGGGGCTTGTGGCAGCGATAATTCAACAGCTTCTAGCAGTTCAAGTTCTATGGAATCTTCTTCAATGGCAGCAAGCACAACGGAAAGCTCGACTAATGCAACTACTGAAGCTTGGCAGGATGGCGAATACACTGCTGAAGCAAGTGAATATAGCAATGGCTACAAAGAATATGTAACAGTCACAATTGCTGATGGTAAAATTACAATGGTTGATTTTGACGCTAAGGACGAAAGCGGTAATTTGAAAACTGCCGATGAATCTTATAAAGAAAAAATGGAAGCTTCCAATGGGACTTACCCTGAAGAATATATGAAAACTTTAGAAGACGAATTGGTTAAAACACAATCGACAGCAAGTGTTGATGCAGTTACTGGAGCCACTCATTCTTCTGGAGACTTCAAAGTCTTAGCAGACGCCGCTTTAGCAAATGCGGCAAAAGGTGAAACTGAAACGGCTGTTGTAACGTTAGCTGCAGAATAAAAAATAGATTATCCCGCTGTTTTTGGATAGTTTAACTGCGTTAGTGACTCAAAAACAGAGTTCCATTTTAAGTTGCTACTTGTAAAAACAAGTGTTAAAAAAGGTGGCTACCTAACAAATTAACAGATTTTATTGCGACGATAAATTGATATTAAAAGACTAGAATGATGAAGCGATTCTTAAATGTTAGAGGGAAAATCTAACTTTTTAAGGTCACTTTAAACTAGTCTTTTTTTTATTTTTTCCTTCCGAATAAAAATCAATTTAAAAAATATTGAAGCCTTTAATTGAAAGGAATAGCGCTAGAATAATCGCAATTGTTATGTTAAAATTAAAAGGACATAAGAAAAAATGGTGGTTATAACTATGGAAGAAAAAATCGAAGTCAAACGCAGACACGCTAGATTCCCCGCCTATGATGATGAGACCGGGGTAAAAATATATCGAGAAAAACGTGATATTTTTGGCGGAGGAGAGTCACTGATTACGGCGCCTCCCCATGAAAATCGCCGCTATGAAAATCAAGTCAGGGCTGATGTGGTTCCGCCACTGCGGACCGAGTCAGCTGTTCGTTTTGATGAACCGGTTAGATCTAGTGAAGAACGGACCTATCGTCGGCATACTAAAGGGATTAGTGAGCGGGCAGGGTTGTCCATTGAACAGCAAAAGGAAATTGAAAAGCATCGGGCAAACTTGCCGGACTATTCAAAACCCCAGTATCCTAAAAAAACGCGGACTGGTAAGACCAATATATTTGGCAATCGAGGACCTGGTCGGGCTAGCTATGTAGTTCGCAGAACCCATAGTGATCCTTATGATGCCTCAGTGCAAATGCACAAGGATTACAATTTTAAGTCGAGTGAACCAACTTTTGAGCCGACCTATGTACCAGCTTCGGTTATTCCTGATAAAGTCGAAAATGAATTTACGAATGACGAGCTTTTGAAGGCCATGAAAAAAGATAGCCAATCGTTTTTAGTTTTTGACAATGAACCAGCTGCCTATCAAGTCAAAGATACAGAAGAAGAACCAACTGTGCGACGTTTTAGCAACAGCGAAGAGCCCACCGCTATGACCCGCAGCGAATACAAAAAAATTGGCAAAAAGCGCAATAATGGTGAAAAAAATAAAAGCAAGTCAATCTTGGAACGTTCATTAAGCGGCCTGATTGCAGACGATACAAAAGAAGCTGATCATCATAGCTATTTCCCGGAAAATTAGAAGCTAGTCGATTTTTCTGATGATAAGTGTATTTTCTCGTAAAAAGTAACTGAATTTGAGCAACAATTTAAATTGAAGCGCAAAAAAACTTTCTCAATCATTGGGAAAGTTTTTTTGTTGTAGTTATTTTCAAAAAATTCTTAACAGGCTAACTGGTTGTTTAAACAAAAAATCAGTAATCTTTTTAAAATCTACTGATCATCTTTATTTTTTAAGTAGAGAGCAAAGAGGTTGTGGGCCCATTCCATTGCAATGCTGATAATCACACCCAACATAAGTCCTAAGGGGAAATTACTGGTGGCTAGGGCAATCAGCAAACCAGTCAACATTCCTAATAAACTATAAAAGCCATCTTGTTTATCTTCTTGAGGTTCTTCCGGTTGCTCTTTCATTATCTAGCCCTCCTAAATAAAAGAAAAAAGCTGCTGACAATTGCCAACAACTTTACAAATGCAGAAGACGGGATTTGAACCCGCACGAGCGTGTGCTCACTACCCCCTCAAGATAGCGTGTCTGCCGTTCCACCACTTCTGCGGAGTTACTGGCAATCAATTAAAAATAAATTCATCACTTTTTATATAGTAAATTTTTGCAGCTCATCTGTCAAACTATTTTTGAAAAAAAGCCCAAAAAGGCTTGACATATGAATGGTGATTCATTTATCATATGCATGAAGATAAATTCATGTAAAGGGTTTAAGGAGGTTAGTCAGATGGAAAAAACATACGAGTTGAAAAATTTAGACTGTGGTAATTGCGCTACAAAAATTGAAACAGCGGTCAAAAAAATTGATGGCGTTCAAGCGGCAACGGTTAATTTTGTACAAACGAAGATGGCAATTACTTGTCCAGCCGAAGACTTTGCCAAGGTTGAAAAACAAGCGCAAACGATTATTCATGAACTAGAACCAGATGTTGAGATGATTGATTTAAGTCAGCAATCTGAAGAGCATCAACATGACGATAGTCATTTGAAAAAGGATATCTGGCGGGTAGCTCTTTCATTTGTTGCATTAATTATTTTAAGTCTCGCTAATTTAAATGATTTGCCAAGATTGATTGGTTTCTTACTTTTATATGGATTCATTGGTGGCGATGTTGTGTTGACGGCTGTCCGCAATATTATCAAGGGGCAAGTGTTTGATGAACATTTCTTAATGGCGGTTGCGACGATTGGCGCAATGCTAATTGGTGAATACCCAGAAGCTGTTGCGGTAATGCTTTTTTATCAAGTTGGCGAGTTATTTCAAAGTGTGGCCGTCGGAAAATCCCGCAAATCGATAAAGGGCTTGTTGGCAATTCGTCCGGATTATGCCAATCTTATGACGGCGACTGGTGAACAGCAGGTCGCGCCGCAAGAAGTTGCAGTCGGTGCAGAAATTATTGTTAAACCAGGAGAAAGAGTTCCTTTAGATGGAATTATTTCCAATGGTGAAACAATGGTGGATACCTCGGCTTTGACGGGAGAAGCCGTACCACGAAAATTAGTAGTCGGTGATCAAATTCTAAGCGGCTTTGTGAATCAAACGGGTGTCATTCAGATTACAGTTGAAAAAAATGCAGCGGATTCAACCGTCAGCAGAATTTTAGATTTAGTTGAAAATGCCAGCAGTAAAAAAGCGCCGGCTGAAAATTTTATTACGAAGTTTTCCCGCATCTACACACCCGTTGTGGTTATCTTAGCACTCTTGTTAGCGGTAGTGCCGCCGCTATTGTTTCAACAAGCATGGTCTGAATGGATTTATCGTGGATTGACCTTCTTGGTAATTTCTTGTCCCTGTGCATTAGTGGTTTCTGTACCGTTGACATTCTTTGGCGGAATCGGTGGGGCCAGCAAAGCGGGCGTCTTAGTCAAAGGTAGTAATTATTTAGAACTGCTTTCACAGGTCGAAACAGTCGTTTTTGATAAAACGGGCACGTTAACTAAAGGTGTTTTTGAAGTCCAAGAGGTTGCGACTAGTCTACCTAAAAAAGATTTTCTAAGATTAGCAGCGAGTGTCGAAGCAAATTCCAATCATCCTATCGCCCTTTCGATTTTAAAGGCTTATGATGGCGAGTTGTTACCGGTTGAAGATATCCAAGAAATTTCTGGAGCAGGTGTGTTGGCTACTATCAATCAAAAAAGAATCGCTGCCGGCAATCTGCGATTGATGGCGGAGTTAGGTATCTCAGTTCCAAAAGTTGCCACAGTTGGAACGATTATTTACGTCGCTGAAGATAATGAATATTTTGGCTATTTGATTATTGCTGATGAAGTAAAAGCGGATACCCAAACAAGCATCCAAGAATTACATCAAGCCGGCATCAAGCAAACAGTCATGTTGACTGGGGATAATCAAAAGGTGGGAACTGCGATTGCTGAAAAATTAGGCATCGACCAAGTTTATGGGGATTTGTTACCTGAAGGAAAAGTTGAAAAATTAGAAGAACTGATGGCAACGAATCAAAAGATTGCCTTTGTCGGCGATGGGATGAATGATGCACCAGTGTTAGCTCGTGCTGATTTAGGCATTGCGATGGGTGGCTTGGGCAGCGATGCGGCGATTGAAGCCGCTGATGTCGTGATTATGAACGATGCACCTTCACTCATACCAAAAGCGATTGCGATTTCTAAAAAGACATTGCGGATTGTTAAACAAAATATTATTTTTTCAATTGGTATCAAAGTGTTGGTCTTAGCTTTAGGTGCTGTGGGCTTTGCTTCAATGGGAGCGGCTGTCTTTGCCGATGTCGGCGTTACTTTAATAGCTGTTTTAAATGCCATGCGGGCTTTAAGAACAAAAAATTAGAAAATAACCTTCAAATGGGAGTTTTCTTAATTTACAAGCAGAAACCTTGCTCATAATTAAACGCTGGCTTATCAAGGATAAGTCGGCGTTTTTTATTTTTTATGGCTAAAAAGTGACGATAAAATTAAAAATAAATGGTTGCTTTACAAGATTACTTCAAATGAAAATGAAGGAAAACTAAATTTATTGCCAGATACTTATTGAGAGGCTGTTTAAGTGGTCTATACTGCTGTAAAATTGTTGTGTACTTATTTGCATTTTTAAGGGGAGAGATACATGAATGATAAACAGCTGCGCTGGTTTTCGGTAGCATTTATTGCCTTTAACATGGTTTGGGGCATGGGAAATGTTGTCAATAACTATGCACAACAAGGAATATCAGTAGTCACATCATGGATATTGATTCTGGTATTGTATTTTGTTCCATATGCTTTAATTGTTGGCCAACTAGGTTCAGCTTTTAAAGACAGTGATGGCGGAGTCAGCTCTTGGGTAGAGAAAACTTCTCACTCAAAACGGTTAGCCTATTACGCTGCCTGGACTTATTGGGTGGTGCACATCCCGTATTTGGCACAAAAACCACAAGCGATTATGATTGCCCTCGGCTGGGCGATTAAAGGCGATGGCACGATGCTAGCTGGTATGTCGGTGGGGATGATTTCCTTAGCTTCACTAGTAATTTTCTTAGCGTTTTTATATTTGTCGACAAAAGGCTTGTCCGTTTTAAAATTTATCGGTGGAATTGCAGGGACAGCGATGTTCGTCATGTCATTATTATTTATTTTGTTAGCCGCCACCGCTCCATTTATCGGTGATTTTACAGTGGCAACACCTGAGATGACCAATGTCAAAACGTATATTCCAACTTTTGACTTAGGTTACTTCACAACAGTTTCTATGTTAGTCTTTGCTGTTGGCGGAGCCGAAAAAATTTCTCCATATGTTAACCAAACTAAAAATCCTGCCAAAGAGTTTCCAAAAGGCATGATTCTTTTAGCAGCAATGGTCGGAATCTGTGCGGTATTAGGCTCTGTGGCAATGGGAATGCTCTTCACTAGTTCAGCAATTCCTGAAGATTTGATGGCCAATGGTGCCTATGCAGCCTTCCAAATTTTAGGCAATCATTATCATTTAGGAAATGCCTTGATGTTTATCTATGCCTTGACTAACGGTATCGGTCAAATTGCCGCGCTAGCTTTTTCAATTGATGCACCATTGAAAATTTTATTAAACGATGCGGATCCAAAATTTGTTCCGGCTTGGTTAAGACAACGAACGAAAAAAGGCACCTTGAAAAATGGTTACTTGCTAACAGGTATTTTAGTCAGCATCATTATTATGCTGCCAATGATTGGTATTGGTGATTTTAATCATATCGTGTCTTGGCTAACTAATTTGAATTCAGTTGTCATGCCAATGCGTTATATGTGGGTCTTCTTAGCCTATATGTTGTTAAACAAAGCCTACAAAGAATTTAATTCGGAATATAAATTTGTTAAAAATCCAAAAGTTGGTTTTATCTTCGGCGCTTGGTGTTTTGCTTTTACAGCCTTCGCCTGTATTTTAGGGATGATTCCTAAAATCGATTATGCTGTTGACCCGCAAGGTTGGATTTTCCAATTGGGAACCAACATTGTCACACCACTAGTTTTAATCGCGTTAGGTATGCTGCTACCATTTATTGCCCGTCGTGGTAAAAATAAAGAATTAGCCGAATAATCTGTTTCAATAAAAAAATCAGGGAAACCTGATTTTTTTTATTGACTTTTATTGATTACAGTTGTAAACTAAAAACATCTTAAGATTACTATTGTAAACAGAGGAGGTGCGAGATGCCCGTTTTAGATCAAGTCAATCAACAAATAAAAATCAGTGACTCTGAATGGGAAGTCATGCGGGTTATTTGGACATTAGGCCAAGCCAGTGCTCAAGAAATTATCGGTGTACTAGGGGATTCTAAGGACTGGAAGCCGGCAACAATCAAAACCCTTTTGGGGCGATTAGTTAAAAAGGAAGTCGTCTGGACAGAGCAGGTTGGCAAGAAATTTATTTACCATCCAGCTGTCAGCGAATCAGCGACTGTCAGAAGTGCAACCGAAAATCTGTTTTCCCATATTTGCGCCAAACGAATTGGCCAAACGCTATCGGAGTTAGTCGATCAAGCGGAGTTAACCCAAGCAGATATCGATCAGCTAAAAGAATTATTGGAGCAAAAAGTTGCCAAGGAGACGATTGCCTGCAATTGTATTCCGGGACAATGTGAATGCTCCCATCATTCAGCCTAAAAACAAAAAATGGAGGAATTATTATGAAAAAAGAATTTGCAATTAAAGGAATGACCTGCAAGCATTGTGTAGCTCGTGTGGAAGAAGGAATCAATAGCCTGCCGGGAATTGAAAAAGTCAAAATTAATCTGAAAAAAGAAAACGGGGTTGTTAAGTTTGACGAAAGTCAGGTGAGCCCGCAAGCCATTGCCGATAAAGTGACAGAAGTCGGGTATGCAACTGAGGTCTTATAATGAGCAGCCAGACAGAAACTTTTGTCATCACAGGAATGACCTGTGCCAATTGTTCGGCAAGAGTTGAAAAGGAATTAAACAGCACACCCGGTGTCACAACAGCGACAGTTAATTTAGCAACTGAAAAAGCGACAGTCCAATTTGCGGAGGAATTAAGTACCGAGCAGATTATCGGGACAGTTGAAAATATCGGCTATGGGGCGATCTTATACGACGATGCCCATAAGCAGCAAATTGCAGCTGAGAAAAAAGCCTATGTCGCAAAAATGAAACGGGATTTAATTGTCAGTGCTATCTTGACTGCACCTTTGATGATTTCGATGATTTTGATGCTTTTAGGCAATCACAGCGGAATCGTTATGTTTTTCCATCGACCAATTGTTCAGCTGGTCTTGGCAACCCCCGTCCAATTTTGGATTGGGGCCCGCTTTTATAAAGGGGCCTATCACGCTTTAAAGACGCTAGCACCAAATATGGATGTGTTGGTGGCGATGGGGACAACCGCAGCCTATCTGCTAAGCATTTATAATGGTTTTTTCAGCAATAATCACACGGAGCTGTATTTTGAAAGCAGTGCGATGATTATCACCTTGATTCTTTTAGGTAAATATTTAGAACAGGCGGCTAAAAATAAAACCGGCAATGCAATTAAGCAATTGATGGCGCTACAAGCCAGAGAAGCGACTGTTTTAATAAACGGACAGCAGGTCAAACTACCGATTGAACAAGTCAAAACCGCTGATTTAGTTTTAGTAAAACCCGGCGAACAAATTCCAGTTGACGGCATTTTGGTGGCAGGACAATCTGCTATTGACGAAAGCATGCTGACTGGTGAGAGCCTGCCGGTTGAAAAGCAAGTTTCTGACAATGTTTTTGGCGGGACTGTCAACACTAATGGTAGCTTGACGGTAAAAGCGACAAAAGTCGGCGAAGGCTCAGTTCTTTCGCAAATTATTCGAATGGTGGAGGAAGCGCAGGGGAGTAAAGCACCCATCCAAAAAATTGCCGACCGCATATCTAGCATTTTCGTTCCAGTAGTTTTAGGAATTGCGTTGCTGACGCTTTTAGTTACCGGCTTTTTAGTCGATTGGCAGACAGCCTTGATTCATGCGGTCTCTGTTTTAGTCATTGCTTGTCCGTGTGCTTTAGGACTGGCGACGCCAACTGCTATTATGGTGGGAACTGGTTTAGGGGCTAAGCAAGGAATTTTGATTAAAGGTGGTCAAGCGTTGGAAGGCGCTGCTCATTTGTCCAGTATTGTTTTGGATAAAACGGGAACGATTACGGAAGGCAAACCGGTTGTCACTGATACAGTTGGCGGCCAAGTGGAGTTAGAAATCTTTGCAGCGATGGAAAAACAATCAGAACATCCATTGGCTAAAGCGATTGTTATTTTTGCTGACGAAAAAAACTTTTCACAAGATTTTTCCGTGGAAAACTTTAGCAGCTTGCCTGGACAAGGTATCAGCGGGACAATCAACGGTGAAACGTATTTTGCTGGCACAGTCCGCCTATTAGATTCTTTAGGCATTCAATTAACTCAAGCATTTAATCAATATCAAGAACTAGAAAGCATGGGCAAAACGGTGATGTTTCTCGCCAATCAAACAGAGGTGTTGGCAATGATTGCGGTTGCCGATCAAGTTAAAGATTCCTCTAAAGAAGCTATTGCCTCATTGCAAAATCGAGGAATTAAAGTTTACATGATGACCGGTGATAATCGGGCTGCTGCTCAATATATCGGACAACAAGTTGGATTATCAGCAGAACAAATTTTTGCTGAAGTGCTGCCAGAAGATAAAGCCAGTTATGTCGGCGAGTTGCAAAAAAATGGTGATTTAGTTGGAATGGTTGGTGACGGCATTAACGATGCGCCTGCGTTGGCCTTAGCTGATATTGGAGTCGCCATGGGGACAGGCTCAGATATCGCCATGGAAACGGCAGATGTTACCATTATGAACGGTGATTTGAAATCCCTCAGTAAGATGGTGAAATTATCGCAGTTGACCCTGCGGAAGATAAAACAAAATCTATTCTGGGCTTTTATTTACAATACGATTGGCATTCCCTTTGCCGCTTTTGGAATTTTGAATCCGATTATTGCGGGTGGCGCAATGGCCTTTAGTTCAGTCAGCGTCTTGTTAAATTCCTTGAGTTTAAATCGCAGCAAATTATAAAAAAATATGAAAGTTAGCTCTTTGTGGCGAAACAAATAGTTTACGATAAAATTACTATCAAAGATTTTTTCAAAAATATCTTTTGAGATAGAAGTAATAGTTATCCGTAAAATGACTAAGCCTTTAAGTAGATAGTCAATTTGTTTAACAATCAGCTAGCTTTCTTTTGTTTTGAGAAAAAAGACTTTAAAAAGTTTTTTTAAGTCAAAAAACTCTGCCAGTCACGGATTCTTATGCTATAATTGGCTAAGATAATTTTGAGAGGGGTTCGTGGGTTTTATGGAGTTAAAGAAATTAGAAGTTCCCACATCTTCCATCACTGAAGTGAAACGGTCACCGATGGAGGTTTTTGAGCAAGCCCGTAAAGAAGGTACAGGGGTGTATATATTTAACCGGGAAAAAGTTGCTGGCGTAATGGTCACCAAAGACCAGTATGAAAAATTAGTCGAAGAGTTGGAGGCTTTGAAGGCCGAAAAGACAACTATTAGCAAGCAGCAATTATTAGAAGAATTGCAGGAAGCGGTCAAGGATTCTTTAGTAAAAGAAACTAAAATCGGCTTTGAAAATATGGACAATATCTTAGTAGGCTATGGTTTTATTAGCCGTCGGGATGTTGACCAGAGTTTGACGGAAATGATTCAGGAACTTTCAGAGACGGGTAAAATTATTTATCGCTCTTGGAAATGGCCCAATTTAACGTTAGAGATTGTTGGTGAGCTCGATCCGGATGCACAACAAATTGAAAAGATTATTATCAAAAAATTGTATTTTCTCGGCGTGGAATAAAGTCAGTATGCTTTAATCAAGTTCCACCTCAAAAAAAGTTTTAAACTCTTATGCAGCTATCTAACAGAAGCAGCATAAGAGTTTTTTTATAGATTCCATGGTGAAACAAAATTTCAATTAACTATTTGACGAAAGTAATTGTTGAATAATTTGAATGACACGGGTCATTTCTGAAGGAGTCCCAATTGAAATGCGTAAATAATCTTTTAAACGTTCCTGTTTGAAATAGCGAACAAAAACATGTTGAGCCTTTAGTTCATTAAAAAGTTTTTCTGCAGAAATTTTAGTTGGCTTGGCAAAGACAAAATTTGCCAAAGAGGGGAGCACTTCGAAACCTAACTCTAAAAGGTCTTTTGAAAAGGCTTCCCGAGTTGCACTGATTTCCTTTTGCAGGTGTTGATAATACTCACCATCCTCAATGGCAGCTGTCGCTAAAGTCTCTGCCAAGCTATCGACAGAATACGGGTTAAAGGATGATTTGACTCCTTCCAAGACCTGAATTAAAGCCGGTTGGGCCACAGCATAGCCGACACGGAGACCAGCCAAAGAGAATCCTTTAGATAAAGTGTGCACGACAACTAGATTAGGATAATTGTCAATCAGCGGCATTACGGAAGTGCCGCCAAAATCAATATATGCCTCATCGACTACGACAACTGACTCGGTATTCGCTTGTAAAAATTTTTCGATTTCAGCTACTGTTAGATAGTCTCCCGTTGGGGCATTAGGATTTGTCAAAATGACTCCGCCATTGTCTGTCGCATAGTCGGCTAAATTGATTTTAAAATTTTCTTGTAATGGGATTAACTGAATCGGGACTTTAAAAAGGTCTCCCCAGACAGGATAAAAGCCGTAGGTGATGTCCGGAAAAAGTACCGGATACTCGCTATTAAAAAAAGCCAAAAAGCAAAAGGCAAGAACTTCATCGGAGCCATTGCCGATAATAAAATTTTCTGGAGCAAGCTGAAATTTTTCGGCTAAGGCTTCTTTTAGTGGCCGTTGATCTAGTGAAGAGTAACGCTTTAATTGGTCGTAATCAAAATCTTGTAACGCTTTTTTGACCTTTGGCGATGGTGGGTAGGGATTTTCATTGGTGTTGAGTTTAATCATATCCGTGAAATTAGGCTGTTCGCCCGCTGTGTAAGGATCAGTTTTTCGAATACCGCGCATAAGGAGACCTCCATGTTTTTGTCTATTATGACCCATAAGCAGAGCTTTTCGCAAGAATAAAATGAGTGTTTAAAAAGAAAAGCAGAAATTTCCCCAATTGAAATTTCATATTGCTGGAAATGTGGTACAATAAACTGAAAATTTAAGCAGTAAAAAGGTAGGCTAAATGATGAACAACTTAACACAGCGTTTTAATCCGCAGGTCGATAAAATCCAAGTGTCTTTGATTCGCCGTTTTGACGAGCAAGTTACGGATATCCCGAATATTCTAAAATTAACCTTGGGGGAGCCTGATTTTAATACCCCAGAGCATGTCAAAGAGGCCGGCGCACAGGCTATTTCTGATAACTTTTCCCATTATACCGGCATGTCTGGTTTGATTGATGTCAGAACAGCGGCAGCAGCCTTTTTAAAAGAAAAATATGCTGTGGACTACAATCCACAAAATGAAGTCCTTGTAACAGTCGGTGCAACCGAAGCGATTTCTGCTAGCTTGCTAGCAATTTTGCAACCCGGCGATAAAGTGTTATTGCCGGCGCCGATTTATCCCGGCTATGAGCCAGTGATTACACTGGCGAATGCGGAACCGATTTATATTGATACGACGGAAAATGATTTTATTTTATCTCCGGCGATGATTGATCAAGCGATGGCGGTTCATGGTGAGCAGGTAAAGGCGATTATTTTAAATTATCCTAGTAATCCGACTGGCGTGACATACAATCGTGAAGAGGTTCAAGCGCTAGCTGAAACGTTGAAAAAATATGATATCTTTGTTATCAGTGACGAAATTTACAGCGAGCTGACTTATGAAGGGCAGCATGTGTCAATTGCTGAATATTTACGAGAACAAACCATTTTAATCAATGGCTTGTCAAAATCCCATGCGATGACTGGCTGGCGCATTGGTTTTATCTTTGCCCCACAGGAGCTGACCGCTGAATTGATGAAGGTCCATCAATATTTAGTGACAGCGGCTTCGACGATTTCGCAAAAGGCTGCCGTGCAAGCCTTGATTGAAGGAATCAATGATGCTCAGGAAATGAAAACTGAATATATCAAACGGCGGGATTTTTTAATTAGCCAGATGAGACCATTAGGTTTTGAGATTGCCCATCCCAACGGTGCTTTTTACATTTTTGCCAAAATACCTGCGGGACAAATTCAAGATTCCATGAAATTTTGTTTGGATTTAGCGGAAAAAGTTGGATTGGCCATTATCCCGGGCATCGCTTTTGGTCCAGAGGCAGAGGGCTATGTTAGAATCAGTTACGCTGCATCAATGGAAAATTTAACAGATGCGATGGTCCGACTAACTACTTACATTCAAAATGAGGTATAATTATCTTTATAAAAGAATGTTTTTTTGAAATCACGCAGCAGGAGGGCGCTTGAATGTTAAGAAAAGAGCTGAAGGAACTAGCACAACGTTCCTTAAAGGGGAAATATGGTAAATGGAGTGTCTTTATTATCATTCCCTTTGCAATTATGGCAATCACTTTCTTTTTTTCCTTTATATTTTTGGGAATCGCTAGTATCTTAAGTTATACAGATGATTATTCCAGCGGCTATGAGGATAGTTATTACGAAGAGGATTACGACAGCGATTTTTGGGATGACTATTGGGATGATGATTATTACACCTACGAAGAATCTTCTTATACACCGGCATATAATTACGGCTATGCCTTAGGTTATCAAGCCGGTTATTTACAGGGCTGGCAGGACCAAGAAGATGGCACCGAGTATTGGGGCACCTTATCTTCTGACCAAGCAATTTTAGCCAATATCGAAGGTCGACCTGTGCAATATTTAGGTTCGGATGATTTCAACGAAGGGACTTTAGATGCCTATTATTATAGCTATGATGAAGCGTGGGAAGATTATCTAGGTTATTCACTAGAGGGCAATAGCTATCAATTGCCAAATTCAGCACCGGCCTTGAATCAAGTGTCGCCGATGAATAATGGTTTTGAACCGTATTTCCCAGAGTCCGGCTATACGGAAATGCCACGCCGCAGCAACCCATTTTTATCATTTCTTATCAGCTTCATCTTTATTGCTTTTATCATTGCTGTAGCACTCGTCTATAACTGTGTCTATGTTCCGCTATTACGCTGGACGGGGATTGATACCATTGATGGAGAAAATTTCAATTTTAAAGATAGCCTCAAGAAAATCCGCAAACAATTCGGAGTTGTTCTCTGGTCAAATGTTAAAATTGCCATCTTTACTACCTTATGGAGCTTTTTGTTTGTTATTCCTGGGCTGGTTAAAACAGCCAGCTACAGCATGACTAACTACCTATTAAAACGAGAACCTGATTTAAATTCCTCTAAGGCAATTGCTCTTAGTGAAGAATTAATGCGGGGCTATAAGATTGAATATTTAATTTTCAATCTATCCTTCTTCTGGTGGTTTTTAGCGCAAGCCTACAGCTTAGGCTTTGCTAGTTTCTATGTGATGCCATATTACTACACGTCAGAAGCAGCTTTCTTCGATGAAATTTATTTCGAAAAAAGAAGGTATACTAATAGTGAGCTAGCTGCAAAGCCAGTTTATCAGCCAGTTCGTAAGACTGATAACAACTCAAATGAATCAGTAAACCAATCAAACGATTCAGTAGTTACAGAAGTTTCAAAAACCCCAGAAGCTCCAAAGGCTCAAGTTATTGAAGAAACGGTTGTCGAAACCCAAGAAGAATCTAAGCCAACAGGCATTTTTGAAAGACCTTCTTATTCCTTTAATCAGTCAGCTGCTGAAAAGAAAGAGTTGACTGAGGAAACAACGCAAAACTCAGATACTATTGAGACAAAAGAAGTTTCTGATACAGAGGAAGTTCAAAGTCAATCAGAAACTGCAGAGCAAGCGACAACAGCCGCCACCGATTTGACAGAGACAACTACAGCTGAAGATTCTACAACAGAAGGAACTAAAGCAGCGGATTCTGATTCTGCTGAAAAGAAATCGCCATTTGAATAAAAGATTACTCTCATCACAGCTTGCTTGAAAATGTGTCAGGCTAAGACCCTTAATCAGCTATTGATGAGGGTCTTTTTTTAAAATAAGCTTGTTTTTCAGAATTTTAATTGCAAATTCCTTGTGTTCGAGGTAATTTAATCTTATTAAAGAAAATTTTAAAACTGTAAAAATAAAAGATTCAGAGAGGGATGCCTTATGCGTAATTTTGATAAATCACAAAAACTAGAGCATGTCAGCTACGATGTGCGGGGACCGGTTTTAGACGAAGCCGATCGAATGAAGGAAGAAGGCATCAGCGTTTTAAAATTAAATACTGGGAATCCAGCACCCTTTGGCTTTGATGCGCCAAATGAAATTGTGCGGGACCTTATTTTGAATGTCAGAGAGTCAGAAGGTTATTCTGATTCAAAAGGGATTTTTTCTGCGCGAAAAGCGATTGAACAATATTATCAATTACTAAAATTTCCCAATGTTACGATTAATGATATTTACACTGGTAATGGTGTCAGCGAATTAATTACAATGTCGATGCAGGGCTTATTAGACACTGGCGATGAAGTATTGGTGCCGATGCCGGATTATCCTTTGTGGACGGCTTCTGTTTCCTTAGCAGGAGGCACACCGGTGCATTATATTTGTGATGAGGAGGCAGAATGGTTTCCTGATTTAGCCGATATTCGCAAAAAAGTTTCCAGCAATACGAAAGCCATTGTGATTATCAATCCAAATAATCCGACGGGGGCTGTTTATCCAAAAGAAATTTTAGAGGGCATTGTTGAGATTGCCCGGGAAAATGAATTAATCATTTATTCTGATGAAATTTATGACCGGATGATTATGGACGGCTTTAAACACATTCCGATTGCAACTCTGGCGCCTGATTTATTTGTGGTGACCTTTAGCGGTTTATCTAAGTCGCATCGGGTAGCCGGCTTTAGAGTGGGCTGGATGGTCTTGAGTGGCAACAAAAAAAATGTGCAGGGCTATATTGAGGGGTTAAACATGCTGTCGTCAATGCGCCTTTGTTCGAATGTCTTATCTCAACAAATTATTCAAACGGCTCTCGGGGGCTATCAGAGTGCCGATGAGCTATTGTTGCCGGGGGGCCGGATTTATGAGCAGCGGGAATACGTCTATAATGCGATTCAAAGCATTCCCGGTCTTTCTGCAGTCAAACCCAAGGCAGCCTTTTATATTTTTCCTAAAATTGATACAGCCCGTTTTAACATTGTCGATGACGAACAATTTATTTTGGACTTTTTGCATAAACACCATATTTTGATGGTCCACGGGGGCGGCTTTAATTGGCAGACACCGGATCATTTTAGAATTGTTTATCTGCCTCGTATGGAGGATTTAAAATTGACGATGGATAAGATGGCGGAATTTTTAAGTAGCTACAAACAAAAACATCGTTAAATAAAGAAAAGACCATAACAGCGAGTCGGCTGTCAGAATTTCCCTTAAGGTCGTCTGTTATGATGCATCACGGACAACCGGAGGGACTCCTTCAGCTCGACAAGTGTTATGGCCTTTTTAGATTTTGAAAATGTTAAAAGCTACACGGCTTTATCCGCAATTAGCTCGCAATTCTTTTTTGAAACAATCATGCGATTGGTATACTTCTCTACCATATCTGCGGATGGATCGTTTACATGGACTAAATAAGAATTTTCATACTCCTTTTCAATGTAGCCGCAATGTTTTGCTTTCTCCAAGTTAAATGTTACTTTTTGACCGTATGTTTCAGACATCTTAACCACCTCAACCTTAAAAAAATAATATGACTATTCATTTACCTTGACATTATTATGATATAAAGTATTATGATAACAAAATGCGAATTCGCATAATTTTTAAAAGGGGGAAATTTTGTGGAAAAATCTTTAGGGCAAGTCCTGAAAAAAATTAGAAAAGAACGCAATATGACCCAAAAAATGCTTTGTGAAAATATTTGTTCCCAAAGTGTCCTCAGTCGGATTGAAGGGGATATTGAACTGCCGAATGTCCTCGTAGTTCAGCAATTGTGTGACCGCTTAGGGGTTTCTATCGATCAAGTTGTCAATCACAATGTCTTTGAGAAAACTGACAATGTGATTCTTTTTGAACAATTTGCCGACTTGTATCGCCACAATCGCTTTCAAGAATTATCTATTAAAATTTCCTCATCAAACATCATCGATTCATTATTTAGTGAAAAAGAATTCTTACTTTTTTACTATTATATGGGAAGTTGCGAATATTATTTACATCGCAATTTAGAAAAATCCCTCAAATATTTGAAAACCGGCTTAAATTACATTGGAAATGTAAGTCACTTGAGCGCAAAAGACGAGGATGTGCAGCTGATTAGCTGCACAGGAAAAGTTTACGCTGAAATGGGCAAGAGTGATAAAGCCGAATATTATATGAGTAGAAGTGTCGAATTGTTCGCTGACATTCCTAGCGAGCGAGCAGCGGCGGAATCAATCAAAATCTTCTTTAATTACGCGAGTTTTCTGCAAAAGCAAGGGTATTATGAGACCTCGATGGAAATGATTGATAAGGGCTTAGATTTGGCCCATAAAAAAAATAGTTATTATTTTGTCGATCAGTTATTTGAATTGAAGCGGGATTATTATTCTTTCCAAGGAAATAGTGATAAGGCTGATAAATATCATAAGTTGTCCTTGCAGCTAAAGAAAATTGTCACCGCGACGTAAATGGTGTAGACCTTTTGTTGACTATTTTTACTTTTAGGAGTAATTTATAGGGGTACATAACAATGGAATTGAAGGGATGATGAAGCGTGAAACGGTTTATCTATGCAGACAAATTTTTTTATCCAAGTGATGTTAAAGGACCCGGTTATTTAGAAATTACCGATGGTTTTTTTGGTGATTTTTATCAGACAGTACCAGCAGGTGAAGTTGAAGTCATTGATTACACAGGCCAATGGATTGCCCCCGGCTTAGTCGACACCCACATTCATGGCTTTTTAAACCATGATGTGATGGACAATGATGCTGAAGGCTTGAAGGTGATGTCAGAAGGCCTGCTTTCTTGTGGCGTGACTTCCTTCTTACCAACAACTTTAACTTCAACTAAGGAACGACTATTGGCGGTTGCTAAAACCATTGGCGAGGTGCATCAAGAAGTTCCCGGGGCCAAGGTGCAAGGAATTTATTTTGAAGGCCCATTTTTCACCCCGGAACATAAGGGCGCTCAAAATCCAAGTTATTTCAGCGACCCTGATTTAGAGACATTTAACGAATGGCAAGAAGCTTCCGGCGGCTTAATTAAAAAAATTGCCTTGGCTCCTGAACGTGAAGGGGTCAAAGAATTTGTCAAAGCAGTGACGGATCAAGGTGTAGTAGTTTCTTTAGGTCACAGCAATGCAACTTTAGCTGAAGCGACTGAAGCAGTTGAGGCCGGTGCTAACGTTTTTGTTCATGCTTATAATGGTATGCGGGCATTAAACCATCGGGAACCAGGAATGGTTGGCGCCTTGATGTCTTTACAGCACGTCTTTTCTGAATTAATTTGTGATGGGCATCATGTGCATCCCAATGCAGCTGATATCTTAATGGAAAAAGTCGGTCATGATCATGTGGCGTTAATTACCGATTGCATGATGGCAGGCGGTATGCCGGATGGCGATTACATGTTAGGGGAATTTCCTGTCGTCGTTGCTGAGGGAACGGCTCGCTTAAAAGACTCTGGCAGTTTAGCCGGCAGTATTTTAAAATTAAAAGAAGCAATAAAAAATGTGGTGGATTGGAATATCGCAACACCGGAAGAAGCAATTATGATGGCCACCTATGTGCCAGCTGTCAGCTGTAAAATTGCTGACCAATGTGGCTCAATTGCCAACGGCCGTGCAGCTGATTTTATTGCGCTAGATAAAGACATGGAATTAGTTGCAACTTATCTAGACGGTGTCGAACGTTTCCACGCTGAATAAGTCATGTCCAGTTCATAAATAAATGGGAAAATCAGGCTGCTCGTTGGTCTGATTTTTTTTGTGGAAAAATCTCGGTTGATGAACAGCTTTTTAGAAGTTCTTAAACCTTAGTTATGTTAAAATCTATGGGAGGAGTGATGAATGTGAGTTATCTTGAGGTTATTAACGAATATAAACGCTATCAGATGGGGGACACAACGATTGTTGCCAATGATGGCATTACCTTTGATGTTGAAAAGGGCGAGATCTGCGTTATTTTAGGACCAAGTGGTGCAGGTAAGTCTACTGTCTTAAATATTTTAGGAGGCATGGACAGCTGTGATGAGGGCCAGATTATTATCGATGGCACCGATATTGCCAATTTTAATGAAAAACAGTTGACTACCTATCGCCGTGATGATGTCGGCTTTGTCTTTCAATTTTATAATTTGGTCCCTAATTTAACCGCCAAAGAAAATGTTGAACTGGCTGCTCAGATTGTCAAAGACGCCTTGGACGCTGAATCTGTTTTAAAATCTGTCGGCCTTGGGGAACGGATGAATAATTTTCCTGCTCAATTGTCCGGTGGTGAGCAGCAACGGGTGACGATTGCTCGGGCGATTGCCAAGCGCCCGAAATTATTATTATGTGATGAACCTACTGGAGCCTTGGATTATGAAACCGGCAAGCAGATTTTAAAAATTTTGCAGGATACTGCAAAGGAGACCGGCACAACTGTTTTAATTATTACCCATAATTCGCAAATTGCGCCGATGGCCGACCGGGTGATTCGCATTAACGATGCGAAAGTCAGAAGTATTAAACTTAATGAAAATCCACTGCCGATTACTGAAATTGAGTGGTAGGAGGCAGTAAATGAAAAAGTCAATGATGCTTAAGACCAGTCTGCGGGAAATTTGGCAGACCAAAACCCGTTTTCTTTCGATCTTTGGAATTATTTTTTTGGGTGTTGCTTTTTTTGTAGGGATTGGGGCAACCGGTCCTGATATGCTCCAAACTGCAACCAATTATTATCAACAGCAAAATTTAGCCGACAATCAAATCATCTCCAGTCTAGGATTGACAGAGGATGATTTAAAGATTGTGCAGGCTGATGAGAATGTCGCAAGCGCTGAGGCGTTTAAATTTGCAGATATAAATTTAACCTCGCAAACAGCAGTGGTGCGCTTTTACGGCTATACACCAGAGCAAAAAATTAATCAATACAGTATTGTAAGTGGTCGAGTACCTGAAAAAGCTGATGAAATTGCTTTAGACAATCGAGAAGCTTTAAGTGGCAATTACCAAATTGGTGACAGCTACGAAGTCTCTGAAGATGATGACGTGGATGGGCTACTAGCGAATTATGCTTATACAGTTGTCGGCTTTGTGAACTCACCGACCTATGTTGAAAATGTTTCCCGTGGTTATACAAATGTCGGTACTGGTTCAGTGGATTATTTCGCGGTCGTGTTGGAAGAAAATTTAACGGCAGACGTCTATTCAACAATTTATGTCACCTATCAAAATTTAGCTGACTTGCCGGCCTATTCAACAGCTTACGAGGATGCTTTAGCGACCAATCAAACACAGTTGGAACAGGAACTAACTGAGCGGCCAGCTGAACGGTTATCTGAAATAAAAGCTGAGGCCCAAGAACAAATTGATGAGGCTAGTCAAGAAGTCGCTGACGGGGAACAAGCTTTAGCGGATGCGCAGACCACCCTGGAAGATTCGGCTGCTCAGTTAGCTGATGGTCAGAGCCAGTTAGAGGCTGCCCGGCAGGAATTAACCACTCAAACAGCTTCAGCGCAGGCCGAAATTGATCAAAGTGAAGCACAATTGAATGCTTCGCAAACCGAACTGGATAATAATCGGCAAACTTTAGCCAGTCGTAAAAATGAGTTGACCGCAAATGCCGGTCAAGTTGAAGCTGCGAAAAATTCATTAACGGATTTAGAGCAGCAGAGAAGTCAGGCGCAAGCAGGTCTCGACCAAATTACCACAGCACAGCAGAGTTTGGAAAGCTTGTTCAATCAGCTTTCCCTCGCTTCACAAACCAGTGACGAAGAATATGCCACCTTGGCCCCGCAATTAGCTCAAGGTGTTGCGGCTAGTCTAGGGCAGCTGCCAGCTGAAGTAGCCGGCGTTTTGCAAAACTTTGTTGCTGATCCCAGTCGTGAAAATTTGCAAATCAGTATCGGCGCTCTTAGCGAATACCAAAATCAATTGACGGCTCAAGCCCAAGAAATTCAAAATGGGCTCAATCAAATTGACGCTGGCATTGCAGAAATTAACGGTCAGGTTCAGCAGTACAATGATGGTTTAGCGCAGATTCAATCAGCCGAGACGCAGCTGGCGAATGGCCAAAGTCAAATTGACAGCGGCCGTCAACAACTTCAGGCTGCTAAAGATCAATTGGCAACAGCGACAGCAGAAGGCCAAGGACAAATTGATGCTTCTCAGCAGGAATTGGATCAAGCACAGGCTGCCTATGATGATGGTCTGGCTGAATACCAAAGCCAGTTAGCGGAAAAAGAACCGGAACTTGCTGATGCCAAAAATAAAATTGCGGAACAGCAGAGTGAATTAGATCAGCTGACAGCCAGTGATTATACGTATTCAACTAGAAATGATAATCCTGGATATAGTGAGTTTGAGGACAACGCCAATCGCATTTCTTCTTTGGCCACCGTATTTCCGATTATTTTCTTTTTGATTGCCGCCTTGGTCAGCTTAACGACAATGACCCGCATGGTGGAGGAAAAACGTTCAGAAATCGGAACCTTTAAGGCATTAGGCTATGGCAATTCAGCCATCTCGATGAAATTTATTATCTACGCAAGTTTAGCGGGAATTACTGGTGCCTTTGCTGGCCTTGCTTTAGGCTTTTATCTATTTCCAGTGATTATTTTTACCGCCTATGGTCAGCTGTATAATATCGGCAACTTTGTTTCACCGTGGCATTTGAACTACGCAGTGATTGCAATTATCGTGGCGATTTTATGTACAGTCGGTACCGCCTTATTAGTTTTGCGGATAGATTTATTGGCAACGCCTGCCAGTTTAATGCGACCCAAAGCACCAAAGGCTGGCAAACGGATTTTCTTAGAGCGGTTGACACCAATTTGGAAACGCCTGAGCTTTATTCAAAAGGTGACCATGCGTAATCTATTCCGCTATAAGCAGCGGATGCTGATGACAATTTTGGGAATTGCCGGCTGTATGTCGATGATTATTACGGGTTTTGGTTTGCGGGATTCGATTTCAGATATCGTGACCATCCAATTTGATAAAATTTGGCATTACAGTGCTGTCGTGACCTTTAATGAAGAGCCTGACGAGGAGCAAACGACAGATTACGAAGCGATTTTAGCTGATGTCGCTGATTTTTCCGGCGATATGTTTTTCAGTAATCAAACGCTACAGCTGGAAAAAAGTGGCAAAACCACCCGAGATGTAACGGTCTATGTTCCAGAAAATCCTGAAAGAATGTCAGATTTTGTTTTATTCAATGATCGAAAAACTGGCGAAGAATATACTTTAGATGACAGCGGCGCCATCATCAATGAAAAATTAGCAGAGATGTATGATTTACAGGTGGGAGACAGCTTCCCTCTGACTGACAGCGATGGTGGGGAGTACCAAGTGAAAATCGCCCATATTGCGGAAAATTATACAGGTCATTTTGCTTATTTGACGCCAGATTATTATCAAGAAGTTTTTAATCAGTCACCGGATTATAATAGTGATTTACTTTTGTTTTCTAAAGATTTAAGCACTGACGAAGAAAATCAAGCCGCCAATCAAATTATGGCGGATTCTCAAGTAGTGAATATCAGTTTTATTTCTCAATCACGGGACGCTTTGGGAGACACGATAAATAGTTTGAATATTGTTGTGTGGGTCTTGATAATCTCCGCTGGCTTGTTGGCCTTTATCGTCTTGTATAACTTAACAAATATCAATGTCTCAGAACGAATTCGTGAACTATCGACGATTAAAGTCTTGGGCTTTTACGATAAAGAAGTCACCATGTATGTGTATCGGGAAAATATTATTTTAACCTTTATCGGGATTTTCTTTGGATTATTCTTAGGAAATATTGAACACGCCTATGTGTTAAAAACTGTTGAGGTCGATATGATTATGTTTAGTCCGGACATTCATCTGCTTAGTTATCTTTACGCTAGTTTAATTACCTTATTGTTCACTTTAATTGTTGGCTTGTTTATGCATCAGAAGCTGAAAAAAGTTGACATGATTGAAGCTTTAAAATCAAATGAATAGTTTTGAAAAGCCTCGAAAAATCACGTGTAATTCACGATTTTTCTAGGCTTTTCAGTTTTTTATTGGTATTATTATTTATAAGAGAACTAAGGAGGTGGCAGGATGATTGCGGGAATTTCTTTTGAAAGCATTTATTTTTATCTATTGATTATCTGTGCTGTGTTGGCGATGGTGATGCTGATTTTTGGGGACATATTTGAATTTGATGGCCCGATTGATCCGATTTTAGTGATTCCTTGGTTTGCCTTTTTAGGTTTGTTTGGTTACCTGGGTGAAAAATTAACAGTCCTCAACAGCTTCGTTATTTTAATTGGAGCGGGTATCTTAGCTTCAATTTTAGTCTTCCTGCTGAATTTTTATTTTATTCTACCAATGCGGCGGGCTGAATCGACTATCTCGATTTCTGAAAAAGATATGGAGGGCAATGTTGCGACAGTGATTACACCAATTCCCATTAAAGGAATGGGGGAAATTCAATTTAAAAGTGTGACCGGTTCTTTGAGTCGACCAGCGGCCTTTTTTGAGCCGCAGGAGACCGAGGCACTGCAAGGGTCACAGGTACTGATTATTGAGGTCAAAGAAAGAGTATGCTATGTAGTTCCTTATCAAGGAAGTTTGCCTATATAGAATAAAAAAGATGGGGGGAGAAAAAATGGCAGGAATTATTATACCAATTGCCATCGTTGTTTTTATTTTATTGATTTTGTTAGTCGTATTTGTTTCCAAATACCAAACAGCAAAACCAGATGAAGCGCTGATTATCAGCGGGAGTTATTTAGGAACAAAAAATGTCCACGCTGATGAACGGGGTAATAAAATCAAAATCGTCAGAGGCGGTGGTGCATTTGTTTTGCCGGTATTCCAACGGTCAAATCGAATCAGCTTGCTTTCCAGCAAACTGGATGTGTCTACGCCTGAGGTCTACACCGAGCAGGGGGTTCCGGTTATGTGTGACGGTACGTCAATTATTAAAATCGGTTCTTCAGTTGAAGAAATTGCAACGGCAGCGGAACAATTTCTCGGTAAAACCCGAGAAGAATTGGAAAATGAAGCTCGCGAAGTTTTGGAAGGTCATTTGCGTTCGATTTTAGGCTCAATGACAGTGGAAGAAATTTACCAAAACCGCGACAAATTTAGCCAAAGCGTACAGGAAGTTGCTTCTGTGGATTTAGCCAAGATGGGGCTGATTATCGTATCCTTTACGATTAAAGAAGTTCGGGATAAAAATGGCTACTTAGATTCTCTAGGTAAACCACGGATTGCCCAAGTCAAACGGGATGCCGATATCGCTGAAGCTGAAGCTTTAAAAGAAACTAGAATTAAAAAAGCGGAAGCTGAAAAAGAATCGCAACAGGCTGAATTGCAACGGCAAACTGAAATTGCTGAAGCCGCTAAAGAAAAAGAATTAAAATTAGCGACCTACAAAGAAGCCCAAGACGTTGCCAAAGCCAAAGCCGACCAAGCTTATAACTTGGAAAGTGCTCGGGCTCAACAAGAAGTTATCGAACAAGAGATGGAAGTCAAAGTCATCGAGCGGCAAAAACAAATCGAGCTGGAAGAAAAAGAAATTACCCGGCGAGAAAAACAATACGATTCTGAGGTTAAGAAAAAAGCCGATGCGGATCGTTATGCGATGGAACAAGAAGCCCAAGCGAAAAAAGCTCAAGATGTTGCCGAAGCCGAAGCCGAGCGTTTTAGAATTGAAGCGCTAGCCGAAGCCGAAGCGAACAAAACCCGCTTAGCTGGGCAAGCTGAATCAGAAGCGACCTTATTAAGAGGGAAAGCTGAAGCCGAAGCCAAACAAAAAATTGCCGACGCCTTCAAGCAATACGGCGAAGCAGCTGTCTTGAGCATGATTTTAGAAATCTTGCCTGAATTAATGAAAGAAGCAGCTCAGCCATTGGGGAACATCGATAAGATTACGGTTGTCGACACAGGCGGTTCTGAAGGACCTAATAGTGGCGCTAATAAAATTACCAATTATGCGACTAATTTATTAGCTGGCACACAGGAAACTTTAAAAGAAACAACTGGTTTGGATGTTCGTGAATTAATCGAAAACTTTTCCAAACGGGGCGGCACCAATTTTAATTTAAATGAGCCAACTGACTCAACCGATGGCGCTGAATAAAATCAGCTGGTGGTTGTGATAGAAGTCAATACAGAAAAAGCGAAGTAACTACATTGCTGAAAAGTAATGGGAGTGAGCCGAGGATTTACTTTTGAAGCCTAAGCGGAATCAAAAGCAAATCCAAGTTACTTTCCCTGAATTCCCTGTAAAAAAGACTCCTATCACAACTACTATTTTTTTGGACTTATTGTTATACTTTAAGTAAAGGTTTTCACAAGTTAAACAGTTTAGTCATTTGTTACATAATTTGATAATTAAAATCAAAAATGTTTATTTCATTAGATGCAGGAGGGATGAAAAATGAACTTATTGCAAGGCTTAGAGATTACGCTGGTTTCAATGTTGGTAGTCTTTGGCATTTTAGCAGCACTATGGGGTGGCATTTATTTAATGCATAAATTGATTGGGGAGGATTAGCGCATGGGGGACGTTTTTAATGAATTAATTCAAACATCTGGATTTGCCAATTTAACTTGGAAGCACTTATTTATGATTTGTTTGGCCTGTGTCTTTTTATATTTGGCCATTAAAAAAGAATATGAACCCTATCTACTTTTACCAATTGCCTTTGGTATTCTCTTGGTAAATTTGCCGCTGGCCGGCTTAATGTCCGGGCCATTAGGGGACAATCCTGGTGGACTTTTATATTATTTATACAAAGGGACTGAGCTGGGGATTTATCCGCCACTGATTTTTCTTTGCTTAGGGGCGACGATTGACTTTGGACCGTTGATTGCCAATCCGGTTGTTTTACTGTTAGGCGGGGCGGCTCAATTTGGCATTTTTGCGGCATTCTTTGGCGCTCTGATGCTGGGAATGACCGGTATGGAGGCGGCCTCAGTGGGGATTATTGGCGGCGCAGACGGACCGACTGCCATTTTTCTAACGACTAAATTGGCGCCACATCTACTTTCAGTAATTGCCTTAGCCGCTTATTCTTACATGGCGCTAGTACCAATCATCCAGCCGCCGATTATTCGAGCGTTGACCACAGAAAAAGAACGGAAAATAAAAATGTCACAACAGCGGAAAGTCAGCCGCACTGAGAAAATTGTCTTTCCAATTTTCACGACAATCTTTGTTGCATTAGTCGTACCGACAGCTGCAACGCTGATTGGTTCGTTGATGCTGGGGAATTTAGTAAAAGAATCCGGTGTGGTTCCGCGAATTGCCGAGGTGCTTCAAAATACCTTGATGTATATTGTGACAATTATCTTGGGTCTGACAGTCGGAGCGAAGGCCGAAGCTAGTTTATTTTTATCCGCAACGACGTTGAAGGTCATTTTCCTCGGCCTGTTTGCCTTTGCGATTGGTACAGCGGCCGGTGTTTTATTTGGTAAACTACTATGTAAAATCACCAAGGGTAAAATTAATCCGATGATTGGCGCTGCTGGTGTGTCGGCTGTCCCAATGGCCGCTAGAGTCGTTCATCAAGAGGGCTTGAAGGCTGACCCAAGTAATTATTTATTAATGCATGCGGTTGGACCAAATGTGGCCGGTGTCATTGGCTCTGCGATTGCCGCTGGGGTCCTGCTGGCTTTCTTTGGGGGATAAGCAATTTACTTTATGAAGATAAATTAACGGCTAATGGATTTCTCAAGAAAAGAAATCCATTAGCCGTTTTAGTTTATTTTTCTTCGTGGTCTTGTTGATTAATCTTGCCTCTGACTTCCTCCAGTTGCTGACTTAAAGCAGCTTCTTTTAGTTTCAACTGGGCTAAATCTTCTTCTAATTCGGCCTTTTGTTCGACAACTTTTGGCTGACCAAAAAAGTTAATCGCAATTGCAATAAAGGTGCCGATAAAGGTTTCGATTACTCTGGAAAGGGCGTAAAACGCCGATTCGCCTTGGGGAATGCTCAAAGAAATTAGCAGCAGCGTGGCGATGGAAGCGATAATGCCTGAATTATTATTAATCCCATCAGAAATGACGATACACAGGGCGACTAAGACTGGCAGTAAAAATAGTTCCACTAAAAAATCATAATCAAAATAAGATTTAATGACAAAATAGAAAATGGCTAGCAGGCCCCCCAGACTGTTGCCGAGGATACGGGACTTGCCAAAGGAGAGACTCGTCGATAAATCTTGCCGCAAAGAAAATACCGCTGCTAAAGCCGCAATCAATGGCTGCCCGCCATCGACGAAATGAAAAACCAAAATACAAATCATGACAGCCACAGCACTTTTAATCGTTCTTAGACCTAAACGAAATTTGCCAATATGCATAAAATCACCCTTCAAATTTACGGTAAAAAGCTACCTGTCTCTTTATACTATCGAAAAGTCTTGAGAATTGCTAGTTTTTAAAGAAAGCTTTTAGTATAATTTTTGCAGGAGGTGACGCTGTGAGAATTGGTTTACGAACGATTAAGACCGCCGTTTCAGCGACGCTGGCGATTTTTTTAGCTGCCGGCTTAGGCTTGCAATACACAACGGCCGCTGGAATTATTGCAGTCCTCAGCTTAACTAATACAAAACGCAGTTCTTTATTTACCGGCATAAGCCGTTTATTGGCATTGACATTGGCAACGATTGTGGCAGGCGTTTGTTTCACATTGTTTGGCTATACGACTTGGGCATTTGGCATTTATTTATTGCTATACATTCCTTTGACTGTCCGTTTTGGCTTAGCCGACGGGATTGTAGTCTGCTCGGTGCTGGTCACCCATTACCTGATAGAAGAGAGTCTCAGCTGGCCTTGGATTGTCAATGAGTTTGCCCTGATGATTATCGGAGTTGGTTTGGCTTTATTGATGAATTTATACATGCCAAATGTCGAAAAAAAATTAAAGATGAATCAAGAGGAAATCGAAGCGGGCTTTCGGGAAATTTTACGGGAGATGGCTAAGGGGATTTCCCAGCAGGGGAGTTTGTCGGGGATTGATGAAAAGTATCAAGAGTTGGCCCGCTTTATCCGTAAAGCCGAGGAGCAGGCGCAAAATTTCCAAGAAAATCAATGGTTCACCCCGAATTTTTATTACAGCGATTATTTTTCGATGCGGCGGGCGCAGGGGAAGATTTTAGCAGAGATGATTGACTGTCTGAAAAAAATCCAAGTTGCGCCACAGCATGGCGAGAACATGCAGTTTTTATTAAACTATACTGCCAAAACCTTTGCGCAAAATAATGACGGGCAAACGATTTTAGCGATGATTGCTGAAGTTTTAGATGATTATCGAATGATGGCGCTGCCGCAAACCCGGGATGAATTTGAAAAAAGAGCAGAACTTTTTCAATTTTTGCAATCCTTTAAGAGCTTTATTGAAGTCAAGGCAGAATTTGCCGGCAAGCTTGAAGGATAACGTTTTATTGAAACATCTAAAAAAAAACAGTCGTTCGACCCAAGCTTTGGAAAATTTTCTAGAAGGTGAGGTAGTACGGCTGTTTTTATAGTTTTTTTAGTTTTGTGACCAGGCCGTCTGCATCTGGTCTAAGATGTCAATCACGTCTCGTGTGAGAAAGAGCGAGCGATTCGGCTTGTTGCCTTCAATAAAGTCCACCATATTGCTGATTTCATAATTCATAGCCATCTGCGAACTGCCGGCTTCAATAAATTCTTTGCCGCCATCATTAAAGAAAATTTCCGCTTGATCTGCTCGGGGATAATCCGCCACCGTAATATAGCCATTCTCCCCAGCGATAATGCCGATTTTAGGCATCTTTGCTTGGAAGGTCAAGGTAATGCTGGCCATCTCATCCAGCTGATTGCGTAAAATCGTTACCGATTGCTCATCGACACCAGTGCTAAAAGGAACCATTGAAGAAGCGATAACTTTTGGTTGTGCTGAAAGGAAATAGCGGGCAAAAGAAACAGCATAGGTGCCGATATCTAAAAGAGCACCACCGGCTAAATCGGGATTAAAAAAGCGATTGGTCGGGTCTGGCTCTTTATAACTGCCAAAGGGCGCTTGAATCATTTTGATTTTGCCAAGGCGCCCAGCATCGATGATACTCTTTAAGCGTTCAAAGAGCGGCATATTGAAAATCGTCATCGCTTCGGCCAAAACTAATTGTTTTTCCTCCGCTAAAGCCATAGCTTCGGTCAATTCACGACTGTTCATGGTAATCGCCTTTTCACATAAAATATGTTTGCCGGCTGCTAAACCTTGTAAGATATGGTCGCTGTGCTGTTTGTTGGGCACCGCCACATAAATAATGTCAATATCTGGATTGCTCAACATATCTTGATAGCTGCCATAGGCCTGTTCAATCCCAAATTCAGCTGCAAAGGCCTGCGCTTTTTCTAAAGAGCGGGATGCCACTGCGACAAGCTGACTATTTTCCTGTTGAAAGTCTGTTGCAAAATCTCGGGCAATGCCTCCTAGGCCAACTATGCCCCATTGATAAGTTTTCACGATACGTCACCTCAGATTCTCTCTTTTTTGATAGATTCAGATAAAATATTTTGTTTATCTTTCCAACTCCAGTATAGCAATTTTTAAGAGTTAAAAAAACAATAAGCCTACAGGTTTTTTTGGCAATATTATGTTTTTTCGCTAAAAATCGCTATAATAATAATGAGACCCACTGGGGAAAAAGAATTTCATTTCGTTTGGAGGGAAAAGCTATGCATCAAGTTTATGTCAGAATTGTCTTAAGTACAATTTTAGAGGAGTTTGAGTCAGAGGTTCAATTTTATACTGAACAATTAGCTATCACAGAAAAAAATTGGTTGGACTGGAAGGAAGGTCAGGTAAATTTATCGGCTGAAAACCTGCAGAAGATTAAAAATTTATTCACTGATTATGAGTGGCTCGTTTTACAAAAGGTTCTGCGGCAAACAATTTTATTTCCTGAAAAACGCAACACCGCCGTTCAAGAATATCGCCATATCAAGACAGCGATTGCTAAAAAATGGCTGGCGGGGGATTTAGCTGAGGTGGAATTAATTGCGCCTGCTAAGGAAAGTCCGAAGGTAAATCCTTTTATTAATATCCGGGTTACGGTAAAATACGGCGAATGGGGCTATGATGATATTTTAAGTTTCCGTTTACCTTCGATGATTCAACAACAAATTGAAAAAGCCGAAGTACCCTTACTGGATTGGGTCAATGAAAATCTAGTGGAAACCTATACGAAAGATGATGAGGCAGTTAGTTGAAGAAACTGAGTAAGAAACGTTTTGTTTTTGGATTTATTTTTTTAGGAGCGTTTATCGGCGCCCTTTTTCTAGGGGCGCAAATTTTTGTCTGGACCCAGGGCACGACGATTGTTGCTAATCAGCAGCGAACAGCCACCAGTGAGTCGACAGCCACTTCCACCAGTGAGACGCCAACTGCTAGTGATTTACCGGCGGTATCACCGACGGATTGGGATTTAGTTTTAGTTGGTCCTAATAATCAAATAGCTGAAGAAGTAGCTGCCGATCAGTTGACAGCAATCTCTGGTTCTGAGGAGGTAGACAGTCGGATTGTCGATGCCTATAATCAATTGGCGAGTGCGGCCGAGGCTGCCGGTTATCCATTAGTTGTTGTGTCCGCCTTTCGTTCTGTTGCCGATCAGCAACAAGTGTACGACACTTCGGTAAATCGGCGGATGAGTGAGGAAAATATTTCTTATGAGCAGGCGGTTGAAGAAACGAATGTTCAGGTGACACAACCAGGCTATAGTGAACATCATACAGGGCTGGCAATCGATGTAGTTGACAGTGATTGGTATAATAATTATTCTAATTATGCTAGCGATATGTTAGACCCGCTGTTTGGTCAGCAACCGGCTGCGCAATGGCTAGCGGCTAACTGTGCACAATACGGTTTTATTATCCGCTATCCTGAAGGTCGGGAGGACATTACTGGCATCACTTATGAGCCATGGCATCTGCGCTATGTCGGCGTGGCTTCAGCCGAGTATATCACCAATCACAATTTAACTTTGGAAGAATATTTAGCTTTATTTAGTTAAGAACGGAGAATTTATGGCAAGAAAAGTCCGCAGGTCGGGACAAAATCTGACGCTAGAAAAAATCATTATGACTATTTTTTTACTGTCCGTGGTCGGGGCTGCTTTTTTGTATTCGATTTTTTCATTAGCGACGAGTGCACCGGAAACGGTTAGTGAAGATCCGGTTGAGCTGAGTCATACTGAGTTTATTACGACTTTAGTGCCCCATGCCCAAGAGCTGCAAAATCAATATGGCATTTTACCCAGCATTATCTTAGGGCAGGCGATTTTAGAATCCGATTGGGGTCAAAGCTCTTTAGCCAGTGAGTATCATAATCTTTTTGGTATCAAAGCTTCAGAGGGCGAATCCTCGGTCACCTTAGAAACAATGGAATTTGTCAATGAAGAGTGGATTACTATTCAAGGGGACTTTCGCGTTTACAACGATTGGAATGAATCCCTTGATGATCACACACAATTATTCGTGAATGGTGTTTCTTGGAATCCAAGTTTGTATACAGAAGTTTTAGCGGCTCAAACCTATCAAGAAGCCGCTGCTGCCTTACAGACGGCAGGGTATGCAACAGATCCCGATTATGCTGCAAAAATTATTGCAGTCATCGAAGAAAATCAATTAAATCAATATGATCAAACTTAAAATTGAAAGGAAGTGGCAGCATGGAAAAGAAAAAAATTCCTGAAATTATGACGGAGCTAAAACAAGATTTAGTGCGGGTTCCGCAAGTGATTCGCGAAGCTAGCGGCATTTCATTTTTCGGTAAAAAAATTAAATCGATTATTTTTACCACAGACATTGCTATTATCCGCAACACAGATGCCAATGCAGTCATTGCTGTCTATCCTTTTACGCCTCATCCGGCGATTACCAAAAGTATTATTGAGGCCGCCGATATTCCCGTTTTCTCTGGCGTTGGCGGGGGGACCACACAAGGTGCCCGCAGCATGTACATGAGTATGTTTGCTGAGGCGCAGGGGTCATTGGGCGTAGTTTTAAATGGCCCGACGCCTTTAGATACCGTTATCGAAGTCTGTAAAGTGGTGGATATCCCCGTGATTGCAACAGTGACGTCAATTTATACCGAAATTGAAGAAAAATTGAAGGCCGGCGTTACGATCATCAATATTAGTGCCGGCAAAGAGACGGCAGAAACGGTCGCTCACTTCCGAAAAAAATATCCTGAGCTGCCGATTATTGCAACCGGCGGTCCTAGTGATGAAAATATTTTGGAGACCATTCGCGCTGGTGCCAATGCGATTACTTATACGCCACCATCAAGCGGGGACCTCTTCAGCTACAAGATGGAAAAGTACCGCAAACAGGAGAAAGAAAATTTAAAATGAAAAAATGCTAAAAAGGCAAGAAAATTTCTTGCTTTTTTTGTTATATAATTTCATAATAGCTTTTATTCAAAACTAAATCACTGCTTGTATATCGTCAAAATCTGGTTGACAGTCTCTACCCGGTGCCGTAAACACCGGACTATAAGCAAAAAAAGGAAGGTCCACGCTTTTTTTTGCTTACTTTAAGAAGTAGCAGAGCGGGACCTTTTTTGCAGTTGTGCTGATTTAGTAATTTTTAACGGGAAAATTCCCAAGGAGGAAAAAAGTGGAAGAGCTAGTATCTAGAATCAAAAAAGATGGCTTAGTTTTAAATCAAGATGTGTTGAAGGTGGATAGCTTTTTAACCCACCAAGTCGATGCCGATTTGATGGCGGCAATTGGCGGCGTTTTTGCTGACGCCTTTAAAGGTCAGCAGATTACCAAAGTGGTAACCATCGAGGCTTCTGGGATTACCCCAGCTATTTTTACCGCGCAAAAATTGCAGGTGCCAATGATTTATGCCCGCAAAGCGAAAAGCTTAACGATGAATGAAGAATTGTTGACTGCTGAAGTCTATTCCTTTACTAAGCAGGTTACCAGCACGGTTTCGATTTCGAAAAAGTTTTTAAATGAAACAGACAAGGTCTTAATCATTGATGACTTCTTAGCCAATGGTCAAGCAGCTAAAGGCTTGATTGAATTGTGCCAGCAAGCCGGAGCAGAGGTTGTCGGCATCGGTATCGTGATTGAAAAATCCTTCCAAGGAGGCCGCCAGCTGATTGAGGATATGGGCTTACCAGTTGTCAGTTTAGCGAGAATCAGCGGCTTTAAAGATGGCGCAGTAGAATTCTTAGAAGGAGATGCTTAATTGATGGAAAGACAAAATGGAAAAGCGGCTGTTTTAGGGTTACAGCATTTATTGGCGATGTATGCCGGAGCTGTTGCAGTTCCTTTATTAATCGGCCAAGGTTTAGGTTTTAATCAAGAGCAGATGACCTATCTAATTTCAATTGATATTTTTATGTGTGGCGTGGCGACCTTATTGCAATTGACGGTCACTAAATTTTTCGGGATTGGTCTGCCGGTGGTTTTAGGCTGTGCCATTCAAGCAGTCGCGCCATTGATTATTATCGGTAGTCAAAAGGGCATCGGTGCAATGTATGGGGCGATAATTGTTGCAGGTATTTTTGTAGTGTTGATTGCTGGTGTCTTTTCTAAGGTGAAAAAACTATTTCCACCGATTGTCACAGGAACAGTCATCACGACAATTGGGTTGACTTTAATTCCCGTTGCCATTGAAAAAATGGGCGGCGGCAGTGCAACAGCAGCAAACTTCGGTGACCCGAACTTTTTAGCTTTAGCATTTATTACAATTTTATTGATTATTTTGTTGCAGATTTTTGCAAAAGGCTTTTTACGGTCGATTGCCGTTTTAGTCGGTTTAGTTGGCGGAACAGTAATTGCGATTCTCATGGGCTTAGTGGATTTCAGCGCCATTGGTGAAGCGCCGGTCTTCCATTTGCCGCAGCCCTTTTATTTTGGCATGCCGACCTTTGATATTTGGTCTATTTTATTGATGATTATCATTTCGATTGTCAGCATGGTGGAATCCACTGGGGTTTATTTTGCCTTAGGGGATATCACCGGCAAAAAAATCGGTGAAACTGAACTGAAAAAAGGCTACCGGGCAGAGGGATTGGCCGTAATCCTCGGCGGTATCTTCAATACTTTTCCTTATACGGGATTTTCTCAAAACGTTGGTTTAGTTCAGCTGTCAGGTATTAAAACCAAAAAACCAATTTATTTTTCAGCTATCTTTTTGATTATTCTCGGCCTGTTTCCGAAAATCGGTGCCTTGGCCCAGATCATTCCTGATCCAGTTTTAGGCGGTGGCATGCTGGTGATGTTTGGGATGGTCGCAGTCCAAGGGATGCGGATGTTGTCAAAAATTAATTTTGCCAACGATAAAAATCTCTTGATTATCGCTGTGTCTCTTGGCTTTGGCTTGGGCTTTAATGTGATGCCGCAAATTTTTGTACAATTGCCGGAAACAGTCCAAATGTTTGCTGGTAACGGTATTGTGATGTCAAGTTTTGCTGCCATCATTTTAAATTTGATTTTTAATGGCGTGCAAGATGAAGCGCCGGATTTCAGTGAAACCAGTCGCGTTTAATTTTAAATTTGTTTCACCTTCTGACAGTTCAGAGGGTGATTTTTTTCTAAAAAAATTTTCCAATAAAATTCGATGAGAAATTTACGAACAATTTTTATTTTTATTTATAAAACATTCGATATTATTTTGACAAGCTAAATAGATTGTTGCTAGAATATGGAGGAATAAGTAAAGGGAGCGAAAAACATGACGCCACAAGTTGCAGTAATTATGGGCAGCACTTCAGATTGGGAAACCATGAAGCACGCCTGTGAAAGTCTCGAAGAATTAGCAATACCCTATGAAAAAAAAGTAGTTTCAGCCCATCGGACACCGGATTTAATGTTTTCCTTTGCAGAAAATGCTCGTCAGCGGGGGATTAAAGTGATTATCGCCGGCGCTGGTGGAGCAGCTCATTTACCGGGAATGGTCGCGGCGAAAACAACCTTGCCAGTCATCGGCGTGCCGGTACAATCCCGAACATTAAACGGCTTGGATTCTTTATTGTCAATTGTTCAAATGCCCGGCGGCGTACCGGTAGCGACCACTGCCATCGGAAAAGCCGGCGCCACAAACGCTGGCTTGCTTGCAGCCCAAATGCTTTCCATGTATGATTTAGATATTGCCGAAAGAATTTCAGACAAACGCAAAAAAATGACAGCAGCAGTGCTGGAAAGTAGTGATCAACTTGGATAAAGCATTATTGCCCGGCGCCGTTATCGGAATTGTCGGTGGCGGCCAATTAGGCAGGATGATGGCGATTAGCGCCAAAGAAATGGGCTTTCGGGTCGGAGTGTTAGATCCGGTGGAAAATTGTCCGGCAGCGCAAGTCGCTGATTGGCAAATTAAAGCTGAATACAGCGACATTACAGCCCTTGAAAAATTAGCCAAACGCTCAGATGTCGTGACTTATGAATTTGAAAATGTCGATGTGGCTGCCCTGGTAGCCGTCGAAGAACTTGTTCCCCTGCCTCAAGGAACAGATTTATTAGCAATCACTCAAGACCGCATTTTAGAAAAAACTTTTTTAGAGGAAAATGATATTATTATTGCACCCCATGCGACGATTATCAATCCGTCAGATATTCTAGATGAAATTGACAGTATCGGTTACCCTTGTGTTTTGAAAACGACAAGGGGCGGGTATGACGGCAAAGGACAACATGTCATCTATAGCTCCAGCGACTTAGCTTCAGGCATGAATTTACTTCGTAAAGGAACTTGTGTTCTAGAAGCATGGATTCCCTTTGAAAAAGAAATTTCAGTGATGGTAGCCGGTAACGGTGAAGACTATCAAGTGTTTCCAGTCGTCGAAAATATCCATCGGAATAATATTTTACATGAAACTATTGCACCGGCTCGCATCAATGATGAAATCACTGAAGAAGCTCAGCGGATTGCCAAAGTAATCGCTGAAGCCTTAGATTTATCGGGAGTTTTAGCAGTGGAAATGTTTTTAACAAAAAATGGTGGCATCTACGTCAATGAGTTAGCGCCTCGGCCGCATAATTCCGGTCATTATACAATTGAAGCTTGCAATGTCAGTCAATTTGATATGCACATTCGCGGCATCTGTAATTGGCCTTTGCCTGAAGTCCAATTGCTAGAGAGTGCCGTTATGGTCAATGTCTTAGGGGAAGCTTTATTAGAAACCTACAATTTAATTTCGCAAAAACCGGCTTGGCAATTTCATTATTACGGAAAAGCCGAAGCTAAAAAAGGTCGTAAGATGGGGCATATTACCATTTTAACGGACAATGTCGAAGAAACATTGGAAGAAGTTTACCAAACAAAAATTTGGGATTAATATTTTATTTATGATAAAGGAGCAGACAAGATGTTAGAGCGTTATACTCGCCCAGAGATGGGAGCAATTTGGACAGATCAAAATCGTTATCAAGCGTGGCTTGAGGTGGAAATTTTAGCAGATGAGGCGTGGGCTGAACTAGGTGAAATTCCCGTTGAGGATGTCAAAAAAATTCGTGAAAAAGCGACTTTTGATATTGACCGCATTTTAGAAATTGAAGAAACTACCCGCCATGATGTGGTGGCCTTTACCCGGGCAGTTTCTGAAAGCCTTGGGGAAGAAAGTAAATGGGTTCATTATGGCTTAACCAGTACCGATGTGGTTGACACAGCTTATGGCTATTTGATGAAACAAGCCAATGACATTTTGCGAAAAGATTTGAAAAACTTCACAGAAATTATCGGCGAAAAAGCCAAAGAGCATAAATACACGGTGATGATGGGTCGGACTCATGGCGTCCATGCCGAACCAACGACTTTTGGCTTGAAATTAGCCCTGTGGTATTCTGAAATGAAACGTAATATTGAACGGTTTGAACATGCAGCCAAAGGAGTTGAAGCCGGCAAGATTTCTGGTGCCGTCGGAACTTTTGCAAATATTCCACCCTTTGTCGAAGACTATGTTTGCACCCAATTAGGCATTCGCCCACAGGATATTTCAACGCAAGTCTTACCAAGAGACTTGCACGCAGAATATTTTGCCGCCATGGCTTTAATTGCGACGAGTATTGAAAAATTTGCCACGGAAATCCGCGGCCTGCAAAAATCAGAAACCCGTGAAGTCGAAGAATTTTTCGCCAAAGGACAAAAGGGCTCTTCTGCAATGCCCCATAAACGCAACCCAATTGGGTCAGAAAATATGGCAGGCTTAGCTCGGGTGATTCGCGGACATATGTTGACTGCTTATGAAAATGTTTCCCTTTGGCATGAAAGAGATATTTCCCACTCGTCAGCGGAGCGGATTATCATTCCGGATACTACAATTTTATTGGATTATATGTTGAATCGTTTTGGCAATATTGTCAAAAACTTGACAGTCTTCCCAGAAAATATGCAACGCAATATGCAGGCTACTTTTGGCCTGATTTACAGCCAACGGGTGATGCTAAAATTAATTGACAGCGGCATGACTAGAGAAGAGGCTTACGATTTGGTTCAGCCGAAGACAGCCTTAGCTTGGGATAACCAAACTGACTTCCGACCTTTATTAGAAGAAGATGCCAAAATTATGGATGTTTTAACCAAAGCAGATTTAGATGACGCCTTTGATTATCATCATCATTTAAAAAATGTCGACGTGATCTTTGATCGGGTCGGTTTAGGAGCATAAAAAAATTGCGCCTTCAGCTACCTAGCTGAGGGCGCAATTTTTTATTTACGGGCTTTAGCCGCTGTTTTAACATCCTTGCGCTTCATCAACCAGCCAATTGCAATCCCTAAGATAAACAGGATTAAAATCAGAACTAGGAGGGGGCAGCGGACAGAGAAGAAAATAAAATCAATGGTCACAGGCGTCCAGTTTTGAAAGGCAAAAACAATTACAAAAAGACTCACCACAATCCCAATAATGCGTTTAATGGTTAGAAATTCTTTGACACGTTCCATTTTTACACCACCTTTAAGAAAATTTTAGCGGACTCTTCAGTAAGGCGCAATTTTTTTGACTAAAAAAAAGCCAAGTCTGCAACATGAGCTGACAGGCTTGGCGAATTGATTATTATTATGCAGGTTGTAAATTGTTTTTTAGCATGTTTTTCCGGAGTTCTTTTTCTAAAGACTCCACAAAGGTCATGTTCAAATCCTGATCATCAAAAGAGACCGTCAGATTGTAGCAGGTCTTCAGCCAATGCTGTTCTTGAATTTGTTCAATCACTAAGCAATGATTGTCATTTCTATACTCAAAATGTTTTTTCTTGTCGCTAAAAAGCCGACGACTAGCGCGACGAATTTTCCGTAAAGAGTAGTGTTTGACATCTTGGTTTTTTTCATGGACGCGGGAAATCGCCAAAAGATCATTGTATAAGCGATTTTTTTCCTCATCCGCTAAGCTTTGTAAAAAATCCTGAGCCGTTTGCCACGAATTATTCATCAAAATCCTCCATCCGCAAATGCAATTCTATTGGTACTATATCATATCCAGAAAGCATAGTAAACGTTACCATGATGAGCTTGCTTTTCGCTTTGCCGAAAACACGAACATTTTTCTAATAGAATTATTAAAACGTCAAGAAAATCGTTGACCAAGATTTTTTCCGTTGTTACAATATAGGCAGAAAATATTTCGTGTTTTTAGAAATAATTGATGAAAAAGGAGCAAACCACCCGTGGAAAAATTGGAACTGCTATATGAAGGCAAAGCCAAAAAACTGTATCGTACGGACAACCCTGATATCTTATGGGTTGAATATCTGAATCAAGCAACGGCTTTAAACGGTGCCAAGAAAGATGCGATTCAAGGAAAGGGCCAACTGAACAATCAGATTACCAGCCGTATTTTTGATGAGCTAAACAAAAACAATATTCCCAATCATTTCCAGCAAATCCTCTCAGAAACCGAACAATTAATTAAAAAGGTCGACATTATTCCCCTTGAAGTTGTCGTCCGCAATGTGGCCGCCGGCAGTTTTTCAAAACGCTTGGCAATCCCTGAAGGAACACCCTTAAACTTTCCTATCCTCGAATTTTATTTCAAAGAAGATGCCTTAGATGATCCAATGATTAATGATGACCATGTCTTAGTTTTAGACATCGCCACGCAAGAAGAAATCGACCAAATCAAATCTCTTGCTTTTGCAGTCAACGAAGCGTTGCTTAATTTATTTAAAAATATCGGCATTCAATTAGTTGATTTTAAAATTGAAGTTGGCCGCACAGCAGACGGAATTTTATTAGCAGATGAAATTTCTCCCGATACTTGTCGTTTATGGGATTTAGCATCTGGCGAACATTTGGACAAAGATATTTATCGCCGTGACTTAGGGGATTTAGTTCCCGTTTATCAAGAAGTCTTAAATCGTTTAGAAAAAATTTCACAATAAATCAATTACACAATAAAAGGAGCAAACTCATGTATTTCGTTAAAGTTTATGTTACATACAAGGATTCAGTTTTAGACCCTCAAGGAGAAGCCGTGAAGGGTGCAGTCCATCGGATGGGCTACGAAGAAATTGAAGAGATTCGGATTGGGAAATACTTTGAAATGAAAGTTGCGAAAAGCGACCGTCCAGTTGAAGCGATGATTGAAGAAGTTTGTGATAAATTATTGGCCAACGTCAATATGGAAAGCTACCGTTACGAAATTGCTGAATTGGAGGAAGTTTAACATGAAATTTGCAGTGATCGTTTTTCCTGGTTCAAACTGCGATATGGATATGTTATGGGCAATCAAAGATATTATGGGAGCCGATGCTGAATACGTGCGCCATGATGCAGAGAGCCTAGCTGGTTTTGACGGTGTCTTATTACCCGGAGGTTTTTCCTATGGTGACTACCTACGCTGTGGTGCGATTGCTCGCTTTTCTGCCATCATGTCAGAAGTGGTGCGCTTTGCTGAAGAAGGCAAACCAGTCTTTGGTACCTGTAATGGTTTCCAAGTCTTAACAGAAGCTGGTTTATTGCCGGGGGCTTTAAGAAGAAATGATTCGCTACATTTTATCTGCAAAACAGTTCCTTTAAAAGTTGAAAATAATCAGACAAACTTCACTTCAGAATACGAAGCCGGTGAAGTGATTCAGATTCCCGTTGCTCATAACGATGGCAATTATTATTGTGACGAGGCGACTTTAGCGGAATTAAAAGCTAACAATCAGATTGTCTTTACCTATGAAGGTGAAAATATTAACGGGAGTGTCGAAGCAATTGCCGGCATCACCAATAAAGCCGGTAATGTGATGGGTATGATGCCCCATCCAGAACGGGCGATGGAAAGTCTGTTGGGTTCAGAGGACGGCAGAAAATTCTTTGCGTCAATGTTGAAAAATTTCGGGAGGGTCACAGCTTAAATGAAAACAATCACAGAACCAACTGGCCAAGAGATTAAAGATCAAAAGATTTATGCACAATGGGGCTTAACCGATGAAGAATATCGGATGATTTCAGAAGATATCCTCGGCAGGTTACCTAATTACACAGAGACGGGTTTATTCTCGGTAATGTGGAGCGAACATTGTTCTTATAAAAATTCCAAACCCGTTCTTAGAAAATTTCCGACAAGCGGCCCGCAAGTCCTGCAAGGTCCAGGAGAAGGCGCGGGTATTGTGGATATCGGCGACAATCAGGCGGTTGTCTTTAAAGCGGAAAGCCACAACCATCCCTCAGCAGTCGAACCTTATGAAGGTGCGGCAACAGGCGTGGGTGGTATCATTCGCGACATTTTTAGCATGGGAGCTCGACCAATTGCTGTTTTAGATTCATTGCGTTTTGGTGAATTAGATAATGCCCGCACCAAATATTTATTAGAAGAAGTGGTTCACGGTATCAGCGGCTACGGAAATTGTATCGGCATTCCGACAGTTGGTGGTGAAGTGGCCTTTGATCCTTGTTATGAAGGAAACCCTTTAGTCAATGCAATGTGTGTTGGTTTAATTGATCATAAAGATATTCAAAAGGGTCAAGCCAAAGGTGTTGGCAATTCGATTATGTATGTCGGTGCTAAAACTGGCCGGGATGGCATTCACGGTGCGACCTTCGCCTCGGAAGAATTCGTTGAAGGGGAAGAACAACAACGTTCAGCCGTCCAAGTCGGCGACCCTTTTATGGAAAAACTTTTATTAGAAGCCTGCTTAGAATTAATTTTAGATCACGCTGATATTTTAGTCGGCATCCAAGACATGGGCGCCGCTGGTTTAGTTTCTTCAAGTTCAGAGATGGCTTCAAAGGCCGGTTCTGGTTTGAAATTGTATTTAGACGATGTACCGCAACGGGAAACCAATATGACGCCTTATGAAATGATGTTGTCTGAATCTCAGGAAAGAATGCTGATTTGTGTCGAACAAGGGCATGAAGCTGAAGTGGTTGAACTATTTGAAAAGTATGACTTAGATGCGGTGACCATCGGTGAAGTAACCGATGATGGTTTGTATCGCTTATTCCACAAAGGCGTTGAGGTAGCGAATCTACCAGTTGACGCTTTAGCAGAAGATGCACCGGTCTACAATAAAGAACGCAAAGAGCCTGCCCGCATTCAAGAATTCGCTGAGATGAATGATTTTCAACCAGCAATTTTTGATGCCTCACAAACTTTGATGGCTTTATTACAACAGCCAACGATTGCTTCTAAGAGAATGATTTATGAAACATATGATTCACAGGTTCGCACGAATACCGTAGTGCGCCCAGGTAGTGATGCGGCCGTTTTACGCGTTCGCGGCACGAATAAAGCTTTGGCGATGACCACTGATTGTAACGCCCGCTATTTGTATTTGAACCCAGAAGTTGGCGGACAAATTGCCGTCGCAGAAGCTGCTAGAAATATTGTCGCTAGTGGCGGCCAGCCTTTAGCAATTACCGACTGTTTAAACTACGGCTCACCAGACAAACCAGAGGGCTTCTGGGAATTATGGACCTCTGCAGACGGAATTTCGGCCGCTTGTAATATCTTGGATACACCGGTTATTTCCGGAAATGTTTCTTTGTACAATGAAACAAACGGCAAAGCGATTTACCCAACGCCGATGATCGGCATGGTTGGTTTAATTAAAAACTTAGAAGACATCACCACACAGGAATTTAAAAAAGCTGCTGACTTAGTTTATGTAGTTGGTGACACTAAAGCTGATTTTAACGGTTCTGAATTGCAAAAAATGCAATTAGGCAAAATTGAAGGACGTTTGATGGACTTTGATTTGGCTGTCGAAAAAGCCAATCAAGCAGCTGTCTTAAAAGCGATTCAAGCCGGTTTAGTTGCCAGTGCTCACGATTGTGCTGAGGGTGGTTTGGCTGTTGCCATCGCCGAAGCCAGCTTCAAAAATAATTTAGGGGTAGAGGCCAGCATTTCTATATCTCAAGCGAATCTTTTTTCAGAAACCCAATCTCGGTTTGTAATTTCAGTGGCGCCAGAAAATCAAGCTGCTTTTGAAGACTTGTTGAAGTCGGAAAAAGTACCAATGACTTTAATTGGTAAAGTTACCCAAACTCCACAAATTAAACTTACCGCCGAAGACGGCTTAATTGATGTTGCGACGAAGGAAGCGAACCAACTTTGGGAGGAAGCTATTCCATGTCTTATGAAGTAAAAAGTCTAAATGAAGAATGTGGCGTGTTTGGCGTCTGGGGTCACCCAGATGCCGCCCGCGTCACCTATTTTGGTCTCCATAGCCTCCAACACAGAGGACAAGAAGGAGCCGGTATTGTTGCTAATCATCAAGGCAAACTAGATGGCTACCGTGACTTAGGGTTGTTGTCAGAAGTTTTTAAAGACGAACGAATTTTAGACCGCCTGCAAGGGAATGCAGCAATTGGGCATGTCCGCTATGCGACTGCCGGCAATGGTAGTGTCGATAATATTCAGCCGTTTTTATTTAAATTTTACGACGGTTCAGTTGGCCTAGCTCATAATGGCAATTTGACCAATGCCAAAACGCTAAGAACAAATTTAGAAAAACTCGGCGCCATTTTTCATTCTAATTCCGATACGGAAATTTTGATGCATCTGATTCGCACCAGTCCTAAACGGAAATTTTTGGATCAGTTAAAAGAAGCGTTGAACCAAGTCAAAGGAGGCTTTGCTTATCTTTTAATGAAGGAAGACTGCATGATTGCCACCCTTGACCCCAATGGATTTCGGCCATTATCGATTGGCCAAATGAAAAACGGCGCCTACGTAATTGCCTCAGAAACCTGTGCCTTAGAAGTAATCGGTGCTGAATTTATTCGCGATGTCAATCCGGGAGAAATTGTAATTGTTGATGATGAGGGGATTCATTATGACAAATACACCGAGGACACTCAGCATTCCATTTGTTCAATGGAATATATTTATTTTGCACGACCAGATTCAAATATTGCCGGTGTTAATGTCCACACTGCACGAAAAAATATGGGCCGCATTTTAGCCGAAGAAGCACCAGTCGAAGCTGATATGGTTGTCGGCGTGCCGAATTCTTCTTTATCGGCTGCCAGTGGCTACGCTGAAGCAAGCGGAATTCCCTATGAAATGGGGCTGGTGAAAAACCAATACATTGCCAGAACTTTTATTCAGCCGACACAAGAGCTACGGGAGCAGGGCGTGCGGATGAAACTTTCAGCGGTTCGAGGCGTTGTTGAAGGCAAGCGGGTCATCATGGTGGATGATTCAATTGTGCGGGGCACGACCAGTAAGCGCATTGTGCAATTATTAAAAGAAGCCGGCGCAAAAGAAGTCCATGTCAGAATTGCTTCGCCGCCATTGCGTTATCCTTGTTTTTATGGGATTGATATTCAAACCCGTAAAGAATTGATTGCCGCAAATCATACAGTTGATGAAATTCGTGATGTGATTACTGCTGATAGCTTGAGTTATTTAAGTGAACAGGGATTAATTGATGCGATTGGCCTAAATTTTGATGCGCCTTATTCTGGGTTGTGTATGGCCTATTTTAACGGCGATTATCCAACGCCACTATACGATTATGAAGATCGTTACTTGGCGTCATTGAAGGAACATGTTTCATTCTATTAAAGAGAAGAGGAAGTCTAATGGCGAATGCCTATGCAAAAGCCGGCGTTGATGTTGAAGCTGGTTATGAAGTAGTCGAACGAATAAAAAAACATGTCAAAAAAACCGAGCGTCTAGGAGTGATGGGAGCTTTAGGCGGTTTCGGCGGTTGTTTTGATTTATCTCAGGTGGATGTGAAGGAACCAGTTTTAATTTCGGGAACAGATGGTGTGGGCACTAAATTAATGGTGGCTATCCAAGAGGACAAGCACGATACAATCGGGATTGACTGTGTCGCTATGTGTGTCAATGACATTGTTGCTCAAGGAGCCGAGCCGTTATACTTTTTAGATTATATTGCTACAGGAAAAAATATTCCTGCTCGTTTGGAACAAGTTGTGGCTGGTGTCGCTGAAGGCTGCTTGCAGGCCGGTGCTGCTTTAATCGGTGGCGAGACTGCTGAGATGCCCGGCATGTACGGCGAAAATGATTATGATTTAGCTGGCTTTGCCGTTGGCGTTGCGGAAAAGAGCAACCTCGTGACTGGTGAAAAAATTGCAGCAGGTGACATCTTATTGGGCCTGCCTTCAACTGGCATCCATTCGAATGGTTATTCTTTGGTTCGTAAGGTGTTCTTTGAGGAAAATAAATTTGACGGACAAGCTGAGCTACCTGAATTAGAAGGTAAAACGTTAGGGGCTGAACTGTTAACGCCGACCAAAATTTATGTTAATGCCTTGTTGCCTTTAGTCAAAAATCAATTGGTCAATGGTATCGCTCATATCACCGGCGGCGGTTTTGTTGAAAATATTCCCCGCATGCTGCCAGCAAACTTAGCAGCAGAAATCAAGCTAGGTTCATGGCCGGCGTTACCAATTTTTACAGCTTTAGAAAAATACGGTAAAATTCCTGCTTTAGAAATGTATGAAATTTTCAATATGGGTATTGGTATGGTCTTGGCTGTCGCACCGGATAAAGCCGCTGCAACTAAGCAAGCCTTAACTGACGCCCATGAGGTTTATTTTGAAATCGGACAAGTGGTTGATAAAACCAATGAAGCTGTGGTATTAAAAAATGACTAGGCCCAAAGTTGCAGTCTTAGCTTCGGGTAACGGTAGTAATTTTCAAGTTTTAGCGGAAGCCTTCCAAAAAGGGAGCATTGCTGGTGAGTTAGTCTTACTTTTTAGTGATCAACCAAAAGCTTATGTTTTGGAGCGGAGCCAACAGCTAGGGATTGAGGCAAGAAGCTTTTCACCGAAGAAGTTTGCTTCAAAAAAAGCCTATGAAGTGACTCTTTTGCAACTTTTAATGGATAAAGAAATTGATTTAATTCTACTGGCGGGTTATATGCGAATTATTGGTGACACACTTTTAAAGGCTTATCCCAATCGGATTATCAATATCCATCCTTCATTGCTGCCGGATTTTCCTGGATTGCATGGGATTCAAGATGCCTTTGAAGCTGGCGTCACGGAGACTGGTGTCACCATTCATTATATTGATGATGGTGTTGATACCGGCCCAATTATTGCCCAAGGGAAAGTTACCGTCAGTGAGGATGACACCCTCGAGTCTCTAGAGGAAAAAATTCATGCCCTAGAACACCAGCTTTATCCGCAGGTGGTTGCTAAAGTCATAGCAGAAAACTTTAAATAAACGAATTTATCATAGATAAAGGTAAGGAGTAAATAGTTCATGAGAGCATTAATCAGTGTATCTGATAAAAACGGTATCGTCGAATTTGCCAAAGGTTTAACGGCCTTAGGGATTGAAATTATTTCAACCGGAGGCACAAAAAAAGCTTTGGAGGACGCTGGACTAGCAACAATCGCCATCGATGATGTGACTGGTTTTCCAGAAATGATGGATGGCCGGGTTAAAACCTTGCATCCGAAAATTCATGGCGGCTTATTGGGCCGTCGTGATGTAGACAGCCACATGCAGGCGATGGCTGATCATGACATTCAGCCAATTGATTTAGTCGTGGTGAATTTATATCCTTTTAAAGAAACGATTTTAAAAGCCGGCGTTACCGAGGCTGAAGCCATTGAAAATATTGATATTGGTGGACCAAGTATGCTTCGTTCCGCAGCTAAAAATCATGCAGCAGTGACAGTCGTTGTAGATCCTTTAGATTATCAAGTTGTTTTAGGTGAGCTGCAGGAATTAAATGCGACAACTCTTTCAACACGGCAACGCTTGGCGGCTAAAGTTTTCCGCCATACAGCGGCTTATGATGCATTGATTGCCGGCTACCTTACAGACTTAGTTGCAGAGGAAACACCGGAGAGCTTGACGCTGACTTATGACTTGAAACAAACACTTCGCTATGGGGAAAATAGCCACCAAGAGGCTGCCTTCTATCAAAGCGGCCTACCGATTGCCTTTTCAATTGCCCAAGCAAAACAGCTTCACGGAAAAGAATTGTCTTATAATAATATTCGTGATGCTGATGCAGCGATCCGGATTGCTAGAGAATTTGAAGAGCCAACTGTGGTGGCGGTCAAACATATGAATCCTTGCGGCATTGGTACAGGGGCAACTATTTTAGAAGCCTACGATTATGCTTATGAGGCTGATCCTGTTTCAATTTTCGGGGGTATCATTGTTTTGAATGGGGAAGTCGATTTAGAGACAGCTAGTAAAATGCATGAATTATTTTTAGAAATTATCATTGCGCCAAGCTTTACTGATGATGCCTATGATATTTTAGCCAAGAAGAAAAATCTCCGTTTAATGACTCTAGATTTTTCTGAAAAAGCTAAAGCTGCCGGTGTTGAGACTGTTTCTGTTTTAGGCGGACTGTTAGTGCAGGACCAAGATACGGTCAAAGAAGTCGCTAGCGAGTGGCAAGTTGTGACCGAGCGCCAACCTTCAGCAGAGGAATTAAAAGCCTTAGAATTTTCTTGGAGAGCTGTTAAGCATGTGAAATCCAATGCGATTGTCGTGGCAAATAATCATCAGACTTTGGGCATTGGTGCAGGTCAAATGAATCGAGTGGGCTCAGTGAAGATTGCCATCGAACAAGCAGGCGACCGCATTTCAGAGGCTGTTTTGGCCTCAGACGCTTATTTCCCAATGGGGGACAGTGTCGAATATGCAGCGGAACACGGCATCAAAGCCATCGTTCAACCTGGCGGCAGCATTCGTGACCAAGAGTCAATTGATATGGCCAACAAATATGGTATTGCGATGGTCTTCACCGACATCAGACATTTTAGACATTAAAATCTTACAGAGAGCGCTAGATTTTGCGGTGCTCTCCAAAATTTAAAATTAAGGTCTGTAGCAAAGGCTTAAGTGACCGCTGCTGCAGACCTTTTTAAAATTGGAGGAAATCATGGGATTAAATATTTTAGTAATCGGTTCAGGTGGTCGGGAACATGTCATCTGTCAGAAATTTTTACAAAGTCCTCTTGTTGGCCAAGTATTTTGTGCAAAGGGAAATGCTGGCATGATCAAAGACGGTATTCAAATTGTCGATATTGCTGAAGATGACCACGAAGCGTTAATTGCTTTTGCCAAAGACCAGCAAATCGACTGGAGTTTTATCGGTCCAGAGGTTCCTTTATTAAATGGAATTGTCGATGATTTCGCAGCAGCTGGTCTGAAAGCCTTTGGTCCGAAAAAGGCGGCGGCGATGATTGAAGGTTCAAAGGATTTTGCGAAAGAAATTATGACCAAATATCAAATTCCAACAGGTACCTACCAAACCTTTTATGAGTTTGAAAAAGCTAAAGCTTATGTTGAAAAAATGGGTGCTCCAATTGTGATTAAAGCGGATGGATTAGCTGCAGGCAAGGGAGTCGTCGTGGCATTGACCATAGAAGAAGCGACGGCTGCTTTAAAAGATATGCTGAAGGATAATAAATTCGGCGCATCTGGTGCCAAGGTAGTTGTCGAAGAATTTTTAGCCGGAGAAGAATTTTCACTATTAGCTTTTGTTCGCAATCAAGAAGTTTATCCAATGGTGATTGCCCAAGATCATAAACGGGCCTATGACAATGACTTAGGTCCAAATACTGGCGGAATGGGCGCTTATGCACCGGTGCCGCAAATTCAAGAAGCGATGGTAACCGAAGCCATCGAAAAGATTTTGAAGCCTGCCGCTGCTGGCTTATTGGCAGAGGGCCGCGATTTTACAGGGATTTTATATGCCGGTTTAATCGCAACAGAAGCGGGTCCAAAGGTTATCGAATTTAATGCTCGCTTTGGCGATCCTGAAACCCAAGTGGTCCTGCAGCGTTTAGAAAGTGATTTAGCGAAAATTATTTCAGATTTATTAGATGGTAAAACCCCTGAAATCTCTTGGCAAAAAACTGGTTATTCTTTAGGAGTGGTCGTGGCTGCGGATGGCTATCCTGGGGAGTATCAAAAAGGGCAAGTCATTCCTGAGTTCACAGAAGGCAATGTCTATTATGCAGGTGTTGCCGAAGAAGATGGCGGCTTAGTAACTAACGGCGGCAGAGTTTATCTAGTTGAAGCTTCTGGTGAAACTTTAAAAGAGGCGCAAACTAAGGTCTATCAGATTTTAGATAGAGCTGATACAACCGGGACCTTTTATCGCCATGATATTGGTGCAAAAGCGATTCAAGAATAAAATAAACCCTTCATCTATTACTCACTTAGAGTAACGGATGAAGGGTTTTTAATTTTAAAATTTATTTCCACATCAATTAAGCAATCTCAATCTTTTTTTCAGAAGTTAAAGCTTGGGGATTGCGTTCTTGCTGCATTTGCACCCAGACCATAAAGGTTAATAAGGTCCACAATTTTCTAGAGACATCTTGCTTGCCGCTGGCGTGTAATTCCAACAGGGAGAGGGCATAATTTTTATCAATCCATTGATCGACATCAGCCGTTTGAATAATATTTTTAGCCCAGTCGTACAATTCGTTTTTTAACCAAAAACGAATTGGCACAGGGAAGCCTAATTTTTTACGGTAAATCACAGATTCTGGCACAAAACTTTCCGCTGCTTTCCGTAAAATATATTTTGTCGTATTGTGGGCAATCCGCATATCAGAGGGGATTTTGCTAGCCACTTTAAAGACTTCTTTATCAACAAATGGTGTTCGCAATTCCAAAGAAGAGGCCATTGTCGTCCGGTCAGCATTTGTCAGTAAATCGCCAATCAACCAAGTGTTCATGTCAATGTATTGCATACGGGTGATTGGATCAATATTTTTTGAATCATTATAAAAAGGTGCTGTTACCTGCATATAATTCACATCATTGCGGTATTGCTTCATAAATTGCCGCTTTTCTTCTTCGTTGAAGATTTTGGCATTTCCCACATAGCGCTCTTCAATCGGGGTCGTTCCCCGAACTAAAAAGCTCTTACCTTTAACGCCTTCAGGAATGATTTTTGACATCTGCCGCAAAGCTGAATTTAAGCTCCGAGGGAATTTATCGAACATCGCTAAAGAATTTGGTTCATTATAAATCGTATAGCCGCCGAATAATTCATCGGCGCCTTCACCGCTTAAAGCGACTTTACAAATTTTCCGGGCTTCGCTGGCTAAAAAGTATTGGGGCACAGCCGCCGGATCTGCAAGGGGCTCATCCATATCCCAAACAAATTCCGGGAAGCTCTCCGCAAAAGCTTCAGGGGTAATCAGACTGCTGTGGTTTTTGACACCAAGTTCATCGGCAGTTTGTTTGGCCAAGTCGATTTCACTATAGCCTTCCCGTTCAAAACCAACAGAAATGGTATTTAAATCATTATTAAATTCCCGGGCCAAGGCAACAATAATCGAAGAATCAATCCCGCCGGATAAAAAGGAGCCAACGGTCACATCAGAGCGCATATGTTTTTCAACACTGTCGTATAAAACATTGCGGATTTCTTCAACTAAAACTTTTTCCTCCGTATGAACCGGATGGAAGGCTGGGGTAAAGTAGCGTTTAATTTCTAACGGCTTGTCAGCCTCTTTAAAGATGTAATGACCGGGGACCAAGCGTTTAATTTCATGGGTCATTGTCATTGGATCAGGTACAAACTGATACGTCATATATTGTTGCAACGCTTCATTGCTGAAGGTCTGTTCAGTTAAAATCCCCCGCAAAGATTTTGACTCAGAGGCAAAATACAAGCGGTCGCCCACTTCTGTATAGTGAAAAGGTTTAATTCCAAAATGATCTCTGGCACCGAATAAGGTTTTTTCTTGAGTATCCCAAATAACAAAGCCAAACATACCCCGCAGGTAATTGACCACATCTTTACCATGTTTTTTATACATGCCTAAAATCACTTCGGTATCACTATGGGTCACAAAAGAATAGCCTTCAGCGATTAATTCTTCTCTTAATTCCACATAATTATAAATTTCGCCATTGAAGGTAATCCAATAGCGTTGATTATCATAAGACAATGGTTGTCCGCCGTGTTCGATATCAATAATACTCAAACGACGAAAGCCTAAAGTCACAGCGTCATCCTGATAATATCCCTCATCATCTGGACCACGATGAATAATTCTTTCACTCATCTTCTTTACTTGCGGACGAAAATCCTCTGCTTCATTGTAGTGAACACAGCCAACGAAACCACACATGTTATTGCCTCCCATATCTATTTCCATTTTCCAAAAGGTAAACTTGTTCTGTTCTTAAAAATAAAGGTCAGACGGTCTTTTAAACCGGCTCCTTCACTTGTAAAATCATAGCACAGCTGACTTTAAAAGTATAATCTGAACCACAAAAAAACTAGAAAGTCTTAAAAAAATTTAATTTTTTATGCTGACAGTAAAGTTTTGTCAGTTTATTTGATTCTGTTATTTCATTTGAAATAATGAAACCCCTTTTAAAGAAATTGTGGTACACTTTAAGATGGAACCAAAAAGTCTTTTTATCGTTTTTCAAGAATAGGGAGGAATCATCAAAATGCGGACAATGAAATTTGGACCAACCGATCAAAAAGTTGATGCAGTGATTTTAGGAGCAATGCGGATTAATAATGCGGAAAATCCTCAGGCAGTGATTGAAACAGCCGTTGATTCAGGCATTACTTTTTTTGACCACGCTGATATTTATGGAGCAGGCAACTGCGAAACAATTTTCGGTGAGGCCCTCAAGAAAACCTCAATTAAACGGGAAGATTTATTTATTCAAAGTAAATGCGGCATTGTTCCAGGAAAATTATTTGATTTTTCAAAGGACCATATTATTGAATCTGTAGAAGGCAGTTTAAAACGCCTGCAAATGGATCATTTAGATGCCTTGTTGTTACACCGTCCAGATGCTTTAATGGAGCCGGAAGAAATCGCAGCGGCTTTTGATGAGCTAGCAGCTAGCGGTAAGGTCAAACACTTTGGCGTCAGCAACCAAAATCCAAGCCAAATTGATTTATTGAAAAAAACAGTTAAGCAGCCATTAGTTGCCAACCAATTGCAATTTGGCATTATGCACACTGGCATGATTGATTCAGGTATTCATGTCAATATGACTGATGAGGGCAGCGTTGATCATGACGGCGGCATTTATCATTATTCCCGCCTGCATGATATGACAATCCAAGCGTGGTCACCATATCAATATGGTTTCTTTGAAGGCGTCTTTATCGGCAATGAAAAATTCCCTGAGTTGAACAAAAAGCTTGAAGAGATGGCTGAAAAATACAATACTACGCCAACAGGAATTGCCTCTAGCTGGATTTTACGTGTACCAAATATGCAAGTGATTGCCGGCACAATGAATCTTGGCCGCATTAAAGAAATTGCGGCTGCCTCAGAGATTAAAATGTCAAAAGATGACTGGTATGATGTGTATTTAGCTGCTGGAAATATTTTGCCATAACAATGCACTAAATACTAAAATAAAATAGTAAAATAAAGAATGGAGTTGAGTTTGAAAATTTAATTCCATTTTTTATTTAAAAAAAAGGAAAAGGAAATGAAAATATGAAGGTCACAAAAAATTTGATTGATAGTCCAATTGGTTTGTTGAAAGAGGACGAATTAGGTTTAGAGCCATATGTAAAATCACTATCTAAACTGATTAAAACATGCGAAACACCGATGACGATTTCAATTCAAGGTGATTGGGGATCAGGAAAGACAAGTTTCATGAAAATGGTCATAGAAGACCTAGAAAATGATAATGTAGATACGAGAAAAAAATATCAAATCGCTGAGTTTAACACGTGGTTATATTCAAAGTTTAATTTAGATGATATGTTAACGGTATCATTCTTAAATAAATTTTCTGAAACTATTATAAGTACTGAAAAAAGTGAACAAGCGAAAAAAATAAAGAAGATAATTAAAACCTTAAGTTTCTCTGTTTTGAAAGGTGTATCTAATGGAATAATTTCGCAAGATGTGGCTGAAAGTTTTGCCGATACGAATTTCCTAAGTACAGCAGATCAGTTGGGAAATTTAAAAGAGCAATTACAAGCAGAGGTTAATACACTTATTGAGAAAAATAAAGCTGAAAGAATCATTGTATTTATTGATGATTTAGATCGATTGAACCCTAGTAAGGCAGTTGATTTGCTGGAAGTTTTACAATTGTTTTTAACAATAGAACACTGTGTATTTGTCTTGGCTATCGATTATGATGTTGTTATTCAAGGAGTAAAAGAAAAAATTGGGGAACATCAAGCAACTTCCAAAGCTCGAAATTTTTTTGACAAAATTATTCAATTGCCATTCAGTATTCCACCTGGAACTTCTGACAATATAATTCATTATGTTGAAAAACTTTTAAATCAAATTCCCCCTCTTGAGACTACTGGTGTTGAACTCAAGAACTATATAAAATTGATTACTCTTTCTGTGGAATTCAACCCAAGAAACATTAAAAGAGTTATGAATGCTTATTGGCTTTTATTGTTAGTTATTAGTGAAAAAAAGTCACAAGAAGTTCCTTTTGATAGAAAACAAATAAATGTATTACTTTTTGCTATGCTATGTATGCAGTTAGCTTACGAGCCGCTGTATAAACATCTATATTCAAATTTATCAAACGATAGTAAAATCGAGAGTCTACTAAATAACCCGAGCGAAGAAATTAAAAAAATTAAGGAAGCAACTGAAATTGAGGGTTCTGATATAAACGCAAATATCTGGGGGAAATGTTTAGAATTTACTGAAAACTTTATTGAATTATTAAATCAACAAAGTGATAAAGATAATATAGCTCTACTAAGTTATGTTATGCAGCTTACTCAAACTACCTCAAATGATGGTGAGACACTATTAAATCCAGCAAATTTAATACTTGAAGTTGTTGTGAGAACTAAAGAAATCATTAAAGATAAAAACAAGTTAAAAAAAATTTTATGTGATAATTTTTCTCAGGTAATTGAGGGGATCATTTTTGAAGAAAATGAACAAAGGGTAGTTATTGTTTTTAACGAAGAACAACCATATGAAATCAGAGAGGAAATTCGAGATCTTCTAATAGAAGAAGGATACCAGTTAAATAGAGTGACTTCCCATCGATATCATTACAATATAAGTAACCTATAATGAAAAATTTATTGACACTGTTTAGACTATATATATTAAGATTGTCTATCAATTCAGTAAAATAAAAATGGCAAGCAGTTATCGGAGGGAGACAAATGCAACTACTATGGAAAAATCTTGAAGATCAAAATCTGCGGGTGAAAATTCGCCAAAATCCCGAAAATTTTGTCGGCCAAGATGGGCAAACAGCTCTGCAGAAAATGATTCTTGGGGCCTTAGACTGTCTAGTTTCGATTGCTAATGACCTGCGGCAATGCCATCTGCTTTTAGCAATTAATAATCACGAGCTGACGGCGACTTTGCGTTTGCCAGAGGAACAGCCGTTAGAGCCTTGGTTAAACAGCCAAAATATCATCGATTTTAGTGAGCTGTTAGTCTTAAAAAATCTTTCCTCTTATTTTACGATTGAAGTTCAAAATCAGCAGCAGTTTATCAGTCAAACTTATCATGATGGACTTCTAAAAGAGAAGCAACAGGCCTTGTTTGAAGGTAATTTCAAAAAAGTCAGTCTGCGCTTTATTCCAGACTTTAAAGGTTTTGACAGTCAGCCTTTAGCTTATGGTGTGTTTTATAATTTTTGTCATCAGCTGGCTTTTTTAAACGATGGGCTGATTGTTGAGCTGAAGGAAAATCAAACGCAAAAAAATTATTTTTTGTTTCGCCAAGGACTAGTGGAGTATTTGTATGAGCAGGATGAATTTTCCTCCCGCCGCCGCAAACCCTTTTACTTTGAAAAACAAATTCAGCATATTCAGCTAAAGGTTGCATTATCCCGCAATGATCAGGGGCGAATTGCCGCTAGTTTTGCTAACAATTTACAAACGTATCAAGGCGGAACCCATTTAGAAGGCTTGATTGACGGAGCGCTGTTGGCTTTAAATGATTATTTCAAAAAGCAGAACAATATCGCTGTCTTTGATGAAGAAAAATTATTGACCCGTTTTGATTTGGCCGTGGCTGTCAAGTTGCCGAATGCGAAATATTTTGGAATTACCAAGTTGAAGTTGCGCAATCCCGAGGTTCATCAACTGGTTGAAGAGACAGTAGCCGATGAGTTCGCTACTTTTTTAGACCGTTATCCCCTCTGGTACAAGGATAAATAAAAAATGTTCGGTTTTTTCTTGATTGACGAGAGGAAAGCCGAACATTTTTTTGATTTGTTTGCAAAAAAGTTATTTTTTGTTGGAGAAGGGCTTGCTTTTTTGATTGATTTCGTGTAATTTACTTATGGCGAAATAAATCAGCGAAACAATAAATTAATGTTCGTGTTTTGCCAGAATAATGGGAGGTCATTTACTATGAAAGTATTTGATTACGAAGATATCCAGTTAGTACCGAATAAATGTATTGTGAACAGCCGTTCAGAATGTGATACAACTGTCACTTTAGGCAAGCATAATTTCCGTTTGCCAGTCGTGCCTGCAAATATGCAAACGATTGTGGACGAAACAATTGCGACATTCTTAGCTGAAAACAATTATTTCTATATTATGCACCGTTTTGATGAAGATGACCGCATTTCTTTTATTCAAAGAATGCAGTCAAAAGGCTTAATCAGCTCAATTTCTGTTGGTGTCAAAGAAAACGAGTATGCTTTTGTTGAACAATTGGCCAAAGAAAATTTGGTGCCGGATTATATTACCATTGATATTGCCCACGGCCATTCCAATGCCGTGATTAACATGATTGGTCATATTAAAAAGCATTTGCCAGACAGTTTTGTGATTGCCGGCAATGTTGGGACTCCGGAGGCTGTCAGAGAATTAGAAAATGCTGGTGCGGATGCAACTAAGGTTGGCATTGGACCAGGAAAAGTCTGTATCACCAAAATTAAAACTGGCTTTGGCACAGGCGGCTGGCAATTAGCAGCCTTGCGCTGGTGTGCGAAGGCTGCCCGCAAGCCGATTATTGCCGATGGCGGTATTCGGACCCACGGCGACATTGCCAAATCGATTCGCTTTGGTGCTACTATGGTGATGATTGGTTCGTTATTTGCCGGTCATGAAGAATCACCTGGAGAAACTAAAGTTGAAAACGGCGTTGTCTATAAAGAATATTTCGGCAGTGCCTCAGAATTTCAAAAGGGCGAGAAGAAAAATGTCGAAGGCAAAAAAATCTGGATTCAACACAAGGGTAGTTTAGCTGACACCTTAATTGAAATGGAACAAGATTTGCAATCTTCTATTTCTTATGCCGGTGGTCGTGACCTTGAGGCGATTCGCAAAGTGGACTATGTGATTGTTAAAAATTCAATTTTTAACGGTGACACCATCTAAATTTTATGAAGCTTGTTTAATAGTTTTACCAAAAAGCCTATCAACTTTTGATAGAAAGCAGTCAGTCCGAAAATTATTGAGACTGACTAGGCGAAATTTTGGCTAAACTATTCAGCAAGCTTTTTTGTGTTTTACCTGATACACTAAAGATAGCAAAATAGTAAAGGAGCAGGTATGAAACTTTATTTAATTCGTCACGGAGAAACTGATTGGAACGTTGCCAGTAAAATTCAAGGGAAATCAGATATTCCATTAAATGCCAATGGACAGGCTCAAGCTGAGCAATTGGCTGAGAAACTGGTAGCAAATCCTCTGAATTTTAGCAAAATTTATAGCAGCCCTTTGAAAAGGGCCGTTGAAACAGCCGACACTCTTAGTCAACAGCTAAAGCTAGAATTAATTGTTGCAGAAGGCTTAAAGGAAATTAATCTGGGCGTTTGGGAAGGCTTCACTTGGCCCGAAGTTGCGGAAAAATATCCGTTGGAATATCGGCAATGGTACGAAAATCGTCGGAGGACCCGACCACCAGCTGGGGAGTCTTATCAGGACTTGCTGGATCGGTTACTACCAACTTTGGTGACAATTATTGGCGAAAATTCTCAAGATGTTGCACTTGTCACCCACAGTGCGGTGATTATGACGTTGGAAAGTTTTTTACACGACACGCCTTTTGCCAAGATGGGGCAATATAAAAATGGCAATACCGGCATCACTGAGGTCTCGGCAGAAATGTTATTGACTAAAGTCCATTAAAGATTTTTGAAGTACATTAGAAGTACATTAAACATAAAAATATTCAAAAGCTGTTACATAATTTTTTAGATATTACTTCCGAAGCTTATTGAGTTTGTCTTTCCAGTCTAATAAGAAGATTGGTAGAAAATCTAGCTGCTTTTACAATCTAGCTGATTTGATGCAAAAACTCACAATAGTTAGTAGCTGTCACTAATTATTTTTCGGAAAAAAATATCATTAATTAAATTTTGTGTCACAGTTTTTTTTATACAGTTTTACTTTACCTGTCGTAGTAATTTTGCTATACTATTTACAACGACAGACGTAGTAATTGTTAGGAGGGGAGCAGATGATCTCAAGCGACGGGATCAGAGGCTATAACGATGTGATTATCTTATCCATTTTAAAAGCCGGCGAATCCTACGGTTATGGTATTTCAAAAGCCATTCGGGAAGTAACAGAAGGAAAATATATTATCAAAGAGACGACTTTGTATTCGGCTTTTAACCGTTTGGAAAAAAACGGCTATATCGAATCGTTTCCCGGGGCAATCACCCACGGAAAAAAACGCACCTACTATCGAATTACCGATTTAGGCAAAATTTTTTTAACAGAAAAAGAAGCTGAGTGGCAGCTGACAAAAGCAGTTGTTGATTTATTTATTTAGGAGGACAGGAAAATGAAAACTATTCGGGATTACTTGGAGAGCCTATTTTTAGGAGTGCCTGAAAGTCTGGAAAAAGACCAACTAAAAGCCGATTTAATGGCAAACATGGAAGACCGCTACGAGGAATTAATTAGTGAAGGCAAAGGAGAGCATGAAGCAATTGGCATCACCATTACTGAATTTGGGTCAATTGATGAGTTGCTAGCTGATTTAGAAATTTTGAAAGATGGGCATCAACAAGCGGAACCAGCAGATGACAATTGGCACGATGCAATTTCTCGAGAGGAAGCCTTTGCCTTTTTAGAAATATATCGCCGTTCTGCTTTAAAAATTGGCTTAGGTGTTTTACTAATTCTTTTAAGTGTCAGTCAGCTGATTTTCCTTAGTGAGATGTATGCCGAATATGTTGGTCTTTTTCTATTTTTCATTTTGATAGGTTGTGGTGTGGCCTTGTTTATTGTCGCAGGAATGGCCATCACAAATGTCTCCAAATCTTTAGATGATCGGCCAATCCCTAGAAATGTTGCCCAAGAAGTCTCAACGATTAAAAATGATTTCCGGCGTTCTTTTGCAGCCAGTATTACACTTGGCGTACTGATTATTATTTTTTCGGTGGGCTTACTTTTTATCGGTGAAATGCTAGGTGGCGACGGTCTCGGAGTTAGTATGATGTTCTTTGGTGTTGGCTTTGGGGTAACCCTGCTCGTCTATGGCGGCATGGTGCAAGGGAGTTTTGAGAAATTAACCAGTGAACGGATTTTTGTAGCAGATGAAGATCAGCCGGGACCTAGAGCTCGTCAAGCGAAAAATCTGCCTCCCTTTATCGTCTTTTTAAATGGAATTTACTGGCCGATTGTGGTCGCCATCTTCTTAATCGGCGGCTTTATCTTCCACGCCTGGAGTATTTCTTGGATTGTTTTTCCAATCGCCGGTGTCCTTTATGGCAGCATTCAAGCCGCTGTTGAAAGGTAAGCTTTCTTTAACGATTCACTTATAAAACTGATTTGCTGCTTTTATTTGAGAAATTTGTCTAGAAAATAGCTAGGACAATTTTTTGAATTGAAAAGCGCAAATCAGTTTTTTATTTGTAAAAGGAAAAAATGCAGCGAGTCAGAGGTCTCCTTGTAAACTATTGCCAACAAAAGTGATTTTCTCAGCTAATCCCCTATAAAAATGCTATAATGTTTCTTGTGAAAAGTACAAGTTTTGGAGGAATTATGAATCAGCAAGTGTTATCCAAACGTTTAGCTAGCGTCGGTGAATATGTTTTAGAAAATGCCCGACTAGCCGACATCGGTTCTGACCATGCCTATCTGCCAGTCGCTTTAGTGCTGCAGGGGAAAATAAATTTTGCAATTGCCGGTGAAGTGGTTAAAGGCCCCTTTGAATCGGCACAAAAGCAAGTCGCAAAAAACGGCTTGCAAAAAAATATTCAAGTCCGCTTAGCAGATGGTCTAGCGGCCGTTGAAAAGACCGACCAGATTACCGCTGTGACAATTTGTGGCATGGGGGGCAGTCTGATTCGAGATATCTTGGCAGCGGGTGTGCAACAGGAAAAGTTAAACGGCAGTGAACGGCTCATTTTGCAACCGAATATTGGTGAAAATATTTTACGCAGTTGGCTAAAAGAGCAAGAGTATCAAATTGTCGCAGAAACAATTTTAGAGGAAAATCATAAAACCTATGAAATAATTGTCGCCGAAAAAGCAGCGACAGCAGTTGCGTATTCACCAGCGGAAATTTTACTTGGTCCTTTTTTGAGCCAAGAAAAAAATCCCGTTTTTATAAAGAAATGGCAGCGGGAGTTAAGCAATCGGCAACGGATTCTCAATCAATTAAATTCAGCTACTAGCGCCACACCAGAAAAGATTGCCCAGTTCCAAGCAGAAATTGAACTAATTGAAACTGCATTGGCAAATCAATAAGCGCAACTAGCCGCAAGCTTTATGAAATTTCAGGTAAGCTGCGCCACAGATTATTTAAGTAAAGGAGTTAACCATGGTAAAAGCACAAACCGTTATTCAACGCTTTGAAGAATTTTGTCCGCAATGGCTCTCAATGGAGGGCGATATCTCTGGTCTGCAGGTGGGGAGTCTGGACAAGGAAATAAAAAATGTGATGGTGACCTTAGACATCCGCCCCCAAGTAGTGGCTGAGGCGATTGAAAAAAAGGTTGACTTGATTATCACCAAACATGCGCCACTGTTTCGACCGGTTCAGATGATCACCGATCAAGATGTGCAGACGAAAATGACGATGGATTTAATTCGCCATGATATTGCCGTCTATGTCGCCCATACGAATATGGATATTGTTGACGGCGGCCTAAATGATTGGTTTATGGAAGCTTTAGCTGTACCTGTGACGGGTTATCTTTCTGAAACCCATCGTTTTCCGATGATGAGACTGGCGGTTTTTGTTCCGACAGATGAAGCCAAAGCTTTGCGGGAGGTTTTAGGCAAAGCGGGGGCAGGCGTTCAAGGGAATTATCAGCATGTTAGCTTTTCAACAACTGGCACCGGCCGTTTTACTCCCGTGAAAGGCGCCCAGCCGGCAATTGGCAAAATTGACGAAGCTACGACAGTGCAGGAGACTAAAATTGAAGTGATTTTTCCTGAATCGCTGAAGGAAAAAATTGTGACTGCGCTATTAGCTGCCCATCCTTATGAAGAGGTAGTATATGATCTTTATGAATTAAAAAATGCTCCACAAACTTTTGGCATCGGGCGGATTGGTGAATTGCCAACCGCAATTTCAATCGATGACTTTATTGAGCGCAGTAAAAAAGCTTTTGGATTGGCCGAAATCAAAGTGGTGTTTCCGACTGAGACGAAACAACTGGTCAAAAAAATCGCGATTTGCGGTGGCAGCGGTGGCAATTTTTATAAAGATGCCTTACGCTTGGGAGCGGACGTCTATATCACCGGGGATGTTTATTATCATACAGCCCACGACATGCAAACAGCCGGGCTAACGGTCTTAGATCCCGGCCATTATATTGAAACTTTATGCAAAGAAAAAATTGCCGCTTTATTAAAGAGTTGGCAAATAGAAAATAACTGGGAGCTGGAAGTTTTTCCTTCAGCTGTCAGTACAAATCCTTTTACTTATCGCTAAACAGAATGGAGATTATGAAAATGTACGAAAATTTATTACCAAGATTTTTACGTTATGTCAAAACTGAAACCCGCTCGAATCCTGAGAGCACTACGACTCCTTCAACGCAAACGCAGGTAGCCTTTGCTCAAACTTTAAAACAAGAATTAATTGACTTAGGCATGTCTGATGTCTTTTATAATGAAAAAAATGGTTTTGTGATGGCAACCTTGCCTAGCAATACCGAGAAAGAGGTGCGTTCTATCGGTTTTATTGCCCATATGGACACCGCTGATTTCAATGCCGAAAATGTCAATCCACAAATTATCGAAAATTACGATGGTCAGTCAGTCATTAATTTAGATAAGGCCGGCCGCTACACCTTAAATATTGAAGACTTTCCCAATTTAAAAAAATATGCCGGTCAAACCTTGATTACGACTGATGGCTCGACTTTATTAGGCGCTGATGACAAATCGGGGATTGCTGAAATTATGACAGCGATGGAAATTTTGCTTAACAATCCTGACATCAAACACGGCTTAATTAAAGTTGCCTTTGGTCCTGATGAAGAAATCGGTGTCGGTGCGGATAAATTTGATGTAGAGCAATTTGCGGTTGATTTTGCCTATACGATGGATGGCGGCCCAGTTGGTGAATTGGAGTATGAAACTTTTTCAGCAGCTCAAGCCAATATCACAATTCACGGAAAAAATGTCCATCCTGGCACGGCTAAAAATACCATGATTAGTGCTTTGCAATTGGCGATTGATTTTCAAAATAGCTTGCCTCAAGACGAAGTACCGGAAAAAACTGACGGCTATCAAGGCTTTTTCCATTTGATGGCTCTAAACGGGAATGTCGAAGAAGCGAAGATGAGCTATATCATTCGTGACCATGACCACAATAAATTTTTAGCCCGCAAACAAATGATTACCGACATCCAAAATAAATTAAATAGCCGCTTTAATGAAGAGCGGGTCATTGTGGACATGTACGATCAGTATTACAACATGAAGGAAATCATTGAAAAAGATATGAGCATTGTGGAGCTGGCTAAAAACGCTATGCTTGAATTGGCAATCGAGCCGATTATCGAACCAGTGCGGGGTGGAACAGACGGTTCTAAAATTTCTTATATGGGAATTCCAACGCCAAATATTTTTGCCGGTGGTGAAAATATGCACGGCCGCTTTGAATTTGTCTCTTTACAGGCGATGGAAAAAGCTGTTGATGTCATTGTTAAAATCGCAGAAAATAACGCAAAATAATTTTAACTGGTCTGTGGCATAAGTTTTTTTACAGTCAAAATTTCTCAAGACAGTTTTGCACGATAAACTAGCAAAAGAGATTCTGCTGACAGCTTGTGCCCCAGACTTTACTTTTTTTAAAGAGGGTGAAAATAATGCGGATTATGGTTTTTTATAATCAGAGTTCTGGTAATGATCAAGCATTGAAAATTGCGGAGAAGTTCGCCCATTACACAAAAGAGCATCATCCCCAGCAAGAGGTTTTTCTACAGGAAATCTCAAAGGACTTAAAGCCGGCAGATTATCCCAAAAAAGCTGAGGCTAAAGAAGTTGATACCTTAGTTTTTATCGGCGGCGATGGCACAATTCGTCATATGGTGCAGGATTTTTCACGCTCAATTGACAAATATAATATCGGGATTATTCCCGGTGGAACGGTCAATAACTTTGCCCGTTCGTTGGAGTTGCCAGTCAATGCTGAGGCGGCTTTTCCAATTATTTTTGAAGGGCATCAGCGCCTTTGTGATTACGGCGTGGTTAATCAAGATGTGATGGTTTCCAGTATGACAGTCGGGATTTTAGCAGATACCGCGGCTTCAATTTCTCAAAAAGATAAGCAAAAGTATGGTAAACTTATTTTTGTCAGAAATTTTATCAAAATGGTGTTGAAAAAGAAACGCTATCGTTTTGAAATTGAGACAGTTAAAAAAACTTGGCAGGAATCTTGTCAGCTTTTAGCGGTCACGATGACCAACTCAATTGGCGGCTTTACCCATTTTGACAGCACTGCACGGGTCGATGATGGTCTCTTTCATGTGACGATTTTGCCACGGCTGCATATTTGGCGCTATCTTTTTTATCTACCGAAAATTCTTAGCGGCCGCATTTATCAGCTACCGGATGTCCAGTATTTTCATACCAGCACTTTAAAATTGTCAGGAATGAAAAAAGCTCAGGCTCGGATTGATGGCGACCCAGCTGATTATTTACCGTTAAATATGAAAGTCGAAACGAAAAAATTACAAATATTTGTTCCAGAGTAGGTGACTAGTTGGTTGTATATGGTTATTTGGTGAGTGTCAATGTGCTGTTGTTTTTATTGATGGGCTTTGATAAACAGAAGGCTCGAAAGCATCAATGGCGGGTTCCGGAAAAAACTTTATTGGCTTTAGGAATCATCGGGGCCGGCTTTGGCGGATTGATTGGTCAACAGGTGTTTCATCATAAAACCCGCAAGGCCAAATTCTATGCTGCATTTTTGATTGGTGTGATTGTGGCACTTGTTCTTATTTATATGTTTGATAAATCGTTGGGAGTTTAACATGCAAAAAAATTCTAAAAATCGTTTGATCATGAATATTGCCTTTTTGGTGGTAATTTTCGTGCTCATTATCATTGTCGGGGAAAATTCCTTTAAAGACATCTTTCAACAATTAGCTTCCACTAGTTTATTGACGCTGTTCATTGTAGTGTTACTGGGATTTTTATATCAGCTTTTAGAAGGCAAAGTGGTTCAGCTAATTGCTGATCCTTTCTGTGAGGAATTTTCACAAAAGGATGGCTTCTTTTTATCTGGATCGGTGGCTTTTTATCGAGTGATTACTCTAGGCGCCGGCACTCTTGTATCTGAAGTCCAATACTATCGGGAAAAAGGCATGAAAATGTCTCAGGGGATTGGTGTAACTGTACTGCACATGATGATGTATAAACTAGCCGTTTTAACCTATGCCGTTTTTGGTCTAGTGCTGCAATTTAGTAGGCTATGGCATGAACGCCCGCAGTATATTGCATTAGTGCTTTTTGGGATTGTCGTCACAGCCATTATTGTCATTGCCTTGGCATTGCTTGCCTCAAGCATCAATTTACAAGTCGGTGTGATGCTTTTTTGTAACAAGGTCTTTAAGAGTCGAAAAATTCGCGATTGGATTGATAATTTAAACCTGCAAATTTTTTCTTTGCGGGAAACCTTTCAAACGATTGTCCAAGATAGAACCAAAATTTTGCGAATTTATTATTGGAGCTTATTCAAATTATTTTTCTGGTATTTAATTCCTTATGCAATTTTATTTCAACTGCATCCAAATCTGAACTTTTTAACCTCGCTATCTTTTATCTCGATGGTGGTGGTGACAGCTGGGGTAATTCCGACACCAGCCGGCGTAGGTTCATTTGAATTTATCTACTTACTACTTTTTAGACCGTTAGTCGGCGAGGTGGACACACTTTCTTCGCTGCTGTTATATCGTTTTTCAACCTATGTCTTGCCATTTTTAATCGGGCTAGTCTATGTGCTGTTGAAAAAGAGACGGCAAATTTCCAGCGAATTACGAGAAGTTCGCAAAGAAAAAAATAATAGCTAAATCAAAATCAAAAAATAGTTCCTGCGGGAAATTATTTTTTGATTTTTTTGTATTTTCAAGGGTTATTTTTTGACCTTTACTGACCAAATGTGTATAATTATTGTCAGAGAAATGAAAAAGAATTTGCTTTCTCACTAAACAAGAAAAGATCGTTAACTAGTAAAAGAAAAATTAGTTAAACGGGAGGTACTTATATGAATCCAGAAAAAATGACTAGCACCTTACAAGAGGCGATTGCTGAAGCACAACAAGTGGCTGTTACCCGCCGCCATCAAGAAATTGACATTGCCCATCTGTGGAAAATCTTTTTGCAACCCAGTCACTTCGGGCGTAACTTTTATACGGATGCCGGCTTAGATGTCGATGCTTTTGAAAGAGAAGTTGACCGGGCTTTGGATGAATATCCAACAGTTGCTGGCGGTAATGTTCAGTACGGTCAAAATATGAGCCAAAATTTATTCAGCTTATTAAATGAAGCGGACCAATTAAAAAATAGTTTTGGCGATGAATTTCTGTCAACGGAAATTGTGATTTTAGCTTTAATGAAGTTAAAAAATTATCGCTTAACAGTTTATTTGAAAAAACAAGGCATTACTGAAAAAGAACTGCGTAAGAACATTGAAGATATGCGAGGTGGCGACAAAGTTACTTCAAAAAATCAAGAGGAACAATATCAAGCACTGGAAAAATACGGTGTTGACTTGGTCCAACAAGTCAAAAGCGGCAAGATGGATCCGATTATCGGGCGAGATGAAGAAATTCGCGACGTCATTCGGATTTTAACTCGTAAAACCAAAAATAATCCAGTTTTAATCGGCGAACCAGGTGTTGGTAAAACAGCCATCATTGAAGGTTTGGCTCAACGGATTGTCCGCAAAGATGTCCCCGAAAATTTAAAGGACAAAACCATTTTTTCTTTAGATATGGGCTCTTTGATTGCCGGTGCCAAGTTCCGTGGTGAATTTGAAGAACGCTTAAAATCTGTTCTCGCTGAAGTCAAAAAAAGCGATGGCCGCATCATTCTTTTTATCGATGAAATTCACAATATTGTCGGCGCTGGCAAAGCAGAAGGCAGTATGGATGCCGGCAATTTATTAAAACCGATGCTAGCTCGTGGAGATCTCCATACTATTGGAGCCACAACTTTAGATGAATACCGTCAATACATGGAAAAAGATAAAGCCCTCGAACGGCGTTTCCAAAAGGTTTTAGTCAAAGAACCGACTGTTGAAGATACCATCAGTATTTTGCGGGGCTTGAAGGAACGCTTTGAAATCCATCATGGCGTCAATATCCATGATAATGCATTGGTCGCAGCAGCAACTTTATCCTATCGTTATATTACGGATCGTTTTTTACCGGATAAAGCCATTGACTTAGTCGATGAAGCCAGTGCTACTATTCGGGTTGAAATGAATTCCATGCCGACCGAGTTGGACCAAGTGACTAGACGTTTAATGCAATTGGAAATTGAAGAAGCTGCGTTGAAGAAAGAATCCGACGATGCATCTAAAAAACGGTTAGGTAATCTACAAGAGGAATTGGCTGATTTAAGAGAAGAAGCCAATGCCATGAAATTGCAGTGGGAAACTGAAAAAGAAGAAGTTAATTCAGTGTCGAATAAACGGGCTGAAATTGATAAAGCCCGCCACGAACTGGAAGATGCCGAAAACAATTATGATTTAGAACGGGCGGCTGTCTTGCGCCATGGGACTATTCCTGAATTGGAAAAAGAGTTGAAGGCTTTGGAAGCTAAAAATGAAGCCAGCAATTTACGGATGGTTCAAGAGTCGGTCACTGAAAATGAAATCGCCGAAGTGGTTGGCCGTTTGACCGGCATTCCGGTGACAAAATTAGTCGAAGGCGAACGGGAAAAATTGATGAAGCTCAATGACACCCTCCATCAAAGAGTCATTGGACAAGACGAAGCTGTCACAGCTGTCAGTGATGCTGTTTTACGGTCACGGGCCGGCTTGCAAGACCCGAACCGACCTTTAGGATCATTTTTATTCTTAGGACCAACTGGTGTCGGGAAAACCGAATTAGCTAAAGCTTTGGCCGAAAATTTATTTGATTCAGAAGATCATATGGTGCGCATTGATATGAGTGAGTACATGGAAAAACATTCCATCTCACGACTTGTTGGAGCGCCTCCAGGTTATATCGGTTTTGAAGAAGGCGGCCAGTTGACAGAAGCTGTGCGCCGGAATCCTTATACGATTGTCCTTTTGGATGAAATTGAAAAAGCTCATCCAGATGTCTTTAATATTTTGCTGCAAGTCTTAGACGACGGTCGCTTAACCGATTCAAAAGGCCGCGTAGTCGATTTTAAAAACACCGTGATGATTATGACCAGCAATATCGGTTCGCAGCTGTTATTAGAAGGTGTGACGGAAGACGGCAGCATTCCAGAAACTGTCGAGGATGCGGTGATGACCATGTTGAAGGGACACTTCAAACCCGAATTTTTAAATCGGATTGACGACACTATTTTATTCACACCATTGAGTTTAGATAATGTGAAGGGGATTGTTGTGAAAATTGTTGAACAGTTGGCCCGCCGCTTAGAACATCAAGAAATTTACTTAACCATTTCTGATGAAGCTAAAACTTGGATTGCTGACAACGCCTATGAGCCAGCTTTTGGTGCGCGACCTTTACGCCGCTTTATCACAAAAGAAGTGGAAACACCTTTGGCAAAGGAAATTATTGCCGGTCGTGTCCTACCAAAAACTAAAGTGACGATTAGCTTACTAGCCGATCAACTGGTTTTTGAAAACGAAGCAGTGGTAGAAGAAGTTGTGGAAGCTTAAGCTTAATTAAAATAGCAGCTTAATAAAATTGATAATTACAAAAACGAAAACGCATCTGAAGAGGCAGTGATTGACTGCCTCTTCAGATGCGTTTTTTGTTTAATGGGTGAAGCCTTGTTTTTTGATTTCAGTTTTTTCGTGAAAGACTAAATGGGCCTTTTTCAAATCAGCGATGGCATCTTTAAAGTCTTGCATAAATTCATGGGCCATATTCATGCCAAAATCGGCCCGTACGACAATTCGTTGAATCACCGTTTGATCTAGCCCTTTTGGCAGAGGATAGGTCGGCACCTGCCAGCCCTTCATTAATAGGCGATCGGATAAATCGTAAAGCGTCCATTCTCGGGCATCATCTGATTTCAAGTTATAACAAACTAATGGCAATTGGCTGCCATCGTTGATAATTTTAAAATCGGCTAATTGGCTGATTTCTTTACTTAAAAAGATGGCGACGTCATGGGTGTGTTGTTGAATTTCTTGGTAGCCAGCAAAACCTAAGCGGACAAAATTATAATATTGTCCGATTACCTGCGATGCGCTATGGGAAAAATTAATTGACATCGTGGGAATTTCGCCACCGAGATAGCTGACTTTAAAAATTAATTCCTCCGGCAGATATTGTTGATCCCGCCATAAGACCCAGCCAACCCCTGGATAAACTAACCCATATTTGTGACCAGAAGCGTTGATGGAAACGACATTTTTTAAACGGAAATCCCAAACCAAATCTTTTTCAACAAATGGGGCATAAAATCCGCCAGAGGCAGCGTCGACATGGATGGAAAGTGTTCTGTGATGTTCTTGATTATATGTTTCAACGAGACTGTCTAAAGTCTTTATGTCATCATATTGACCGGTATAGGTTATACCCATGATGCCGACAATGCCGATGGTGTAATCATCGACATAATCCATCACAGTCTCCATATTCAAGGACAAATGTTGCGAATCAATCGGTACCGCCCGCAGCTCAATGTCCCAATAGACACAAAATTTTTCCCAGCAGACCTGATAGCCAGCGGAAATCACTAGATTCGGCCGTTTTCGGAAAATATCTAAGCCGTTTTCTGCGGCTTCTTTGCGCCAGCGGAATTTTAGGGCCATGCCCGCTAACATACAAGCTTCTGATGAACCAATCGTAGAGGTCCCGATAAATTTTTCACTTTGATTGACCTGCCAAAGTTCGGCAATCATATTGACGCAGCGATTCTCTAATTCAGCAGTGCGGGGATATTCTGATTTATCAATTAAGTTTTTATCCAGCGTTTCACTCATCAAAGCAACCGCTTCTGGTTCCATATAGGTTTGACAAAAAGTCGCCAAATTTAAGCGGGAATTACCCTCGTCTAATAATTCATCTTTGACTAAACGATAGGCCGCCTGAGAATCCAAACCCGTGTCGGCTAATTTATATTTAGGCAAATCATGATTTTCTGCGGCTTCTGCAAAAATCGGCTCTAAAAAATCCGCCTCTTCACGATCGTCTTTTCCATAAAGCATTGGCATAATCATTCCTCCAATTTCTGATTTTTCTTTTATTATACCTGTTTTCACTTTTTTCTTCTGCTTTGAAACGGATTGCTACGGTCTTTTTTTGATTGGGAGTATAATTTTAAGAGAGGTGAAGGACATGAAAATTTTGACAGACGTTATTTATGATGAAAAAAATCAATTGAAGATGGATATTTACCAACCAGAAAAAAGCAATGGAGCGGCGCTGATTGATATTCACGGTGGGGGCTGGTTCCAAGGAGATAAAGCGAAGGATCAAGATTGGGCGCAAATTTGGGCGGCCAAAGGGTATCTCGTGTTAGTGCCGAATTATCGGCTTGCTCCGGAATTTTTATATCCCACGGCCTTAGATGATGTGAAAAATGTTTATCATTGGTTAAAGAAAAGTGATTATTTAGAAAAGGATAAGATTGGCGTGTATGGTTCTTCCGCTGGTGGTAATCTGGCAATTGAATTATCCTTGGCATTTGGTTTGCCGGCTGTTTCTTTATCAGGCATTATCCAAATAGAAGATTGGCTAGCAACTCATCAAGATGTGACGCCACAACCAAAAGCGGCGCAAGTTAACAATCCTAATCTTGCTAGTAACTTAATCGACCAAGACGGTGGCGATGATCGTTTTTATAAATGGTTTGTTTTAAATTATGCCGGTAATCAAACGGAAAAAATTAAAGCTATGTCGCCGCTGAATCGTGTTTCTGCAACAGCCGGTCCAATGTTTATTGCCAACTCATTGAACGAATTGGTACCAAATGAGGGCGTCTGGCTCTTAGAAGCCGCCTTAGCAGAAGTTGGCGTACCCGTCATGACTAAATTCATTACCGGCTCGGCTCACGCTAAAGGCTATTTAACAGAGGCTCAACCTTACGCAGAACTATTCTTCAAACAATATTTACTCAAAGACTAAATAAAAAAACTCAAGTCACTATAAAAAACTCAAGTCACTTTTCTTTTCAGGAAGCTTTTTGTAGCAGCTACTTTTGAAAGGAAAAATGAACTTGAGTTTTTTTAAAAGGTTAATTGATCGATTCGGTCAAAGGCTTCCCGCAAAATCTCTAAATTTTGGGTAGCGGCTAGGCGAACATGTTGATCGCCGGTGGTTTCCCCGAAGGCCTTACCGGGAATGACTAAAACTTTGGTTTCTTTTAAAAGTTTTTCCGTGAAGGCGACGGAATCCAAACCGGTTTTTGCGATATTGATATAAGCATAGATGGAGCCTTTAATCGGTCGCAGTGATAAAAAGGGATTTTCAGCAACGCGTTTTTCAATATATTCCAAGCGTTCTTGAAAAACATTGGTGACTTGCGGAACTAATTCAGCGTAATGCTCTAATCCGTAAATGCCTGCCCGTTGAGAAAGGGTCGGGGCAGAGTAGGCTACGCTTTCGTTAATCATTTTGGCAACTGCATTGATATCAGCAGGGCCAATCATATAACCCAAACGCCAACCAGTCATGGCAAAAGCTTTAGAAAAACTGCCAAAGGTAATCGTGTTTTCCGGGGCAAAGCTGGCCATCGGCATAAAATCTTCGTAATAGGTGAAGGCTTCATAGACTTCATCGGATAAAATCAAAAGATCATGTTTAATGGCTAGGTCGGCTATCGCCTGAAAAGTTTCCTTTGAAAAAACTGCTCCGGTTGGATTATTCGGCGAGTTCAATAAAATTGCTTTGGTTTTTGGTGTGATAGCGGCCTCTAACAAGCTAACATCTAATTGAAAGTCGTCTTTTTCATAGGTTGGTACAAAAACTGGGACACCGCCAGCAAAGATAACTTGATCTTTATAAGGAGAGAAGTAGGGTTCATGGATAATTACTTCGTCGCCGGGATCAAGGATGGCTTGAAAAGCTAGATAGATGCCATGAAGTGCGCCCACTGTAGCCCAAATCTGATTTAATTCAAAAGCTAAGCCATATTGCGTCTGGTAAAATTTTTGAATAGCAGCTAATAATTCTTGGCTGCCTTCTGAGGCCGTGTATTTTGTATGACCCGCTTTGGCGGCAGTCATGGCTGCATCAATAATTTTCTCATCAGTGATTAAATCGGGATCACCGATGGAAAGATTAATTAAGTTGTCTGTATGACTGGCTAGAGCACCAATCTCCATTAAAATATTTTCCTTTGGTGCATGAAATCTTTTAGCGATTTTTGATGTTTTCATTTTCAATTTCCCTTCACGATAAAAAATAAAAGTGGCTGCGACACAAGCCTTTAACAAAAGTCTCATCCGAATCAAATTGTTTTTGGAATTCACTGGACTAGCTAACAGAATGTTTCTGTAGTTTAGCCAGCCGCCTGCTGAATCCTTATGACAATTACACAATATTTTTTGTCTCTTTTCAATATTGTTCGGAATAAATTTTGTAGTAACTTGTGTCGCGGACACTTTTAGTTTAGCTAAATGACTTAGAGAACTTTTGCCAGAAAATCTTGAGTCCGCGGATTTTGCGGATTGCCAAAGACTTCTTCTGGGGTGCCTTCCTCTTGAATAATGCCGGCATCCATAAAGATTACCCGGTCAGCTACTTGGCGGGCAAAGCCCATTTCATGAGTAACGACCACCATGGTCATACCATCATTCGCCAGACTTTGCATAACGGATAATACTTCACCGACCATTTCTGGATCAAGGGCCGAAGTCGGTTCATCAAAAAGCATCACATCTGGATTCATCGCTAAGGCGCGGGCGATGGCCACCCGTTGTTGTTGTCCACCCGATAAACTAGAGGGATAGACTTCAGCTTTATCACTTAAGCCAACCCGCTCGAGTAAAGCCAACGCCGTTTTCTTGGCGGCTTCAGCATCTTCTTTTTTAACTTTAATGGGACTAATCGTCAAATTTTCTAAAACAGTTTTATGGGGAAAGAGGTTAAAACTTTGAAAGACCATCCCCATTTTTTGCCGCAGGGCATCAATGTTGACGCCTTTTTCTAAAATATTTTGACCTTCAAATTCAATCTTACCTTTGGTCGGCATTTCTAATAAATTCATGCACCGCAGGAAGGTGGACTTTCCGCTACCGGAAGGGCCAATAATCACGACCACTTCACCAGCTTCAACATTTAAATCAATGCCCTTTAAGACTTCATTGTCACCAAAGGTTTTGTGTAAGTCAGTTATATTAATCACTAGTTTTCATTCTCCTTTCAGCAACACCTAATAAACGAGACAAGGCGAAGGTTAAGACGAAGTAAATTAAGGAAACAATCACGTAAGGCATGAAGGCCCGGAAGCTGGCTCCTTGAACCACGCCAGTTTGGAACATTAATTCCGCCACACCAATTACTGATACGACAGAAGATTCTTTAATAACGGTGACAAATTCATTTCCTAATGCCGGCAAGATATTTTTAATTGCCTGCGGAAAGACAATGTAGCGCATCGCTTGTGTTTGGTTCATTCCTAGTGAACGAGCGGCTTCCATCTGACCTTTGTTGACAGCGCCAATCCCAGCCCGAATAATTTCCGCAACATAAGCAGCACTATTTAATGATAGGGCGATACAGCCGGCCACTAGATTGGACACATTGAGATTTAACATCGTGGTTCCGAAATAAACGATAAAAATTTGCACCAATAGTGGTGTCCCTCTAACATATTCAATGTAGATAATCGCTAGAGCCCGCAAAATTTTATATTTCGAAAGTTTCATCAAAGCAAAGACGCTACCTAAGACAGCTCCGAATAACACACCAACAAAGGCTAATAGTAAAGTATAACCAGTCCCGGAAATAAAGTAAGGCATGTATTTTTCAAAGAAGCTGGTATCATCTTGGAACATCAATTCATTGGCTTCTTCCTGATATTCAGCTAATAAATCAGAGTTAGTAATTTCACTAATAGAGTCATTGATAGCCGCTAAAAATTGTGGTGAATTTTTATTGACAGCTACAGCGGTTTGTTTGGTACCGTTAACGAAGGTTACATCATCGGCGATTGTCAATGTTGTATTTTGTTGTACGTAAGCATCGGCAACTGGTCCTTCTAAAACAACCGCATCAACTTTACCAGTGGTTAGGTTGGTGATTAAATCTGGCACTTTTTGTAATGAAGTTAAAACAGAGCCAGTCAATTCCGTTTGTGCCAATTCTTCTTGCGTCGTTTGCTTTTGTACGCCAACCGGCACGCCATCAAAGTCGGCAGTGGAAGTGTAGTTATCTTTGTCAGCAGCTCTCACCACCACTTTTTGGGTCACCGTCATATAAGGATCAGAAAAATCAACTTGTTCTTCCCGTTCCGGTGTTGGAGACATGCCGGAGATAATCATGTCAATCTTATTTGTCGTTAGTGCTCCTAAAAGAGCATCAAATCCTAGCTCTTGAATTTCCAGCTCAACACCTAAACTATCAGCAATATGCTGAGCAATTGAAATATCAAAGCCCACGATGGTATCTTTACCATCGACAGTTGCGTGAAATTCATAAGGCGCATAGTCAGCCGACAAGCCGACAATTAATTTGCCGCTAGAAATCACCTTTTCATATGCTGCATCCGTATCAGCAGTTGTGGCAACTGCGGTATCTGATCCAGAAGTTGAAGTTGCCTGGACTGCTGCTGGTAAAAATGAACCGGCAACTGCTAACAAAGCAATCAGCGAAAACAGCCAATTTTTCCATTTTTTCATTCAATAATCGCTCCCTTTTACAAAATAAAATGAATAATAATTGCATAAAAATTCATTTGTGTTTTTCTGTGAATTATAATATCATAAAATCTGTTAAAGTCAAAGGGCAAAAAGGACTTTTCAGAAATTTTTTTTGGAAAAACCTTTTTAAAGGCGCTTTTTTTGTTTCGTTTAAAACTAATAAAGATTTAATTTATTTCAGTAAACAAGGAGAAGAATATGAATCAACCACTTATTGTCAGAGGCGCTCCGCAGGAATATGAATGTCATGAAGGAGCGTGGCAGCAACTTTCGGCGCATTTAGAACGGCGCCAGTTAAAAAAAGTTTTAGTCCTTCACGGTAAAAAATCTTGGCAGGCTGTTCAAAATTTTTTTCCCGACCTGACTGATTTTTCAGTTCATTATGAATATTATGGCGGTGAGTGTACGGACGCCCATGCCCAAGTATTTGTGGACATGATAAAAAAAGAACATTTTGAAGTGGTTGTGGCAATCGGCGGTGGCAAAGTTTTAGACACTGGCAAACTGGCCTCCATTAGAGCACAGGTTCCCGTTTTTTGTCTGCCGACCTTAGCCGCAACCTGTGCCGCCTATGCAGCTTTAAGTGTGGTCTACAATGAAGACGGCTCAATGGATCGTTATGATATTTTTCCCGTTAGCAACGCCTTAGTTTTAATTGAACCCCGGGTAATTTTAGAATCGCCAATTGAATTGATGGTGGCGGGGATTGGTGACACTTTAGCTAAGTGGTATGAAGGCATTTCCATCATTGAACAGATTGAAGAAAAACCAATCGAAATAAGCGTAGCAGAATTTGCCGCTAAGCAATGCCAAGTTGTTTTACTAAGAGACAGTCAAGCGGCCTTAGCGGCGATGGAAAAAAATGAACTAAATCAGGCCTTCTTAAATGTTGTCGAAACGAATATTTTATTAGCCGGCATGGTGGGGGGCTTCGGCGATGAATATGGTCGTACGGCTGGGGCCCATTCAATTCATGACGCCTTGACCATCTTACCTCAAAGCCATCAACAACTTCACGGTAATAAAGTCGCTTATGGCGTGCTAGTGCAGCTGGTAATGGAAGACAAATGGCAGGAGCTGGAAGAATTGCTTCCTTTTTATGAGGAACTGCACTTGCCGAAATCTTTAGCCGCTATGGAAATGACCTTAACTGCTGAAGAAATAACAGCCGTGGCTGAGCGGTCTGTTTTACCTGACGAGACGATTCATATGATGAGAGGGACGATCACAGCAGAAAAAGTCGCAACAGCCATGGAAAAGCTAGAAGATTATATGGCGGACAAAAAAGTCCCGTAAAAATCACAAAAGATTCAACAGCCTTTATTGGAAGTCGCCTTCTTTTAATGCTAAAATAAATGTATAAAAGGAGGGATTTTAGATGGAAGAAAGAATTTTCTTTAACCAAGGTAATGCGGTGACCTCTGATGTGGATTTAAAAGCCTTATATATCGCTGCTCAAATTGAAAAAGATAGTGGTCGTGATAAAGAACCACTGGTCATTGCTAAAGACAAGCGCAATAACCAATATGTCCTCTTTTTTAAGGAAGATTTTCACGCCCTTAAAAATCCCGAAGACTATGAGTTAGTAGAAGAATTAAATTAAATAGACAGTGTGAACAAAGTCTGTGACGAAAAGTAAAACCAAAATGAGCAAAGGAATGCCAGCGATTTATTAACCTGCTGGCAGGCTGTTACTTATTTTATGGGACACTTTAGTTGCAGCTTTTGTTTGTCTGATAATAAAATAGGTGGCTTAATCAAATGGAAATTTCAGTGTATCAAGCGGATGTCTTTACCACAAAAGTGAATCAGGGAAACCCAGCCGGAATTGTTCCTGCGGCAGACAATCTGACAACGGATCAGATGCAAAAAATCGCAGCCGACATGGGCTTTAATGAGACGGTTTTTATTTTGTCCAGTGAAGAATGTACCGCTGAGTTTCGCTATTTTACACCAGGGCATGAGACGCCTTTATGTGGTCACGCTACAATTGGCGGTGTGAGATACCTTTTAGATGCCGGCTTGATTCAAGAGCAAGCGCTCCTTAAAACTGAAGTCGGTCCAATCGAAATCAAAATAAACGCTGATGCTTTGACGATGGCCCAAAGCCAACCGAAGCAAACACCTTTTCTCTCATCAAAAAAAGAATTGTGCAACATCTTAAACATTCAAGAAGAAGATTTGCTAGAGGATTTGCCGATTGAATATGGCAATACTGGTTCTTGGACTTTGCTAGTCCCTGTGAAAAGTGAAGCTGTCTTAGCAAAAATGGTGCCGCAAACGTTACGTTTTCCAGAAGTTTTAAAGGAAATTCCCCGCAGCTCGATTCATCCATTTACTATTTTAAATCAGGAACAGGGCTTATTTAGCGCTCGACATTTTTCTTCGCCGTATTCTAAAACCATTGAAGATCCGGTGACTGGTACGGCCTCAGGGGTGATGGCAGCCTATAGTCAAAGATATCTCTATCCAGAAAAAAATCCGCTGACAATTTCAATTCAACAAGGACGTTATTTGAAACGGCCCGGCCAATTATTGGCAACGGCGACAAAAGAAGCTGGCAAAACTTTTATTGAAATAACTGGAACAGCCATCATGAATCCTCAAGTGAAAAAAATTATTTTGTAAACTATTAAAACTGTTATCAAGTTGGTTAAATTTGATAACAGTTTTTTTATTGTCAGAAAAAAACGATAGTGGAGTATTCTAAGATAGTTTAAAAATATATCCAAGCTAGAATTTTTTAAAGTTTGACAAGAAAAAGTTCGAGTGATATATTTATAACATGTTATAAATATATCACATGAAAGTTGGACTAATAAATGAAAAAGAAAATACGCTTAACTAGTAAAATTTATTCAATCGAGTTTTTAGCAGCAATGTTGTTTTATAGCATTGGTGTCTCATTAAGCACACCAAACACCAATCCAATTTATTTAAAATATCTTGTTATGGGAGTGATGCTAGTTGTAATTTCAGCAATTATTCTTTTGATATCTCTGATGAATTCCGAGAAAATGGATGAACGAGCCCGCTACAATCTATCAAAAGCCAGTAATCTGACTATTATTACAGCAATTTCATTTTTCGTTTTATTAGGTGTGAGCCTATTGGCACTTTCTCTTCATATTCAATTAACAGCTGGTATTATGTCGTTTGTTGTAGCTGCTATGTTAGCTTTCCATGCATTGTCCTTTCTCACTTTTGAAAATGTAGGCTTATCCAATGGGAAAAATTGAAACGAATTTAAAGGAATATCGTGAAGAGCGGGGGCTGACTCAAAAGGACTTGGCTGAACAAGTCGGAGTTAGAAGAGAAACTATCGTCCATTTAGAGAAAAATAAGTACAACCCATCTTTAGAACTGGCTTTGGAAATTGCTCAAATTTTTGAAGTGCCAGTCGAAACTTTATTTCGATTAAAAGAAGAGCCTAAAAAAAGCTGATCTGTGGGGTTCAGCTTTTTTAAGTAAAAGGGATAAAATCAAAATCTCTTTAGTTAATTGGATAAAGATTGATTGAGATATCAGCCTACAACTGATTCATTTCAACACCATAATCCTCCGCCACTTTTTTCAAACTAAAGCCCCGTCCGTGGACTTCACTGGCACTTAAGGTGATAAAGAAAGAGTGGTCATCAATTGAAAGGATGCGTTCTTTGACTTTTGGAAAATCCTTTTCACGAATAACAGTCATCAATAATTTTCCCGGCTGCTGACTATAGCCGCCTTCAATTGGGATTAAAGTAACCCCTAAATCTAATTCATTGGTAATAACCCTGCGAATTTCTTGATGTTTTTGGGAAATTATCAAAATATTTTTTGAGCGGACCAAGCCAATTTGGATGCCATCAACGACTCGCCCGATAATAAAGAGGGCAATCAACGAGAATAAAACGACATCAGTACTAAATGCTAAAAATGCGGATAATATCACCAAGCCATCTACAAAGAGAATCGCAATTCCCAGCGAGACTTTTAAATATTTATGCACAATCTGCGAGATAATTGCCGTTCCACCAGTCGACGCATTACCGCGAAAGACTAGGCCTAGACCAATTCCGGTGATAATGCCACCAAAGAGAGCCGCCAAAAAAATATTGGTGGTCAAAACGGGGACATTACTAGTGATGCCAACAAAAAAAGGATAGAGTAAGCTGCCATAAATCGTCTTCAATCCCGTTTCTTTACCTAATAGGATAAAGCATAAAAATAGAAGGGGAATATTAATAGCATATAAAATAATTGCGGGATTCCAGTTGAAAAGATGATTTAAAACCACACTAATTCCATTTGCGCCCCCAGCGACAATCCGATTAGGCAGTAAAATAGAATTAATCGACAAGGCTAAGACGAAGGCCCCCACTGTGACAAATAATGTGTCTTGGACCAATTGTTTTTGAAAAAATTTCTGCAAATGATTTCCTCCTCTAAAAAAATTACCAAACTGACTTCATCATAACATGAAGTTTTCCATAAAAAAATCTTTGAGGAGGAGAAATTTCAGATATTTTTGCAAAAGTAAGCTAAATTGTGAAAATTTAGCTTTAGCGGTAAAGACATCAGTCATAAAAAAATTAATTGCTATTCATTAATTGCATAACCGGCATCACCTAATACCGAGATGGTCTTGGCTAACTTGTCTTCTTTAATAAGAATATAGTCGGTATTGTAAGTAGAAACGGCAAAGATGCTGATTTTCTGCTCTGCCAAAAGGCTAGCGATTTTTGCCAAGATACCCACTAGACTAAAATCTAAAACACCGACGATTTTTAACGCCCGCCAACCATCTTCTCGATTCACTGTGATAGCTGGAACTTTTTCAGTCGGTAACACGATAGAACGCTCGTCTTCAGTATTTGCAATAAATAATGGGCTGATACTAAGCTCAAGCCCATTAAAATCAGGTACTTGAATAACTGAAAGGGGTATCCGTAAAATTTCTAGTTTCATTAAATAAACTCCTTTAAATTTTTTTGGTGTGTCTGAAAAGTCAAATATTTTAGTCTATTGTCACCGATGGGTTCTTGATTTGCAAGAGAGAAAATAGCAGGTAGCAGCAACATAAAAAACCGCCCACAATTATTAGGGCGGTTTCACATTAAGCTTAAAGCTTAGGTCTAAAAATAAAATATGCGAGACCTAAAATAACGACAACAATTAGTAGATAAAATAGAAAAGTGGCAAAGCCGGATAAAAGTCTTTTCACATGAATCACCTCTATTTAAAAACGACCTGATATCTTTTAAAGTTATTTCAAGTATAGCACAGAGGGAAAAGTATCAACTGATTGCCAGTAAGTTCATTCTAGACTTACATTTAAGGCAATTTTTTAATTTTAAATTGCTCAAAATATTCTGGATGATTATGACTTTTTACTCCGGCAAAAATGGTTAACGCCAAAGCGCCCAAAGTATTGGTAAACAAATCGCCCATTGTATCCATCAAGGCTTCTCGTCCGATAAATGGTGTACCACTGGAGGCATTATAACGCTGCAGGTTCATATTGAAAAATTGATCGCAGAGAAACTCCCAAAATTCCCAGAATACGCCACAGAGTCCAGCAAAGGCGAAACCCATAATAATAAAGAGCCAGGGACTGGTTTTAGAAATATCGGCATCTTTTAAAAAGGTTGCGATTAAGCCATACCCCAACACGGTTAAAAGCATAGGACTGACGGCATGGAGCACCTTATCCCAGAAGAAAATTAAAGAAATAACGTGTAAGCCAGTGCCGATAAAAACGGAAATGGTTAAGAAAAACCAGTAGAACAGGACAATAGCCGCTGGGATTTCGATTTTCAATAATTTACGGGCGATATTCGGCAGATAAATTAAGACAATACCCGCAAGTGATTCAATGACAAAGATGATGCCTTGACTCGTAGAATACTTATTTGTAATCAACTCAAAGATATTATAAGCGACGACAAACAATCCAAAAACAGTTAACGCCAATTGTGCTTGTTTCATTTTTTTTGACATGGGACAACCTTTCTAGCAGTATTCTTGCAGAGCTTGTAAAAGCGCTGCTTCAGAATTAACCACTTGACCATTTAATTTTATTAAACCAATTGTGTAGAGATTTGTATAGTGAAACTGATTTTCAGCAACAGTTTGCAGTGCTTGAATTTTTTGCTGATTGTCGCTGCCTTGCTGGCGGGTATCAGTATATAAGCCTAAAATCGGAATATTTTTTCCATAGGCGACGCCGATTTCTGAAGCAACTCCGGCATCGATCGTGATACCATCTAATAGCGCAATCATCAAATCACTTTCTAAAACTTTTTCAGTATCAGCTAAAGCAATCATTTTGCTGTCGGCATAAGCCGATTTATCATTAATTGCCGCATTTTCCTGCGGCAGATAAATAGTGGCATCTGGTTGTTGCTGCCGAATTTTTTCAACAAGTTTTTGATTATAAAGTAAATCACTTTGAGCAAATAATGGGGCTGCAAAGTAAATCTTCATTAATAATTCCTCCATCTAAAAGTAGTCACGGAACCCTTTATGTTTAAAAATAGTCGCTAAAGTAAGCTTCTGTATCCGGTAAAATCCGTTCTAAGGTGTGCAGGGTTTCCTTATCTGTGCTAAGTCGTTCAATGCGAGAAAGATAACTGGCCCGGCGATAATTCATCATCAGACAAGTTAGAGTTTGGATGTCAAGTACAACCGGCTTGCCAATCGCTTCGTCGGTCACAGTTACCTGATCGTTTTCATCCCAAATCAGACCAAAAATGCCCGTATTCCAATCCGCCACAGGGTCGGTCACAACAAAATGAAACGGCTTGCCGGTACTATCAAAGGGATACCTCTGTAAAAATTCCTTCACATCGACAATACGGGCCATGAAGTACGGTTCAATCGTTTCTTTAATTTGACTGTCATCTAGAAGAAAAGCTAGCGGTTCATTTTTATAAATATCCCCTAAGACCCAGTCGACCATCGAAAAATGGGCGCTGATAAAATTCCAGAGGCCGTTGCGGGCTTCTAAGTTCAAATAAAACATTTCTTTAATATGAAAAACATCTTCGGCAATCCAATAAAATAAAACGCCTAAAGGTTCTTGATTGGCGCCGTAATAAACGGCGGCCGTTCGTTCCTCTTCATTTTCAAAACGCCAGTATTCTTCCCAGTGGAACTCACTGCGAATCAAAGCGCCATGATTTTGTCTGGCAAAGCGGGCATAGACAGTGAAAACATCTGGGTCATATACCTCTTTGCGCTCCACCATGCCGGGAACCTCAACAGCTTTTGGCAGCTGGACATCTTTAATTTTAAAACTTAATTTGTCCGACATAATTTCCCAGCCCTTGCGGCGATAATAAGGAATGCTGTAGGGATATAAATAGGAAATCCATTGTTTTTCTTTGCGCATGTTTCCTAGTGCAACGCGGATTAAATCCTGCATCAAGCCATGATTGGCATATTCAGGATATGTGCCGACACCCGTTACCCCACCCATTTGATATAAAGTCCCGTGAATATTTACTTCACAGGGATAAATTGCAATTTGTGAAATTAATTTATCTTGATAAAACCAGCCAAACACCTCTGACAGTTCTAAAATCGGCTGTTTAGATTTAATCAGCTCCCGCTTATTGGAAAAACCGCTCTCTTCTAAATCAGATTCCGTAAATTGAAAGACATAACTCAATAACTCATTGAATTGAGCGACATGCTCTTCACCAACCGGCTTCAAAACTAAATTTTCGCGAAAATCTTGTTCCGCCATATTTTCAACTCCATTTCTAATGGATTAAGTATAGCAAAACTTTACAGCCTTGTCTTTTTTGGCGATGATGTGCTTTAAATGTCGTTTATTACATTTTTTTTACATTTTATGAATATTAAGTTTGTTTTAAGGAAAATAATTTATACTTATACATAATAAAAAAGAATGGGGTAGTTGAGTGAATAAAAAATATTTATTGGGACTCGCAGCTGTTATGGGATTTATCGCTGTGGTCATCATTGTAGCCAATCTAACCGCCACTGATCCCCTTGAAGAAGAGGTAATGGCAGATACCACCACAACCTCTACAACATCATCGACAGAGGAAATAATTGAGATTACTTCTGGGACAGCAGAATTAACCGAGACGCAAACGGCAGAAATTTTGACCAGCGCCGCTATCGAAAATGTCCCATTGATAAATCAACTGGATTCGCCCCGTCTGCGAAATGGTTGCGAGGTCACCTCATTAGCAATGATGTTGAATTATTATAATATTGAGGTATCTAAAAATGACCTAGCTGATGCGCTGCCGTCAGTTGCTTATCAGGATGAAGAGGGTTATTATGGTGATCCTAATGAAGGCTTTGTCGGCGATATTACCGGCGATATCGGAGCGGGCTATTTTGTGTATCACGAGCCAATTTTCAATCTGGCCCAAAATTATTTGACGGAAGATTTAACCGCTATTGATTTTACCGGTAGTGATTTTTCTAAAGTTCAATACTTTTTGTCGACGGGCAGCCCAGTCTGGGCAATCACCACGACGAATTATGCCGCTACTAATGATTTGGAAACATGGGAAACCGTCAATGGCCCCGTTGAAATTTCTATGAGTGAGCATTGTGTTGTTTTGATTGGTTATGATGAAGAATATGTTTATCTGAATGACCCTTATGGCAACGAAAACTATCAAACCAGCTTGAATGACTTTATTGCTTCATGGGAACAATTTGGTTCGCAAGCAATCGCGATTACCGAAGCTTAATCTATCTACTGACACTAATTTAACTAGTGTCAGTTTTTTTATGGGGATTTTCTAGCGATTATTCCCCAAGAAATGTTAAAAACTCTTTTCAAGGAGGACTTCCGTTGTTATAATCGTAAGTGCTGATTGTTAGGAAAGTAGGAAAACACATGAATATAAATGAAATGAAAGAACGGCAGAAAAAAATTCGGAACTTCTCGATTATTGCCCATATTGATCACGGTAAATCAACGTTAGCGGATCGAATTTTAGAAAAAACCCACACCGTCTCTTCTCGAGAAATGCAAGACCAGCTATTGGATTCCATGGATTTGGAAAGAGAGCGGGGCATCACGATTAAATTAAATGCCGTCGAATTAAATTACACAGCAGAAGATGGCGAAACCTATATTTTTCATTTAATCGACACTCCCGGACATGTCGATTTTACTTATGAAGTTTCCCGCAGCTTAGCAGCCTGTGAAGGCGCCGTCTTAGTAGTTGACGCAGCTCAAGGGATTGAAGCTCAAACGCTCGCCAATGTGTATCTAGCCTTGGATAATGATTTAGAAATTTTACCAGTCATCAATAAAATTGATTTACCGGCAGCCGATCCAGAACGGGTACGCAAAGAAATTGAAGATGTCATCGGCATCGATGCCAGTGAAGCCGTTTTAGCTAGCGCTAAAGCCGGCATCGGTATTGAAGAAATTTTAGAACAAGTCGTCCAATTAGTGCCGGAACCTGCTGGTGATTTGGAAGCACCTTTAAAGGCTTTAATTTTTGATTCGGTTTATGATGCCTATCGTGGCGTTGTCTTAAACGTCCGCATTACCGATGGAGTTGTCAAACCCGGTGATAGAATCCAATTGATGAGTAACGGCAAAACTTTTGAAGTGACTGAAGTTGGCGTGTTCTCACCAAAAGCTGTTAATCGAGATTTTCTAATGGTGGGAGATGTAGGCTACATCACCGCCAGCATTAAAACCGTTCAGGATACTCGTGTGGGGGATACCGTTACTTTGGCCAACAACCCGGCCAAAGAAGCCTTGCCTGGCTATCGAAAAATGAATCCGATGGTTTATTGTGGTCTTTATCCCATCGACACTTCCCGCTACAATGATTTACGGGAAGCCCTCGAAAAATTACAACTAAATGATGCAGCTCTACAATTTGAACCAGAAACCTCTCAAGCGCTCGGCTTTGGCTTCCGCTGTGGATTTTTAGGCTTGCTTCATATGGATGTTGTACAAGAAAGATTAGAGCGGGAATTTAATTTAGAATTAATCACGACGGCACCATCAGTAATTTATCATGTGAAAAAGACTGATGGCTCAACAGTCGTTGTTGATAATCCCGCAGAATTTCCAGAACCTGTGACCATCGACAGTGTGGAAGAACCTTATGTCAAAGCCCAAATCATGGTACCGAATGATTATGTCGGTGCGGTGATGGAATTGTCCCAAAGAAAACGGGGGGAATTTGTGACGATGGACTACTTAGACGATTATCGCGTAAATGTCGTCTACGAAATTCCACTCTCAGAAATTGTCTTTGATTTCTTTGATAAATTAAAATCCAGCACCAAAGGCTATGCCTCATTAGATTACGAAATGGCTGGCTATCGTCCTAGCAAACTAGTCAAGATGGATATTTTATTAAATACAGAAAAAGTCGATGCGTTAAGCTTTATCGTCCATCGAGAATTTGCTTATGAACGGGGCAAAGCGATTGTTGAAAAATTAAAGAAACTGATTCCGCGTCAGCAATTTGAGGTACCAATCCAAGCGGCAATCGGCCAAAAAATTGTCGCACGGTCTGATATCAAAGCCCTGCGTAAAAATGTTTTAGCCAAATGTTACGGCGGGGATGTTTCCCGTAAACGCAAACTTTTAGAGAAACAAAAAGAAGGTAAAAAGCGGATGAAACAAATTGGCTCTGTCGAAGTCCCACAGGAAGCCTTCATGGCTGTGCTGAAAATGGATGAAGACGATAATCCGAAGAAATAGGTATTTGTTTGAACATACAAATTGAATTTAATTAGCTTTCATAGGATTTGCCTACCATTTGCCGACGTTAGGATTGGCGATTGGTAGGCAAATTATTTTTATTCAGAGAATTTGGAAAGTAATTTGTTTTAGATCAAAAAAATTTGATAAATAAAGATTATTTTTCCGTAGTCAACGAGAGCAAGCTTATCAAACGAGCTCGCTTTTTTTATTTCGAATAAATCTGGAAGAGGTCAGTAGAAATCTCCTTGCCTTTTTGTAAAATGGAAAGGGAATAATGGAATGTAAAGGCAATTAGGGTGAGTTGTTTAGATGGGGACTGGCTGAAAATAGTGAAGTTATATAATAGAAATAAATTTTACATTTATTGTTTTAGTGTATTTTTATTAAACGAAATTGCCAAGTTTAATCGATTTCGTGAGTGAACTAACTTGGGGTTTAATTGAATCAGGAGGAGCTATCAAAAGACTAAATAATGAAAAAAAGCGATTGGTTAATTTTGATGCTTTAAATTTACTGGAATAGGTATTTTTAGTTTGATACACTACTGAATGAAGAATACAAATTTTTTAGGAGAAAAAACAGCCAATGAAAAAAGAACTTGTTACTGAAACTGATTTATTTACCGTCCTTGATATCATTGATAAGACTGATATCGTCTATTTTCTTGATGGTGGTTGGGGTGTGGATGTTTTGACAGGTAAGCAACACCGTCAGCACAGGGACATTGATATTGATTTTGACGCCAATTATACGCAAGAGTTGTTAACAACATTGCAAGACTTTGGTTATGAAACGGTCACAGATTGGCTACCTGCCAGAATGGAATTGTGGCATCCAGACTATGGCTATTTAGATATTCATCCTTTTATCTTCGACTCAGATGGCTCAGCAAAGCAAGCAGATTTAGAAGGCGGCTTCTATCAGTTTGAGAAGGATTTTTTTACATCCGTTCATTATCAAGGTCGTCTAATTCCTTGTATTTCACAGAAGGCGCAATTACTATTTCACAGCGGCTATGAGTTGCGGGAAAGTGATTTGATTGATATTCAAAACCTTCATGCAATGGACAATTAAAAAAGTTAATTTGGTGAGTCCACAAAAGACAGATTTTATGGACTCAAACAGGCTATTACATTTCTAGCACTACCAATTGGCTTTGGTTGATAACGATTTTTTTATTTTCATACTCACGTGAGTATGAAAATGGCATCATCTAATGCTATGGAACGGGGAGATTAAATGGAAAAAGAAAAGTTGATTCGGGTTGAAAATGTGTATAAATCTTTTGGAGAAGTCCATGCAGTCAATGGCTTGGATTTTTCGATTGTAGAGGGAAAAATTGTAGCTTTTCTGGGACATAATGGTGCTGGTAAGACAACGACCTTGCGATTATTAATTGGGTTGTTGGCGGCAGACCAAGGAGCTATTTCTGTTTTTGGATTAGATCCAATTCAAAATGGTCAAGCAGTTCGTAAAATTTGCGGTGTGTTATCAGAAGATGACGGTTTATATGAACCGCTGAGTGTCTATGACAACTTAATTTATTTTGCAGATATTTATGGACTACCTAGAGCAGTTGCAGAACAAAGAATTGAAGAGCTATTGAAAAAATTTGACCTGTACCAAGTGATGGATTCTCCAGTGAAGGGGTTTTCTCGAGGAATGAAAAAGAAAGTTGCACTGATTCGGGCTATGCTGCACCAGCCACGACTCTTACTTTTGGATGAACCTACGAACGGGTTAGACCCTGTAATGACTCAGGAATTGCGGGAAATGCTGGTGATTTTGGCAAAAGAGAGTGGTGCTACGATTGTGATGACCACGCATAATTTAGATGAAGTACAAAAAATGTGCGACCAAATAATTATTTTCCGTCATGGTAAAAATGTTTTCTCTAGTGATATTGATTCTTTAGCCCAAGAAAAGCTCTATCAAGAACACGGCCAATTTAGTCTTGAGAAACTCTACTTGACCTTAGAAGGTGGTGGCATGAAATGAGTGCCATCAAAAATGTGGTCAGAATCCAACGAAAATTGTTTTTCCAAGATAAGGGAATGTTGGTTTTTTATGGGGTTACAATAGTAGGTTTAGGTATTGTATTGCCGCTTTTTATCAAAAGTATTACTGCACAATTGACTCTCGTCACGTTTATGACCACGACACTACAGAAACAGTGGACCGCTGAGAGTATCGCAGGTGAACGAGAAAATAAAACTTTGGAGTCATTACTAAGTACACCATTGGAAACGACCCATTTAATAGTAGGTAAAAGCCTATTTAATCTGGGTTGTGGACTTGTTTATAGTGGTTTCCTTATTTTGGCAATTTTTTTCACCAGACTAGTTACTCAGACACCGCAAGAATTTTCAGCTACAGATTGGCTGATTTATTTACTATCAGCGATTATGGTCATCTTGATCACAGCCTTTTATGGCGTTCTTTGTTCAGGAATCTCGGCAACAGTTAGTGAGGCTGGGAAAAAACCAGCCATCATTACTTATTTTTGCTCACTACTGGTAGTGATTGTTTTAAGTACACTAATGTTAGAAACACTTCCTCTTATAGGATTAGTTGTTATTATTGCGGCTTATTTTATTTTGACTGGGCTTATTCTCTTTGTCACGTTAAGAAAAATATTTCATATGAGTCGTATGAAGCTAATTGAGATTGATGTCCATGATAAAGCTCAAACAAACCGTGATCATTCAGGGAAAAAAAAATCAGCCTACATGTCGGTCTTTGCCCACGAATATCACTATTTCAAAACTTTGAAACGCTTGACTTTTAATTTTACTATTCTTTCATTATGCCCTGCGGGAATCTATCTGACTGCTTGGCTTTTGTTAGGACAATTGGATTTAAATTATTCAATTTTACTAACAATCGCAATGATTCCACGAATTCCAACAAATCTAATTGCCTATGCGGTGGGTGGGGAAAAGGTCTATAAGACAGGGGAGGCTATTTTAGCCACACCGCTTTCAACGACAGCTTTACTATTCGGCAAAGCTCTTTTACCTTTGCTTATTTCGGGGATTATGTTACTTATTTCTGCTGTAATAACAATTCTTTGTGCAAATCTGATTGCTTGGAGTTTAGGGCAGGGCTTTATTTTCTACAGCATAACGCAACTGATTTTATTATTTGGTGTTGGCTTAGCAACTAGTTTGGTGATGATTTTTGCGATGGCAATATTAAGTCTAGCTGCTAAAACTCCCCGCAAAGGATTATATTTTGCCACTTTTCTAGGCTTAGTCTTTTTTATTCCAGTGATTGGCATCATCTATTTGTTTCACAGTAGCCTGTTATTGAGTGCCTGTTATTTACTACTTTTATTAGGTACAGCTTGTTATCTTTATTTAAAAATTCGCAGTGTGTCCCGCATCCAGTTAATGGAGTATTTGTAAAAAGAAAAGCGATCAAAAGGTTATTTTTGATTTTTTCACTATTGAAATCATAATATTCTCGAAAGCTTATAGTTGATTGATTTATCTTTATTTTAGGATTGTAAGCTGGTCACATAATGTATATGTGGTTTGTATGAATTCCAATTAATCAATAAGTGTAGTTGTCTAGTTCGCCTAAATTAAGTTTTTTTAGAATAAACATTGAAGATGGAGGAGTAACCGATGAATTTAAACCTCGTAAAAGTAAACGAGCGACTGAACTTTGGCATAGTGCAGTGTCTTACCCAATTTAATAAAAACTTACTGAGATTGACATACTTTTTCAAGAAGAGATTCATCATTTTAAGAGAGATTCTGGGTAACCACTATCCCCTATATAGTCTAGCTCTAAAAGAAAGGCAAACAATAAATGAACCATTTCGACTTTCTCATGAAGAGAGTGTATATCCTTTTCTAAACAAAGTGAGACAAGGTTTGTCGATTGATGATAGACTCATTGGGTTACTTTTTTTGTATTTTGCCAACTCTACTTTTGGTCAATCTGTGGACAAACTATGAACCAACAGCAGAAATCTATCATTTGTCTTCTGATATTTGCTCCGTTGTGGCTACTACAATATACTATCTTACATGAAGGCGGTCACGCTCTTGTGATGCTGGCCTATGGCGGCACCATTGACAGCTTTTGGATAATTGGCCCAAGCGCTCACGTGAGCGCTTATGGTGCTAGCTATACGTTTATCGGAGAAGTGTTACTACAGGCGGCAGGAATGCTATTACCCTCTCTAGTGGTGCTAGTTGCTTTACTACTGTATCGTCCCAAAGTAGCCTTTGCCGGATATCATTTATGCTATTTTGTAGTGGCTATCACGCCACTGTATAATCTTTTGGTGTGGGTTGCATTGCCCATTGCTTCACTCTTAACGGTGTCAGCACCTGAGGAAGACGTGACAAAATTTTTGATACTTTCTGGATGGCCACCGCTAGCGGTAAGCTTAGCCGCATTTGTATTGATGGTCGGCTTTGCTATGTTGATTCACCACAAGGGTGTATTGGCGAATGTAGTGGGAATATTGCGGGCATGGAGAGCGCAGAAATGACGTCTTAAGGAGAGAATCCACTGTAACTACGAAGAGTTTCTGTGGATTTAAAAGAATGAACTAAATTTATTGAGAAGTTAATCACTTTGCTAACTCAGGGTTTAACGGAAAAAAAAGTAGTTACAATATTTCATAAAGAAATAAGAACATACAAAGATGGGAACAATAAAAAGGCAGCTGAGCGAAGTATTTTTCGATCAGCTGCTGTTTGATTTAGGCTTAATCATCTTGAATTTTTAGCCCTTCAACAATGTCTAAGCGCTTGATAAACCGATTGGCCATAATTAACCGCAAATTACTGACCAGAAAAATAACTACGCCGCTAATAATAAAGCTGGTTGGTGTAATGAATGGATATAACGCAAAGGTGTTTTGGGAAAACTCCCCTTTAATCGCTACTAGTAAAAAATAGCCTGCAACAAAACCAAGGGGGATTGCTAAAGCAAGCTGCACAAAGCCTTCTTTAAAAATCGCTATCAGAATTTTTCTTTTTGAATAGCCCATGATATTCATAAACATGTATTCAAATTCACGGATAGTAAGATTCATCAAATTCATACAGGCAACGACTGTAATCCCTAAAATGACTCCACAAGCGATAAGCAGCCAAATAAGAATTTGTAAATTTTCCAAGAGATTATCAAAGGAAGTAATATCGTCCTCTGCCGTCGAAAACATTAGGTTATCACGGAGTAAAGCAGCTTTTAATTGAGCTAGCTGATCTGTTTTAACATAGGTTAGATTGTAAGCCTGTGGTAAATCAGGAAAAACCTTTTGAGCATAATTATAAGAAGTAAAGATGCTAAGCCCCATGCCAAGGGGAATAATTTCTGATACTTTAACTTTTTCATCATCGATGCTAATCAAATCTCCCACAGCAACGTGCCATTTTTCAGCGTAGTATTCTGGGACAATAACCCCGTGTTCTAAGGCAGTGGAGTTTAAATTAAGCAACTGGGAATCAATTTCCGTGATTGTCAATGAATAATCTTCACCTTTGACTTTGACCGGCAATTGCAACGCCCGTGTCTTGGCAGAAATAGTTGGGTACTGACTCAAAAGATTTTGCTGTAGTGGCGTTATTTCACTTTCCACGACTAAATCATAAGAGGCGAAATCAGAAAAATATTGACGCGTCACTTGACGAAGCGAATCATTAAATCCCAGCGAAAAAACAAGTAAGGCAGTCGAAGCGCTGATGCCGATCACCATAACTAAAAAACGGCCTTTATTGCGAATACTACTTTTAAATGCATAACGTGTGTTAAAGGACAATTTTTGCCAAAAAAAGGCAGTTCGCTCAAACAGACTACGTTTCGTCATTTTCGGCAGCCGCGGCCGCATGGATGCTGCCGGCAATTCCTTGAGGACTGAGAAAATTGCCAATAAACCGGCGAGTAAACAACCAACAACTGAAACAGCACAGGCAAATAGCCACAAAGAAGGATAAATGTGTAATGTCAAATTAGGGAGCTCCATCATAATTTTTATCATGGAAAGCAGCCACTGGGATAGAGGGATTGAGCCTAAGCAGCCAAGGAAAGCTGCGAAAAATCCCAATAGGCCAAATTGAAACAAATAGATTTTCAAAATCGTGGTATTACTGTGGCCCAATGCTTTCATGATGCCAATTTGTTTATGCTCTTTGAGGATGGTACGCCTCAAAAGGATAAAAATAATACTGAAGGATATCAACCAAAAAATTAAAGGAAAAATAATGGCAAACGTTTCAAATTGCCCCAAATCACCCTCGTACATCTGGTAATTAATCTGATTTTCAGCTGTTGTATATGAATCGAAGCTAAGTATTTCTGCGAGATTTTTTTCGGTTAGTTTTCCAGTTGGCTCAATTAGCAATTGATTGTAGGAAATGGAGAGCTGATTGATAAAAATCACGCCAAACTGGGTGGCATCGGCAAACATTGTGCGGGCATTTTGTACATAATAAACATACTCCGGCGAACTGGCAATACCGGAAATGGTAAATTCTTGATCATTGATTTTTAATTTTTCCCCGACAGTCAGTTGGTTTGCTCGGGCAAATTGACTTAAAACAATGATTTCCTGACTATCATTGGGTAACTTGCCAGCTACTACTGTCAGTTGATTAAGCGCAGAAGTGATTGTGATGAAACGATATGTAAGGTCAGCTTCTTTAATTTCGTAGATGCTCCGGGGCTCGACTTGGGAAATTTCTACTGAGCTACTCAGCCGAGTGACATCATCTTCAGTAAATGAACCGGTCACAGTGATCGGAGCATAATGATTTTGGCTAAAATAATTTTCAGCGGAGAGCTGAAATGAATTTTTGAAGGAGAGAATAGTTAAAAAAAAGAGCACAGCGACAAAAATCAGTAACCCCATTCCCAGCATTTGGCCGCGATTATTTTTCATTTTTCGAAAAATAAAACGATTCGAAGTTTTCATTACCATTCCACCTCGCTTGGCATTAATGGGTATGGGTTTTCTAAATACTCAATTATTTGTCCGCTGCGCATACGGATGACGATGTCTGCAATTTTGGCGATTTCTTTACTATGAGTTATCAAAATGATTGAGCTATTATTTTCTGCTTGGATATTTTTTAGAACCTCCAAAATTTTGATACCGGTTTCAAAATCAAGTGCTCCGGTAGGCTCATCGCAGAGCAATATTTCCGGTTTTTTTGCTAAGGCTCGCGCAATGGAGATGCGCTGCTGTTCACCGCCGGATAATTGCGCTGGAAAATGTGTAGCTCGTGTAGCTAAACCAACCGAAGCAATTGCTTCTTTGGCATATTCAGTTTTCAAATGGACAATTTCTGTTGAAAATTCAACGTTTTCTAAAGCATTTAAATCAGGCAATAGATTATAGCTTTGAAACACAAAGCCAATTTTATCCTTGCGAAAATCGGTCATTTGACCTTTAGTCAAATCAGTGAGTTTTTTTTCCTGACAAATAATTTCTCCAGTTGTTGGCTGATCCATGCAGCCGATCATATTCAATAAAGTCGATTTTCCAGAGCCGCTTTCTCCAAGAATTACAACAAATTTGTTCTGAGGTATTTCTAAAGAAATATTATTTAGCGCCACTACAGCGGCGTCCCCCACGCCGTAAACTTTGGTGACATTTTTCAGTGAAAATAAACTCATTCGTTACACCTCCAGATAGGATAATAGGCCATCTAGCAAAATTTCAACAGTCGAGTCAATGTATCCGTCAATCAAGATTTCTTCATGACTGACACCGAAGAAGAGGATATGAATCGCATTTTGCAAAATTTCGATTTGTTTTCCTTGTAAATTCAGGCTATCAAAAATTTGTTGGTAATTTTCTTGTTCCAATTTTTCCAACGCAGCTAAATCTGCCTTTGAATAGCGCAATAAAAATTGCTGAACTTCATTGTGTTCTTCAATGAAAAAACGCTGTTGAGGATTTTTTAGAAGTTTCAAAAAAAATATTTTAATTTGTTGGCGCTTTTCACTGGAGGGCAGGTGGGCAATTTTTTTAAGGACATCTTTAATTTGAGCAAATCCTTCTTCGTGAAGCTGGAAAATTAGACTATAGATGAAATCATCCTTTGAAGAAAAATAATTATAAAAGCTGCCTTTAGCAACGCCGGCATCTTTTACAATATCATCAACGCTCACGCGACTAAGTCCATAGCGGGTGATTAAATCCTTTCCGTGTTTTAGCAATAAATTTCGTTGTATTTTTTTTTCTTGATCAGTTAAACTTCGTGGCATGTTCTTCTCCAAACCATAATGACTAATTTTGTATTATATAGTCATTATAAGATAGTGATAATCTTAATGTAAAGTTTTTTCTAATTCAAAAGGAAAAAAAATTTTCTGGATGGATTCCTATACCCAGAAACGAATCAACAATTGACTGGTGAGTTTTCCCGTTTTGATAGTCGTTAGAAATTGCGCTAATTTTTTGCTGTTTTATCTTTTTTTCGGAGGATACTGAGTTTATCAGTATTGACCGAGTTTGGTTTCAAAGAGAATGGCTGAGGATGATAATCTGAAGAAATAGAACTTTAAATGGTGCCTTTAAAAAATTTTGAAGCGCAGAGACTTCAAAAAATAAAAACCGTCCAGTTTAAAATACTGGGCGGTTTTTATAACACGTCAACTTCTCGTTTGAGAAATTAACACTTTCGATAGAGCGACACTGATTTCTTCGACGGAAATATCTGACTCTAATTGCATCCATTCGACAATCATACCGATTGTGCCTTTGGCAAAATAGGTAAAAAAGAGTTCCAAAATTTCAGGATTTGTTTCATCGAACATTTGGCTGAACTGTGAAATTGCTAAATCATGAACTTCTGAGAAAATAGTTGTGACAAAAAAAGTAGTATTGCTGCTTTTTAAGAGAGCCAGAGATAAAACTTTATTTTGATTTAAGACGCTGATAAAGCGTTCTAACCAGATGGCTAAATCATCTGAGGAGCGTAATTGAATTAAGGGTAAAATTTCAGCGGTCAGCTCTTTTTCGATTGTCTGGAATAAATCTAACGGGTCTTGGTAATACTTGTAAAAGGTGCCCCGATTAATTTCTGCTTTTTCCGTAATTTCAGTGACGGTAATTTTTGATAATTCCTGTTGACTTAGGAGTTCTAGAAAAGCTTCCCGAATGACTTTTTTAGTATAAAGTGTCCGGCGATTATTTTTTGTGCCTGCCAAGTAGCTCATTCCCTTCAACATTTTTCTAAAAAGTGTCTGTTTAATGACAAGTGCTTTCAAATTGACTATTGACCTCAATGATTAAACAATTATACTTACAAAGTGTAATGAAAGCAACACTGTGTTTGAAAAATGACGAGGTGAAGAAATGAGTTTCATTGAAGTGAATCATGAGTTTAAAGAATATCAGATGGGGGATACAACCATCGTCGCCAATAATGATCTTAGTTTTTCAGTGGAAGAAGGAGAGCTGGCGGTGATTCTGGGTCCTAGCGGGGCTGGAAAATCAACTGTCTTAAATATTTTAGGAGGAATGGACACGCCGACAAAAGGTGAAATCAAAATAGCGGGGGTCGACATCGCCAATTTTTCCAATCGAAAATTGACAGCCTATCGTCGGACTGAAGTTGGTTTCGTGTTTCAATTTTATAATTTAGTACCTAATTTGACGGCTAAAGAAAATGTTGAATTGGCGTCAGAAATTTCGCCGAATGCCCTCGATGTTGAAGCGACTTTGCGACAAGTAGGGTTGGGGGAAAGAATGAATAATTTTCCAGCGCAGCTATCTGGCGGCGAACAACAAAGGGTGGCGATTGCTCGAGCGTTAGCTAAAAATCCCAAAATTTTGCTTTGTGATGAGCCGACTGGGGCCTTGGATTTTGAAACTGGTAAGCAGGTTTTGCAGTTATTGCAGGATGTTAGTAGAATACAAGGGAGAACAGTTGTTTTAATTACCCATAATAGTGCGATTGCCCCGATTGCCGATCGGGTGATTCGAATTAATGATGCGAAGGTTCGCTCAGTTGAGCTTAATTCAGCTCCAACTTCGATCGCAAAAATTGAATGGTAGGTGCCTTGTTTGAAGAATAAATTATATTTGCGCAGTCTCTTTAGAGATATTCGTGATACCCTTGGCCGCTTTGTTGCAATTATTTTAATCATCTTTATGGCGGTATTACTCTTTGTCGGAATCAAATCAGTTGGGCCAGATTTGGAGCAGACAGTTGATGAATTTGTCAGTCAAAAAAATATTTCTGATGTACAAATCATCGGAACAGCTGGCTTAACTGAAGAGGATCAAGCTATCGCCGAAGAAACCGGTGCAACCGCCGAACTTGGTTATAGTTTTGCCTATGATGATGAAGAGGAGAATATCGATTTACAAGTCTATTCCTATGATGAGACTAGCAGTCAAAATAACTTGTCCTTAATCGAAGGCCGGCTACCTAAAGCGGCTAATGAGCTCGTTCTCAATGAAAGTTTAGCTGAGATTTATCCTCTGGGTTCGACATTGATGATTCAAAACGATCAATTAGAGGAAACAGAGTTTCAAGTTGTCGGCTTTGTCGAATCGCCAATTTATGTCAGCGAAAATGAATTTGGTTCATCAAATGTGGGTGATGGCACTCTTGATGGGTATGCCTATCTTAGTGAAGACGCCTTTTCTGCTGGTGATACCTATTCCATCATGTATTTGCGTTTTGATTCATTGGCGGAATTGGATATTTTTTCTGACGACTATCAAGAAAAACTAACAGCCAAATTAAATCAGCTGGAAACAACATTTGCCAACCGAAAAAGTGAAAGACGAGCAGAACTTATCGCAAGCGGCAATGATGAAATTGCCGCAAACCAAGCAAGTCTTGATCAAAGCCAAAGCGAACTGACTGCCGGTCAAACACAACTGGATGACGCGAAGCAACAATTGGAAATTCAAAAAAGCCAATTGGTAGCGACTGCTAGTTTACAAAGTCAGAGTAGTTACGAAGCTGCTTTAGCGCAAATTACTACTGCGGAAACTGAATTAAGCACTCAACAAACGACGCTGACGGAAAATCAGCAAACCATTGACGAGGCTCAAGCCGAAATTGATCAAGCGAAAACAGATTTAGAAAATCTGTCGACGCCCAATTATTTGATTAACGAACGAACCTCTAATCCTGGCTTTGAAGAGGTGACCAGCTTATCTGATCGAATTGATGCCATTGGCAATGTTTTTCCGGTATTTTTCTTTTTAATTGCCGCCTTGATTACCTTTACGACCATCACGCGTATGGTGGAAGAAGATCGGAAAATTATTGGGACCTTGAAAGCCGTTGGTTATACCAATATAGAAATTTCTATGAAATATATTTTGTACGCCCTGTTGACGGCTGTCGTGGGCACTGTGCTGGGAATTTTTGTCGGCACATTTTCTCTGCCGGCGCTTGTTTTTAACATGCTCGGTGCGTCTTATGTTTTTACAGACTACACGATAACTTTTTGGCTCGGCCCCATTTTGATTGCGATTGGTGGCAGCTTTGTAGCAACGGTCGTAGCAACGATTTATATTTTAATCAAGGATTTACGGGAAAAACCAACAGCCTTACTTATGCCCAAAGCACCGAAACCCGGTAAGCGAATTTTATTAGAATATATTAAACCAGTTTGGCGCCGGTTAAGCTTCAATCAAAAAGTTACTTATCGGAATTTATTTAGATATAAGGCCCGCATGATTTTAACGATTGCGGGGATTGCTGGCTGCTGTGGTTTAATGCTAGCGGGCTTTGGCTTAAGAGACTCGATTGAAAATGTCGGCACTGTGCAATTTAATCAATTAAATCATTTTCAAGGCATTGTGACCCTTGATAGTGAGATATCGGCAGATGCAGCCAGTCAAACATTAGATGTTTTAGACTCGACTGCGGCGGTTACTAAAGAAACGCCGGTTTATGCAAGTCAAGTAACATTTAAGGCAGACGGAGTAGCTGATCAAAGCGCCTCTCTTTATGCTTTTGAAACATCTGCTGCAGCGCGTGCCAATTTTACTTTACAGTCAACAAGCAGTGATTCTTCCAGTGAATTAGTGGGAGATGGCGCTATTATTTCAGAAGGCTTAGCCAAAGCCTATGAAGTGAAAGTTGGCGATGACTTAGTTTTTCAAGATGCAAACGGCAATCAGATGACTCTCAAAATTAGTGGCATCGTTGAGAACTATTTAGGGAACAATGTCTTGCTATTACAAAGTTATTTAGAGCAACTAACTGACCAGAGTCATCAGGTTAATTCCTTTTTAATTCAGACTACAGAAATGTCAAAGTCTAGCCAAGATGATTTGGCGGCAGAATTAAAAGGGACCGACCAAGTATTGACCACCACTTTTATGAGTCAGCAATTAGAAAAGCAGGCTTATTCTAGTACCAATCTGCAACCTGTGGTGATTATTTTTATTGTGCTTTCTGGAACGCTGGCTTTAGTTGTTTTATTTAATCTGACGAATATTAATGTTTCTGAACGGGAAAGGGAATTGGCCACCATTAAAGTATTAGGCTTTTATGATCAAGAAGTGTCAATGTATATCGTTCGTGAGTCGATCATTTTTACTGGCTTGGGAATTTTGCTGGGCTTTGTGGTGGGAAATGTGCTCACCTGGTTTATTATTACCATGGCAGCTTCACCGAGTATTAGCTTTCCTTTGCTGGTGCCAGCGATTGGTTATCTTTTTCCTGCAGGACTCACAATTTTCTTCTCTGCAGTAGTGATGCTGATTACCCATCAGCGCCTGAAAAAAATTGATATGATTGGCGCTTTAAAATCAAATGAATAGAACAAAAATACCTGATTAAAACAAAGCAGCCGCTGAGATTAATTTTCCCAGCGGTCGCTTTGTTTTTTTATTTCATTTTTATTCCCAAGAAAAAATACCTAAAAATGTTTTGCGCTTTTTTAATTTTTCCGTTTCTAAATAATCAACCCGCAGCTCACTCGTAAATTCTGTCTTAAAGGCAGCTTGGATCAGCATCGTTAAGAAAAGCTGATTGATTTGGGTAAAATCATTTCGATAAAAATCTTGTTGGCTGACTATTAGGTAAGGAATCTGATAATCCTTTAACCAAGCTTTTTCTTCCGTGAAAGGAAATTGCAGGGAGCGGGGCAGGATGACGCTGTCTATGCGCCGGGAAATCTTCGGCATATCCGTTTTATTTAGAGTCTCGCTATTACCGAATAAAAAGCGAATATCAAAATCAGTCTGTGGTTGAAAATCGAACAAGCCTTCCAGACTGAATTTTTCGGCAATCGGTCGAATCCCCAATTCGCCTAAATATTCAAAGAACTGAGTGAAAAGTCTGCCGTCAGCATTGCCGTTAATCACTAAAATCTCCATGTTTTTATCGGCAGCCTTTGAAGCACTGTGGATAGCCGATTGATAGCCCCGCTGATAATCAAGCTCAATTAATTGATCTAATAAATCAGCGTAAGCTTGTTGCCCATCCATCATACCAAAAATTTTTGGGGGAATATCTTGTACCACAGTTGGGTAATCAGCTAGCAAGCGTATTTTTTCTTTGGTCAGATAACGGACTTGTGGCGCTACAAATACCACGTCGAAAAGCTGACCAAACTCAAAGGCACTAGAAGCACTGAGGGCATTGATTCCTCCATAAACAAAAATTAAATCATATTTATCCCCGTATGCTTTGTATTTTGCCATGGCAGTAAAAGCGTCGAGGGCGACCGCCGTTAAGTTTTGATCTTCCTCATTCACATGTTGGGTAATCTTTTGGCAGAATAAACTAGAGCTGCCACCGCCTGCACAACCAACAAAAATAAACATTTGAAACGCTCCTTCAGCGAACTTCGATTGACAAAGTTAATTCGATTAACTAAAATTATACTATAAAACAAGTGAAATAAATCGCTTTTATTTAAAAAAAATTAAAGCAGCTCAGATAACTCAATCAAGGCAGTTTGATAATTTTCAACATAATAACGGAAATTTTTCCGGCCTTTTTGGATAATTTTATGGCCTTCTGCCGTTAACAATTTTTTCTGTTCCTCAATGCCACCGGGATACTTGGGATTCAATTCGCCATTAGCCTTAAGAGTGCGCCAATAGGGTGTTTTATCGGTGGTCCGCTGCTCGCTCGCCCAGGCACAAATGGAAACAAAAATCCCGGCTGTCGTTGGTTCGGTAAAATCTGCTTGATTTTTTTCTGCTAAATAAGTCCGGATTTCACTGACTGTTGTCAGCTTACCTTCAGGAATTTTTTTCATAATCGCGTCATAGGTGGGGGCCGGTGCAAAAAACATTTTTTCGCCGCCATAACGGGCAATCACTTTTGGATCGGTGACAATTTGGATTTTGGGCATATCGTTTTCTTTGTGGAGCATCGCATTAAAGTCCTTTTTATCTTCATTCGCCATTGAAATGACCTCCTTTACATTATTTTAGTTACCTCAATTCAAGGATAAAGTCTTTTTCAGCAAAATGCAATGAGCCACTTTTATTTTTGCAAACTATTTTAAACTATAATTTTCTATTAGGAGTGTGGAAAAATGACTCAAATTTCAAAAATTTATGTCAAGGAATTGCCAGAATTAATTTTTTTGAGCCACCGGCGGACAATTGATTTTTTTGCTGAATACAGCGGGCTGATTGGGGAAACAATGCTAAAAATTGACGAAGCCTTAGAAAAAGAAAATTTAGCTCCCAGCAGTGGCTTAGTAACTTGCTTTCATAACATTGATTTAACTCAATTGGATGTCGAGGTTGGCATGGTGATTCCTCATCGGATTGCGACTAAAAAACCACTAAACTGTACCGTTTTACCAGCAAGTTTAGTGGCAACCACCATTGATTTAGGAGAATACGAAAAGCAGGATCCGACGATGATGGCTTTGGGTGAATGGATTCCTAGAAATGGCTATCAGGCGAATGGGGGAATTTATTATCATTATTTAAATGATGAAAAACAGCCGCCCGAAAATTATTTAACACAGATGCTGATTCCCATCGTAAAAGTTACGGAGAATTTTAATTAAGCAATCCGGTACCATGTGTCTGCAACTTGCTTTAATTGAACAGGGAAGGTAGCGCCAGTCAAAAAGCCCCAACCAACGCATTAATTCCTGCTGAGTAATCGGCAATGTCTCAAGCAATAAGTGAGTCTCAATCGCTTCACCAATCTCAAGTTTTTGCAGGTGAAAAATCAATTCTCTAAAATGATTTTTGCCAGAACTGACAGGGGTTGCTTGATTGTTTAACAATTTTGGCAAGGCCAAGCCAGCTTTTTTCAAATAGCCAATTAATTTTTGAATATCTTCATCGTATAAGGGCAGGTCGGCGGCCTTAAAAGCCGCCAGTCGAAGGGCAAATTGTGTCGGAGCTTGTTTAATCAAGCCGTGATTTTTAAATAAATTATAATGGCGTTTAGGAAACTGCAGGCCTTGTGCTTTACTTTGTAAAATAATATCGACGCCACGATCTAATTGCAGCAGACCCTGTTGAATTTGGCGGGCAATCTGTGGTTCAACACTAAGGTGCTGGGCAAAATGAGTCGCTCCTAAATTCAATAATTCGCCGCTTGTCTTAGACTTTAAAATGAATTGATATTTCAATTCCCGACCACAGCGACAGTAAAGGCGATTGGACTCGCCGAAGGGATAGCTGGGATTTTCTTTGAAGTCAAAGAATTGCCATTCTTGATCAGCTAAAAAATTTTTGGTTAGAAATAAAGACTGCAGCTGATATTTTTTGAAATCGGTAAGAGTCTGTTGTTGTAGCGGGGGCAGCTGCTGCCACAATAGCTGGCGTTCTTCAGCTGTCAAATCAATTTTCATGGCAAAGCCTCCTTAAGGTCTCCTTTAAGGATAGCTTGAAAAAAATTTTATGTAAAGCCAGCTTTTACATCTAGATAAGGAGTTTTCATGACCTATAAACGCCTAAAAATGCCGGGAGTCAACTGTCCCCGCTGCAATCGAAAATTAGAAATTTTATATGCTGATTCAGCTGCTGTCAGTTTTTGCCTGTGTTTTTCCTGCCGAAAAGTTTACGAGTATCAAAACGAAATGCTGACGGTTTTAGCGCCAGCTCAGCAGGCAAAAGCAGCGGAAAGAGCGGCACTAAAAAATTTGCCGCAAGCATTTCCCAAAAAGACCAATTTTTTGGGTCAGGGCAGCCAGTTGCGGCAGCTAGAAGAAGGTTATCAGCGACGTTGGCTCAGTTTAGCTGAGTATGAGAGACAATTTGGCGAGAGTCTCAAATTTACGCCTTGTGATTTACGAATAGACCAGACACTGTGTAAATGGTGTGGCGGACCTTTACCCAAAGGCCGCAAGTCATTTTGCAAAGATAGTTGTTCGAGAAATTATTCTAAGGCGACCTTCAGTCAACGAAGTATGGCTAGCTTGCCTTATCAAATTGCTTGTCGCGATAAATTTTTTTGCCAAGTCAGCCTTGAAGATTTGGCACAATACAATCGTCATCAGCAGAGAATCCCTACCAGTAATGGCAATTTAGCAGTTCATCATTTTTTTTTGTCTCAGAAAAGGGGACAGACCATGAAAAAAACTTATTGACTGTTTCAGCAGAAATTCACCGTCGGTATCATTCAGGAGATGCTGAGATTGTCGAAAAAATCACAGCCATTAAAGAAGAACGACGACAAAATAATGAAGCAGTCATGCATTTTTAGTTGACTGTTTCAGGAAATGGAGCAGCAGCTATGATAATCAGAGAAGCAGTTTCGGCTGATTTAGCCGAACTTTTGGAATTATATTTAGACTTGCACGAAGAAAGTCTACCGGAAATTACAGCGGTTGAGGGAGTTTGGCAACAGATATTGGCTGATGGTAATCAACATGTGTTGGTGGGAACTATTGCCGAAAAAATAATCGCCTCCTGTGTTGTAAGTGTCATTCCCAATTTGACACGCCAGCAAAGGCCGTATGCGTTAATTGAAAATGTTGTGACCAAAAAAGCCTTTCGCTCACAGGGATACGGCAGTCAGCTTTTAACTGCTGCCAAAAATTTAGCTCAAGAACAACGTTGCTACAAAATAATGTTAATGACTGGTGCCAAAGAGGAAGCCACTTTGAGGTTTTACCAAAAAGCCGGCTATAATTTAGAAGATAAAACGGCTTTTATTCAATGGTTAGCAATTTAACGGAGGAAAAAATGCAAACTAAGCGATTAATGATAAGGAAATTTAGAACAAGTGATGCAGATGATTTATATGAATATTTAGCTGATCCACAGGTGGTGAAGTTTGAACCATATCTGCCCTTTAGCTATCAAGCCGCTCAAGAAACGGCAGCACAAAGAAGTCTCGATGAAAATTTTTGGGCAGTCTGCCTCAAGTCGAATCAGAAAATGATTGGCAATCTTTATTTGGAAGAGACTGAAGCGCAGATTTTTACACTCGGCTATGTCTTCAATCGAACGTACCAAAAACAAGGCCTGGCGACTGAGGCAGTTAAAAAGATTTTAGATTGGGCATTTTATGAAAAGAGTGCCCATCGAGTGGTCGCCCATTGTAATCCCAAAAACGAACGTTCATGGCAACTTCTAGAGCGTTGCCACTTCTACAGAGAAGGTCTGCTGAGAAAAAATGTCGCCTTTTTTAAAGATGCAGCTGGTCTGCCACTTTGGCAGGATACTTTTGTTTATGGATTATTAGAAGAAGAATACCGCAAATTATCAAAACAATAAGCAAGCAATTATCAATACGAAACTTACAAAAGGAGCAGCAAATGACACTAAGATTAGCCAAAATTACTCGAGAAAATTACCAAGAATGTCTAAATTTAAAAGTCGCTCAATCACAAACTGGTTTTGTAGCGGCTAATAGCGTCTCGTTAGCTCAAGCCGCCTACGAACCGAAAATGTATCCGCTAGCCATTTATAATCAGCAGGAGATGGTGGGCTTCGTCCTCTATGATTTTGATTTAGAACTGAATGACTGGTCGATGAGCCGCTTAATGATTGGCGAACAATTTCAAGCTCAGGGCTTTGGAAAAAAAGCCCTGACACTTTTTTTAAATTACTTTTTTACAGAAGTTGATGCAGCTCAAATTTACACTAGCGTTGAAGTAGACAATCCCATCGCTAAAAAACTGTACTTGCAGGCGGGCTTTAAAGAAAAAGGAACCTTCAGCTATACCATTGCTGACCAAGAATTCCACGAGGAACGCCTGTTACTTAAAAAAGCTGACTGGCTGTAAATATATTTCAAAAAAAAGGGGTGACTGGCATGCCGAAGCATTTGATTAATCGAGATTTAATTGTTCAAACAGGACTGGCTTTAACCGCCGAAGTCGGATTGGACAATCTGACTTTAAAAGAAGTGGCCCAACGGTTAAAGGTGAGTACACCGGCAATTTACAAGCATCTCGAAAATTTGGAGAGCTTAAAAAATGCCGTCAAACTGGAGATTCAAAAAATTATTAAGAATCAACTGTTGACCTCTGCCGAGAATTTTGATGGCGTTGACCTGTTAAAAGCGATGGCTTTAGCCTATGTTCATTTTGCCAAAGAACAGCCGAAACTGTATCAAGCCATCGAATGGTCGGCTTTGATGGCAGATACCCAAGGACAACCTGTTTTTCAAGAGGCCATTAACAAAATTTATCAAATTTGTCAGAAGTTGGGAGCCAGTGAGCTAGAGGCCTCCCATATTATTCGGACTGTCCGTAGCCTCGCTCAAGGGTATGCTGACTTAGATAGCCATCAGAGTTTTGTGCATCCATCTTCTGTCGAAAGCAGCTTAATTTATGCTTACGATACGTTTTTTCTCGGTGTTCAACAAAGATTTCAAGAAAAGAAAGGAGCGGGCAAATGAAATTTCGCTTTGATCATTTACAAATCACGGTGCCAGATGTGGAAAAGGTTGAACCCTTTTACGATCAATTATTTTCCCTTTTGGGCTTTGATGTCAGCAAAAAATATAAGGGCTATCTCGAGCACAGTGACATGTTAGTGGTGGAATATTTAGATGACATGTTGGACTTTGGCATTTGCTCGCCTAAAGCAGAATTTGCAGCTGACTCAGTTAACTCCCGCAAGCCAGGAGCAGTGCAGCACTTAGCCTTTGAAGCGGAATCAAGAAGGGCTATCGATGAATTTTTTGAAGCGATTCAGTCCTTGGAGGTCAAGATTTTACATGGTCGACCTAAGGAATACAATGAGCGAATTGCCCCTGGCTATTATGCGCTATTTTTTGAATCGCCAGATGGCATTCGTTTTGAAATTTTCCATTATTAAAATGAAGGCGCTTTTCCAGAAGATTATCCAGTTGATTTTCTGACGTGATTAGCGAAAACAAAAGGAGAGATAAGATGATTGATATTGGTGAAGCTCAGGTTTTAGGAAAACAGATGGCCAAAGAGTTAATTGGCAAAAAAATTGCGCAGGTTTCTTTCGGCAATTCACCCCATCGTTTTGCCTTTTTTTCGGCAACGGAGGAAGTTTACGAGGAGTGGCTGCTAAATCAAACGATTCAAGAGGTCAATGTCTACGGAAATTTTGTCGTACTCGCATTACACAAATGTGCTTTGAGTTTTAGTGAGGGGTTGAATTTTTACTGGTTAGCGCCGACACAAAAATTACCGAAAAAATATCAGTTTGCTTTAACCTTTTCAGATGATTGGGTTTTGGCTTGTTCTGTCAGCATGTATGGTGCGATGATGCTCCAAACAGCTGAGCTAGTCGGCAACGAATATTTTCAAGTGGCTCAAGAAAAGCCCAATCCTCTTGCAACTGAATTTAATGAAGAATATTTTTCAGAGCTGCGAAAATCAGCCAAGCCGACCCTCAGCTTAAAGGCTTTTATGGGGACTGAGCAGCGCATTCCCGGCTTAGGCAACGGCAGCCTCCATGATATCTTTTTTTCGGCACAGCTTTTGCCGAAAAGAAAACTGGTGACTTTGAGTGATGCTGAGTTCACTGATTTATTTACAGGTATGAAAACTGTTTTAAAAGGGATTGTGGCTGAGGGGGGCCGAGATACAGAAAAAGATTTTTATGGCCAAAAGGGTGGCTATCAGACAATTTTATCTAGTAAAACTTGGAAGAGTCCCTGTCCCCGCTGCGACCATCAAGTGAGTAAAGAAAGTTATCTTGGCGGAACCATTTATTATTGTAGTGGCTGTCAGAAATAAAAAGGAGGTAGTTTGATGACCAATTGGTTAGAGGAATACCCGAAAGGGCAGCCGCCGACGTTTCAAGAAATTTGCAGCTTTATCGACAATCCCTTGTGGCTGAAATTTACTGACTACTTATCAGCAAGCTATCAGGTAAAACCTAAATTTGCGTATAGTGCTTGTTCCCTGCAAGCAGGCTGGAATGTAAAATACAAAAAAAGTGGTAAATCACTTTGTACCTTATACCCTATGCCAGGATATTTCATTGCTTTAGTGGTAATTGGTCAAAAAGAAATGACAGCAGCGGAATCTTTACTGCCGCTGCTGTCGGAAGAAACGCAAAAAGTTTTTGCTGCTGCCAAGCTAGGCAACGGTCAAAAATGGTTGATGTTAAAAATTAATCAGCAAACTAGTTTCACCGATGCGCTGCAATTGATTCATCTGCGGGTTCAACCTAAGGTAATGGTGAACGTCTGAAGCTTAAATAGAACATTTAATTCAATTACTTTAAAAATCGAATTACAAAATCTAGTTTAGCATCAACTGTTTAAGTTTAGTCCGCTGTTTTTTCCAGCAAGACTGCTAAGGTGTCCTGCTGAGCAAAATCTCGGTGACCAGCAACGTCGCTGAACCAGTCACAGATTTTAACAGGATATTGAGCCCATTCATTGGCTAGAGAATGCTGATCAAAAAACGTAGTCCAAATATTATAAGGCGTTAGCTGATTCTCCTGCAGAATAAAGCTTTGCTCCAAGGTGATATTTTGCGAATAAATCAACGTTTGCTGAAGCTCAAGATAAGGCTCAGGGGACCAAAAGCCATTTTCTAAAACGTAATGCCAGTCTTTTGCTTCACGAATTTGTTGAAATTTATTTAAGGAGAAGACGTCGAATAAAATTTTGCCTCCAAGTTTTAAATGGTCCAGCATTTTTTGTAAAACTAGCTGGCGGTCTATTGTGGAAAGGGCGCCAAAGTCACAATAAATCATAATAATTAAATCATATTTCTCTGGCAAATTTAAAGTTAAATAATTTTGCTGCTGATAGTCAATTTTAAGCCGCTGCTTGGCTGCCGCTTGTTTGGCATATTCAATCGAGCGTTTAGAAAAATCAACACCAGTTACTTGATAGCCGGCCTTTGCCAAGAGCTCGCTGTAGATTCCGGGACCGCAACCCAAGTCCAAAAGCTTGGGATAATCGGCAGAGGGCAGTGTCTGACAAATAAAGGCAACCGACTCTTCAATAAAAGTTAATTTACGGCTGGCCCCTTCAGTCTCAGGATTCAGGTGATTTTGCAGCATTTGTGATGAGATGTACTCGTCCTCCCAAAAAGCTGCCGCCGTTTTTTGATAAACGGCTGGTCGTTCAAATAAGTTTTGCGGTAAATTCATTTCTATCAAGCTCCTTTTTCGTAGGTATTTAATACGCAAAAAGGCTGCAGATTTTACTCTGCAGCCTGCTTGGGTCTTTGGCAGTTTTGAGTAAAATAAAATCAAATTCAGGCATCTCAAAAAAAGCTGGCGCTCAGCTAAAAGAAAAACCTGTTCAAATTTGATTTTATTTACCCCTTCCAGTCACACTTCAATCAATGAAAACCTGATTGCCAGTTTGCCGGATAACTTCACCTACTTATATTTGGTAATTACAGTGTATGATAAAAAAATTCCCCTGTCAAAGGGTTAAATAGGGAGGCATTATGGAACAACGTCTATTTGAAATAGTCTATGAATTGATTGCCAAAGGACAGGTGACAGCCCCTGAGCTGGCTGAAAAATTTGAAGTCTCCTTAAGAACCATTTATCGAGACATCGACCACTTGAGTAGTGCTGGGATTCCCGTCTATACTCAGCAGGGACAAGGCGGTGGTATTTTCCTCGATAAAAATTTCACCCTTGAAAAAACTCTCCTTTCAAATGAGGAACAGCAACAACTGTTAGCCGCTTTAGAAGGGTTGACCGTGTTAGGAAATGTTGACCAACAGCCCTTACTGACGAAGTTGGCGGGGCTGTTTAAAAAAGAACAGCTGAATTGGCTGGAAATTGATTTTTCCGATTGGTCGAAAAGAAATCAGCAGAGCTTTGAAACGTTGCAGCAGGCGATTATTAATCAGCAACGAGTGAGTTTTCTTTATGCCGGTATTGAGAAGTCGGCAGCAGAACGTTTAGTTGAGCCTTTAAAATTAATTTTTAAACACCATGACTGGTATCTCTATGGTTTTTGTCGGCAAAGCCAAGGGGAACGGCTTTTCAAGCTGTTAAGAATAAAAAATCTGCAAACCTTAGCTGAGCACTTTGACAGAAAGACTCCCGGAAAAGTCTTGCAGGACAATGCTGATTTTCAATTGCCTAAAAGAGTTGTGACCTTGCAATTTGACAAAAAACTGCGACAGCGGGTCACTGAAAATTTTGAAAAATTCACAGAAAACGCTGAGGGTTTGCTGGTTGAAGAAGCCTTTCCTATTACCGAAGATTTTTATCGTTTTATTTTGTCCTTTGGCGCCTCAGTTAAAGTGTTAGCTCCTGATGATATTTGTAAAAAGCTGCAACAAAGAATAACAGCTATGCAAAATTTATATCAAACCTGACATCAGCTGACAGGTTTTGTTTGTTAAACTAGATGTAATAAGAGAAAGGGAGGCAAACAAGATGAAATATGAATGGTGTAAAGCTGAAAAAGCATTGTATGGAGCCAAGCAAAAGCCGCAAATTTTAACAGTACCCCCACAAAGATTTATTGCAATTGACGGCGTTGGTAATCCAAACCAAGCTGATTTTGCCGAACGAGTGGCTGCTTTATTCGCACTTGCCTATGGAATAAAAATGACCTATAAAAAAGGTTTCAAGTCAATTCAGAAAATCAATTGACTGAACAACTGACAGATTTTACAGTCTTTCCCCTAGAGGGTTTATGGGATTCCAGCAACGAAACTGATTTTTTAGACAAGGATAGCTTTATTTATACGATTATGATCCAGCAACCGGCAGCTATCACAGAAGCTTTTTACAAAGAAGTTTTGCCAACGGTCAGCCAAAAGAAAAAACTGCCTTTACTAAGAGCTGTGAAGTTTATCGAAATAGCTGACCAAGAGGCGGTGCAGATGCTGCACCTAGGAGCCTTTGAAAAAGAAGCTGAGACTTTTGCAGTGATGGCTGAGTATCTTAAAGAAGCCGGTTATCAGCGGAAAGGCCATGTCCATCGGGAAATTTATTTAAATGATGCCCGAAAAACTCCTCCAGAAAAAAGAAAAACTATTTTGCGTTATCCAATTGAAAAAATGTAAAAAAGGTCCAGTGCAGTGCATCAAGCTCTGGACCTTTTTTAATTTTCAATACTCTTACTTAGCCAATCCTTTAAAAAAGCCATCTGGTCCGGTGTGTGAAACCAATGTTCCGCTGCCGGCATAATTGTCAGCTGGCTGTTATTATGTTCAGCGAAAGTTTGCACAGTTGCTAGAGGTGTCAGATGGTCCTTTTCCCCGTATAAAATTTTGTTTGAGTTGGCCAGTTGCTGACAGGCTGTTCTTTAGCATATTGAAGATATTGCCAAGAAAGGGTTTGTCCAAAATCAGTCTGAATTTCTTTTTTCTCCTGCAGTTCATCTGCCGTCACTTGCGCCCAAGTCATCATCTGATAAATTAATTGTTCCATATCAAGCACTGGCGACACGAAAAAAGCTTGCGTAAAAATTTTCTCACTAAAGGCCATCAGACTAAACCAAGCGCTAATACTGTTGGCATATAAGGCTACTTGCTGCCAATTTTCTGATAGATAATCAGCAACCATATTTAACTCTGGCACAACCTCCCAAGGCAGGAGTTCAGTAGCCTCATCTTTACGTTGACCATGTTTTGGTAAATCAATAGCAAAGGTCTGCCAACCTTTTGCTGCAAAAATTTCGGCCGCTGTTGCAGCTTCTTCTTTGTTTCCAGCTTGTCCGTGCAGGTATAAAACGACTTTATCAGCAGGGCGTCCGTACAAGAGTGTCGACAGCTGCTGCAATTTAATTTCTTGGATATTCATCTGTATCTCCTAGATAGAATTTATTAATTTTCTTTATGCTAGTATAGCAAGCCTAAAACAGAAATCCTAGCGGCTATAATATTTTTGAAAATTATTTTTTTACAGTTGACTCTCCACTTAGAGGAGGATTTATTCTCAATAGTGAGAGGGGCGATTTTTAAATGAAGGAAATTGTGAAGGCAACAAGTATCACTAAGAGTTATCAAGGGAAAAAAGTTGTAGATAATTTGAGTTTTACTGTTAATCGGGGAGAAGTCTTTGGCTTACTGGGACCAAATGGAGCCGGAAAATCAACGACAATTGAATGTCTGCTGGGAATTCGTCCAGTTGACAGTGGTCAAGGGACTGTCTTTGGAGTGGAGCCGCGACAGCATCGCAAAAAAGTTTTTCAAAAGATTGGCGTCCAACTGCAATCCTCAAATTACCAAGATATGATTCGGGTGGAGGAATTGTGTCAGGAAATGATGGCCTTGTATCAACAGCCAAAGGACTATCGTGAGCTGCTGAAACTTTTTGGTCTCCAAGATTTTTCCCGTCAAAAGGTCGCTGATTTATCCGGTGGTCAGCGACAAAAGCTGTCGATTCTCTTAGCACTAATTCCTAATCCTGAGGTAATTTTTCTTGACGAATTAACTACGGGCTTAGATACCGAGGCCCGCCGAGAAGTCTGGAAAACGCTGCTCAGCTTAAAGGAGCAGGGACTGACAATTATTTTGACGACGCATTACATGGAGGAAGCTGAGTTGTTGTGCGACCACTTACTCATGATAAAAAATGGTCGCCCGGTAATTAGTGGAACAGTCGCTGATATTTTACATCAGGCTGGCTGTAATCATTTAGAAGAAGCATATCTTTATTTTATGGGGGGAAATTAACATGACGAGTTTATTGACGTTAACAAAAATTCAAGGAAAATTAGCAACCAGAACCTTAGATGGCATAATTTTTGGCATTAGGATGCCGGTTTGTGTGCTATTATTAATTGCAGTCATTGCTGGCAATACAGCTGCAAATGGGGCGGATTATACTTTTTTAGACAGCAGTTTTGCTTCTTTATTAGCAGTGGGGATTTGCGCTACGGCTTTTATGGGCATTCCGTTGACCATCTGTGACTATCGAGATAAAAAAATTTTGAAACATTTTTTTGTCACGCCGGTATCACCTTTAGTTTTTATTTTGGCTCAATTTATTGTAGCGGCAGTCACGGCAATTATCTCCGCAGTCCTGGTGACCCTCGTCGCTTATCTTTTTCTCGGCTATCAGCTGGCGGGCAGCTGGGAAGCTTTAATTGGTGGTTACTTCATAGTAATGTTCAGCATGTATAGTCTCGGTTTTTTGATTGCCAGTATCTGCAAGAATTTAAAAATTGCCAATGTCATCTGCACCTTTGTTTATTTTCCAATGCTCTTTTTATCTGGTGCCGTGATTCCCTTTGAACTATTTCCCAACGCTGTTCAAAAGGTAGCCGCAATTTTACCTTTAACCCAAGGCATTCAACTTTTAAAAAGTATTACCTTAAATCAGGCGCTCGTTAATCAGCCGCTAATCGTCGGCTACTTGCTAATCTTGGGAATAGCAGCAGCACTGATTTCCTTAAAAATATTTCGCTGGGAGTGAACAGCATGGAAAAAAATTGTGAATTATTAGAGGAAGAAAAACTTTATCGCATCGGGATGTTTTCTAAAATGAATCAAGTGACAATTAAGGCGCTGCGCTATTATGACGATGTCGGCTTATTGAAACCCCGTTTTATTGACCCTGATAATGGCTATCGCTATTATAGCAGCGGGCAGGTGGGGGAACTTCATCAATTACTGGCCCTGCGAAAAATCGGTTTCTCGATTGAAGATATTCAATCTTTAGGAAAAGGAGCTACCCAAGAGACGCTTTTGCAACGAAAAAAGGCGCAGCTTTTGCAAGACATCGCTGAAAAAACCAAGATGCTTTCTTTAATTGAAACTTATATGCAGCAGGACTATCGGCAAACCTATCATATGGTGGAAAAAGTTTTACCGGAAGTTATTGTAGCTTCTATACGCCGAATTGTCGCCAACTATGATCAACTGATGACGGTGGTGCCAGAGATGGGGCAGATGATGGAGGCTGCCGGTTGTGAGTGCCGGATTCCCGAGTATTGCTTTAATTTGTATCACGATCAGGAGTATCGAGACACCGATATTGATTACGAAATTTGTGAAGCTGTCACCGAGATGAAAGAGGACTTCGGTGAATTGAAATTTAAACGGGTGGCAGAAGTTCCCCGAGCTATTTGCACTATGCATCACGGACCTTACGAAAATTTACCTCAAGCCTACGCTGCTATTTTTCATTACATTGATACTCACGGCTTAGAAATTGATGGCCTACCGCGAGAAAACTATATTGACGGCATCTGGAATAAAAATTCTACTGAAGAATGGTTAACAGAAATCCAAGTTCCCGTTAAACTAGAAAGTCAGCTAGAATTTTAAATAATAGTAAGCGTTTTTTTAGAAACGCAACGAAGGCTTGACTTGTTTTTTAGACCATGCTATTTTTAAAGTAGATAAAGGAAAGTGAGGAATCTTGATGATTAATTTCGCCAAATAAGTAGAAGCTGCATTCAGACTGTACCAAGGATTTTTCCGAGGGAGCAGTGTGCAGATTTTCGAAAACTGGTGAAAAAAAATCAATTGAGAAAATTCACAATACTCCTAATCTATTTAGCAGCTTATTTGCATTTTCCAATAATTTGATTTTAAACCCGTTTTTTGAAAATGACCGGGTTTTTTGTCGTAAAAAAAACGGTGAAAAAATCCTGCCATCACGTTTTCGTGAAGTAAGGATGTGACACAAAATGACAACCATTAAGATTGAAAATTTAAGCTTTGGCTATGACCGCTTAGGCACACTTTTATTCGATCAGGCGCAATTGGTGATTGATGCTCAATGGAAATTGGGCTTGATAGGTCGCAATGGTCGGGGGAAGACGACGTTGCTAAAACTTTTACAGGGGCAGTTGCCCTTTCAAGGAAAAATTACTCACAGTTTGGCCTTTGACTACTTTCCTAAAAAAGTTTTAGACCCAAGAGATCTGACTTTTTACGCTTTAAATAATTTAAAGGATTTTGAACTGTGGCAGCTGGAACGGGAATTAAATTTATTAGCCTGTGATCCAGAAGTCCTGTGGCGACCTTTTGAAACTTTATCCGGAGGTGAACAAACGAAGGTCTTGTTGGCCTTGATGTTTATTGAAGAAGGCTATTTTCCTTTGATTGATGAGCCGACGAATCACTTGGACATTGTCGGGCGACAGCAGGTAGCACAATATTTACAAAAGAAAAAGCAAGGCTATATTTTGGTCAGTCACGATCGTGAATTTTTAGATGAGACGGTCAATCATATTTTGGCAATTGAAAAAAATCAATTGGTGCTTTATCAGGGGAATTTTAGTGTCTATGAAGACCAAAAAGCCCGCCAAGATGCCTATGAACAGGCGCAAAATATCAAATTAAAAAAAGAAATCGGTCGGCTCCAACAAACGGCCATTGAAAAAGCCGAATGGTCCCGCAACCGCGAAAAAGATAAACTGAATAAATCAAAGGGCTTTATCGATACAGAATATCGCCGCAAGTCTCCCGGGTCAATTGGTGCCGATGCAGCAAGGATGATGAAACGCTCGAAAGCTATTTTGCAGCGGGTAGAAAGTCAGATTAGCGAAAAATCCCAGCTCTTAAAAAATATTGAAACCATCGATGGCTTGAAAATAAGTTATCTGCCCAGCTATCATCGGCGCATTTTACAGCTGGAAAATTTAGTCTTAAGCTATCAAGATCAGCCGTTGTTTCAGCCACTAAATGCGGAATTACTAAGAGGTGAATGCTTGGCAGTGACCGGCGCAAACGGCAGCGGCAAGAGCTCACTGTTGGCAGCAATTTTAGCTGAGTTTGCTGGTGAGCAAAGGGGTGAAATTTTTCTACCTCAAGGGTTACTCATCAGTCGGGTGCGGCAAAACTACGAAAACAACCAAGGCAAACTGATTGATTTTGCTGCAGCAGAAGAGCTAGATTATCCGCAATTTTTAAATAATTTGCGGAAACTCGGGATGGAGCGCAATGTTTTTGACAATGACATTCAGGAGATGAGTATGGGCCAACGGAAAAAAGTTGAGCTAGCGAAATCTTTATCGCAAACCGCCAACTTATTTATCTGGGACGAGCCATTGAATTATCTCGATGTCTTTAATCAAGATCAGATTTTAGGCCTCCTAAAATCGATTCAACCGACGATGATTTTAATTGAACACGATAGCCGATTTGTTGAAGCAGTCGCCGACAAAATAATTGAACTTTAAAAAATTTGATTTGACTAAAGGCCGTTTTGCACTTTGGCAGGACTTCTGTGATAATAAAAAGAAAAAACAGGTGACTTTTTATGGAACATAATAAAATTTTTATTGTCGAAGATGATGAAAAAATCAGCAGCATTATCCAATCAGAATTAGCCAAGTGGCAATTTCAGACGGCTGGCGTCAATGATTTTCAACAAGTCCTACAGGAATTTTCTACATTCCAGCCGGATTTAGTTTTACTCGACATTTCCTTGCCTTATTTTAGTGGCTATCATTGGTGCCAAGAAATCCGCAAACAATCCAATGTCCCAGTAATTTTTCTTTCCTCTGCCAATGATAAAATGAATATTTTGATGGCTATGAACATGGGAGGCGATGATTTTATCGCCAAGCCGGTGGATTTGGATTTATTAGTGGCTAAAATTCAAGCTATTTTAAGACGGACTTACACTTTTAATGATCAGCCAAGCCAGTTGCTAGCTTATCATGAGGTGCAGCTGAATTTATTAGAAGGGGAGCTGACGTTTCAAAAACAACTGGTCAAGCTGACGCCAACAGAGACTAAAATTTTGGCTTTGCTATTTGCGACACCAGAAAAAACCGTGACCAGAGAAATCATTATGGAAAAGCTCTGGGAAAGTGAAGAGTTTATCAGTCAAAACACATTGACCGTCAACATCACTCGTTTGCGGAAAAAAATTCAAACTGCTGGTTTTCCCCATCTAATCCATACTGTTAAAGGAGTTGGCTATACTTTGGTGAAGTCAGATGAATAATTTTCAGAAAAAATGGCATTTTCTCAAGGCTTTTTTAAAAGAAAACAGTGGCATTATAGTTTTATATATTGCGATGGCTCTCTTATTTGCTGTGACGTTTTTTCTATATGATATTCCCACGGTGGTTTATCAGGATGCGTTACTGTTTACCTTGCCTTTATTAATCATTTTTTTGATTATCCGTGGGGTGAAGCTATCCTATAAGCATCAACAGCTGCAAAATCTGTTGCAAAGCGGAGGTATGGCCAAGCTTGATGAGCTACAGCAAAAAAATAGTTTAATCGAAGAGGATTATGAAAAAATTATTTTAAACTTAACCAAAGAAATTCAGCAACTGCAACAACAACAGCTGCAACAGCAAACTGAGCTTCATGATTATTATGGTCTGTGGACTCATCAAATCAAAACACCTTTGGCAGCCTTGGATTTAATGGTACAAACTTTAGAACAGCCGTTAAAAAAAGATATGAAGGAAGAAATTTTTAAAATTCAGCAATATCTGGATATGATGCTGCAGTATCTTCGTCTGCAAAATATTCAAAATGATTTTTTATTTGAAGAAATCACCATTAAGCCTTTAATCAATCAAATTGTTAAAAAATATGCTCCTTTTTTCATTCATAAAGATTTAGAGGTACATTTAATCAATTTGGAGGGCAAGGTTATTTCTGACAAGAAATGGCTGACCTTTATTTTAGAGCAAATTATTTTTAACGGGATAAAATATACGACCAGAGGCAGTATTACAATTGAAGCAACAGCTGATAACCTTCAAGTATTACGTGTCAGCGACACCGGCAGAGGCATGCGGGCAGAGGATTTGCCGCGGATTTTCGAGCGGGGATATACAGGCTTTAATGGACGGCAAACGCAAAAAGCTAGCGGACTAGGGCTTTTTATGAGCCATGAAATTGCCCGTTATCTAGGGATTGAGTTATCCGTGACTTCAAAAATCGGTGAAGGGACAACCGTCACCATTGACTTATCTCAACAAAAAAATTACGGAACGGTCGACTAATGTGACAAAATTGTAGCCTTACTGGCCAGGACTGTAACTGTTTTTTCTACTTTTTTTCTCTTAAACTAAAGGTATCAACAGCTGAGTTAAAAACTTAGAGGGCAGCTACTAGCAAGTTGCTGCAAAACGAATTTGGGTATTAATAATTTAGTTAAACTCAGCGTGTGAAAAAGCAAAGGTGGAGAAAAAAATGGAATTATTACAGGTCAAAAATCTAAAAAAAGTTTACCGCAGCCGCCTCAGCAACTACCAAGTGGAAGCCTTGAAAAATGTTAGTTTTGGTGTTGATGCTGGAGAGTATATCGCAATCATGGGGGAATCCGGTTCCGGCAAGAGCACGCTTTTAAATATTTTAGCCACTCTAGACAAAGCAACCAGCGGAGAAGTGCTATTAGAAAATAAAAATTTGGGGGAGATTCCTGAGGGGCAGCTGGCCAAGTTTAGGCGGGAGCATCTGGGCTTTGTCTTTCAGGATTTTAATTTACTAGACACCTTTAATATCAAAGACAATATTTTTCTGCCGCTGGTTTTATCTCGTGTACCGGTTAAGGAAATGGAAAAGCGTTTGCCAGCTTTGACCGATGCCTTGGGGATTTCTGATTTATTAACAAAATATCCCTATGAAATTTCCGGCGGCCAAAAGCAGCGGGTTGCCGTTGCCAGAGCTTTGATTACTCGTCCGGATTTGGTGTTGGCAGATGAACCGACTGGGGCATTAGATTCCCGTTCGGCTGATGCATTGCTACAGCTATTTAACCAGATTAACGGACAAGGCCAAACGATTTTGATGGTGACCCATAGTGGGATTGCCGCTAGCCATGCTAAACGGGTTTTATTTATTAAAGACGGTGAAATTTTTCATCAGCTGTATCGGGGTGCAAAAACACAGGAAGAGTTTTTAAGTGAAATTTCGGATACGACCACCGTTCTTTTAACAAAGGGGGTCTAGTCATGTTTTACTTAAAACTAGCCTGGTCCAATTTAAAAAAAAATCGGACGACCTATCTGCCTTTTTTAGGCTCAATGATGTTTTTAGTTTTTTTAAATCTGTTGATGCAGGTGATGGTGAACAATCCCGGCATGCAAAATCTACCGCAAGCGATGACGGTTCACTCTATGTTTAGCTTTGGAGTTGTCGTTATTCTAGTTTTTTCTGTCATTTTTTCTTTTTATACCAACAGTTTTTTAATTAAGCGGCGCCAAAAAGAACTTGGCTTATATAATATTTTAGGAATGGACAAAAAATCATTAGGCTGGATGCTGTTGATTGAAAGTCTCCTTAGTTTAGTGATTTCTTTAGTGATTGGCATTGGCTTAGGTAGTATTTTGGCAAAATTTTTATTTTTAGTCATGAAGAAAATGACCGGCTTTGGTGAGGATTTTGTTTTCCAGCTAAGCTTTCAAATGCTGCTATTTGTGACCGTCGTTTTTGCTGGTATTTTTTTACTGCTGTTGCTGCATAATTATTTTCAATTATGGCGGACCAAGCCGATTGAATTGCTTCACGGTAGCGACACAGGTGAAAAAGAACCGAAAGCTCATTGGCTACTGACGATCATTGGCTTTGCTGCGATTGCCGCTGGCTATCTGATTTCCGTTTTGATTGAATCACCGGTTGCCGCCTTGCCTTATTTTTTCGTGGCGATTGTCTTAGTGATTATCGGCACTTATCTGGTGATGATGACCGGCAGCATTACCGTTTTAAAAGCTTTGCGAAAACGGCCCCAGCTCTATTATCAACCAAAGCCTTTTATTAATATTTCTGGGATGATTTATCGCATGAAGCAAAATGGTGCTGGCTTGGCGAGTATTTGTATTTTATCAACGATGGTTTTAGTGACGGTATCTTCAACTGCAGGACTTTATTTTGGCAAAGAAAATGTCCTGGAGACTCGCAATCCTAGTGATATTAGTCTGACAACTCAGACAGTTAATCACGACTTAGCAGCAAACTTAAACGCCTTGGCTGTAGAAAATCAAGTGACGGTTACTGAGATGGTGGAACTGGATAGTCCTAATATTTCTTTTTTAAAGGAAGAGGGAAATAATTTTGTACCAGTAAATGATACGCAGGAGTTTGATGGTGTGATTGGGGTTGAATTTCTAACAGCGGCTGATTATCAACAGCTCACCGGAAAGACGATTGACTTAAAAGACAACAAATTAGTCTTTTACCCAATTTCTGGCGATTATGAAGGCCAAACCATTTACTTTGGGGAACAATCTTATGACATTCGAGAGCGGCTGGAAGATTTACCGATGTTTCCTAAAAATCCTAGCTTTGTCGATACCTTTTTCTTTTTTGTAAAAGACCAGAGTGTTGTTGAAAAAATTTATGCAGATTTGAATTTAGGCACCCATAGTAGCTATCAGCCGCTTGCTTATGACAGCGAAGTCATGATGAACCTTGAGGGGAGTCAGGCAAATTTGAAGAATTTTGCCACTGCAGTCTTTGCTTACCAAGAGCAGCTCAATCAAGCAGCCAATCAAGATTTGCTGCCGAATCCTTCCATGAATTATGCTTCGGCAACTTCAATTGAGGTCGATCGTGAAGAGACCAATGGCTTTACCGGCGGCTTTTTATTTATCGGCATTATTTTCGGATTGAGTTTCACATTGGCGACAGCTCTGATTATTTATTACAAGCAAATTTCTGAAGGCTATGAGGATACTAGTCGGTTTGAAATTATGCAAAAAGTCGGCATGAGCCGTAAAGAGGTCAGACAAACAATTTCTAGCCAAGTGTTGATGGTCTTTTTACTGCCGCTGTCATTAGCCGTCATTCACTTAGCCTTCGCGCTGCCGATTATTCGTAAATTACTGATTCTCTTTGGCTTAACCAACAGTCAGTTGATTACTATTGTGACAATCTTGTCGGTCATTGTTTTTGCGATTTGCTACTTATTCGTTTATTGGCAGACTTCAAAAGTCTATTATCGTTTAGTCGAACGAAAAGTGTAGTGGATTAAAAAAGTTTTAGCAGTGAAAAAAAGTGGCGGATTTTATAATGAACTTAGCCACCTAGACAAATAAAAAAACGTCATTGCAAATTTCATGTATTATTGAAGTTCCTACACAATCAATAAAGGATGAGTTCGCAATGACGCAAATCGAGAATACCACAGATTCACACAAAGGAAAACACCTAACTTATGAAGAACGCTGCCAAATCGAAGCCCTAAAAGCACAAACACACCCGCTATCTAACCGAAAAGTCGCCAAACAGCTCGGTCGTGCGCCACAGACGATTCACACTGAAGTGAAGGATGGTACTGTTCGCCAAATTCGGCAAAAGAAACAACATGACAAGCGTTACGACTATGAAACGTTTATCTATTCTGCCGCCGCTGGTCAGGCAGCCTATGAAAAAGCACGTCAGAATAGTATCAAGCAACCTAAATGGAGCGCTGCACCTGAGTTTATGGCGTATGCGGATCAACAAATGAAAACAGAAAAACAATCTCCTGATGCCGTGGCAGGACGAGCAAAAAAAAATGAATCTCTTTCCACATGAGAAGATTCCGGGGACGACAACACTCTATCACTATATCCATCTTGGATTGATGGAAACGAAAAATATTGATCTCCATTTGAAGGTTCGTAGAAAAGTGAACGCGCCAAAAATAGAAAAAACAAAAAAAAATGCTCGGTGAGTTGATTGAAAAGCATCCGGATGTTGTGGATCACCGTGAAGAATTTGGTCATTGGGAAATCGATACTGTCGCAGGGGTCCGGGGCGGTAAGGACCATGCGCTCTTGACGTTGACAGAACGAAAAACACGGTTCGAAATAATTCTAAAAATCGATGGGAAAGCAGCGAATCCAGTCAACGAAGCCCTCACTAATCTAAAAGCCTCTGCTGGAAGCCATTTTAAACAGCTCTTTAAAACCATCACCTCGGATAACGGTGCTGAATTTTCAGGCATCTCAACGCTCTTGAAAGAGGTCACGGCTGTTTATTTTACCCATCCTTATTCTTCTTGGGAATGTGGGACGAATGAAAACCACAACGGGATGATTCGCCGTTTCCTTCCCAAGGGAACACGCCTGTCAACTGTTCCACTCGCAACAATTCGCAGAGTGCAAGACTGGATGAATAGCCTCCCAAGAAAAATTTTAGGCTACGCAACTCCTCGTGAGTGCTTATTAAACGAACTGACGAAGTTGTCTTTATCCAGTGAAACAACTACAAGAAAATAAAAATAAAACTAAATAACAAGTGAATTTCAATAAGTGGCTAAGTTCTACTTGAAATTTGCGGTGAAAAAAAGTAGAAGATATCAAATAAATTAAAAAAAAGCCTGAGATTTCCGAGTTTAGCAGCTTAGTATGAACTAAGTTGAAAACTGGATTCTCAGGCTTTTCCTTCAGGCAAGCAATTGTGGTTTACAAAGGGCACGTTTTAGTTTCAAAAAAAAGTGTTCCGCATCAGCATATAATAGATAAGTATAAGTTTTATAATCCTTTTCGGTAACAAAAATGATCGTGTTCTGATTCTCCAAAAAAATCACTAGTTCGTTGTCTGTTCGAAATTCTTTTACTGATTTCATGGTCTTCACCCCACCTTTAATTTAGTACGAAAGAGCCGGACTATCAATCTTGGGGATTTTCAAAAAAGTTAAACAGCAACGGAAAAAAAGAAAATTTATTTCTTGATTTTATGACACACATGTACTACATTTCACAAAATTATCATAACCAAAAACGCTTGAATGAATAACTAAATAAAGGATTAGCTTATTCTCAAAAAGTTTTCGGATTATAGTCATTTTATTTGTTTAAAAAAATTGTCGAAATGCAGGCCATCAAAAAAATTGGACTGCCACATTGTGATAGAAAATTTTAAACAAAAGAGGATGGCTAGAAAAGAGCAGAATCTATGAGCCAAAATCATGTTTTACAAATTTAAAAGCTGCTTTACTAACGGAAAACATTTTTTAAAAATGCAAAGTACGTTGATAAAATTTCAAGCCAGTATGCATGACCCAAGCAGCCACGACCCCTAAAATACTACCTAAAAAAATTCCAATAAAACGATATTGCAAAATGGAAATCACATATTGGTCCGTCGCTAATTTCGCCAAGAGCAGAGAAAGGGGTGTCGTGAAAAAATTAGCAACCCCGTAATTGCGGGGAATAAAATATTCCACCGCAAAAAAGAGCAACGTGATGACAATCACCATTTCCAAATAAGAAAAGTGAATATTTAATAAAATGGCGGCAATTCCCAAACCAATTACTGTCCCCAAAATCCGCTGTAAATTTCGTTGCATCATGTTAGCTAAATCATTGGCCTGCAAAATGGCCGCCGCTGAAACGACCATCCAGTAAGGATTATGCAAATTTAGCCCCTGACTGAGATAAGCCGCAAAGAAAATAATGCCTGTATAAAATAATGCATCAATCATGGCTGTCGGATCTGCATCCAAGCGTTTGCGCAAGCTTTTTTTTGGTAAGGCAAGCGCCGGAATTTTTTCCATCCTATGAACAATCAAAGCAAAAATCAGTGAGATAAAAATGCCGCAACAAAAATAAGCAATCACAGTCGGTAAATTTTCAACAGCAATGCGGGTACTGCTGCCGGTGCCGGCCACCATCACGCCGAAAAACACTCCGGGTTTAGCAAAGCTATATAAGCGAAAACAAAAGCGGCCGATAAAAGCAATGGCAGCCATCAACATCGGCGTTGTCCAAACGGCATGGGTTCCCAGAATTCCAGCCAGTAAGCAAAGCAATAGGTAAGCCCCCACCAATAAGAGCCTTTTAATTAAATCCGTTAATTTTAAATTATCATAATAAAGAAAAGTAAAAATGCCCAATGAGCCAAAGCTGGCAATCGTCGGTGTAGCGAACAGATAACTGACTAATAAAATCGTCAGCATCGCTAGGCAGGCACCAAATAGGCGAGCCCGATTGCCCTGTGGTTTATTAAAATGTAATAATTGTTTTAAATGTCCCTTCACGGTAATTCGCTCCTTTTATTAAAGGTATCACAAAAAAAAGCTCAAAAGCAACTAGAAAAGGCCCCGAGATGAGTTAATACAAATTTGAATTTTGTGAATGATTTTATTGTGAAGCATTGAAAATCTTATGTTCACGATGAAGGGTTACTTGATTAAAGAGGCTCACATACGATCTGTCTTTTAAGCTTATTAAACTACAGAGACTAAAAAGGTGAATTTATAAACGTCACCGGTCAACAACACCGACGACAGATTCTCTTAGACCAATCCCAAAAATTTATTCCCACAAAGATAAATTCCAACCTTTTTTAAGTTGACAGAAAAATTGTGCCTGTCTATAATTTAATCATTATTTCATTTTAATCTAATATTAAACTAATGATAAAATTACTGGAGGCAATTTTATGACAGATATCAATACTTTTTTAGCTCAAATCGGCAATCATCAAGATCAAAGCACCGGCGCCATCAGTTTGCCCATCCATCTATCAACAACGTATGAGCATCCAAAATTAGGTCAAAGTACCGGTTATGATTATACTCGCACTAAAAATCCAACACGTTGGGTTTTAGAAGAAGCTTTAGCAAAATTAGAAAACGGCAGTGTCGCAGTCGCTACTAGTTCTGGGATGAGCGCTTTGCAACTAGCCTTTCAATATTTTCCACAAGGCAGCCGTTTTCTCGTCTGTCGTGATTTATACGGTGGCAGCTTCCGCTTTTTTGAGATGCTAACGCAACAAGGGATTGCTAGCTTTGAGTATTTTAATAATGAAGAGGAGCTTGCTGCGCTAGTTTCTGCTGACATTGCTGGAATTTTTATCGAGACGCCGACTAATCCTTTAATGCAAGTCTTAGATATCAAAAAGATCGCTTCCATCGCCAAAGCTAATCAAGCCCTTTTAATTGTCGACAACACTTTTTTAACACCATTGCGACAAAAACCTTTAGACTTGGGAGCAGATATTGTGATTCACTCTGGCACGAAATTTTTATCCGGGCATAATGATTTATTGGCTGGCGTGGTCGTTGCTAAAGATCAAAAAATTGGCGAGAAACTGACTTGGCTCGCCAATACAACAGGGCCAACGTTATCACCATTTGATAGCTGGCTATTTGTCAGAAGTTTGAAAACTTTAGCGTTACGCTTTGAAAAGCAGGAGGAAACTGCTAAAGAGTTGGTGAAGCTATTGCCACAATTTAGCAAAATCAAAGAAGTCATCTATCCTGGGGTGGGGAGCATGATTTCGATTCGCGTGACTGAGGCCGCATTAGTTCCTGAGATTTTGGCAAATTTGCAACTCTTCACCTTTGCAGAAAGCTTAGGGGGAGTCGAAAGTTTGATTACCTATCCGACAACGCAAACCCATGCCGACGTTCCTAAAGAACTGAGGGAGGCCTATGGTTTAACTGCCGATTTATTGCGACTATCAATCGGCATTGAAGGCAGCCAAGATTTAGCGGCTGATTTAAAAGCGGTTTTGGATTAGCTTAAACTAGTCAAGTTATTTATTTTTTTAAACTTCTGTCTCAATTTCCAAAATAAAAAAACGCTTGCCAACCTGACAAACGTAAAACGTGCCAATTGCTGAAAGCTTTTCCAGCAGTTGGCACGTTTTGTATTTATCAAGATAGCTTGCTTTTAAGTCTAATTTTGTGATTGGCGTTTTAATTTCTTTTCTTGCTGCTTTTGCGCTTTGACTAAGCGTCTAGTAACTCGCCGCAGCAGGGCTTCTTGCCCATTAAACTCAGTAATTTTTTCTTGGGCGAAGGTCAGGACTTCTATCTGTAATTCGGTGGCTTCTTGGGCTTCATATACAGAAGCTAGTCGTTCATAATACTCATAGTGGAAGCCTTCAGAGGTTTCAATTAAATGTAAAAGCAGTAATTCGGCGTTCTCAAAATTTTGGTCCGCATAATGTTCTAGGGCATTCCGATAGAGTTTAATTCGGTAGTCTTCACTAACAAGGGGAGAGACCCGTTCTTTTAGCTCATTGATTGAAATTTTTTCTAAAATTTTTCCCGATGGATTTTTCAAAAATACCACAGGAATTTCATTGATATTATCAGGTAATCGTGAAATTTTTTGCATAGTCCATCAACCTACTCTTATTTTTCCTTTATCTTGATTATAAGGATAACCCATTAAAATAGAAAGAAAAAACTTTGAATAAAAGAAAAATCTAAGATTTGCCCGAAGTGGTCTACTGCTAAAGGCTGAAAAAAAACTCCTTTCACAGGCGGACGGATTTCTTGAGAATCTTTGTTACTATTTCTCTAGAAAGGACGTGTAATTTTGAAAATCATAAAAATTTTAATGGGCTTTGCAGTAATCATAATCATTGGCTTAGGCGGCTTACTCTTTTTTACCGCCAATTCTTCAGGCGAAGTTGCCGCTGTCATTGACCGCTTTAATCCATTAGTGCAAGAAGGGGCTGTCTATGTCAAAACCAAAGCCGCTGATAGTGTGAACGGCTACGGCACAGCTAGCTATCGCCAGTCTGCCGTTGATGAAAACGGCAAAGAGCGACAAATTGAATTTACCGCAGACCATGAACTAATTCAAGAACGTTATTTAAAAATTTCCAATAAAGGGGCTTACGTGGAAACTTATGAAGAAGTGACTGCAGAAGAGCTGCCGGTTAAAGCACTACAAGCCCTTGAAAATAATTAGCAGACTATACTGCCGCTAAAAACAATTTAAGAAATTGCTAGATTTAGCAACGGAAAAGGCAAATAAGTGTTCCAGTTGAAATTGTATGCTAAAATAAACTGGATGAAGGGCGGTAAAATTCTGTGAAGTTGATTGAGTTTTTGAAGTTTATTTTGTATCTAATTGTTTTAGTGGTGGTGCTCGTGATTGTACGCACCTACGTTTTTTCACCAGTGATTGTTAAAGGGGATTCGATGGATCCAACGTTAGAAAATAACGAACGCGTGATTGCCCTGAAATTTGGTGAAATTCAACGTTTTGATATCGTGACGTTTCCAGCACCGACTGAAGCAGATACTAATTATATTAAACGGGTGATTGGTCTACCCGGTGATACGGTTTCGATGTCTGGTGATGTGCTTTATATTAACGGCGAAGCCATTGATGAACCTTATTTGGATGAGTATAAATCAGAACTATCTGAAGGCGAAGTTCTCACGTGGGATTTCACTTTTGAAACGTTAGCGCAAGGCTATCATGGCAATCCGCCAGTTTCACAGTTTACTGGTGTCACGACTGTCCCAGAAGGAAAATTATTTGTTCTCGGAGATAATCGTCGCATATCAAAGGATAGCCGGATTATTGGCTTTATTGATGAAGATCAAATTATCGGCAATGTCAAATATGTTTTTTGGCCCTTTGACCGCTTTGGCAGCATTTAAAATAAAGATAAATTCAGCAGCGTGAGGGCATTAGAATAGCCCACCTGCTGAATTTTTTTGTTATACTATACAGTGAATCAACAACCTTTTATGTGGTAATAACAGTTTGAAGGAGGATGTTATGAGTCTAAAATTTATCTTAGGGACCGGCAGTCGAAATCATCGGGAAACTTTGATTTCAGAAGCCAAAGAATTACTGACTGCCCAACAGCAAGTTTTTTTTCTGGTGCCTAACTTTAATAAATTCGAACAAGAGCGGGAAATTTTACAAAAATTTGCCGATCAAGAACAGGATTTTTCAGCTATAAATTTACAAGTCTTTAGTCTACAGCGTTTGGCTTGGTATTACCTACAGCAGTCACCGGATTTTGTTCAAAGTTATTTGAGTGAGTCTAGCAGCGGTATGATTTTTCGAAAAATTTTAGCAACCTATGAACAGGAGTTAACGGTTTTTCGGGGTGAAATCAATAAAACTGGGTTTATCAGTCAGCTTTATACCTTGTATCGAGAATTACTGCAGGGGAATTTAACCTCTGCAGATTTAAAAAAAGCTGCTCAATCAAATGACCAGACCGCCGATCAGCAGTTAAAATTGCAGGATTTAAGTCTAATAATGGCGGCCTTTGAAGAAACCATTTGGCAGACGCAATTAGTTAAAGGTGACTTGCTGGATCAATTGGTTGAGTATTTACAGGAAGTAGATTTGAGCCAAGTCCATTTTCTGATTACCGGCTTTTCGCACTTTTCAGCGAAAGAAATCAAGCTGATTAGCTTATTGATGGAAAAAGCATCGGTGACTGTCAGCTTATTGTTAGATAAAAAGAGCTACGATCAGCCAATGGATAAGATTGATTTGTTTTACGATACCAGTGAACTTTATTTTCAGCTTTATCAACTCGCTAGAAAAAAAGCTGTGCCGATTAGCAATGATCTCTTTGCTGCCGAAAGTCAGGTTCATCCTGATTTAGTGGCGCTGCAAAAATTTTGGGAAACTAGCCAAAGTAATCAAGCAATTCCGCCAGCTCCTCAATCAGTTTCAGCATTGCATTTAATGCGGGGAGAAAATTTAAAAGAAGAAATTAGCTGGATTGGCCGCAAAATTCGTCAAAAAGTGATAGAAGAGGGCTATCGCTACCAAGATATTCAAGTTTTAGTCCGTGATCAAGACCGCTATGGCAATTTAATTGCCGAAGTCTTTAAAGAATTAGCGCTGCCGGTTTATTTGGACGAGTCCGTCAAAATGGAGCAGCATCCTTTAGTCGAGTTTTTATCAGCGCTGTTTGCAATCAAAACTTTTGATTTCCGTTTGAATGACATCATGCGACTTTTACGCACTGAATTATTAGTGCCAGAGGAAATTCCTTTTGGCAATGAAAACTTTAGTCATGCCAATCGTTTTCGTGATCTGGTAGATATAACAGAAAATATTGCGCTGGCCTATAATTTTCAAGGCTATAGCTGGAAAAATGAACAGGATTGGCATCTATATGCCTATGATTTTGAGGAAGGCCAAGAGGAAGACATTAAACCAGAGGAACAAAAAGCCAATTTTGTCCGCAATTTTCTTCGCCAACAGCTCCTTGATTTTTTTGCTAATTTAGAAAATAGCCAGACCGGTCAAGAAGCGGCCGCTCAGCTGTTTAATTTTTTGGCAACAAGCGGCGTTAAGCAGCGCCTTTTAGATTGGCGCAGTGAAGAAATTAATCAAGGGAATTTGGAGGCTGCCAGAAATCATGAGCAGACCTGGAATACACTGGTTCATCTCTTAGAAGAATATGTCTCGATTTATGGGACTGAGGTCTTTGAATGGGAAGTCTTTCAAGAGATTTTAGAGGCTGGCATGGAAAATGCGAATTACGGCATGATTCCCAGCGCCCTAGACCAAGTGCGCATCAATAATTTAGAATTGGCTCGACCTAATCAGGCAAAAATCACCTTTGCAGTTGGGTTGAACAATCAAGTGTTTCCGCAAAAAATTGAAATGACCGGCCTGCTAAGCTCAGAAGATAAAGTGTTTATTAATCATTTATTTGCTGAGGATGTCCAACAAAAATATTTATTTGATGCCACCACACAGGGAATGAATCGTGAGCCTTTTGCTGCTTACTTAGTTTTTCTTTCAGCAACAGAGGAATTGTATTTAAGCTATGCCGGCAACCAAGATACCGACAAAAATCTGCAGGTGTCGCCCTATGTGGAAAATATTGCCAATTATTTCGGCTTGGATTTTGAGCTGGCACAGGGCATTTCTTTGGAAGCAGCGGCTGATAAGCATCTGGGAACCTATCGCAGTTTGCTGGGGGATTTAACTTATTTGCAACGCTTGTCAATCGATGCAAGTTTAACAGAAGATAAAAAGGCTCTCCTGCCACAAAAATGGCAGGTGCTGAAAAATTTACTGCAGCGCTCAGCATTAGCCGCCACCACTGAAAAGACTTTTAAAAGTTTGGATTATGCAAATCAGGTGGTGCCTTTGTCTGCTGATTTAGTCGAAGCGATTTATGGCAATCAGTTAAAAGTTTCCGTGTCCCGTTTAGAAAACTTTTTCAATTGCGAATACAAATATTTCGCTACCTATGGTTTGGCTTTAAAAGAGCGGGACATTTACGGTTTGTCTCCGGCAGCCACCGGTGATTTTTTCCACGATGCATTGGACCGTTTTTTACAAGAAGTCATTCAAATGCAAGTCAGCCTTGCGACTATCAGCGACGAAGAGGTGCAAAACTTAACGGAGCAAGTCTTAATCAAGGTGTTAGGCGAAGCCCGCTTCACCATTTTAAATGAAAGCAATCGAATGAAATATATTCGCTACCAATTGAAACAGACAATTCATAAGGTCAGCTGGGCCTTGAAGCGGCAGAGTCAAGCCACCGGATTATCGCCGATGCAAACCGAATTACTTTTTGGCAGCAATCTCGGAAAAGAAGGCATTGCCGGTAAAGAAGTCCAGCTAAATCATCATGGCAAACTAGCAGTCCGCGGGATTATTGACCGGATTGATGTAGCGACTTCTCCAGAGAGTCAGCAAACATTTCTCAGTGTCGTCGATTATAAATCCAGTAAGCACAGCTTTGAAATTTGGAAAGCCTATTACGGATTAACGATGCAATTATTGACTTATCTAGATGTCGCTTTGATGAATGCGGTAAAACTAGTTGGTAAGGAGGATGTTAAACCAGCGGGGGCTTATTATCTCCACGTCAGAAATCCTGAATTGAAAAACGATCAGGATATCGCCAAAGAAACGATGACAGCCTTTAAGTATGACGGCCTGTTTGTTAACGACCCTGAAGTGTTAGAGCAGATGGCTCCGGATTTAGAAAAATCGGAAACTTCTAACGTCTTTCCAGTGAGTAAAAATGCCAAAGATTTATATAGCCCCGGCCGTTCACAAAATAAATTTTACACCGAAGACGAGCTGAATTTATTGCGCAAGCACAACGAAGACAATATGAAAACCGCCGGCAATCGTATTTTATCAGGAGAAATTGCCTTAAATCCCGCCTACATTAATAAAAATCCTTTGGCCTGTAATTTTTGTCCGTTTAGAAGTGTCTGCAATTTCGACGTACTAATGAAGGGGAACGATTACCATCGTTTAGAAAAATTATCAAAAGAAGAAGTTTTAAAACGCATTGGGGGCGAAGAGCATGAGTAATATTCCAGAAAAACCAACCGACGTGATGTTCACCCAGCCGCAATGGGATGCCATTTACGACAGTGGTACAAATATTTTAGTCTCGGCCTCAGCGGGTTCTGGTAAAACCCGCATTTTAGTTGAACGGGTGATTGAAAAGCTGAAAACAGGCGTCAAGATTGATGAATTGTTGATTGTGACCTTTACCGAAGCCGCTGCTCGTGAGATGAAGGAACGGATTCAAAAAGAGTTGCGGAAAACAATTAATCTACCGGAAATTTCAGTGACAGAACGACAAATGTTGACAGAACAATTAGTAAAATTACCAGCCGCCAATATCTCAACTTTACACGCCTTTTGTTTGACAGTGATTCGTCGCTTTTATTATTTGATTGATTTAGATCCAGTCTTTCGAATGTTGACAGATCAGACTGAAACGCTATTGTTAAAAGAAGATGTTTGGGAAGCACTGCGGGAAAAATTTTATGACGATACCGAGGGGGTACCGGCTGCTTTTTATGAGCTGACCGCTAATTTTTCCAATGACCGCAGTGATGACGGACTGACTGATTTAGTTTATCGATTATATGAATTTGCCAGAGCCAATCCCGACCCGGAGGCTTGGCTGTCAAAACTTTTAGATAATTATCCGGAAGAAGAGGGCTTAAAAAAATCTAAATTATTCTCCGAGGAAATGCTGCCCTTGATGATGGAAATGGTTGCAGCGGAGGCAGAGCTTTTTGAGCAATTGAAGCTGGCGGCTGAAGCCACAGAAGGATTGGCAAACATTATTCCTGTGATGCTTGGCAGCCAAGCAATTTGCCAAGCAATTTTGACAGCTTTGAAAGCGCAAGATTTTGAAGCTGCTTATGCTTTATTTGACCATCCTGATTTAGCTTTGCGCTTTCCACCAATCAGAGACCCAGAATTAAAAACAACGGTTACAGAGATTAGAGAAGCCCGTAACGCTGCCAAGAAAAGATTAGCGGCAATTAGAGAAGATTTTCTCCCTTACTTACCAGCTGAAATTAATCGCTTAATTGCTTTAGCCCGTCCTTTAATCCAAGAATTAATTGGTGTCGGACAAGCATTTATGGAAAGCTATGCTCTGGCAAAACGACAAAAAGGTGTCTTAGATTTCAATGATTTAGAACATTTGACCCTGCAAATTTTGCAAACTGAAAATACTAAAGGCATCAAAGAGGCCCAAGAATATTATCGTCATAAATTTTCAGAGGTTTTAGTGGACGAATATCAAGATACTAATGGCCTGCAGGAAGCAATTATTCGCCGCTTAACCAATCCCGAAAATCAGCCGGGAAATTTATTTATGGTGGGAGACGTCAAACAATCGATTTATTCTTTCCGCTTGGCTGATCCGACTTTATTTATTGGTAAATTTGAACAGTTTAAGGAAGCCGATAATTCTGATGGTCGCCTAATTGTGCTACCGGATAATTTTCGCTCCCGCAAGGAAGTCATTAATTTTACCAATTTAATTTTTGAACAGCTGATGGACAAACAGGTGGGGCAGATTGCTTATGATGAAGCAGCCAAATTGGTCGCCGGCTTTGGGCAGTTCCCGCAAAAAGATGTTTTTCAACCGGAGCTGCTACTATATGAAAAAGCGAAGGAAAATAGTGACGAAGCAGAAGTTATTGACCAGTTGATTGGCGACAGCAGTGCAATTAATGAACTGCTGTTGGAGGATAAGACTGATGGCGAGCTGTTGATGACGGGCTTAAAAATTCGGGAGCTGATTGACAGTCAATTTTTACTTTACGACAAAGATGCCAAAGCAGAACGACCAGCAGAATATCGTGACATTGTCCTATTAACCCCAACAAAGAAAAATAATATTGCGATTATGGATACTTTTAAACGCTTGGGCATTCCTGTTGAAGTCAACGATGCGGAAAATTATTTCCAAGCCACAGAGGTCCGCACGATGATTTCGCTGCTACAAATTATCGACAATCCTTATCAAGATATTCCATTAGCGGCAATTCTTCGTTCGCCGATGGTCGGTTTAAACGAGCGGGAGCTAGCAGAAATTCGGATGGCTAATAAAAATGGCAGTTTTTACGAAGCAGTTTTGTCATATAGCACAACAGGTCCCTTATTGCAAAAGGTGACAGAATTTCTCGACCAGCTGAATCGCTGGCGCAATCTAGTGCGCCGCCGCAATATTGCCCAACTGATTTGGCAGGTTTACCAAGAGACAGCCTATCCAGAATATGTTTTAGGCTTGCCAGCTGGTGATCAACGCTATGCTAATCTATTAGCTTTAGCAGATCGGGCAAAGGATTATGAAAACAGTAGTTATCGTGGTCTGTATCAATTTATCCGCTTTATAGAAAAGATGCAGGAGAAGGATAAAGATTTAGCAGAACCGATTGCCAAAGGTAGCGGCAATGCTGTACGAGTCATGACCATTCATGCGAGTAAAGGTTTAGAATTTCCAATTGTCTTTTTGATGGATATGTCAAAACGCTTTAATATGGCGGACACGCAAGCCAATTATATCTTTGATGAAAAATCCGGCATTGGCATCAAATATCTCGACCAGATTTCCCGTGTGCGCAAACAAACGCTGCCTTATAATGGCATTCGCCAATTGAAAACTCGCAAGTTACTCTCAGAAGAGTTGCGCAAACTGTATGTTGCCTTAACTCGCGCGGAGCAGAAACTTTTTTTAGTTGGCTCTTACAAAAATCAAGAAGAATTGCTGAAGACGTGGCAGATGGCGGAAAAATCAGCCGATGACGGCTTGGTTTTACCCACAACTTTAAGGATGCAAACCTCCCGCAGTTTTATGGACTGGTTAGGTTGGTCTTTAATTCGCCATCCAGATATTAAAAATTTTACCGAGCAAGAAGCGATTTTACCCGCATTAGCGAAGCATCCTAGTCACTTTAGCATTCATTGGTACACAGAAAATGATTTACAACACAGCTATCAGCAGTTAGAAAAACAAGCGGCTGATATCGAGATTTCTGTCAGTCAACAACCTGCGACACAGGAATTTGTTGATCGAGCAGAGAAAATTTTAAATTTCAGCTATCCTTTTAAAGAAGCCACTGAAACTACTAGCTACCAATCGGTTTCTGAAATAAAACGGGTCTTTGACGATCCTGACAACACCGGTTCTGAAAAACTTTTGTGGGAGAGCAGTCAGGAAAAGGCGATGAAGCGTCATCGCTACGTCGCGGATGATTTGGCTGTGCCGAATTTTTTAGCAACAGAGGCAGAACCGACAGCCGCAGTTATTGGAACAGCGACTCACCGCGTGTTGCAGCTATTACCCCTTGACCAAAAACCAGCAGTCGAAACCGTTGAAGCTTTGATTGAGCGCTTGGTAGCAGCCAATAATTTTGAAGCAGCTGTTGCGAAAAAAATTAAAGTTCCAGCGATTCTAGAATTTTTCGAGCAAGACTTTGGCCAATTTTTATTGGCCCATTCTGATAAAGTCAAAAGAGAGCAACCTTTCTCAATGTTGAAAAAAGCCGATGATATTTTTTCAGATTACCCGACAGAAGCTGATCAAGTCTTGATTCATGGTATTATTGATGGTTACGTCATTTTAGAAAATGAAATTTATCTCTATGATTTCAAAACGGATCATTTAAAAAACCCTGACGATGCTGTAGAACTTCAAGAAGTTGTCCAACGACACCAAGGACAGTTGCGCTTGTATCAGCAGGCTTTAAGTCAAGCGGAGAAGTTGCCGGTGAGTAAAATTTTTCTTATTTTGTTAGAATCTGGTAAAGTGATTGACATCGAAGCAAAGGGCTAGGCATTCTCACTTACAAAATGTAAGTAATGTGCTATAATCACTTAATGAGGTGATAAGAATGGAGCAAGTACAAATTTCTAATTACGCAATCTGTCCCAAGTTTGAAAAAACTTTTTCAATTCTTGGCAAAAAGTGGAACGGTTTAATTATCGAAGTCTTATTAGATAATGGGCCGCAAAGATTTGTTGACATTGCCGGCAAAATTCCTCAAGTCAGCGATCGTCTTTTAGTTGAACGCTTGAAAGAGTTGGAACGTGAAGGCATCGTTACCCGAGAAGTTTCCTGTAAAGAAAATAATCGCAGCGAGTATTTATTGACGAAAAAAGGCGCAGACTTGCGTTTGGCTATGACACAAATCCACCAATGGGGGGATAAATGGCTGACTGATGCAGAATGCAGTTGATTTTCTCGATTAAGTTTAGTACACTGTTGTCAATTGAATAAATAAAAACGTTGATGGAAAAGAGTAGTTTGGCTGACACTGAAAAGGGAAAACCTGTCACTGACTGTAAGCAGGTTGAGTTGTCGAAAAATGAAGTTCACTTCCGGAGTTTGTCTTTTAGACCGGTCAGACCGTTAAAAAAATTGAGTGCGCAAAGATTTTTTTGTGAATTAGGATGGTAACACGAGAGCTCGTTCCTTAGTTGGAATGAATTCTCGTGTTTTTTATTTTTGCCACTTAAAAATAGGAGGAGAAACATGTCATTAGCAAAAACCCAAGCAACTTTAGAAACGTTGCGGAATGAAACATTGGCAAAGGTTGCAGCCGTAACTGATTTAAACAGTTTAAATCAGATTCGCGTGGAAACCTTAGGAAAAAAAGGCCCGATTACTGAGGTCTTACGAGGGATGAAGGATTTATCCGCTGAAGATCGTCCGAAAGTTGGTGGTTTTGCCAACGTTATTCGTGATGAAATTACCGCAGCAATTGAAGCTCGCAAAACTGATCTAGAAGCTGATGCTTTAAATGAAGCATTAGCAAAGGAAACTTTGGATGTCACCTTGCCAGGAGCACAAGTCAAACAAGGTACTCGTCATATCTTGACGCAAACGATGGAAGAGATTGAAGATATTTTCGTCGGCATGGGCTATCAAGTAGTAGAAGGCTTTGAAGTGGAGAGCGACCATTATAATTTTGAACGGATGAATCTACCGAAAAATCATCCCGCTCGGGACATGCAGGATACTTTTTATATTTCTGATGAAATTTTAATCCGGACCCACACTTCACCTGTCCAAGCACGGACGATGGAAAAACATGATTTTTCAAAAGGCGCTCTGCGGATGATTTCGCCGGGAAAAGTTTTTCGCCGTGATACCGATGATGCCACCCACAGTCACCAATTCCACCAAATTGAAGGCTTGGTTGTCGACAAAAACATTACGATGGGGGACTTAAAAGGCACCCTTGAAGTGGTGATGAAAAAAATGTTCGGCGCCGATCGCAAAATTCGCCTGCGACCAAGTTATTTTCCCTTTACCGAACCTTCTGTTGAAACAGATGTTTCTTGTTTCAAATGTGGCGGGGCTGGCTGTAATGTCTGCAAATATACCGGCTGGATTGAAATTTTAGGGGCCGGCATGGTCCATCCCGATGTACTGCAAATGTCCGGCATTGACCCAGAAGTTTATTCTGGTTTTGCCTTTGGCTTAGGACCAGATCGGGTCGCGATGCTGCGCTATGGCGTCAACGATATTCGCTATTTTTATCAAAACGACTTACGTTTCTTAGAACAATTCAAGGGGGAATAGACTAAATGTTAGTTTCATATAAATGGTTAGGGGAATATTTGGATTTAAGCAATATCTCCGCAAAGGATTTAGAAACGCAAATGTCGTTAACCGGCATTGAAGTAGAAGGCGTGGAACTGCCAGTTGAAGGCTTGAAAAAAATTGTCGTCGGCGAGGTTAAAGAATGTATTCCACATCCTGATTCAGATCATCTTTCAATCTGCCAAGTCGATATCGGTGAAGCGGAATTATCACAGATTGTCTGTGGAGCACCGAATGTTAAAGTCGGCATCAAAGTCATCGTGGCTTTACCAAACTCTCGGATTGCCGGCAATGTCAAAATTAAAAAGGGCAAGATGCGGGGCCAAGTTTCTAACGGCATGATTTGTTCTTTACAGGAGCTGGGCTACTCAGACAGCGTCATTCCTAAAGAATTCGCTGATGGCATTTATTATTTACCGCAAGATGCTGTGGTAGGAACTGAAGTCTTTTCTTACTTAGAGATGGATGATGCGATCATTGATTTATCGATTACACCTAACCGAGCGGATGCTCTAAGTATTCGTGGTGTTGCCTATGAAGTTGGTGCTATCTATCGTCAAACGCCAGTCTTTAATGATGAAGTTTTAGTCGAAGTGGCCGAAAAAGCCAGCGATAAAATTAAAGTTACCGTGGCAGATACAGCAGATGCGCCTGCGTATCAGATTCGCGTAATTGAAAATGTCAAAATTGCCCCAAGTCCTCAATGGTTACAAAATCGTTTGATGAACGAAGGGATTCGACCAATTAATAATGTCGTGGATATCACCAATTATATTCTTTTATTATTTGGCCAACCGCTCCATGCCTTTGACTACAATAAATTGGGCAGTCAAGAAATTTTAGTGCGTCGAGCAGAACCGGCAGAAAAACTAACTACGCTAGATGACGTTGAAAGAAGTTTAACACCAGAAAATATTGTCATTACCAATGGCTCAAATCCGGTTGCCTTGGCTGGCGTAATGGGGGGCTTAGATTCAGAAATTGATCAAGCGACTACAACGGTTGCCCTAGAAGCTGCCATGTTTGATAGTGTCTCCATTCGCAAAACGTCTCAGCAATTTAATTTGCGCAGCGAATCTTCCACTCGTTTTGAAAAGGGGATTAATCAAGCGACGATTGCAGAGGCCTGTGATGTGGCAGCCGCAATGATTGCTAAATTAGCTGGCGGTCAAGTTTTATCTGGTGCCGTAGAAGGTTCTAAAATTATTCCAGAGGATGCTTTAGTCGGCATTACTTTAGCTAAAATCAATCGGTCTTTAGGAACCGATTTAACCGAAGAGCAGGTCAATGAAATTTTAACAGCTTTAGGCTTTGGCTATGAAGTAGTTGAAGGGGATTACTCAATTACCATTCCGCCAAGACGCTGGGATATTACTATTGAAGCAGATATCATTGAAGAAGTTGCTAGAATTTATGGCTACGACAACTTGCCATCCACCTTGCCAAGCGGAGAAACAGTTGCCGGCAGTCTGACTACTGAACAGCGGGTGACTCGTCAAATTCGTGGCATTTTAGAAGGCAGTGGTCTGAGTGAAGCCATCAGTTACGCTTTAACAACGGCGGAAAAATCAGTAGAATTTACCGTTCAGCCAACGAAATTAACCCGTTTAGACTGGCCAATGAGTGAAGAACGCTCAGTTCTGCGGCAAAATTTAATTAGCGGCTTACTGGATGATGTTGCGTATAACAGCGCCCGCAAAAATAGTAATGTTGCGCTGTATGAAATTGGCCGCGTCTTCTTCCAAGAACATGATCCGTTAAAAGATTTGCCTCAAGAAGTAAAACATTTAGGTCTGGCAATCAGTGGAAATTGGAAGGATAAAGATTGGCAAACGGCAGGACAAAAAGTTGATTTCTATCTGTTGAAGGGGATTGTTGAAACGCTTTTAGAGGAGCTAGGCTTAGCTGAACAAATTTCTTTTGTCCAAACGACTACCATTAAAGAAATGCATCCCGGCAGAACAGCCGAAATTGTCTTGGATAATCAAGTTGTCGGATTTATCGGCCAAGTCCATCCAGCAGTTGCTAAGGCTTATGATATTAAAGAAACTTATGTTGCAGAACTTGATTTGCAGGCTCTATTGGCTGTTGAAAAAGCGCCTTTAGTCTATCAAGAAGTCTCAAAATATCCTTCCGTTAGCCGAGATATCGCATTGTTGGTTCCCGAGACGGTTGCTAGTGGCGATATTGTTGCAACGATTGGTGAATTTGGCGGTCGCTTCTTAACAAATGTTGACCTATTCGATGTCTATCAAGGGGCAAACATTGAAGCTGGCAAGAAGTCGTTGGCCTACAGTTTGACCTTTGTCAATCACGAAGCGACGTTAACCGACGAAGAAATTAATGCAGCTATGGAAAAAATCACTAAAAACTTAATCGACCAATTTGCAGTCGAAATTCGCTAAAAAGAAATCTGTGAGTGTTAGAAATTCTGACACTCACAGATTTTTTTGACTCTGGGCTAATTCTTTTTCAATCAAATAAAGGGCTAGCTTAAAAGCTTTTATGCGCTCTTTTGACAACGTAATATGCGCTTTAAGATTTTTTCCGGCTCGTTGCTTTTCCTCTAAAGAAAGCACCGCTTGCTCAATTTTATGAAGGGTCGAGGTTAGTGATTTTTTGGCTGCTTGATAATCTGTTAGTTGATAGTCCGTCATTTTTTCGGTATCCTTTCTTGTAGTAAAAATTTTCAGTAAGGGAGTTTTAGTATGCCGGAAAAAATATCTGTTTACAATGCCCAAAAGCAAACAATGGAGAAATATCATCTACGGGATACCCCCATGATGAAAGATGACTATCGTTTTGTGGTGACAGTCTTGGTTTTTAATTCAGCGGGACAATTGCTGATTCAAAAGCGTAAAGAAAATAAATTTGCGTGGCCAAATTATTGGGATTTCACGGCCAGCGGGGCAGTTGACTTCGGCGAAGAAATTTATCAAGCGGCTGAACGAGAATTATTTGAAGAGTTGGGAATTACTGTCCAGCTTAAAAATGTAGCTAGCCGAATGACGTTTGCCTTTCACGAAGGTTGGGATGAGATTTATTTTATTACTAAAGATATCCCCCTTGAAGCACTTGTTTTACAGGAATCTGAAGTCATAGCTGCCCGTTGGGTTGATGAAGCCGAGTATCTGACGCTTTTAGAAAGTGGCGCCTTTATTCCATATATCTACGGCAAAAGCATTTTTGATTTCTATCGCAACGCTGGTGAACATTTGGAAAAATAAAAAAATTGAGGTGCCAGTATTTAACGTTTGATTAAATACTGACACCTCAAAATATTTTTTTAGAAATAGGCAATGCCCATCGCTTTTTTCACTTCAGATAAGGTCGCGGCCGCAACTTTTTCAGCTGACTGGCTGCCCGCTTGTAAAATATTTAAAACCTCACCTAAGTCTTTTGCATATTCTTCTCGGCGAGTGCGAATTGGCGCTAGCTCCGCTTCTAAAACATCAATTAAATAGCGTTTGATTTTGACATCTCCTAAGCCGCCACGACGGTAATGTTCTTTCAACTCTGCAATTTTTTCTTTGTCTTGACCAAAAACATCTAAGTAGGTAAAGACCATGTTGCCTTCTACTTGTCCAGGATCTTCCACATGAATATGGTTAGGATCAGTATACATGCTCATAACTTTCTTTTGGACAACATCTGCTGTATCGGCTAAGTAAATCCCATTGCCTAAAGATTTGCTCATCTTGCCGTTGCCGTCAATGCCCGGCAGGCGGCCCATATTTTTTGGCGGCAACACAGCTTTAGGTTCAACTAAAACTTCACCATAAGTATTGTTAAAGCTGTGAACAATCTCTTGCGTTTGTTCCAGCATCGGTTTTTGATCTTCGCCAACAGGCACTAGATTAGCTTTAAAAGCTGTGATATCCGCTGCCTGTGATACCGGATAAATAAAGAAACCTGCCGGAACACTTTCGCCGAATTTTTTTTGTTCAATTTCCGCTTTAACGGTCGGGTTGCGCCGCACACGGCCAACGCTCACCAAATTTAAATAATACATGGTTAATTCCGAAAGTTCAGGAATTTGTGACTGGACAAAGATAGTTGTTTTGCTTGGATCTAAGCCAACTGCTAAATAATCCAAGGCGACCTCGGTTAAATTGGTCCGAATTTTCTCTGGATTCTTGGCATTGTCCGTCAAGGCCTGCATATCCGCCACCATAATGAATAATTTATTCATCGGATCAGCCTGCATCTCAACTCGGGTTTTTAAAGAACCAACATAATGGCCTAAATGTAAACGACCAGTGGGGCGGTCGCCGGTTAAAATAATGTTTGTCATCGTGCACCTCATTTAATTCGTTAAAAAGTTTCCCCTTTATAGTACCTTTTTTTTAGCTAAACTACAAGATTATCAAGTCACTGGGATAAAAAGTATGAAATAATATCGAATTTTTTTCTGAAAATGTGGCGATTTTTGAAAAAAAATTCAATTTTTCATGTTTTAAGTACTTTACAATTCCTTTCTCATTAGTTTATAATAAAACCTGCACATATTTTCATGTTAGATTTTTTAACAACAAACTAAACAAAGGAGCGAATCGCATGGCCATGATTGAATTTAAGAACGTTGAGAAATATTATGGGAAGTTTCACGCGTTGAAAAATATTAATTTAAGTTTTGAAAAAGGTGAAGTTGTGGTTGTCATTGGACCATCCGGCTCTGGTAAAAGTACCATGCTGCGTTGTATCAATGGCTTGGAAATGATTTCAGAAGGCGAGCTTTTAATTAATGATGTCAATCTTCATGACAAGTCCATCAAGCTAACCGAAATTCGTAAAAATATTGGAATGGTTTTTCAGCATTTCAATTTGTATCCCAATAAGACGGTTTTGGAAAACATTACTTTGGCACCGATGAAGGTTTTAAAACAAGATCAGGCAACAGCTGAAAAAACAGCTGAAAAATTCTTGAAGCGGGTAGATATGCTGGATAAAAAAGATTCTTATCCTTCCATGCTTTCTGGTGGTCAACAGCAGCGGGTAGCTATTGCCCGTGGTTTAGCGATGAACCCAGAAATGCTTTTGTTTGATGAACCAACCTCAGCATTAGATCCGGAAATGATTGGTGACGTTTTGAATGTCATGAAAAAATTAGCCAAAGACGGCGAAGGGATGTCGATGATTGTCGTCACCCATGAAATGGGCTTCGCTAAAGAAGTGGCGGACCGGGTTATTTTTATGGCGGACGGACAAGTTTTAGAAGAAAGTCGCGATGTGGAAGATTTCTTTGCAAATCCTAAAGACGAACGGGCGAAACAGTTCATCAGTAAAGTAATCAATCATTAGGAGGTATTGTATGAAAAAAATAAAAAAATGGCTGCCTTTAGGTCTGCTTGCTGGCTTAGCCTTATTTTTAAGTGGCTGTGGCGCAAGCTCTGTGGCCAACCAGAATATCTTATCGGCTGCTGAAAGTGACAACGAAATTGTTTGGGGTGTCAAATACGATACCAATTTATTTGGACTTTATAATATTGCTGACAATCAAGTCGAGGGCTTTGATATTGATATCGCAAAAGCCTTGACCAAAGAAATTCTCGGAGATGAAGGACAAGCAACTTTTGTCGAAGTAACCTCCAAAACGCGGATTCCATTATTAAAAAATGGGAATATCGATGCGATTATTGCCACGATGACCATTACTGAAGAACGCCGGCAGCAGGTTGATTTTTCTGATGTGTATTTTAGCGCTGGTCAGTCTTTATTAGTCAAAAATGGCAGCAGCATTTCAAGTATCGCCGATCTTAATTCTGATACGACGGTTCTAGTTGTAAAAGGGTCCACTTCCGCTGACAACATTCGGGAAGCTGCTCCTGAAGCCAATGTTTTAGAGCTGGAAAATTATTCAGAATGTTTTACAGCACTGCAGGCTGGTCAAGGGGATGCCATGACCACTGATAATGCAATTTTACTCGGCTTGGCTCAAGAAAATCCTGATTATCAACTAGTTGGTGGAACTTTTACCGATGAGCCTTACGGAATTGCCATCAACAAAGGGCAAGAAGATTTTCTAAATGCCGTTGATGATGCTTTAGCTGATATGGTCGCCGATGGAACCTATGAAGAAATTTATACAAAATGGTTCCCTGATAATCAAGATGGTAGTGTCGCTAGTTAGTCAGTTGGCCAGCGAGTTTTAAAATTCAGCAATCTGTAGAGGAGGGAAAATATGTTAGAGCTTTTTCAAACATATAGTTCAAGCTTTTTTGAAGGGTTTAAATACACCTTGTTATCCAGTATTCTTGCCTTGATTTTCAGCTTAATCATCGGGACGTTGATGGCGATTTTACAGCTGTCCAACAACCGTTTAGTTAAAGGCTTAGCCAAAGCCTACGTGGAATTTTTTAGAAATATTCCCTTGTTAATTATTGCCATGTTCTTTTATGTGGTGGTGCCGTTATATTGGTTCACAGTGGATGGATTTACAGCCGGTACAATCGGGCTGACTCTTTATACCTCGGCTTTTATCGCCGAAACCATTCGATCAGGGATTCAAACTGTACCAACCGGACAAATGGAGGCCGGCTTGTCATCTGGTTTGACTTACGTGCAGACGATGCGCTATATCGTCATGCCGCAAGCCTTTAAAATTGTTGTCCCACCATTAGGTAATCAGTTTATCAATCTAGTAAAAAATTCATCTATTTTAGCAATGGTAGCTGGCTTGGATATCATGTATCAAGGGGACTTAGTAGCCAGTGCGACCTTTGATACCTTTAACACTTATATCATTGTTGGTATTTTTTACTTGGTAATTACTTTGCCACTATCTTATTTGATGAAATATTTAGAAAGACGCTGGGCAGTGACCGGCTAGAAAGGGGGAGACCACATGGCATTTTTTGAAGCATTTTCATGGATTAATATTCGCTTTTTATTGGACGGCCTATTAGTTACAGTCGAAGTCTCTCTGATTTCTATGGTACTGAGTTTGCTGATTGGCGGTATCACCGGCATTTTACGTTTTGCTGAGATTCCCTTTCTATCTAAAATATTAGGGGTCATCATCGATGTGATTCGGAATTTACCTTTGCTATTAATTATCTTCTTTACGTATTTTGCTTTACCGCAAATCGGTATTCAATTTGATATCTTTTGGTCAGCGGTTGCGGCATTGACTATTTTCGAATCTGCAATGCTCTCAGAAATTTTCCGAGCTGGTTTAAATGCGGTACCAAAAGGCCAAATGGAAGCCGGTCTTTCCACCGGCTTAACTTATCCGCAGACGATGTGGCAGATTATTTTGCCTCAGGCGATTAAATCAATGGTGCCGGCAATCGTCAGCCAGCTGATTTCTTTAATTAAAGATACTTCTTTGGCAATCATTATTTCACTGCCGGAAGTAACCCACAATGCTCGGATTATTTACGGACAGGATTCCAGCTATGTTTTGCCGATGTATGTAGCCTTAACGGTTTTATACTTTATAATTTGTTACGCCCTTTCTTTATTGTCAAATTATTTAGAAAGACGCAAATACAGTTATTAAAAAATTTTTCAGCAGCTTGTCATTTGGCAGGCTGCTTTTTTGCGGAAAATATTATAAAAAATATTTATATCCAGTGTTTAATAGAAGGAATTTGTTTGCTGGAAAAAGGGAATGCATAGAAGGCTTATTAAACTTTCCTAAGGGAGAGGAAAAAAACTTGAAAAAGTTGTCTAAAAAAGCGAGAATATATTGTATTGTTTTAATTTTAACTAGTAAAAGGATGGATTCTTTTGTTAAATCCAAAACCAATCGGCTTCATTGACTCTGGTGTTGGCGGCTTGACGGTCGCTAAGGAGGCCATGAAGCAATTGCCTTATGAAAATATTATTTATTTAGGGGACACGGCCCGCTGTCCTTATGGTCCGAGACCCGCAGAACAAGTGATTCAGTTTACTTGGGAGATGACCAATTTTTTATTGCAGAAGGATATCAAAATGCTGGTGATTGCCTGCAATACTGCGACTGCCGTTGCCTTAGAGGAAATCAAGGCCCAGCTTTCAATTCCTGTGGTGGGGGTAATTTTGCCAGGAACAAGGGCCGCGTTAAAATCCACCGGCAGTCAACGAATCGGAATTATCGGCACCCAAGGCACAATCAAAAGTGATTCTTATAAGCGAGCCTTAAAAAATAAATCCCCGCAGGTTTTTGTAGAAAGTTTGGCTTGCCCCAAGTTTGTGCCAATTGTGGAGAGTAATGAATATGCCTCTTCCGTTGCCAAAAAAATTGTCTCAGAAACCCTCATGCCGCTTCAAAAAAAACGGCTGGACACCTTAATTTTAGGCTGTACTCATTATCCGTTGCTGCGGCCAGTCATTCAAAATGTTATGGGCAGCGGCGTGCATCTGATAGACTCAGGTGCGGAAACTGTCGGCGAGGTCAGCATGCTATTAGATTATTTTGACATCGCCAACGGACCAGAAAACCCGCAGCCGACAAAAGAATTTTATACGACTAGTTCTCCGCAATTATTTGATGCAATTGCTCAAGGCTGGTTGACAAATTATCAAGAAAAAGCACAACATGCAAAATTAAGTAGCAAATAATTTTTAGGAGGAAACTCATGCGCCATGACGGTCGAGCAGTGAATCAAGTGCGTCCAGTACAAATTAAAACCAATGTCTACAAACATCCAGAAGGTTCAGTAGTTATTTCCTTTGGCGATACCGAAGTGATTTGCTCGGCTACTGTGGAAGAAAATGTGCCACCCTTTTTAAAAGGGGCGGGCAGCGGTTGGGTGACTGCTGAATACTCAATGTTACCGAGAGCTACCAACACAAGAAATCGGCGGGAAGCCAATAAAGGCAAGCTCAGCGGACGAACGATGGAAATCCAACGTTTGATTGCTCGTTCTTTACGGGCGGTTGTCGATTTAGAAAAGCTTGGCGAGCGCAGCATTGTCGTTGACTGTGATGTGGTGCAAGCTGACGGAGGCACTCGGACAGCTAGCATCACCGGGGCTTTCATTGCTTTGTCTTTGGCAATTACAAAATTAATTGTTAGAGGCGAGTTAAAAGAAAATCCCATCAAGGAACATCTGGCAGCTGTCAGTGTCGGTATTTTGCCAGACGGCAGCTGTGTGACCGATTTAGATTACATAGAGGATTCTGCTGCTAAAGTCGATATGAATCTAGTGATGACCGAAGCCGGTGAATTTGTTGAGATTCAAGGAACCGGTGAAGAAGCAACTTTTTCCGGTGAGGATTTGAATACAATGCTTTTTTACGGAAAGCAAGCGATTCAAGAATTAATTACTTTGCAAAAGGAAGCTCTTTTTACTCACCATCAAGGAGCTGCAGTTGATAAAACGATTGTGATTGCCACTAGAAATCCCGGCAAGGCCAAGGAATTTGCAAATTTATTTAGTCAAGCTGGCTATCAAATCAAAACTTTATTGGATTATCCTGAGCTGCCAGATGTCGCTGAAACCGGGCAAACTTTTGAAGAAAATGCCCGCTTAAAGGCGGAAACGATTGCCCAGATTTTGCAGCAACCAGTGTTAGCCGATGATTCCGGCTTAAAGGTTGATGCTCTTGATGGAATGCCCGGCATTTATTCGGCCCGTTTTTCTGGACTGCAGGCGACCGATGCGGGAAACAACGCCAAATTATTGCATGAACTAACTGAAGTTCCAGATGAAAAACGGACGGCTCAATTTCATTGTACGCTGGTTTTTGCAGCCCCTTATAAAAAAAGTTTAGTCGTTGAAGCAGAGTGGCCGGGGGTAATCGGGCGAATTCCTCGAGGAGAAAACGGTTTTGGTTACGATCCTTTATTTTATCTGCCAGAATACGATAAAACGGCTGCAGAATTATCTGATGAACAAAAAAATCAGGTCAGTCATCGGGGACAAGCGGTAGCCAAATTGGCAAAAATCTGGCAAAATTGGTTAGAGGAAACGGAATAATTATTAATGTGTGACAAGGAGAGGTTATGAAATATTTAGTAGTCAGCGACAACCACGGCGATCGTGATGTTTTAGTAGATTTAAAAAATCAATATGCAGGTAAAGTCGACTATTTTTTTCATTGCGGCGACTCCGAGTTAGCCCCGAATGATGAATTATGGCAAACTTTCTATGTAGTCAAGGGAAATTGTGACTTTGATCCGGAATTTCCGGACCGCCGGTTAGTCGATACCGGCGGTGATCGTGTCTACATGACCCACGGACATTTAAGCAATGTCCGCTTTGGCTTGAATCATTTAACCTATGAAGCTCAAGAAAATCAGGCGACGATTGCTCTGTTTGGTCACACGCATCAAATTGGCTGTGAGAAGCATCAAGGCATTTTATTTTTAAATCCTGGCAGTATCTCACAACCCCGAGGACCGATTCAAATTCAGTCCTATGCGATTATTGAAAGCACGCCGACTCAAGATGAAGTCCAATATTATCGCCGCAATCATCAAATGGTACCGGATTTACACTTTGTTTTTAAAAAATAATTGCAGATTATTAACGTTTAATTCATATTTTTACGGTACAGTCAACGTGATAGATTTGAAGGGAGCAGCAAAATGATTGGAGCAACTGTAAAAGATTTAATGCTAGAGGGTCAAGAGGATTTTATGATTCCGGCGGAAAATGTCGCAAATGTGATGTATATGAACCCCTTAACCCACGCTTTATTAGTCCTCTCACAGGTGAAATACAGCAAAATTCCGGTTTTGGGCAAAGGTGATCGCTTTGTCGGCTTAGTCAGCTTATCTGACATTGTTGAAAAAATGTTAGACCTAAATGCCATCAACGTGGAAACGCTTGAGCAATGCACGGTGGCGGATGTGATGGAGGTTGGCGTTCCCGTCGTCCAAGAAAATTGGGATTTAGAGGACGTGCTGCATTTATTAGTAGACGCTTCTTTTTTACCGGTGGTGGATGAAGAACGAATTTTCAAGGGGATTATCACCCGAAAAGAAATTTTAAAAGCCGTCAATCGGACCCTGCATTTGATGGAAAAACGCAATGTTTTGGTTCCTCGGACAGAAGAAACTGCGACCAAAGTAATTTAAGGCGCAGCTACGAAATAAATTGGCTTTTAGCGGCGAGTTTGATATGCTAGAACAGTATCAATCAAGAGGAGGATGTTTAGTTGGACGCTTATGAAATTATAAAATACATTGGTGATGCGAAGAAAAAAACACCAGTAAAAGTTACTTTGAAAGGTCGTTTGAAGGAGCTGGAATTTCCCGAAACGATTCAAGCTTTTGCCAGCTGTAAAATGGGAACGTTATTTGGTGAATGGTCAGATATTAAACCGTTTTTAGATGAACATGCAGATGCCATTGATGACTTTGTTGTGGAAAATGATGCCCGCAATTCAGCCATTCCTTTATTGGATTTAAAAGAAATTAATGCTCGGATTGAACCAGGTGCCTTTATTCGCGATCAAGTGGAAATCGGCGACAATGCGGTGATCATGATGGGGGCTGTTATTAATATCGGTGCTGTCATCGGTGCAGGAACAATGATTGATATGGGAGCGATTCTTGGCGGTCGCGCAACTGTCGGCAAAAATTGCCACATCGGAGCGGGAGCTGTCTTAGCTGGGGTCATTGAACCACCTTCAGCTGATCCAGTTGTAATTGAAGACAATGTTTTAGTTGGTGCTAATGCCGTTATTTTAGAAGGCATTCGAGTCGGTGCAGGAGCTGTTGTAGCCGCTGGCGCTATTGTGGTTGACGATGTTGCACCAAACACAGTTGTCGCTGGAATTCCAGCCCGCAAAATTAAAGACATTGATGAGAAAACTAAAGGCAAGACAAACATGATGGAAGAATTACGCAAACTATAATTTATTTAACAAAGATAAATCTGAAATGGCCGACGAACAAAGGCCTTTCAGATTTTTTTGAAAGAAGGATAAAACATGGCAGCAACTTATACCCAAGATGAATTGATTGCTTTACGCCGCAGCCTCCACCAAATTCCAGAAATTGGCTTAGAGGAAGTTAAAACCCACGAATTTTTAATGCAGATGATTCAGGCAAATATGAAAGATTTTATCGAAGTCAAGGAATGGCAGACGGGAATTCTCGTTAAAATTAACGGAACTGCGCCGACCAAAACAATCGGCTGGCGAACTGACATTGATGGTCTGCCGATTACCGAAGAAGTTCTCTCAGACTTTCAATCAACTCATCCCGGACAAATGCACGCCTGTGGCCATGATTTTCACATGACAATCGCTTTAGGTCTTTTGCGGGCCTTAAGCGAGACACAACCGAAAAATAATTATCTGTTGTTGTTTCAACCAGCAGAAGAAAACGAAGCTGGCGGTATGATTATGTATGAGGGTGGCGCTTTTGATGATGGCTTTATGCCAGATGAAATTTATGCCCTCCATGTTTCACCAGAACTGCCGGTGGGAACCATCGGCACTCGTGTGGGGACATTGTTTGCCGGCACCTGTGAAGTCGAAGTCAATTTAACAGGTAAGGGCGGGCACGCTGCTTTTCCTCATCAAGCCAACGATATGATAATTGCCGGCATGGAGTATATTCAACAGGCTCAGACCGTGGTCAGTCGCAGCGTAGATCCAATTCAAGGCGCTGTTGTTACCTTTGGTACCTTTTATGCTGGTACCGCCCGCAATGTGATTGCCGGTCAAGCACAAGCGGCCGGTACAATTCGCACGTTAACCCAAGAAATGAATGAATTAACGCAACGGCGAATGCAGGAAATCGGCGTCGGCATTGCCGCCTCCTTCCAGTGTGAAGTCGAAGTCATTTTGGATCAAAAAGGCTATTTGCCGGTTGTGAATCATCAAAAGGAAACGGAACATTTTATTGAGTTTATGGAAGCTCAAGCCGATGTTGAGTTGAAAATTATGCAACCAGCGATGACGGGAGAAGATTTTGGTTATCTGTTAGATAAAATTCCTGGCACGATGTTTTGGCTAGGAGTGGATTCTGAATTTGGTTTACATCATCCAAAATTTCAACCGCAGGAGTCAGCCTTAAGCTTTGCTGTTGACCGGGTCAGTCGCTTTTTGAAATCATTGGATAAATAAAAAAGCTGTGATGTTTAAAAACAAAAGCTTGCTAAAAAAATTTACTCAGCAGGCTTTGTTTAAAACATTCACAGCTTTTTTTGTGGTTTAAACTGTTACGATAGGGGTGCTGGGAATTGTAAAACCAGCATCGGTTAATTCTTTGACATAGGTTGTTAAAAAATCTTCTTTGATAATGGCCTGTAAGCCATTCAACACATACATGGTGGTTCGAATCGCAAAATTGCCATTGCCTAAATCAACTAAACCAAAAATAGAGGGGCCATTTTGAATATCATCATGATATTTATTAGCCAGCTCTTGATTAACTTTTTCAATAATCAAATTGATTTGGTCTAAATCTTCATCTTGTTTAATCCGCACATCGACTTGAACCAGCATGTTGGAGCGGGAAAGGTTGCTGATGGTGGTAATGTTTCGGTTAGGAATAAAATGCAGCGTGCCGTCAATTGATTTGACCTGAATACTGCGAATTCCGATATTCGTGACGGTGCCTTCGATACTCAAATTCGTCAATTTAATATAATTGCCAACATCCATCTGCTTTTCTAAAATAATAAAAAAGCCGGTGATAATATCATTCATAAAGCCCTGAGCACCCAGTCCAATCGCCACACCGGCAATCCCGGCACCAGCCAAAAGGGAGCCCACAGGAATGCCAATTGTCGACAGCAGGGAATAGAGGAAGAAAAAGACTAAAATATATGAATACGTATTTCCTAACAGCGTATGGATGGTTTTTAAGCGGCTTTCGCTGAGGCTCGCTTTTTTAGCGTAACCTTTATACAAATGATTAATCACTGCCCGACCAATTTTTGCCAAAAGTAAAAATAAGACGATAATAAAAAGAATATACAAGGTTTTCTCAATAATCGTTAACGTAATCTGATCCCAATCGATGGAATTCCAAAAGCGTTGCAGCGCATTTAATTTTTGCGTGGCCTCTTGGGCAATATCAACGGAGGAAGATTCTGTTGTTGCAGTAGCTAGCACAAGTTGTTCCAAGTCATAAGGACCTCCTTTTTTATTCGACAAACCCAAGTTTAGCAGTAAAAAGTCAAAAAGAAAACTTGTTTTCTGCAAGTTTTCTTTTCCTTTACCCTTTATTAACTTAATAACGCTTGTCTAAGGCATATTTTGCAATATGAACGGACAAATCACTGCAGCGTTCTAAATTAGAACTGATGTCGATAAATAAGACGCCGTCAGACGGTCGGCCTTGGCCGGTGGTCATCAATTGAATGTATTTAGCCCGTAATTCTTCCACCATCAAGTTAACTTGTTCTTCCCGGTCCATCATTTCATGGGCCAGCTGCTCGTCGTCTTCGTGTAAAAGACTCAGTGCAGAGGATAGATTTTTTTTGACAGTTGCAAAGAGGGTGAAGATATCTTGGTCTTGTAAAATTAAATCATTGCGCAGGTCAGTTTTTTTCTGACGTTTATCTTTATTTCGCTGCTTCTTCTCAATCGTTGCCGCATCTTCCAGCAGCTCAATAATATTTTTGCTGTGATCGCCAACCCGTTCCATGTCCTTAGCAATTTCTAAGAGCATCGTCTAATCGTGACTTTCTTTAATTGTCAATTCAACTGTGGCTAGCTTTGCCAAATAGAGAGTCAGCTCAGTATCTAAATGGTTGATGGCATCCTCATATTGAAGTAAATCCTGTTGCTGTTCAGGATTTTGCTGTTGGTAGTAGGTCTCAGCAGCTTGAAAGGCGGCTAAGACATAGTCCCCCATATTTTGTAATTCAATGCGAGCCTGCTCAATGGCAAGGCTCGGTGCCGTATAAATTAAATTTTCTGCTAATTGAATCGGGTGAATATCGAGATTTTTTTCTTTGCCGGGGATAATTTTTTGGACAAGGGTGGCAATTTGATTAATAAACCAAATTTGCAAACATAGATTGGCCAGATTAAACATCCCATGGGCAACAGCAATCTGCATGGCAGGGTTTAGACCAAAAATATCTGTAATTCTAATCAAGACACTAGTAAAAGGTCCCAGTAATAAAGTAAAAATAATTGCCCCAACTAAATTGAAAATTACGTGAGAAGCTGCTGTTCGTTTTGCAGCGATGCTGGTTCCAATCGCTGCTAAGATTGCCGTGATAGTCGTGCCGATATTATCGCCAAATAAAATTGGCAAGGCTGCCTGTAAACTCAAACTGTTTTGCGTATATAGTTGTTGCAAAATTCCAATTGTCGCACTGGAGCTTTGCAAAATCATGGTCAGCAGTGTTCCAATGCCGACGCCTAAGATTGGATGGTGAGAAACATTAATCATTAATTCTTCAAATTGTGGCAAATCCTTCAAGGGTTCCATCGCATCCCCCATCAATGTCAAGCCGAAAAATAAACAGCCGAAGCCAAATAAAATTTGACCAGCATTATGTAACACTTCGCGCTTGGTAAAGAATAAAAGCAAGGCGCCAATCCCAATGATTGGCAGCGAATAGGCGCTCAAGTTGAAGCCGATGATAAAAGCGGTCACCGTTGTGCCGACATTGGCTCCCATAATGACACCAATCGCTTGTTTTAAACTCATAAAGCCGGCGCTAACTAGCCCGACAGTTAAAACAGTAGTTCCGGAGCTGCTTTGAATTAAACCGGTTACAATAATTCCCGCTAAGACAGCCCGCAATGGCGTCGAGGTGAAACGATTTAACACTTCCTTTAACCGGTCACCGGCGGCCTTTTGCAGACCATCTCCCATATATTTAATTCCAAAAAGAAAAATTCCTAAACCACCTAAAAAGGTAAAGAGCATTTCTTGAAACGACATTGGTTCACCTCCGCGTTTTTTTCCATTGTAAGCATACTCAAAAAGGCCGGATATGTAAATAGTCTCACAAATAAAAAAAGAAAAATGAAAATATGATGACAAAGTTTTCCTCGAATGTTAATATGATAATACAGTTTTTAGAAAAAGAGGTTATGTGTATGGTAAACATCGATTGGAACAACTTAGGCTTTGATTATATTAAGACGCCTTTTCGCTATATTTCAACATGGAAAGACGGCAGCTGGGACGAAGGCCATTTAACAGAAGACAATACGCTGCATATTAGTGAGTCATCGACAGCTTTGCATTACGGTCAACAATGTTTTGAAGGCTTGAAAGCCTATCGCCGAAAAGATGGCGGAATTAATTTATTTCGTCCGGACGAAAATGCTAAACGAATTCAAAGAAGTGCTCGCCGCTTATTGATGCCGGAAATTCCCGTAGACAAATTTATTAATGCTGTCAAAGATGTCGTTAAAGCCAATGCCGAATACGTGCCACCTTTTGAAAGTGGCGGAACCTTATATCTACGGCCTTTATTAATTGGTGTCGGTGATACCATCGGTGTAAAACCTGCTCCTGAATATATTTTTACCGTCTTTTGCATGCCGGTTGGTCCGTATTTTAAAGGCGGACTGACTCCGACAAACTTTTATGTTTCAGATTACGATCGAGCGGCTCCCCACGGCACTGGCGCTGCTAAGGTCGGCGGAAATTACGCCTCTAGTTTAATGCCTGGAGAAGAAGCCCATGCGAAGAAATTCTCCGATTGTATTTATTTAGATCCAGCTACTCATACTAAAGTTGAAGAGGTTGGTTCGGCAAACTTCTTTGGAATTACCAAAGACAACACCTTTGTGACACCAGTTTCTCCTTCAATTTTACCAAGTATCACAAAATATTCACTGTTGTATTTAGCTGAAAATCATTTAGGATTGAAGGCCGAAGAGCGGGACGTTTTTGTTGATAATTTACAAGAATTTGCTGAAGCCGGTGCCTGTGGAACAGCCGCCGTGATTTCACCCATCGGCGGAATTCAAAATGGTGAGGACTTCCACGTGTTTTATAGTGAAAGCGAAGTCGGACCAGTGACTAAAAAATTATACGAAGAGTTAACCGGTATTCAATTTGGCGAAGTCAAAGCGCCTGAAGGTTGGATTTATACCGTCGAAGTATAATCTAAAAAATTTTTTATGAAAAAGAATCCTTAAAGTCAGGCTCAACACGCTGACTTTTAAGGATTTTTCAATTTACGGCAAAGGTTTAGCTAACGACTATTGTAATTTCAGATCATTAAAGTATCATTGAATTAGGTATTGTTAAAAAAATGCTAGCAGGAGTTTAAATTGCTGTTATACAAAAGATTTGAGTAGCCATAAGGAGAAATTGTATGAAAGAAAAAGAATATTACGCTGTTGTCGCCATGGAGGAGGCAGCTGAGGTCCAACAGGCTTTGGCAAAAGCGCTACGCTTTGGTTATCAGGATACGCATCCAGCTCGAGGCTCACAAACAAATGCCAGTGAAATCCTAACAGAATTTTATCAATTGGCCGCAATGGTTGAGAAATTACAGGATTTGGCAGTTTTGCCGCAACTAAATGAGTCGGAAATCACCGCTATCAAACAAAATAAAATGGCCAAAGTAAAGCATTACTTAAATTATTCTCAGGAACAAGGATTAATTGAGCCATCTTAAGGAGCAGATATGAAAAAAATTGTTAAAGGTATGCGAAACAATGAAATCGTTTTCTCTGATGGGCTATCTGATTTAATCTTAGCAGAATTAGAAAAAACATATCACATCAGCTTTCCGGAGGTTTTAAAGGACTTTTATCAGCTGGGAGTGCCAAGACAAGCGGGATTTATTCAGTGGCAGGATACTAGTCGGGAGAATCGTGAAATTGTCGAGGAACTGATTGCCCGCCCAGAACTACTCACTAGAAGACTCATTGCCAATTATCCAGATGAAATTATTTGGAATCAGCGAGCGTGGGGGAGTCAGCCTGAAACTTTATTAGAACAACAGCAAATCCTTTATCAAGAGTTGGAAAAAGCGCCAAAACTCTTGCCTTTTTACAGCACTTTTTATTTACCAGAGAGTTCAGAAGAAAATCTGCCAGTCATTCAAGTAGCAGGTGGTGAAATTAGCATCGAAGAAAATTTTATTGATTTTCTTGAACTACACTTCACAAGTTCAAAAGAGCCTTCTCAGAAGGGGAAAAGCAAAGCTGCTGAGGTTACTTTTTGGTCTGATTTTAAATTAAAGGCTGAGGAAGTGGGGAGATAATAAGTAGAGTTGAAAAATTTACAAAAATTCCCGTGATGTAGGATAGTTTTAATTATTTGAATCAATAAATGTAAAAGGCTAAACTTGATTGAAAATTTTTTGCCTTTGATAGTATTCCTTCAATTAAAAGGTAAGGGCAGAGTTTTTTTATTACGAACTAGTTTTAATTCGGGTAAGAATCAAACATTCGCCTATCTAAGTTCAGAAAAACGATATAAAAAAATCCCTCAAAAATGAGGGATTTAATGTTTTACGTTAAATGAACACCTTTATCAACATAAACAATGTCGCCAATACAACCAGAAGCTAAGGGGCTGATTAAAAAGGCACAGGCATTGCCGACTTCTTCAATCGTCACACCAACTTTATCAGGAGTGCGATCTTCAGATAACTGAATCAATTTTTGATAATCTTTAACGCCAGTCACAGCTAAAGTTTTAATGGCCCCGGCGGAAACGCCGTTAACCCGTACGCCTTTTGGTGCTAACTCGGCCGCTAAATAGCGAATACCAGCTTCTAAAGCCGCTTTAGCGATGCCCATCATATTGTAATTAGGAATCGCCCGAACAGCCCCTAAATAAGACAAGCTGACAATCCCGCTGTTTTCATTTAATAAAGGCAGTGCCCGTTTCGTCACGGCAATTAGAGAAAAGCTGCTGATGTCTTGAGCTAGTGCGTAGCCGTCACGACTGATATCAGTGACATCTCCAGAAAGTTCTTCTTTTTTGGCAAAGGCAATTGCGTGTAAAATTCCGTCAATTTTGCCGACTTTGTTTTCAATTTCCGTAAAGGCTTGATCAATGCTCTCATCGCTGGCCACATCACATTCCACTAATAAAGGCTCTTCACCGACTAAGCGTTCCAAAGGCTTTTTCATGCGTTCATTTTGATACGTATAAATAATTTCAGCACCTTGGGCAATCATCGCACTAGCCGCACCCCATGCGATACTTCTTTTGTTGGCAACTCCCATCACCAAGATTTTTTTTCCTTTTAAAAATGTCATTTTAATTGCGCTCCTTCATTTCATTTAGAAAACTTTTGGCTTTTTCAACCAAGAAAAATAATAGATAATTGTAGAAATAAAAAAAGAATAAGTTCAAAATAGGTTTCCTCTACGAATAACTATTATTAGATAAAATGTTTTGATTGTCAAACTATTTTTTTGAAATTTAAAAAATTATTGCGAAATCAACTATTCTATGATACTTTGAATATCAAAGTATTTAATAAAACTAAATACCACAATGAAATTCAGAAAGAGGTCGATAATTTTGACACCTGTATTAACTGCTGTAGAAGTGATGGAAATTATTCCCAATCGCTATCCCATTTACTATATTGATTACGTTGACGAACTTGAACCCGGCAAACGCATTTTAGCTACTAAAAATGTTACGATTAACGAAGAATTTTTTAATGGTCATTTCCCGGGAAATCCGGTAATGCCAGGCGTTTTAATTTTAGAAGCCTTGGCACAAGCTGGCTCTGTTTTAATTTTAAAAACCGAGGAATTTATCGGTAAAACGGCTTATATCGGTGGCATTGATAAGGCCAAATTCCGCCAGAAAGTAGTTCCAGGAAATGTTTTAAAATTAGAATTTATTATCACGAAAGTCAAAGGGCAAGTCGGAACCGCCGATGCTAATGCCTATGTGGATGGCAAAAAAGTTTCGGAGTGCCAATTTACCTTTATCGTTGGTCAAGAAGCCCAGCAAAAATAATTCCTTAAATTTTTACCAAGAAAAAAAGATTACTTTTCGAAATTTTGAAAAGTAATCTTTTTTGTTTATTCTGCTTCTTGAATAATATCAATTCGCTCAATCGTCACATCCGTTTTCGTGCCATTATCAGAACCGTCATCTAAAGCCGCGATGGCATCGACAACATCCATGCCTTCAATTACTTGACCAAAAACAGTATATTTACCATCTCCATACGGATAGCCACCGTTTTTATAGGCTTCAAAAATTGCCGCTGGCTTAGAGGAAGAAGATAACCCTTTCGTGACATCATCACTATTTTGGACAATAAAGAATTGGCTGCCGTTACTGTTAGCAGCGCCGGTATTGGCCATCGCCAAAGCTCCGCGAATATTATAAAGTTGATTTGATTTTTCAACGCCAAAGCCTTCGCCCCAAATACTTTCACCGCCGGAACCAGTGCCGGTTGGGTCACCAGCTTGAATCATGAAATCATTGATAACTCGATGGAAAATAATGCCATCATAATATCCATCTTTTGCCAGAGTCATAAAGTTTTCCACGGCCTTCGGTGCTAAATCAGGAAAAAGTTTCATTTTGATTGTTCCCATGGAGGTCACCATGTCCACAACATCTTCATTGGCAGCAATTTCAGTTGTCAATTGCGGCAACTCCAAAGAGTCCAAGTCAACAGCTTGACTGCTGCTAGCGGCTGTGCTGCTTGAGCTACTGGTTGTGGCAGAGGAGCTGGCAGTGGTCTCTGACGTGCTGGAGCTACTGCTGCTTTCATTTGTTGAACCGCAGGCGCCTAAAAATAGAGTCAGGGCTGCGACTAACCCAAATTTCATTACTGTTTGCTTTTTCATTCTTTCAATCCTTTCTTTCTACAAATAATATGATAACAAACATCTAATTTTTTTCCAGAAAAATTTTTAAAGCCTTACCAAAGGTGTAGACCAATTAAATTTCCAATGCTATAATAAAGTATCTTTTACTAGGAGGCAACAGGAATGGGAAAATTAGGTATTTCAATTTATCCAGAGCGTTCAACATTTGAAAAGGATAAAGCGTATTTAGATTTAGCGCATAAATATGGCTTTAAACGGGTTTTTACAAGTCTCTTACAAATCAATGATGACCAAGAAAAAGTTTTGGCTGATTTTACTGAAGTGGTCACTTATGCAAATTCTTTGGGTATGGAAGTGATGGTGGACATCAACCCAAGTTTATTTGAACAATTAGGCATTTCTTACGATGACTTATCTTTCTTCCATAAAATGGGGGCATACGGCGTTCGTCTGGATGTCGGGTTTACCGGTGCCGAAGAAGCTCGCATGACAAGAAATCCTTATGGAATTAAAATTGAAATCAATATGAGTTCTGGTACAAATTACGTTGACAATATTATGAGTTATTCACCTAATACCGATAATTTATTAGGCTCCCATAATTTTTATCCGCATCGCTATTCAGGATTGAGCTATGAACATTTTGTATATTGCTCTGAAAAATTCCGCAAGTACAATTTAAATACAATGGCTTTTGTTAATTCCCATGCCGCAACATTTGGACCTTGGCCAACCCAAGACGGCCTGTGCTCTTTAGAAGACCATCGTGAATTGGAAATTGCGACACAGGTGAAACATTTAGTTTTAACTGGTTTAATCGATGATATTTTAGTCGGAAATGCTTATGCCTCAGAAGCAGAATTAAAGGCGATGAATGAAGCTTTCTTTGCACCTTACCCAACGATTAAAGTGGATGTCTATGACGATATCACTGAAAACGAACGGATTTGCTTGTTTGATAATCTTCACAGCTATCGTGGTGATCGCTCAGCATATATTTTGCGTTCAACGATGACGCGGGTGTATTACAAAGACAAAGAATTTCCGGCTCACAATACCCGTGATATGGAAAAAGGCGATGTCTTAATCGACAATGTCGGCTATGGTCAATACAAAGGGGAAACCCAAATTTCCTTAAAAGCCATGAAAAATGATGGCCGCGTCAATGTTGTCGGTCGGATTGCCGAGGATGAATTATTCTTATTAGACTTCTTAAAACCTTGGTCTAACTTCAAAATGATGGAAAACCAAAAATAAACTAGCAGTAAGAGTCTGGGAAAGTTTTGTTAAAACGAAACTTTCTTAGGCTCTTTTTACGTCAAGAAAAAAATGAAGCCCAGCTTTTCTTTTAAAAATGGCTATTTCCAGTCAATTTATTCCCATTGCCTGAGAATCTTTGTTAAAATAGTGAAGAATATGGCTAGCACTTTCAGTCAAGCTTGAAATAACTTATCAGAAACGGAGTTCACCAAATGACAAAGAAAAAATTATTATTAGTGGATGGCAACAGTGTCGCATTTCGCGCTTTTTTTGCTCTGCATAATTCACTTGATCGTTTCGTAAATAAAAACGGCTTACATACAAATGCCATCTATGCCTTCCGTAATATGTTTGACAATATTATGACCAAAGAACAACCGACCCATGTTTTAGTCGCCTTTGATGCAGGCAAGACCACCTTTAGAACAGAAATGTATGGCGAGTACAAAGCGGGGCGGGCCAAAACGCCAGGTGAATTTAAAGAGCAGCTGCCTTATATTCGAGAAATGCTGACTGGTCTTGGTGCTAAATATTATGAACTGCCTAATTATGAAGCGGATGATATTATCGGCACTTTGGCAACTCAAGCGCCGAAGGAGGAATTTGAAGTGGTCATTGTTTCCGGTGACCGAGATTTAACACAACTAGCCACCGATGATATTCGTGTGGAGGTGACAGTCAAAGGTGTCAGTGAAATCGAATCCTACACGCCAGAACATATCGCTGAAAAATATGATGGATTGACGCCTCAGCAAATTATTGACATGAAGGGATTAGCCGGTGATGCCTCAGACAATATTCCTGGTGTGACTAAAGTTGGCGAGAAGACCGCAATCAAATTGCTGAATCAATTTGGAACAGTCGAAGGCATTTATCAGCACATCGATGAACTAAAGCCGAGTAAAATGAAAGAAAATCTCATTCATGATAAAGAACAGGCCCTGCTTTCAAAAAAACTGGCGACGATTGATGTCGATGCACCAGTGACGGTTACCCTTGATGAAACAGTCTATCAAGGCAAAGACTTAGAAAAATTAGTGCCCTTCTTTAAGGAAATGGACTTCAAACAATTTTTGACCAAGCTAGATGTTCCTGAAGAGGCGAAGGATTTAGAAGATGTTCTATTTGAAGTGGTCGATGAATTTTCTGCTGAGATGTTTACCTCAGAACAGGCCTTGTACGTTGAAATGCTGACGGATAATTATCACACCGCTGACATTGTCGGTGTTGCTTGGGGCACCAAGAAGAAAGTTTATGTGACTAACAATCCAGCACTTTATGAAAATGAGCATTTTTTAAAGTGGTTAACAGATGAAAATCAGTTGAAATTTGTTTATGACGCCAAACGGACCTATGTCTCACTGACCCGCATGGCTGCTCGAGCTCAAGGCTTGGATTTTGATGTGTTACTAGCGGCCTACTTGTTAGATACAAATGACAACAGCAATGATATTGAGGGTGTCGCCCATCACTATGGCTACACAGAAATTGAATCAGACGACGCCGTTTATGGCAAAGGCGCTAAAAAAGGACTGCCAGCAGATGATGAAGTCTTTTTCGCTCATCTGGCCCGCAAGATTGGTGCCATTCACTTTTTAACGCCTAAGCTGACAGAGGAGCTAACAGAAAAAAATCAGTGGCAGCTCTTTACGGAAATGGAATTGCCCTTATCAAAAATTTTAGCCGAAATGGAAATGACCGGCATCACTGTTGATGCTAGCCGCCTGCAGGAAATGCGGGTCGAATTTAGTCAACGTTTAAAAGAAATCGAAGAAAAAATCTTTGCGGAAGCCGGCGAAGAATTTAATTTGAATTCGCCGAAGCAATTAGGTGTGATTCTCTTTGAAAAAATGGGCTTGCCGGTCATTAAGAAAACCAAAACCGGCTATTCCACGGCGGTCGATGTTTTAGAACAGTTGCGGGAACAAGCGCCCATCGTTGATGATATTTTGACCTATCGTCAGATTGCCAAGATTCAATCGACTTATGTGGAAGGCCTGCTAAAAGTAATCGCTACTGACGGCAAAGTGCACACCCGCTACATTCAAACCTTGACCCAAACCGGTCGTTTGAGTTCAGTGGATCCGAATTTGCAAAATATCCCGATTCGTCTAGAAGAAGGCCGCAAGATTCGTCAAGCCTTTGTTCCGAGTGAAAAAAATTGGCTAATTTATTCTTCCGATTATTCGCAAATTGAGCTGCGGGTCTTGGCCCATATTTCAAACGACGAGCATTTGAAGGCGGCTTTTGTGGAGGGGCAAGATATTCATACGAGTACCGCGATGCGGGTCTTTGGGATTGAAAAACCAGAAGAGGTGACAGCTAACATGCGTCGCCAAGCCAAGGCGGTCAACTTTGGCATTGTTTATGGCATTTCCGATTATGGTTTATCGCAAAATCTAGGAATTTCCCGTAAAGAAGCCCAACAATATATTGATACGTATTTTGACCGTTACCCAGGAGTTAAAAAATACATGGAAGAAATTGTCAGAGAAGCCAAAGACAAGGGCTATGTCGAAACTTTATATCATCGCCGCCGTTATTTGGCAGACATTAATTCCCGCAATTATAATTTGCGCTCCTTTGCCGAGCGGACTGCCATCAACACGCCGATTCAAGGTAGTGCTGCCGATATTTTAAAAATTGCGATGGTCCAGCTGGCAAAAGAATTGCAACAGGCAGACTTAAAGGCGACCATGCTTTTACAAGTGCATGATGAATTGGTCTTTGAAGTTCCTGAAGAGGAATTGGACAAATTAGATAAATTAGTCCACAACGTGATGGAAAACGCAGTCGAATTGTCAGTACCACTTTTAGCCGATAGCAACTGGGGCAAGACTTGGTACGAAGCAAAATAGTTTTTATTTTAAATGGGGAAGGTGCAGAGGATGCCGGAATTACCAGAGGTTGAAACCGTCAGAAAAGGTTTGGTTCAGTTAGTCAAGGACAAGACCATTCAGCGGGTCGAAATTTTTTGGCCACGGATTATTGAAAATCCCGAGGTGCCGATTTTTGCAGCTGAATTAGCCAAGGAGACAATCCACGACGTGCAGCGACGAGGTAAATTTTTAATTTTCAAATTGGACCATTGGGATTTGATTTCCCATTTAAGAATGGAAGGCAAGTACGAATTTTCCCCAGCTGAAGCACCGCTGACAAAACACACCCATGTTGTTTTTCATTTTACAGACGGCAGCCAGCTGCACTATCATGATGTTCGTAAGTTTGGTCGTATGACCCTAGTAGCCAAGGATCAAAGTAATACTTATAAAGGTATTATGCAGTTGGGGCCAGAGCCTTTACCGGATTTATTTACCTTAGCTGATTTTACAACCGGGTTAAAAAAATCCAGCAAAGCAATCAAACCGCTGCTGCTGGATCAAAAATTGGTTACTGGCTTAGGCAATATTTACGTGGACGAAGCGCTTTGGGAAGCACAGATTCATCCAGAGCAGCCGGCCAACACCTTGAAGAAAAAAGAAATTGAAATTTTGCGCTTAGCCATCATTGATGTTTTAGGTCGAGCGGTGGCAGCTGGCGGCACTACGATTCGTTCTTATCTCAATGCATTAGGAGAAGCCGGAAAATTTCAATTGTCATTAAATGTTTACGGGCAAACTGGTCAGCCTTGTCCTCGTTGTCAAACGCCGATTGTCAAAATTAAAGTCGCTCAAAGGGGCACGCACTTTTGCCCCCATTGCCAAGTTTTGAAAGTGAGGGGCAGAAAATGAGCTTTGTTTTAGGAATCACGGGCGGCATCGCTACCGGAAAAAGTACGGTGGTCAATATTTTTCGCCGGTTTGATTTTCCGATTGTTGATGGGGATGTAGTCGCTAGAAAAGTCGTGGAGCCGCAAACCGAAGGGCTTCAGGAAGTTGTTGCAGAATTTGGTACAGAAATTTTAAATGCCGACCACAGCCTTAATCGCAAAGCCTTAGGTAGAATTGTCTTTGCCGATGACCAGCGGCGCCGGCGGTTAAACGAAATTTTAAATCCCTTTATCCGCAAACAAATTTTAGCGGAAATTGCTGCTGGAAAGCTAAGCAGCCCATTGGTGATTGTCGATGTGCCGTTATTATACGAAGGCAATTACGAACATTATATGGATGCGGTGGCGGTAGTTTATTTACCAGAAGAACTCCAAGTGCAGCGACTAATGCTCAGAGACGGTTTTGATTTGGCAACCGCCGAAACTAGAATCCATGCCCAGATGTCAATTGCCGAAAAAAAAGAGCGAGCGGATATTATTTTTGATAATCAAGGTACACCCGCTGAAACGGAAAAACAAGTTATCGATTGGCTAAAAAACAACGACTTTATCCGCTGATTCAATCATGTTATAATAATAGACAAGAAAGAAATGATTGTTATATTATTGAGGGATTGAAATCAGCAAAAGCAAATTTTGATGCAAAAAAAATCTGATTGAATTTTTTGCAGAGCTAGTTTGCTTGAGCATTTTTCAAACTCAATTTGAGGAGGAAATCGGATGCGTTGTCCAAAATGCCAACATAATAATTCACGGGTTATAGACAGCCGTCAAACAGATGATGGCCGCACGATTCGCCGGCGCCGTGAATGTGAAAACTGTGGCTTTCGTTTTACTACCTTTGAACGGATTGAAGCAACACCTTTACTAGTGGTGAAGAAAAACGGTTCTCGAGAAGAATTTAATCGTGATAAAATCTTGCGGGGCTTGATTCGCTCTGCCGAAAAGCGCCCAGTTGCGATGGAACAGATGGAACAGGTTGTCGATGATGTTGAAAATCGGGTTCGTTCGCTTGGTGAAAATGAAGTCTCGACCAATTTAATCGGCGAATATGTGATGGAAAATTTAGTCAATCTAGATGAAATCGCCTATATCCGTTTTGCCAGTGTCTATCGGCAGTTTAAAGATATGTCGGTATTTTTGAAGGAATTACAAGAAATCGTCGACAAAGCCAAAAATGGTGAAGAGTAAGGAGGGGTTGCCGTGGAAAATGCTTGGGATGAAGTCTTACCAAAATATTTATTTCAAGTTGGCAAACAATTGCCCCTAGGCGATCGCAGTCAGGAAACCCTTGTGCAATTGTATCAACCGATTATCGGTGCCTCAGCCTTAGCTTTGTACTTCTCCTTTTTAGGGGAAATCAAATGGCAGTATGGTCTAAGTGAGATTGCCATCCATGCCGATTTACTGACTGATTTAAATGTTGGTTTACAATTATTTTTTGAAGACCGCCAAAAATTAGAAGCGATTGGCTTATTAAAAAGCTATTACCAAGAAGATGCTCAATTGGGTCGCAAGTATCTTTATGAGTTGCAGGAACCTTTAGCACCAGAAGCTTTTCTACAAGATAGTCTCTTGCATTTTCTGTTAAAGGAATATGTCAGTGAGACAAAATACGAGCGCCTCCTGCAGCGCTTCAAGCCAAAAACTTTGGATATCTCAGGTTTTCAGGAAGTCACTAAAAAATTCAAACAAATTTTTTCCTTCAATGAAGGCCGTTTCGCAGAAAACTTTGGCAGGCTTGAAGAAAGCGCCGCTGATTTTTCACTGGAGAATCCACCGGGAATTGATCAGGGTGAGGATTTGGATTGGCAGTTAATCGAAGCCAACTTAGCCCGTTTGGGTGTGACCACTTCTTTAACGGCTGAAGAAAGACAAGATATTTTTGTCCATCATGTGATGTATGGCTATGAAGAAATCGAGCTTAGTGAACTGTTAGCCAGAACTTCTAACTTAACGGAACAAAAAATTTCCTTAAAAGATTTTCATAAGGCTGTCCGTCAAGCAGCCCAAACAATGCCTGTCACAAAAAAAACTACTGATGATACTCCATCAACTGAGCCGCAAACCAAGCTAAGTGAGGCAGACCAGAAACTTCGCCGGGAAAATACTCTCAAAGCAGAGGGCTTTTCACCACAAGATATCGAATTAATCAAAGAGGCAGAACTCTATCCGCCGATGACCTATTTTCAAGCTTTGAAGGAAGCCAAAGGCGGTTTTATCGGCGATCCTGAGGTTTGGATTGTTAAAAATTTAGTGGATCGCTCCGGTTTACCGGCCGCTGTCGTCAATATTTTAATTCATTACGTATTGGTCGCCAAAAATGCGCCGGTTTTAAACGGCACCTATGTCAATTCGATTGCCAATGAATGGGCCCAAAGCGGCATTAAAACGCCGGAAGCGGCTTTAAAACATGCCCGGGATTTGAATAATAAGCCAAAACAAACTAAAAATTATCGCAATACTAATCGCAAAGTGCGCAGGGAAAAAGTGCCAGAGTGGATGAATCAAAAAACCTTACCTGAGGCGCAAATTGCCCCAGAGCGCCAAGCGGAATTAGATGAAATGCTGAAAGACTTTTTGAAGGAAGGTGACTAGCCATGGAGGATATGGGAAAAGAATTGTCACAGATTATTCGCAAAGGAAATTACCAGGACAAATTAGCGGAAATGGTTCAAAAAGTTTTACAAGATCCAGATGTCGCAGCCTTTATCGCAGAGCATCGATATCAGCTGACCGATGCTGATATCGAAAAAAGTTACGCAAAACTCTATGAATTTGTTCAAGAAAAACGCAAATACCAATTAAATGATCCCACAATGATTGCCCCAGGCTACGAGCCGCAGCTGGCGATGAATTTTCATTTTATCGATGTGACTTATGTGCCAACGGAAGCCTTGATGGCCCGTAAGCGGGAGGAAGAAATCCGCAGTCGCGTGCGGGCAGTGGATATGCCAAAAGATATTCAAGATGCCTCCATCGCCAACTTTGATCGTGACACCGAAAGAAGTGCTGCACTAATTGAAGCGATGACCTTTATCAATGAGTTTGTCGCTACACCTAAAGATTTTCATAAAGGCTTGTATCTGGTGGGCGACTTTGGTGTTGGCAAAACCTATTTATTAGGTGCAATAGCTCATGAGTTAGCCGTCAGAGGATTTGAAACAACGCTAGTTCACTTTCCGACCTTTACAGTAGAGATGAAACAGGCAATCGGCAATGATTCTGTTGGGCCAAAATTAGACGCTGTAAAAAGAGCGCCGATTTTAATGCTGGATGATATGGGAGCCGATTCGATGAGCCCTTGGATTCGTGATGAAGTTTTTGGTGTCATTTTGCAGCATCGGATGCAGGAGCAATTGCCAACTTTCTTTTCCTCCAACTTTAACTTAACGGAGTTTGAAGAACACCTCAGCGTCTCGCAAAAAGGCGATGAGGAACCAATTAAAGCCAAACGGATTATGGAACGGGTCCGCTACCTCACAAAAGAGGTGTGGATGTCCGGCCGCAATCGCCGCCACGGTTAAAATTTGCAATTTACTTTTAGATAATAAAGAGCCCTGTCAACATTAGACTAAAAATCTAATGTTGACAGGGCTTTTACAACTATCCAGTAATTTTTTTATTTAGAATCATGGGCAGGTCGATCAGATGACCCTAAGACTGTCCCCATAATTTTTTTCAAGGGAAAATAAACTAACGAAACAATCACAATTGTCATAATCACATTGATTAGTGAGGCTGGGAGTTTGGTGGCAGCACTGGTGAAGGCAACCGGCAAAGAAGATCCGGCAATTAAAAAGGTAACAGTATTTTTCAGCTGCGTCATGATTAGCTTGGCAATCCCGGTGACGACACCCACACCCATTACTTGCCAGACATTCGTCAAATTCTTTTTGAAAAATAGAATTGCTAAGGCTGCTGCTCCACCGACGATAAAACTTTCCAAAAGAAAATAAGGCGCCTCAGTTGCATAGCCACTGAGAATATCAAAAATGAAAAAACCTAAACCACCAGCTAACGCACCTCTTTTATAGCCGATTAAAAGCACTGCCAATAATAAAACGGCATTACCCAGATGGACAAAGGCGCCTGTCGGCATCGGAATCCGAATATTAGTGCCGATAACGGTCAACGCAGCAAACAGCGCCACTAAAATAATACTTCTTAAACGTGAATTTTTTATCATAATTTACTCCTTTATTTAATTGATGGTTGATTATTTTTAGAAGTCACCCGGTTTTGGGCTTGATTATAGGCACCATGCCAGACATGACCTAAATACTGATTAATTTCTAAGCCTTCTTGAATAGCGGCCGCCACAAAGTCTTTGGCTAAGACGACAGCTTCAAAGACAGAAAGCTCCTTGGCTAAGCCCGCCGTAATTGCGGCAGCAAAAGTACAGCCAGCGCCATGATTGAAATCTGTTTTAAACAGAGGATTTTCCAAAATTTCAAAATTACGGCCGTCAAAGAACACATCCAGCGATTTTTCTCCGCCGAGACGATGGCCACCTTTAACGATGACATTCTTAGGACCCAGCTGATAAATTTTTTCTGCCGCAATTTTCATTTCAGCTAAATTTTCTAACGGCGGCATTTCTGCCAAGATGGCCGCCTCCACTAAATTCGGCGTGGTAATTGTTGCTAAAGGTAAGAGGTTTTTTTTAATCGCCACCACATTTTCACTTTGAAATAAATCCTGCGTGCCTTTACTAGCAATGACAGGGTCAATCACAACATTTGGCATCTGATATTTTTCAAGATAATCTTTGACAACCTCAATTGTCCCGACATCTCCCAATAAACCAGTTTTCATGGCTGCTAGCTGTCCGCCGGTAAAAATACTTTTTAGCTGTTTAGCCACTAGCTCTGGTGAAAAGCTGGTGACTTCATGGGACCAATTTTGATCTGGGTCCATTGTCATCACACTTGTAATCGCTGAAAAACCAAAAGTGCCGTATTCTTGAAATGTTTTTAAATCCGCTTGAATGCCTGCTCCGCCAGTCGAATCAGAGCCGGCCACGGTCAACACTTTTTTAATCAATTTCCTCCTCCATTCAAATTTTCTTTTAATGTAACTTAGTATAAGGGAAGGCTGATTTGACAGAAACAGCCAATTGGTTTATTTTGAGGTCATCCAATTACAAAAAAGAAGGTAAAGCTATGGAATGGCGCTTACAAAAATCAACGGGACCGATTTATCTACAAATTATGGATTTAATTATTGAAAGCATTCAAAAGGGCGAACTGGAAGCCGGCGAAAAAATTCCGACTGAACGGGAGCTGGCAAAATTATTTGCTGTCAATCGCACGACAGTCGTCCATGCGCTGGATGAATTGGCCAGTTTAGGCTGGCTGATACGTAAACAGGGTAGCGGCACGAGGGTAAATGAAGGAAATTGGGGACGCCAAGCCTTGCCCCGCACAAATTGGCAGGGAATTTTACAACAAACGGCTTATAATCGCCAGCATCCTTTTTTGCTGAATTTAAAAAAGCGATTAGCAGACTCGGAGGTACTAGATTTATTTACCGGGGAACTGCCTCATCAACTGATTCCGAATTTCCAGCTGCCGAGTTTTCGTTGGGAGGATTTTTTAGCTGAAGAGACTCAACTATCAGCAGCGGGGTATTTGCCGTTGCAAAAAGCTATTCAAGAAGAATTGCAAAAAGACCATCAATTAGAGGTTTCCCTTGAGGATATATTAATTACTTCTGGGGCTCAACAAGGGTTGTTTTTATTGCTGCAAGTGTTATTGGCACCCGGAGATAGCGTGGCAATTGAAAATCCTTCATTTCTTTATGGCCTGCCAATTTTTCAGGCTGCCGGAATTTCGCTTTTTGGCGTTGGCTTGGACCGAGAGGGCATTAAACTAAACGAGTTAAAGCAATTAATTGTCACAAAAAAAATTAAAATGCTGATTTTAAATCCGACCTACCAAAATCCTACTGGTATTGTGATGTCTTTGAAGCGTCGTCAAGAAGTTTTAGAGCTTTGTGGCAGATATCAAATTCCTGTTGTGGAAGACAATGTCTTTGGTGAGATTAATTTCACCAAGAAAATTCCTTTATTAAAATCACTTGCCCCGCAGCAAGTCATCTATCTGGGTTCACTTTCAAAAATATTAGGCGCCTCAACTAAAATCGGTTGGCTTTTAGCTCCCCATTCCCTTATGGCGCCCTTAATTGAAGCTAGGCAGGTGATGGATTCTACCGTCAGTATTTTTCCGCAAGTCCTTGCCACAGCTGCTTTAAGTGATCAGACTTTTTTAAATCAGCGACAGCTATTAGTAGATGCCTTAGCTAAACGAGCCGCAACTTTTCTGAAGCTAGTAGCCCCCTTTGAAAAAAACTGGCGAATTAGTGAGATTAAAGGTGGGTTTTACGTCTGGCTGACCTGGCAAAGAGGGGATATAGCTAAAAAAAATTGGCAGCTTTTTTTAGATAAAGGGCTGCTAATTGCTCCGAGTTTTCTTTTCTCCAATGAAAAAAATGCTCTACGCATTAATTTTAGTCGGTTAGAAGAAAAGGATTACCGCAATTTTTTTGAGATTTTTTCTGAAATCACCGATACGCTGAAAAAAAGCTAAAACTTGTGCTAAACTTATTAAGAATGGAGATGATATTATGAGTGACACCCTTGATATTTTATTAAACCATCGGACTTATCGGGATTTCGATGCCGATTATCAATTGCCCCAAGAGGATTTACAGACGATTTTAACGGCCGCTCGTCAAAGTGCGAACTGGATGAATGGTCAAGCCTACAGCATTTTAGTTATCCAAGATAAAAAAATTCGTGAGCAATTAGTTGAATGGAACCCGGGAAATCCCCATATGCTAAATAGTTCAGTCTTTTTATTATTTGTCGGCGATTTGCATCGGGCTAAAATGATTAGCGAACATTATCATACGGCTTCGACCGTTGGTGAAAGCTTAGATCACATCTTAGTGGCAACGACTGATGCGGCGATGGCGCTCCAAAGTGCAATTGTCGCCACCGAAGCACTAGGCTTAGGCTGTGTTCCAGTGGGTTCCGTCCGCAAAAATATTGAAGAGCTAGCCGAGTTGCTGCATTTGCCAGAGCAGATGTTTCCTCTATGCGGCTTAAGTATTGGCAAACCGAACGTTGCCATGAAGGTCAAGCCAAGACTACCAGAAGAGGCCGTCGTTTTTTACGATAGCTTTAAAGATTATGACTATCCGGTTTTAGCAGAGTATGACCAGACGATGGAAAAATTTGCCGAAGCCAGAGAAACCAAACTGTGGACAGTCAAATTTAAAGATTATTACGAAGCGGCCGCAAATCAAAAGGTCGATGAGTATTTTAAAAAACATCGCTTATTAAATGATTAACGGCTTTTTGGGTTGACTTTCTTATTTTTACGGCATAAAATCAACATGTAAACAAAATTAAATAATTGTTAGGTGAGGCTCCTATATGGACATATGCTGCTGCCGCGAAAGAATCGAGAGACTCTTAGTTGGTAAAACAAGACTTCGTCGTGAAGGCGAGTCTAAAGTAGCTGTAATCAATCTTGATTAATTACGCTCTATAGTGCTAAAGCTCAACGATGGTCATGAAATCAAATTTTTCCCATGCTCTCGTTGAGTGTGGGTTTCTTTTTGTCTAAAAAACCTCCTATAAATTAATTTAATTAAAAAATGACAGAAAGGATTGAGGCGTTATGGATCACCCTGAAGGACAGAGGCCGTACAATATTCTGCATTTGGAGGACTTTCCTCCAGTGCAATAGGAGGAAAGAACATGATTAGAAAAAGTAATTTAAAACAAACCAAGGACCAAGAACTAAAAAAATTAGCCCTGCTTTCAGAACGGGAACTAATGATGGAATTAAGAACGTCCATCAACGGCTTGACTGAAGCAGATGCCAAAGAAAGATTAGAAGAATACGGCGCCAATGTCGTTTCTGCGCAAAAACCAGTACCAGCTGTGCTTTTATTTTTAAAAGCTTTTAATGATCCCTTTGTTTTCGTGTTAGTCTTATTAGCAATTGTCTCTTTAGCCACTGGCGATATTGAAGCAGCAGTGGTGATGGGGATTATGATTTTAGCCAGTGTCATTATTACCTTTATTCAGGAATATCGTTCTCAAAAAGCCAGCCAAGAGTTAAAAGAATTAATTGAAAATACTTCAGCCGTTACTAGAGACAGCAGCACCAGAGAAATTCCAATGGATGAAATAGTGCCAGGGGATTTAATTACTTTAGCCACCGGCGATATGATTCCCGCCGATGCAGTCTTAATTTGGACTAAAGATTTATTTGTCAATCAATCGTCTCTAACCGGAGAATCCATGCCGGTGGAAAAATTTGTCGATGCCAAGCTCACAGAAACCGATGAGCTTTCAGCGTTGGATATGCAAGACTTAGTCTTCATGGGAACCGATGTCCTCAGTGGTCAAGGTAAAGCCATTATTTTAAAAACTGGCCAAAATACTTTCTTCGGTGATATTGCCAAAAGTGCGACTTCCCAACGGGGCAAAACTAGTTTTGATGTCGGCCTAACCAAAATTTCGAAATTACTGTTACGAATGGTCATGATTTTATTCCCAATTGTCTTTTTGATTAACGGGTTGACCAAAGGCAACTGGGGCGATGCCTTCTTCTTTGCGATTGCTGTGGCCGTTGGACTGACACCTGAAATGCTGCCGATGATTGTCACCAGCAACTTAGCCAAAGGTGCTTTAAGCTTGTCCAAACATCAAGTGATTGTTAAAGAGCTGGCTTCAATGCAAAATCTCGGCAGCATGGATGTGCTGTGTACTGATAAGACTGGCACAATTACCGAAGATCGGGTAGTCTTGGTCCAACATTTAGACCCGACCGGCCAGCCAAATGATCAAGTCTTAAACTTAGCCTTTTTAAATTCCCATTATCAAACAGGTTGGAAAAACTTAATGGACATTGCCGTGATTAATTATTTTGAAGACGGCAAACGCCAATTGCCTTATCACGATGTCGTAAAAATTGATGAAATTCCCTTTGATTTTTCCCGGCGCCGTTTAACAGTTGTCGTAAAGGCTGATGATCATCAAATTATGATTACTAAAGGGGCCGTTGAAGAGATGGAGGGCATTTGCAGCTTTGTCGAAATTGATGGTGAAAGACTACCTTTAACTGAAGAACGTAAAGCGACGATGCGCCAATTAAATCGTGAAATGAATGAACAAGGCATGCGGGTAATTACCGTTGCTATTCGACGAGATGCCCATACTGATGCCATTTATAACGTCGGCGACGAAGCCGACATGACCTTGATTGGGTTCATGGGCTTTTTAGATCCCGCTAAAGAATCAGCAATCACTGCGATCAAGTCTTTACATGAACACGGCGTCAACGTTAAAGTTTTAACTGGTGACAATGACATTGTTGCAAAAAAAGTCTGCCGGGATGTTGGCATCGAAGTCGGCACTGTGGTCCTCGGCTCACAAATTGATGAAGCCAGTGATGAAGAAATGAAAACAATCGTTGAATCTGCGAACTTATTTGCTAAATTAAACCCAATGCAAAAATCTCGCATCATTGAAAATCTGCAAAGCAATGGTCACACTGTTGGCTTTATGGGGGATGGCATCAACGATGCACCGGCTTTAAGAAAAGCCGATGTCGGTATCTCAGTGGATACCGCCGCCGATATAACGAAAGATGCCAGTTCAATTATTCTGTTAGAAAAAAGTTTGAATGTGCTGGAGGCCGGCGTGATTGAAGGCCGCAAAGTATTCAGCAATATGATGAAATACATTAAAATTACTATTAGCTCAAACTTTGGAAACGTCTTTTCAATTTTAGTTGCCAGTGCCTTTCTACCATTTCTACCAATGCTCTCCATTCAATTATTAGTTCAAAATTTAATTTACGATATGACCCAATTGACCATACCTTGGGATAATGTTGATGAAGAAGAATTGGCAAAACCCGTTCGTTGGCAAATTGATGGTTTGCTAAAATTCACCGTCTGTATCGGTCCGGTCAGCTCGATTTTTGATATTTTGACCTTCTTGATTATGTGGAATGTCTTTGGCGCTAATTCCTTGGCGACACAAGGTATCTTCCAAGCCGGTTGGTTTATGGTGGGCTTAGTCAGCCAAACCTTAGTTGTACAAATGGTCCGTACAAAAAAAGTGCCGTTTATTCAAAGCATGGCGGCACCGCAAGTTCTAATCAGCAGTGCTATCGGTATTTTAATTGGCTTAGGTATTATTTTAATTGCTCCGATTCGCGAAATTTTCGAATTTAGCCCATTACCAGCCAGCTACTGGCCTTGGTTTATCGGCATTATTATTGCCTATCTGATTACCGTTGAGTTTGCCAAAAGAATTTACATCCGCTTGACCAAAGAGTGGCTTTAAAAATTTAACGCTGTGAGACAAGTTTTTAGAAATAATAACCGTAGAATATTTAGTAGTTTCTATTAAATATTCTTTTGGTAAAATTATTTCTGATTTCACTTGTGTCACAGCTTTTTTTTGCGGAGAAAATTATTTATTTTAATGATAAGAGAACACTTACAAACTGTTATCAAATAAAAGTAATACAGAAGCTTTTCCTTGATTTGACAACTTTAAAAAGAATACACCGATTGAAACTGTATTATTTTTGTACCACACAGTGTTTAATTTTTTTACGAAAAGGCGCTTCCCGAAAGACGAAAAGGGTTACAATGTGAAATAATTCACTTTTAAGTCTTAATTTAAAAGGCTTTTTAAAAGTGAAAAAAATTGCGAAAAAGAAGCTTATTGCTTGTGTTTATTTTCTAAAGATGGTAGTTTTATATCGAAAGCGAAAATAAATAGTACAGATTCTTGTGCTGTTTCATTCGCGGTTTAGGATTTTTTATTACAGAGAGGAATGTGTGACAAAATGGCAAAGAAGCAAACAGCTATTGATTTTAAAAAATTGCTCAAAGAAGTCAATGCAGATTTTCCAACTTTCCAAATTTTGGATAAAGAAGGGAAAATCGTCAACGAAGCAGCAGTTCCAGATTTATCTGATGATGAATTAGTGGAATTGATGAGTCAAATGGTGTGGGCGCGGGTTCTAGATCAACGTTCAACCGCATTAAACCGTCAAGGTCGTCTAGGTTTCTACGCCCCAACAGCTGGTCAAGAAGCCAGCCAACTTGCAAGTAATTTTGCAATGGAAAAAGAAGATTATTTATTCCCAGGCTATCGTGATGTCCCTCAATTAATTCAACATGGTTTACCTTTAAGCCAAGCTTTCTTATGGTCTCGGGGCCATGTGGCTGGTAACTTATATCCTGAAACATTGACAGCAATGCCACCACAAATCATTATCGGTGCGCAATATGTACAAGCAGCCGGCGTAGCTTTAGGCTTGAAAAAACGCGGTAGCAAAAATGTTGTCTTCACTTATACAGGTGATGGCGGTTCTTCTCAAGGTGATTTCTACGAAGGAATTAACTTTGCTGGAAGTTTCCACGGTAACGCTGTCTTCTTTATTCAAAATAATGGTTTTGCAATCTCAACACCACGGGAAGTGCAGACTGCAGCTGAAACATTAGCACAAAAAGCAGCAGCAGCAGGAATTCCTGGTATTCAAGTTGATGGGATGGATCCATTGGCAGTTTACGCTGTAACTAAAGCCGCTCGTGAATGGGCTGCTGCCGGAAATGGCCCTGTCTTAATTGAAACCTTAACTTATCGTTATGGTCCGCATACTTTATCAGGTGATGATCCAACCCGTTACCGCTCTAAAGAAATGGATGATGAATGGCAACAAAAAGATCCTTTGATTCGTTTCCGTAACTACTTAACTGAAAAAGGTTTATGGAGCGAAGCCAAAGAAGAAGAAATTATTGAAAAAACAAAAGAAGAAATTAAAGATGCGATTGCTGAAGCTGATAAAGCACCGAAGCAAAAAGTTTCTGATTTCTTAAAAAATATGTTTGAAGTTCAACCACAAAGCATTAAAGAACAAATTGCAATTTACGAAGCGAAGGAGTCGAAATAATCATGGCACAAAAAACAATGATTCAAGCTATCACAGATGCCCTAGCTGCTGAACTGGAAAATGATTCAGAAGTTTTAGTCTTCGGTGAAGACGTTGGTAAAAACGGTGGTGTTTTCCGGGCAACAGAAGGTTTACAAGCTAAATTTGGTGAAGATAAAGTTTTCGATACACCACTAGCTGAATCTGGTATCGGTGGTTTAGCTTTTGGTTTAGCGCTAACAGGTTACCGTCCAGTTCCTGAAATTCAATTCTTCGGTTTCGTATTTGAAGTTATGGATGAAATTGTTGGTCAAATGGCCCGCACCCGTTATCGTATGGGCGGTACTCGTCAATTACCAATCACAATCCGTGCGCCATTTGGTGGTGGAGTGCATACACCTGAATTGCACTCAGATAACTTAGAAGGTTTGATTGCACAATCTCCTGGTATCCGAGTAGTTATTCCATCAAATCCTTATGATGCCAAAGGATTATTAATCTCTGCCATCCGCAGCAATGATCCAGTTGTTTATTTGGAACACATGAAACTGTATCGTTCTTTCCGTGAGGAAGTGCCGGATGAAGCTTACGAAGTGCCTTTGGACAAAGCAGCCGTTACCCGTGAAGGAACTGATATCACAGTTGTCACTTATGGGGCAATGGTTCGTGAAGCAGTCAAAGCAGCCGATAATTTAGCGAAAGAAAATATCAGCGTTGAAATTATTGATTTAAGAACAGTCGCACCGCTAGATGTTGAAACAATCATCAAATCAGTTGAAAAAACAAATCGCGTGGTTGTCGTTCAAGAAGCGCAAAAACAAGCTGGCGTAGCTGCTCAAGTTGTTTCTGAAATTTCTGAAAGAGCGATTCTTTCATTAGAAGCACCAATTGGTCGGGTATCTGCTCCTGATACTATCTTCCCATTCGGTCAAGCTGAAAATATCTGGTTGCCAAACGCAAAAGATATCGAAGATAAAGTCAAAGAAATCGCAAACTTTTAATCAGACAGAAGGGAAGAAATAAAAAATGGCTTTTCAATTTAAATTACCTGACATTGGTGAAGGGATTGCTGAAGGCGAAATCGTCAAATGGTTCGTTAAACCCGGCGATACAATCAATGAAGATGATACTTTATTAGAAGTACAAAATGATAAATCAGTAGAAGAAATTCCTTCTCCTGTAACCGGAACGGTGAAAAATATTATCGTTTCTGAAGGCACTGTAGCCAATGTCGGTGACGTTTTAGTCGAAATCGACGCACCTGGCTTTGAAGGCAATGAAGGCGACAGTGGCGTTGCGGCTGAATCCCAAACACCTGCTAGTCCAGCTGCAGAACCTGTTGCAGCAGCACCGGCTGCTGACGGCGGTGTTTACCAATTCAAATTACCAGATATTGGTGAAGGAATTGCGGAAGGCGAAATCGTTAAATGGTTCGTCAAAGCTGGCGACACAATCAATGAAGACGATACTTTATTAGAAGTTCAAAATGATAAATCAGTAGAAGAAATTCCTTCTCCTGTAACTGGAACGGTTAAAAATATTGTTGTTCCAGAAGGTACTGTAGCCAATGTTGGTGACGTCTTAGTTGAAATCGATGCACCGGGACATAATTCTGCACCAGCTGCTGCTCCAAGTACACCAGCGGCACCGGCTGCCAAAGCTGAAACAGCTCAAACGGCTGCACCAAGCAGCAATGGCGTAGTGGCAGTTTCTGATCCAAACAAACAAATTTTGGCAATGCCATCTGTTCGTCAATTTGCAAGAGAAAACAATGTCGATATTTCATTAGTTTCTGCAAGTGGTAAAGGCGGTCGCATTACAAAAGAAGACGTGCAAGCATTTATTTCTGGTGGCGGTCAAGCGCAAGCTCCAGCAGCTACTGAAACTCCTGCTCAAGCAGAAGCAACAACTGCTAGTGCTCCAGCAGCGAAACCACAAGCCTTCACTTCAACTCAAGGTGATTTAGAAGAACGAGTTGCTTTAACACCAACTCGTAAAGCAATTGCTAAAGCAATGGTTACCTCTAAACATACTGCACCTCACGTTACAATGTTTGGTGAAATTGAAGTATCTAAATTATGGGATCACCGTAAGAAATTTAAAGATGTTGCTTTAGAAAACGGCACAAAATTAACCTTCTTGCCATATGTTGTTAAAGCTTTAGTTGCAACAGCTAAAAAATTCCCAATCTTGAATGCATCAATTGATGACGCAAAACAAGAAATTGTTTACAAACATTACTATAATATTGGTATCGCAACAGATACAGATAATGGTTTATATGTGCCAAATATTAAAAATGCTGACAATAAGAGCATGTTCCAAATTGCAGATGAAATCAGCGAAAAAGCTCAACTAGCTCATGATGGCAAATTAACTGGACCTGACATGCGTGATGGTTCAATTACAATTAGTAACGTTGGTTCTGTTGGTGGCGGCTGGTTTACACCAGTTATCAATTACCCAGAAGTAGCTATCTTAGGAGTCGGTACAATTGCGCAAACTCCAGTTGTCAATGCAGATGGCGAAATTGTTGTAGGCCGCATGATGAAATTATCATTGAGTTTTGACCACCGAATCGTTGATGGTGCGACTGCTCAAAAAGCCTTGAACAATATCTTACGTTTATTAGCTGACCCAGAACTATTATTGATGGAAGGATGATTAAAAAATGGTAGTAGGAGATTTTGCCATTGAATTAGATACAGTTGTCATCGGATCAGGCCCTGGCGGATATGTTGCCGCTATCCGGGCTGCTGAAATGGGACAAAAAGTTGCAATTGTGGAGAGAGAATTTATCGGCGGCGTTTGTTTAAACGTCGGCTGTATTCCTTCAAAAGCCTTGATTGCCGCTGGTCACCATTACCAAGATTCTTTAGACTCAAATATTTTCGGTGTTTCTGCAGAAGGCGTTAAGCTAGACTTTGCACAAACACAAGACTGGAAACAAAATAAAGTTGTCAATACGTTAACTTCTGGTGTTGGCATGTTATTAAAGAAACATAAAGTTGAAATTTTGATGGGGGAAGCCTTCTTCGTTGATGATCATACTTTACGGGTAATCCACCCAGATTCAGCTCAAACTTATGAATTTAATAATGCGATTGTCGCAACAGGCTCTCGTCCAATTGAAATTCCTGGCTTTAAATTTGGCGGTCGCGTCTTAGATTCAACAGGCGGTTTGAACTTGCCTGAAGTTCCTAAAAAATTCGTGATTATCGGTGGCGGCGTTATCGGTGCTGAACTTGGTGGCGCTTATGCTAACCTTGGTGCTGAAGTAACGATTATTGAAGGGACTCCTTCAATTTTACCAACCTATGAAAAAGATATGGTTAAACTTGTGACTGATGACTTCAAGAAAAAAGGCGTTACAGTTGTTACTTCTGCAATGGCTAAAGAAGCCGTTGACAATGGCGACAGCGTAACAGTTAAATACGAAGTTGACGGCAAAGAAGAATCCGTAACTGCTGACTATGTCATGGTTACAGTTGGTCGTCGTCCAAACACTGACGATTTAGGTTTGGAACAAGCTGGCGTTGAAGTCGGTGAACGTGGCTTAATCAAAGTTGATAACCAAGGTCGCACCAATATTTCGAATATTTTTGCCATTGGCGATATCGTACCTGGTGCTGCATTGGCTCATAAAGCTTCATATGAAGCAAAAATTGCTGCTGAAGCAATTTCTGGTAAAAAAGTGGCTGTTGATTACAAAGCAATGCCAGCAGTTGCCTTTACCGATCCAGAATTAGCTTCTGTCGGAATGACTGTTGCCGATGCAAAAGCGGCTGGTATCGAAGCAAAAGGTTTTAAATTCCCGTTTGCTGGGAACGGTCGGGCCATTTCATTAAACAAAATGGAAGGTTTCTTGCGTCTTGTCACAACTGTTGATGGCAATGTTGTCATCGGTGCTCAAATTGCCGGTGTTGGTGCCAGCGATATGATTTCTGAATTAGCTTTAGCCGTTGAATCAGGCATGAACGCTGAAGATATTGCTCTTACAATCCATCCTCATCCATCTTTGGGTGAAATTACTATGGATGCTTCTGAGTTGGCATTAGGTTTACCAATTCATATTTAATAGCATTTTGTCACACAAAAAAACCGGGTCGCCATACCCGGTTTTTTATTTTGCACTTATTCTAATTCATTGACAATCACAGTCGCATTGTAGCCGATATAAATATTAGTTTTCAGTCCCGTATCTGCATCGATGTATTCTAAACGACCGTCACCATAGCTAATATCAAATTTACCCGTCTCAGAATAAATCACAGAGCCGTCAGCGTTATAGACTAATATTTCTCGGTTTAACCCGTCATTAAGACTCGATTCGAGATTTTTCTGCCAGCGCTTACCACCAGCGGTCCCAAATACTAAAAATAAAATCAGTGCTGCAATCGCCACTAAAATAATTATCGAGCCTATTAACACTTTACGATTTTTATTTACTTTCATGTAAATCCCCCCTATAAAAAGAGTGTACCATGAAAACTTTATTTTCTGTCAAAACCATAGCTTTTTTCTTGTTGAAAGAAATCTCTTCTATTAATATAGAAGAGAAGATTCCAGAAAAAGCGAAATGAGGGGACTTTATGAAAAAATTATACATCAAGCAAAAAGTTTTCAGCCTTGGCGAAAAGTTTACTGTTAAAGATGAAGCTGCTAATGATCGCTACTTTGTCAAAGGTAGCTTTATGAAAATTCCCAAAGAGTTTCGCATCACCGACACTCAAGGAAAAGAAGTCGGCGTCATTACTAAAAAAGTCGTGAGTCTGCTGCCGAAATTTTTTGTCACTGTCGGCTCAAAAGAAGTGGTGATTGAAAAGAAATTAAGTTTTTTAAAGGCCAAGTATGACATTACTGGCGAAAATTTAAGCATCCAAGGGGATCTTTGGAATATGAACTTCAGTATGATGCAAGAAGGGACTGAGGTGGCAACGGTCAATAAAAAATGGGTCAGTTGGGGCGACTCCTATGAGGTGACCATTCTTAAAGAAGAGCTAGAGGAATTGATTATCTGCTTTGTAGTAGCTTTAGATTACGTAAAATCTGAAGAAAATAATCACAGTAACGCAAATAATAGTAATTAGAAAAAGTCGCTGCTCAGCTGAGGGTAGCTAAGAAGCGACTGTCGATTTAGGTTTGAGTTATTGCATTTCAATCGTTAAAGCACCGGTTTGAACTTTACCAGCTGCTTTCATCAAGCGATAAACGACATAGGTGATAGCTCCGGATAGAAAGACACCGACTGCGATATAAACGATAAAACCAGTTGTGTCATTAGCCAAAAGATTCAATGGTGCAATCAGTGAGTTCAAGCCTAAGCCAGCCAATTGATAGCCAACCCGCAGATTCAAGACAACTGTGGCGATTGGCGCACAAATCGCTGCTGAAATAAATGGTGGAATCACCAGCTGTGGATTTTTCGTTAAATTCGCAAATTGAACTTTTGGAGTAATTAAGCCTTGCGCAATGTTGGCGCCCACTTTATTTTCTCTAAAGGACATGACAGTAAAGCCAACAAATTGAGCCGTGCAACCGATTAAGGCCGCAGCTGATGAGGTCGGATCTAATTGTAGAGCAATCGCTAAAGCAGCCGAAGAAGCTGGTGTCATCAAAAGAGCGCTCCAAGCCACTGAAATGACGATTGAACCAATAATCGGTGAAATAGTGATGGAGTTGGCCATAAACTGACTCAACGCTAACATTAACGGTGTGGTGACGTAAGCCAAACCAACACCAGCTAAACCGCCGACAAAAAGACTACCGAAGGGCACAAGAACCATATCTAAAGGCGTTTTGCCAGTTAACCATTTTCCGACAAGGGCGGCAATTAATCCAGCTAGCACTGCACTGATGGGCTGACCGGTTGTAAAAATTCCAAAACCAGCCGCCTGCGTAGCAACTTGCCCGGTCACAGCAACAGCATCTGTACTTGCTTGCGAAAATAAAACCGCATTGCTGCCGACAGTTGCGGCAATCATTGAACTAAAGACAACTAATGTATTGGTGCCCAATTGAAAAGCAATGCCCGCACCAAAGGCTGGTGCTAATAATAGTTGTGCAATCGTACCAATATTATTAAAGGCGACAATTCCTGTAAAATCGCCGATTGTATCAAATAATAAACCAATCCCTAAAGCAACCAACACAGCATTAGAAATTCCTAATGAAACCTTGTACACATAATCTTTTATTGTTAGTTTTGTTTCTGTCTCCATAATTCCTACTCCTTAATTAAAAACGACTTTGAGAATTTTCTGAAAATTCTATTTTCTGAGTATAGCGCAGGCATTATGAGAGGTCAATGAATTTGCTCATTTTCTCCACATTTTATTTTACAAAAAGAATTTTATGAAACGAGGTGCTCTATGGAGGACTATCAATACCCTCTAGATTTAGATTGGCAGACTACCGAAATGGTCACGGTGATTGATTTATGGCAGGCTGTTGAATTGGCGTATGAAAAAGGCATTGAAAATAAACTCTTTTTAATGAAGTATCAAAAATTTAAGCAGGTTGTTCCGAGCATCGGCGAAGAAAAAAAATTAGGCCGCGAATTTGAAGGTGAGTCTGGCTATTCCCTATATCGAACGGTTCAAGCAGCCAAACAAAATCCGCAAAAAATTTTAAGAATGAAGGGAACTCGTTAAATGACACCATCTGTAAAAGAAATCTCTGCATGGATAAAAGAAGCTGGCACTACAATTAAGGCCTCTTTGACCGCTGAATTAACAATTCAAGAAAAAAGTGATCGCAAAGATTTAGTGACCAATATGGACAAGGCGACGCAACGCTTTTTAATTGATAAAATAGCGGCTGTAGATTCTTCAGCGACTTTTTTAGCCGAAGAAGAAGGTTATTCTGACCAATCAATTGGCACAGGGCGCGTCTATGTGATTGATCCGATTGATGGCACCTTGAATTTTGTTTTGGAAAAAGAAAATTTTTGCATTATGCTAGCCATTTTTGAAGAAGGCGTCGGACAATTAGGTTTTATCTATGACGTCATGAGGGGTGAATTGTATTGGGGCGGCCCGTCAGTCGGAGTCTATTGCAATGACCGTCAAATAAAAAAAGTAACTAATTTGAAATTGTCGGAAGGGTTAGTCGGAATGAACGCCTATATGTACGCTCATAACCGCTTTAATGCCTATGACATCGGCGAGGCTAGCATGGGGGTCAGAGTCAGCGGCTGTGCCGGGATGGAAATGATTGCCATGCTAAAGGGCACCCATCATTCCTATGTATCCAATCTCTCTCCGTGGGATTATGCTGCCGGGATTGTGTTGTTGTCAGTCTTTGGTTTTAAATATTCCAACGCAGATGGAGGGCCTGTTAAATTTTCACAGCGGGAACCGTTTATTATTGCGACGCCGGCTTGCTATGACGATATTTTTAATTTGATGGCAGAGAAAAAAGCTTAAAAAATCTGTAAAAATGATTTTATGGAAGTTTTCGGAAACTTTCTACTATATTTCATAGTTTCTTTCTGGTATAATAAGCAGTCGAATCAAGTTTTATAATTAAAAGGGGACAAAAAAATTGAATTTAAGAAATGATATCCGCAATGTTGCGATTATTGCCCACGTTGACCATGGTAAAACGACATTGGTTGACGAACTATTGAAACAATCCCAAACGTTAGATTCCCATACCCAATTACAAGAACGTGCAATGGATTCCAACGCCTTAGAAAAAGAGCGGGGAATTACCATTCTTGCAAAAAATACAGCTGTTGATTACAACGGTACCCGTATCAATATCATGGACACTCCTGGACACGCCGATTTCGGTGGTGAAGTGGAACGGATCATGAAAATGGTTGACGGTGTGTTATTAGTTGTTGATGCTTATGAAGGGACAATGCCACAAACCCGCTTTGTTTTGAAAAAAGCTTTGGAACAACATTTAACACCGATTGTTGTCGTAAATAAAATTGACAAACCTTCTGCACGACCAGAACACGTTGTCGATGAAGTATTAGAACTATTTATCGAATTAGGCGCTGACGACGATCAATTGGATTTCCCAGTGATTTACGCTTCAGCAATCAACGGTACTTCTAGCTTGTCAGATAATCCAGAAGACCAAGAAGCCAGCATGGCACCAGTCTTTGATACGATTATCGAACATATTCCTGCGCCAGTTGACAATAGCGATGAACCATTGCAATTCCAAGTTTCTCTATTGGATTACAACGACTACGTTGGCCGTATCGGTATTGGCCGCGTTTTCCGTGGTCAAATTAAAGTTGGCGACCAAGTTGCTTTACTTAAATTAGACGGCACAGTCAAAAAATTCCGAGTGACTAAATTATTTGGTTTCTTCGGTTTACAGCGTTTAGAAATTCAAGAAGCCAAAGCCGGCGACTTGATTGCAATTTCTGGGATGGAAGACATCTTCGTTGGTGAAACAGTGACACCAATTGACCATCAAGATGGCCTACCGATTCTACACATTGACGAACCAACTTTACAAATGACTTTCTTGGTGAATAACTCACCATTTGCCGGTCGTGAAGGTAAATTCGTAACTGCTCGTAAAATTGAAGAACGTTTAATGGCCCAATTGCAAACCGACGTTTCTTTAAGAGTTGAACCAACTGGCCCAGATCAATGGATCGTTTCCGGCCGTGGTGAATTGCATTTGTCAATCTTAATTGAAAACATGCGTCGTGAAGGCTATGAATTACAAGTTTCTCGTCCGCAAGTCATTGAAAGAGAAATTGACGGCGTCAAATGTGAACCATTTGAACGGGTCCAAATTGACACACCTGAAGAATACATGGGTTCTGTAATTGAATCCCTTGGCCTGCGTAAGGGCGAAATGCAAGATATGATTCACACTGGCAATGGTCAAGTTAGAATTATTTTCTTGGCGCCAGCTCGTGGCTTACTTGGTTTCACAACTGAATTTTTATCAATGACTCGTGGTTATGGTATTATGCACCACACCTTTGACCAGTATTTACCGATGATTCAAGCACAAATCGGCGGCCGCCATCAAGGTGCGTTGGTTTCAATTGACCAAGGTAAAGCGACAACTTACTCAATTATGAGTATTGAAGAACGGGGAACCGTTTTTGTTGAACCAGGTACTGAAGTGTATGAAGGCATGATTGTCGGCGAAAATGCCCGTGACAATGACTTAACAGTTAACATCACTAAAGCAAAACAAATGACTAACGTGCGTTCTGCCAACAAAGACCAAACCTCTGTCATTAAACGTCCGAAAATTTTAACCCTAGAAGAATCATTAGAATTTCTAAATGATGATGAATATTGTGAAGTGACGCCTGAAAGCATTCGTTTAAGAAAACATATCTTAAACAAAAACGAACGGGAAAAAGCTTCTAAAAAGAAAAAAGTTGCTCAATAATTTAGCCTAATAAGATTGTGATGTAAGTTCGTACAGAATAATGATTCCGAATAAACGTGGCAAGTGCCATGATGTAAGGTAAGTTTGCAATGAGGTCAATTGGACCACAGATGCAAACTTACACCATTCGGAGAGTTATCTGTAAACGACTTGTATCACAGTCTTTTTTTACGCAAAAATGCAAACGCTTCAAAGACGAACTGTGGAAAAAAAGATTTCCAAAAGATTGCTATAACACTATTTAGTTTTTTTATTCGGAAAAACGAACCACAATAAGTTTCACAAAATGCCGATGTTTCACGAAATGAATTTCTTTTTAAAAATTTAACGAAACGTTGAAAGACTGTCTCTATAGGTTTTTCTCAACAAAACCATAGAAAAGATACAATTATTTTCACAGTTGTTGTGCTATAATGTGTTATTAAGATAGGAGGTCGAAGCTGATGGAAAATATTTCTTCAGAATACGCTGTTGAGCTGTTATTAGAAGATGCCGAACGGATTAAAATGTTAATTCGCAATCAGAAAAATAGTTTATGTATTGCCCAGTGCAAAGCCTTCGAGGAAGTCGTTGATACCCAGATGTACGGCTTTTCCCGGCAAGTGACGTATGCGATTCGTTTAGGAATTGTGAACCGGGAGCGGGGCAATCAGCTAATGAGCGATTTAGAACGCGAATTGAATCAATTATATAATGAAGTGTATGAGGAAACCCAAGACAAGGTTGACTTAGGTAAGGAGGGTTAATACTTGTCTAAGATTAAAAAGCGCCATTTTTTAGATTATGGTATCTTGATTCCTTATATTATTCTATGTGTTTTAGGATTATTAATGGTTTACAGTACCACTTCAATTTCGACTTCGGCAGAAAGTGCCGCCAGTGCTTCAGAAGCTCTCAAGCAGCTGGCTTTTTGGATTCTCAGTTTAATTGCGATTTTCTTTATTTATCGCTTAAAAATTGATGTCTTGAAAAATCAGCGGATGATTATTTTGGCGATTGCCGTGATGGTTTTTCTATTAGTTCTAGTATTGTTTATGGATCCGGTAAACGGAGCCCGTGGTTGGATTACCATCCCTGGTGGTTTGGGAACGATTCAACCGGCGGAGTATTTTAAAGTAGTTGTCATTTGGTATTTGGCTTTTGTCTTATCTAGAAGACAAGAGATGATTCAAAAAGACTTCAAGCAATCGATTAACCGACCACTGTTAATGCTGGGTGCTTTAACTTTGCTGATTGTTATTCAACCAGACTTAGGAAATACCGCCATCATCGTATTACTGATGATGATTATGGTTTTAGCCAGTGGAATAAATTACTGGTATTCGATTATTATCGGCCTCGGCGGCATTCTTGCCAGTGTGGGGGTTATCCAATTTATTTTGCATTTCGGGGAAAGCATTATTCCTCAGCGTTTCCAATATGTCTATGATCGTTTTGCGATTTTTACCAATCCCTTTGTCGATGAGTTAAATAATGGCCATCAATTAACCAATGGCTACTATGCGATGTTTAATGGTGGACTTTTTGGTTTAGGCTTAGGCAATAGTATTCAAAAAAGAGGCTTCTTAAGTGCGGCCCAAACGGACTACATCTTTGCCATTTTAATGGAGGAATTAGGCTTAATCGTTGCTCTATTAGTCTTGGGATTGCTTATTTTTATGATTGCTCGGATTTTATTAGTAGGGATTCGTGCCCGCAGTTCCTTTAACTCTTTGATGTGTATCGGAATTGCCAGCTTGTTTATCATTCAAATTTTTATTAACCTTGGCGGTATCAGTGGTATCATTCCACTGACTGGGATTACTTTCCCTTTTATTAGTCAAGGGGGATCGAGTTTATTATGTCTGTCAATTTGTGTCGGCATCGCCTTAAATATTAGTGCAGATGAAAAACGCCAACGCTTTATGGAAGACATCCAACAGCAAGCAATTGCTGTGAAATAAAATGAAGCTTGTTATAATTTTGAAGGAGTGATCTGATGAAAAAAGTTCTTGTTGCAAACCGTGGTGAAATTGCGATTCGTGTTTTTCGGGCCTGTACGGAATTACAAATTCAAACGGTGGGAATCTACGCAGCAGAGGATGAATACTCGGTTCATCGGTTTAAAGCCGATGAAGCCTATTTGGTGGGCGTTGGCCGCAAACCGATTGACGCCTACTTGGATATTGAAGATATTATTCGCATTGCCAAAATGAGTGGGGCAGATGCCATCCATCCGGGATATGGATTGTTATCGGAAAATATTGACTTCGCCAGACGTTGCCAAGAAGAGGGCCTGACTTTTGTTGGCCCGACGCTGCATCAGCTGGATATTTTTGGCGATAAAATTAAAGCCAAAGAAGCAGCGATTGCAGCCGGAATTGCATCCATTCCAGGAACGGATGGTCCGGTGGCTGATATTTCTGAAGTGCTGGACTTTGCCAACACCCACGGCTATCCGATTATGATTAAAGCTGCATTAGGCGGCGGCGGTCGTGGTATGCGGGTGGCCCTTGATGAAAAGGGCGCCAAAGAAGGCTACGAGCGGGCAAAAAGTGAAGCAAAGGCGGCTTTTGGCAGCGATGAAGTCTATGTCGAAAAATATATCGGCAATCCTAAACATATTGAAGTTCAAATTTTAGGGGACACACATGGGAATGTGCTGCACTTGTTTGAACGGGATTGTTCTGTTCAACGTCGCCATCAAAAAGTTGTCGAGGTAGCTCCCTGTGTATCTTTACCGCCAACTCAAAGAACAGCCATTTGTGATGCCGCCGTTCAATTAATGAAACATGTCGGCTATGTCAATGCCGGCACCGTTGAATTTTTAGTTGAAGGTGATCACTTCTATTTTATTGAAGTCAATCCCCGGGTCCAAGTAGAACACACCATTACCGAGATGATTACGGATATTGATATTGTCACCAGTCAACTGCAAATTGCTCAAGGGAAAGATTTGCATACTGAAATTGGGTTACCGCAACAAGACGAGATAAAAATTAAAGGGGCAGCGATTCAGTGCCGGATTACCACGGAAGACCCCTTAAATAATTTTATGCCAGATACTGGAAAAATTGATACCTATCGTTCACCAGGCGGCTTTGGCGTGCGTTTAGATGTCGGCAATGCCTATTCTGGCGCTATTGTAACACCTTTCTTTGATTCCTTATTGGTAAAAGTTTGTACTCACGGGCATTCTTTAGAAGACGCCATTCAAAAAATGCGCCGCTGTTTAGTTGAGTTTCGCATTCGTGGTGTCAAAACCAATATTCCTTTCCTGCAAAAGGTGATTATGCATCCAACTTTTAGAAGCGGTGATGCAAAAACAACCTTTATTGACAATTCGCCGGAATTATTCCAGTTTCCTCGGTTGCGAGACCGGGGCAACAAGACTATGAAGTATATCGGTGAAATTACCATCAATGGGTTTCCAGGAATTGAAAAAACTACTAAAAAATATTTTGATCAACCACGGATTCCAACGGATTTAGTCTTAAAAGAAGACTATCAAACTGCCAAAAATATTTTAGATCAACAAGGGGCCGAAGCAGTTGTTGCTTGGGTCAAAGAGCAACCAAATTTATTATTGACGGACACCACCTTTAGAGATGCCCATCAAAGCTTATTGGCAACTCGGGTCAGAACGCAGGATTTTAAAGAAATCAGCAGCCTGACTGAACAGGCTTTGCCAGAATTATTTTCAAGTGAAATGTGGGGTGGAGCAACCTTTGATGTGGCTTATCGTTTCTTAAATGAGAATCCATGGGAACGGCTGCGGATTATCCGTAAATTAATGCCGAATATTTTGCTACAAATGCTCTTTAGAGGTTCAAATGCGGTTGGTTATTCAAATTATCCAGATAATGTGCTGGTCGAATTTATCAACGAAGCAGCCAAACAGGGAATTGATGTTTTCCGGATTTTTGACAGCTTAAACTGGCTGCCGCAAATGGAAAAAAGTATTCAAGCCGTTCGGGACACCGGTAAAATTGCCGAGGCCGCCATTTGTTATACAGGCGATTTATTAGACCCTCAAAGAGCAAAATACAATGTTGAATACTATAAAGAGATGGCTAAGAATTTACAAGGTATGGGAGCGCATATGATTGCGATTAAGGATATGGCAGGCTTATTAAAACCACAAGCCGCTTATCGCTTAATTAGCGAGCTGAAAGCAACTGTTGATGTGCCAATCCATCTTCATACACATGACACAAGCGGAAATGGCATTATGACTTATGCTGAAGCCGTTAATGCTGGAGTAGATATTGTTGACGTGGCTATGAGCTCCATGAGCGGGGCTACGAGTCAGCCGAGCATGAGCAGTCTTTATTACGCTTTAGCTTACGGTGAGCGTGCACCAGAAATCAACATTCAAAATACCCAAAAATTAAATCATTATTGGGAGGATGTGCGCCAGTATTATGCACCGTTTGAAAATGGTTTAAATGCTCCACAAACAGAGGTTTATCTCCATGAAATGCCTGGTGGACAATATTCGAATCTACAGCAGCAGGCTAAAGCAGTTGGCCTTGGCGCTAAGTGGGATGAAATCAAGGAAATGTATCATACAGTAAACTTGATGTTTGGCGATATTGTCAAAGTGACGCCTTCTTCAAAAGTCGTCGGCGATATGGCATTATTCATGGTCCAAAATCAGTTGAGTGAAGCCGATATTTATGAAAAAGGGGAAGAGCTTAGCTTCCCAGATTCTGTGGTCACCTTTTTCCAAGGGGCTTTAGGTCAGCCAACTGGCGGATTCCCTGAAAAGCTACAACGGATTATTTTGAAGGGCCGACCAGCCTTCACCCAACGTCCAGGAGAATTAGCTGAACCGGTTTCCTTTGAGCAGGTGAAAAAGGAATTACAGGAGAAAATCGGTTTTGAACCGAATCAAGAAGAGATTTTAAGCTACTTGATGTACCCGCAAGTCTTTTTGGATTATCAAACTTCTTATAGTAATTTTGGCGATGTAACGCTTTTAGATACACCAACCTTCTTCCACGGCATGCGTTTAGGAGAATCCGTACCGGTCACTATCGAGCAAGGGAAGACCTTGATTATTCGTCTAGATGAAATCGGCGAACCAGACATCGAAGGCAATCGGACGCTCTTCTTTAATTTAAACGGCCAACGCCGGGAAATTGTCATCAAAGACCGTTCAATCGTCAGCTCTATTCAAACGAAGCGCAAAGCTGAACCGACTAACAAAGAACAAATCGGTGCCACCATGTCGGGCTCTGTCTTGGAGGTCCACGTTAAAAAGGGCGACCATGTTCAAAAGGGTGATACTTTGATGGTTACAGAAGCGATGAAGATGGAAACGGCCATTGAAGCCCGCTTTGACGGCGAAGTCAAACATATTTATGTAGCAAACGGTGAAGCGATTGCTTCCGGTGATTTATTGATTGAAATAACAGAAAAATAGTTAAAGTTAAGGGGGAAAAAGATGAAAAAGTTTTTAGGATTTCTAGCAATTTTTGTCGTAGTCTTGATTGCTTTTTATCTGGAACCCGTCTTTTTCCCACCTGACTTAGCTAGTCCAACAGACGAAGCAGCCGATACTTTAACCTACAACCAATCCCTTAGTTATGAAACGATTCCAACTGAGGGATTTGCTATTTATGTCAATCAAGGGACTAGCCGTTTAAATGAAGAATTTGGAGCACCGATTGCCACGCAGGACACAGGTTTTGGTTATAGCATTGCTACGTATGAAGACCCAGTAAGAAATATTTTCATAGAAGCCAATATTAAAAACGAAACGGTGATGGCCATTAAAGTTGCCGGTGATTCCAGCGACCGGATTGCGCCTTTTCATTTTGGCATGGATTTAACTGATTTAACCTCAGTAACGACTTTATTTTCAAATTTTGATTTTGATTACAATGAACAACCAGTGTCCGTAGAGCTTTCTGAAGAAGATATGAATTATCGGCCGCTAGTGGCCTTCGATAATGATACCTTTGCCATTTTATTTTTTGGTCAACAAAACGGCCAGTTGTACGGGATGGCCTATCTCAATCAAGAAATGCTTTTGCAAATTATGCCTTACCAATGGAATAGCGAACCACTTACCGGCTATCAAACGGCTGAACTTGCTGATGAGCAATGGGCGGCAATCGATACGGCCAACAGTGCTCGGGGAATTAATTTAGTAAATTATTTGCGAAATTTAGAAAAATTGAGCAGCTATCAAACAGACGGGTTGTTATATGACCAGACGAGCCAATTGGCAGCGCAGTTAAAACTGCAGCCGGAAACTTTATTAGAGGATACTGCACTGCGGGAATGGCAGGAATTACAACCAGGGGTTCCCTATCTACAGCAACAGCTATTGAATCAAAGCGACTTTTTAGAAACTAGCATTACTTCCGAACAATGGTTATTAGCAGCCAAGCCTGTTCCGGATGTAACCTTTAGCATCCTCAATTGGTATAGTGATCCTTATCTTCACAATCATTTTGTCGGTGAAGATGAATCATTAGCGATTGCATTTAATCAAGAAGATATGGTAGTCTTATTACAGCAACAAATCGAGACGAAGGTTAGTGATAGCAGTGATTATTAATGAAGAATTATTCGCTTTAGAAGATCAATGCGACAAACTTGTCGCTGAACTTTTAGAGAGTTCCCTATATGATACTTATCTACAAAATAAAAAACAGCTGGCCAATCAAGAGACTCAAGCGTTATTGCTGGATTTTCAGCAGAAGAAAAATGCTTTTGATAAAATTGCCGATTATGGAATCTATGCGCCTGATTATCGCGAAAAAAATCGCGCGCTTAGAAAGAGCAAGCGGGCTCTAGATTTAAATTCGGAGGTCGCAGACTTTCGAGAAGCCGAAACTGCTTTTCAAGGAGCTTTAGACGAGATTTGTTTGGCGGTGGCCAGTCATATTTCAAAAAATATTAAAGTGGATGCCGGCAATCCCTTCTTTGAAGGCGGCAGTCACGCAGGTTGTGGGGGGAATTGTCATGCCAGTTGAACATGAGACACATGAAACAAGCGAAATAGTTGAACCGAAATTTGAAGTTCAAAAACGACGGGGCTTAATTGTCTGGGTCTATAGCTTTAAACAATTAAAAAATCTCAAGCGTTTTGGCTTAGTTCATTATCTATCGAGAAGAATGAAATATGTCTTGCTTTATGTCAACGAAGAAGATGTAGCAGATATCAAAGAACGCATTGAAAAATTGCATTTCGTCCGCAGTGTCGAGCCATCTTATCGGCCGGATGTGGAAATGAATTTTGCTGAAAAAATTGGTACTAGAGCCGCTTATCAAATGGATGATGATGAAGGCTTTGAAGTGGAAGAGTTAAGTACAGAAATACGCCTAGCAGAAGGCGTATAAAACGGGGATGAAAGGACTTGAGTATCTCAGGTGTTTTTCATCCTTTTTCATGTTAAGATATTGAAGTAAGTTTGCAGGAGGATAAGATGCGGGTAGTAGCAGGAGAGTATCGGGGGCGGCGCTTAAAGGCTTTAAGCGGCGACAACACTCGCCCCACAACAGATAAAGTTAAGGAATCTATTTTCAATATGATTGGGCCTTATTTTGATGGTGGTCAGGTTTTGGATCTATATGCCGGTAGTGGCGGCTTGGGAATCGAGGCCATTTCTCGGGGCATGGAGATAGCTTATTTAGTTGATAAAAATTTTCAAGCCCTTAAGATTATTCGCGAAAATATCGCCATCACTAAAGAACCGCAAAAATTTCAAGTTATCAAGCGGGATGCTGATCAAGCCTTAGCTGAATTTAAAGCCGATGATTTGGTTTTTGATTTAATTTTACTAGATCCGCCTTATGCTAAGCAAAAAATTGCCCAGCAGATGACCTACATAGTTGAAAATAATTTACTAGCGACAGATGGTCTGATTGTCTGCGAGACAGATAAAACAGTTGAATTAGAACCAGTTGCCGGCCTTATGGAACATCGCCGCCAAACCTATGGGATTACCGCTGTGACTATTTTTAGAAAAGAGGTTGAAGAATGAAAAAAATTGCATTGTTTCCCGGTAGTTTTGACCCTCTAACAAATGGTCATGTGGATACCATCCGCCGAGGTGCCTTGATTTTTGATGAAGTAATCGTTGGAGTTTTTGTCAATACGTCTAAAAAAAGTTTTTTTACCCCTGAAGAAAAGCTTCAGTTAACAAGTGCAGCCTTAGCGGACTTTCAAAATGTCCGCGTAATCGCTCAAAGTCGTCAACTAACGGTTGATTCAGCTAAAGAATTAGGGGCAAATTTCTTGTTGCGGGGTATCCGTAGCGTCAAAGATTATGAATATGAGCGGGACATTGCCGCAATTAATAAACATCTCTCTGCTGAATTAGAGACAGTTTTTTTACTGTCATCAGAAGAATATGCCCATATCAGTTCCAGTATGTTAAAAGAAGTGCTCCAATTTGGTGGAAATGTTGAAAAATACTTGCCGCCAGTCATTAATCAAGCAATTCAAAGAAAGCGAAATGAAGAAGCATGAAAGAAAAGAACAACGCAATAAAGAATTTTTTCAAAAAAAAGCAAGTCAAAATTGGCTCATTCGTCCTTTTATTTTTATTAGCCTTAGCCTTTGTGGGCTTGCCGCTGCCGTATTATGTCCAGTCACCGGGTTCAACCATTGATTTGAAATCAATGATTACCATAAATGGCGAAGAAGACACGGAAGAGGGCTCATTTTCATTAACCTCCGTCGCTTATCGGCGTGCGACACCGGTGCTCTTGCTGTGGGCTCAATTTAATGAGTTTGCAGACGTGGAGTCGGTCCAAGAAATGCGCGGGGACGCCAGCTCAGAAGAATACAATCAAATGCAGCAATACTTAATGACGGCGGCTAAAAATAGCGCCATCCAAGAAGCTTTCAATTTAGCGGGAGTCGACTACACGTTTGCCTATAAAGGAATTTATGTGATGAGCGTGCAGGACAGCTCGAATTTTTATGGTGATTTAGCAGTTGGTGACACGATTACCCAAGCTGATGGTCAGACCTTTACAAGTCAAGAGGATTTTATGGCCTATGTAAAAGCTAAAAATATCGGAGACGATTTAACTATCACATATTATCACGATGGCGAGGAGCGGACTGCCACCGAGGAATTGATTACTTTGTCAGCAGAAGATGGTACAGAGACTGCCGGCATCGGCATCACGCTTGTTGAAGATACTGAATTAGAATCAGATACGACTGTTGAAATTGACACAGGCTCAATCGGCGGACCTTCTGCTGGCCTGATGTTTACTTTAGAAATCTATGATCAATTGACAGAAGGGGATTTACGCCACGGCCAACAAATTGCTGGTACTGGCACGATTGACAGTGAAGGGAATGTCGGTCAAATTGGCGGCATTGATAAAAAAGTTGTCAGTGCGAGCCAAAGTGGTGCCACGGTTTTCTTTGCCCCAACAGATGGCGAGGACTATGAAGATGCCGTAGCCGCTGCTGAAAAAATTGGTACAGATATGAAAATCGTACCAGTAACAACTGTCCAAGATGCTCTGGATTATTTAAATGGACTAACAGATTAAACTAAACTGCTACTCAACACCTTGTGTAAGCAAGAGGCTGAGTAGCAGTTTTTTTTGGAGAATTTTTTTATTTGAACTTCTTGGTTTACATAATAAAAATATTCATCACTTAAGGCTGAAGATATCGAAAAATTTCAGCATAGGGACCTGAGCCACCAAGGGCCCCCTGTAGTAAAAGAATGATGAAGAGAACCAACAGACAGAAGGGACCAATTGTAAAGACTGCAAATAATATTTTGTAGGCCAAACTAGTATTACTAAAAAAATAGTCAAAAATGGTTTCCCGCTGAACTTTTTTCGAGACAGGAACTAAGTTTAATAAAGGAATTTTTTTCAGATTGTCTTGAAAAACTTGAGCATCTTCTTCGCTTAATATTTCTTGGAAAATTTGCTGGCCAGCTTGAAAGTCCAAAATATAATACGTCATTTTTTGCCGTTTTGGTTTCTTTTGCCAATCAAAATAACGCAGCTCATAAGGTGCCAATTTTATTTGTTTGATGTCAGCATAGGGATGACTAAAATAACTATCTTCTTCTAAAAAATCAATAATCGTTAAAAAAATCAGCCGCTGATTTGTGAAAATTAACAAGCGATTACCACGGGTATCATGGAATATGGCAATATATTCTTTACTGATATCTTTTCTGGCATATGCGAGACCAGCCCAACCGCTACTAGCAACCACAGAGTTTCGATTATTTCCTAGCGGCAAATAAGCCTGAATCGTTTCATCTGGCGCTAAAAGTTCCTCCACACGACTGAGAACTTTTTGCAAAAAGATGTACTGTTTTGTTCGTTTTTTTAATCCATCTAAAGAGCTACTGGCTGTTTCATTATTTAGTTGGTTCGCACTTACATCCTGCATCAGTTTACGATAGGTTAGTTTCATTGTGTAGGACCTCCTTTAATCGTTTGCGTCCCCGTGAAAGACGATTGTAAATAGTCTCAATACTCAAATCTAGACTTGCTGCAATGTCAGCCGGTGCCTCTTGATAAAAATAGCGCTGTAGAAAGATCAATTGGTCCTCAGCAGTCAAACAAGCAAGTAAATCGAGAAAATTTTCCTTTAGTAAAGGCGCTCCTTCATCGTAGAGTAAAGTTAAGTCTTCCACGGACAAAACCGGTTCAACTTTTCTTAGGCGCACCAATTTTCTTTTGATGTCCAATGCAACATTTTTACTTATCTGAACTAACCAGGTTGAAAACTGTGATTTTTCTGGATTGTAAGCCGCAATATTTTGCCAAATCTTGAAAAAGGTCTCATTTTCAGCTTCCTTTTGATAGAAAAACTCCTTTGGCTGATTCAAAATTTTATGGATACTCCAAAGAATGAGCCGGCTATAGCGATCAATTAATTGGTCGAGGGCTGCGTAATCCTCTTGTAATAAACCATTGATAATTTCCTCATCTGACATACAGCTCACCTCCTTTTTAGCTTATTCACTTTATTATACGTTGCAGTTGCTGAAATTCTGTCAGGATTTTAAAATTTTGCGTATTTATTGTTAAAGAGCAACGATATAGAAAAACATATTTTTAGCTATATTAAAATTTTAAAAAGAAAGCAGAGGAAAAAAATGTCAGCAATTTGGGAGAAAATCAAAGAATTCAGACTGTATATTTTTTTGTTTTTAAGCTTGGCAGCGATTGGCGGCTTTTTGATTCTTCGAAATCAACGGGAAGAGCTTAGCTACGAGACCGATTTTTCTCAGCTGATTGAAAAAGAGAGTAGTACCGTAGAGTCCTCTAGCAGCCCCATTTATATTGATGTGAAAGGGGCAGTTCTTACTCCGGGACTCTATCAAATTGCTCCAGAAAGTCGATTGATTGAAGCGATTGAGCTTGCGGGAGGCTTTACAGCAGAGGCCGACCAGAGCCAGCTGAACTTTGCTCTTAAACTGACGGATCAGCAGGTAATCTATGTTCCTAAAGTTGGCGAAGAGGCTGCTCACACATTTCAATCACTTGATCATAATAATGGCCACTCTGGTGAAGCTGACAAAGTAAACATCAATACGGCCGATTTAGCTGAATTGCAAACTCTATCAGGTATTGGCGAAAAAAGGGCTCAGGATATTATTAATTATCGGCAAGCTAACGGTAGCTTTGCCGAAATTGCCGACCTGACGAAGGTTTCTGGTATCGGTGAAAAAACTTTAGAAAAGCTCAAGGACTTTATTACTGTCTGATATAGCGGCTTTTACTTTTCAGATAAAGCCCGCTACATCGGTATTCTACTCAGCGTAGAGAACAGAACCGCTAAATTTTCTTTCTATTTCCTAAAAAAATGCTATGCTTGAAATAAAAAAATGACGGTGTATGAGGCGGAAAATATGGAAAATTTCTTAGGTGAAAAATTACGCAGCTATCGACTTGAGCAGCAATTAACCCAAAAGCAATTAGCCGATAGATTATTTGTATCGGATAAAACTATTTCCAAGTGGGAAAGGGGAGCAGGCAAGCCAGATATCGATACGTTGAAAAACGTGGCTGACTTACTAAATTTATCAGTCGATGATTTATTAGAAGAGCGGGAACCAAATTTTTATTACGAATACCGCAGTTCAATTTTACTTTGGGGGTTGCCTCTATTACATCTGGTGATTCCCAATCTAGGGGAACTGTTGCGTTATCGTTTGCTGTTTGTTAATCGCCAGTTGGACTTTAAGAAGCGCAGCCGGTATCTTCCTACTGCAAAAGGCATTTTTAGTGCTGGTCTAATTTCAAAAGGGATTTTTTCAGTTGGCCTTTTAAGCTGCGGGATTTTTTCTTTCGGGATTACCTCAATTGGAATTGTCGCAGGTGGAGTCGCAGCTGTCGGAATCCTTACTTTAGGCAATTTCGCAGCTGGTATAGTTTCTTTTGGTAACTTTGCTTTGGCACTTCTAGCTTTTGGTAATTTAGCTATTGGTTATTTTAGTCTAGGTAATTTTGAGTTGGGCTTTTTTGCTTTAGGAAATCAAAGCGCTGGTCCTTGGTCCTATGATTTAGGACCTGATTTTGGTTTATCTGAGATCCGTCAAGCCTTGCAAAGCCTTCAGTTTGAAGCTATTCCAGCCTTTACAAAAACATTTCTAATCGACCCTCTAGAGAATCTTTTTCAAAGCTCTTGGGCATTTCTAGTGTTGATTGTTGGATTCATAGCAGTTGTCCTTTTGGGTTTCTTTGTGATAGTGGGAACTTTGATTACGAGACTTTTAAAAGCTTGACATTCAATTTGAAAAATAAATCTGCAAGAGGCTGTGAAATTAGTTAGAACAGAGCCGAACTTTACGAACAATATCTAGTAAAGACACTGAATATTGCTGATTTGCGACGAGGACCTACTGGACCGCAGGAGCAAATATAATATAGTTCGGGATTTCATCTGTTAAAAAGACTAATGTCACAGCCTCTTTTTTTGAAATTCTAACAAAATTACGTATTTATAAATAGCCAGCCAACTTCAGTCGCCCTTAACAGCCTGTTCCTTGAAAACTAAACAGCGGAAAACTTCCTAAGATGAATTTGTAAAAGGGATGTTCAAACAATTGAAAATTTGATAGGATAATGGTAATAAATTGTTATTCAATTACTACTTGAAAAGAGGAATTTTATGACACAAGAAAATGAATCTGTAAATAAATCACAGGAACAGAGAATACCCTGGGACCAATATTTTATGGCCCAGGCAATTCTGTTAGCTTTGCGCAGTACCTGTAAGCGCCTTGAAGTCGGCGCAACATTAGTTCGTGATAAACGGATTATTGCCGGAGGTTATAATGGCTCGGTTTCAGGAGATGTCCATTGCATTGATGAAGGCTGTTATATGGTGGAAGGGCATTGCTTAAGAACGATTCACGCTGAGATGAATGCTCTTTTGCAATGTGCCAAATTCGGCATTGCCACTGAGGGTGCTGAAATTTATGTCACGCATTTTCCTTGCTTGCCTTGTACAAAGGCCATTTTACAGGCTGGCATCAAGAAAATTCATTATCTCCATGATTATCACAATGATCCCTATGCTCTGGAATTAATTCGGCAAGTCGGAGCAGAGGTCAATCAAGTTCAACTGGACAAGAAATACTTTTCAAAAATCCGTTTAGGGGTTGAGGAGGATTTTTTTGGGGAATAAGCTGACAAATTATTGGCTGTTTCCTGTGATTTTTTCGGCTGCTTTAGCTGGCCTTTTAATTACCCCAAGTCTTTGGCTAGCTGTAGTCACTAGTTATTTATTGATACATTTATGCTGTAAACACAGCAGGAAGTTATGGCTTCTTGCGATTGTTTGCAGCTTTTTTTTGTGCAGTTTGACAACTAACGCTTTGACTAAAACTCATTTGTCTGAAAAAGAGTTAGCGACCAATTACTTTGTGGTTCAAATTCAATCAGATAGCATCAAAGTAAACGGTGATTTAATAACTTTTACTAGTCAGGATTTCTCAACTAAGAAAAAGTATCTGACAAGGCTGTTGGTTAAAAGTGAAGCTGAAAAAGAACAATGGCAGCGACACACTCAAAGCAGTGTTTTAACTGTTGAAGGAGAACTCAGTAAGGCTGATGGTCAGCGCAATTTAGGTGGCTTTAATTACCAAGATTATTTAAAGACGATGGGGCAGGCTGGGATTTTAACGATAGAGACGTACCAAATCAAGGGAGAAAAAGATTCTATTGGTTTAAGTAAAATCCGACGACAATTGATAGTATATGTCCAAGAAACCTTCTCAGAAAAAATCCGGAGCTATCTAGAACCGCTAATTTTAGGTTATCGGCAGCAAAGCTTTCAGGAATTGAGGGCGGTTTATTCTGGTGTTGGTTTGGCGCAATTAATCAGTATGTCGGGTATCCATATTGTCATGATCTTAAATCTTTTTTATTGGGTTATGCGTCGTTGTCACTTGACCTTAGAAGCCTCGATTTTTCCTTTATGTATCGTAGGCTTTTCAGTTATGATCCTTTGTGGTGCTGGTATTCCCGTTTTGAGAGGTGGGATCGCCTTCTTATTGCAAAGATTGAAACAGTTGTTTAATTGGCAATTGTCAAAGTTGGATTCATTTAGTATCACACTTTTTCTTGTTTTATTGCTTCGTCCGCTAGCCTTTCTTTCACTATAAGGAATTATTTCATTTGCGTTGAGTTTTCTATTATTGGAGCTTAACCAAATTGAATTCAAAGCTTATGCTCCGTTAAAGAGAAACTTGATTCTGCAAGCCTGTCTAATCCCAATTTTTGCAGCAAGCTTCTATCAAATTCCAATTTTAGGAGCCTTTTTTAGTATTCTTTTCTTTCCGCTATTTAAAACTATCTTGTTTCCGGCGTTTCTATTCTGCTTGCCATTTAGTCTTTTAAAAGATTTTTTAGTTTTTGAGCTTTTTCAGGGACTTTTGGAGCTTTTACTCTTTATTATAGAAAGTTTTTTAAAAGTATTCTCTGGTTTTTCGCTAAGTTTGAGTAACATCAGCTCGCTAACGCTTTTATTCTTGTTGATATGCAGTCTGTTTTTCATAATTGCAATTAAAAAAGCTAATTGGCAAATTGTTATTCCAATTTTGCTAGTATTACTTTTACCCACTTACAAACATTATTTCAGAACCGATTATTTTTTTGCGTTTGTTGATGTCGGCCAGGGAGATGCCATTTACTTTGAAGCGCCTTTTCTGCAGGAGACGATTCTAATTGATACGGGTGGGCGGCTGGATTTTTCTCGGGAAAGCTGGCAAGAGCGCCATAACCAAAGCCCCTCAGAATACAATTTAATCCCGTTTCTCCAATCACGAGGTGTGAAAAACATCGATAAATTGATTATTACCCACGCTGATGAAGATCATATGGGTGAAACGGGAAATCTTTTAAAAAACTTCTCTGTGGATGAACTTTATTTAGCAGAGGGTGTTCAAAATAATGAAAAACTACAAGAGTTTTTAAAAAGCTTCAAAGAACAAAACGGAAAATTGAAGTTGGTTAAAGCTGGCGACGCTATTGGCGATTATTTCAAATTTCAGATACTGTATCCCTTAAAAAATGTCTTAGGAGAAAACAACGATTCATTAGTTTTATGGACGAAGTTGCATGAGCATTCGCTACTTTTAACGGGGGACCTTGAGGCTGAGGGAGAGCAGGAGCTTTTGAAAAATTATCCAAATTTGTCTACTGATATTTTAAAAGTCGGTCATCATGGTAGTCGGACCTCAACCACTTCAGAATTTATTGATCAGCTAGAGCCAACATTAGCAATTATTTGCTGTGGTCAAGATAATCGATTTGGGCATCCTCATCCGGAGATTTTAACAACTCTTACAGACAGTAAGGTCTTGCGTACCGATTGTGATGGTATGATTTATTTTTCTGGACGAAACTTTCGTATAAAGGATATTCAAACAGTTGTGCAACAGGAATAAAGTCAAGGTATTTAACAGCTAGTCAAACCTGTGTCGTCATGATAGGATAACACATGAGGAAGTGAACTAATGTGAATGCACAACAAGGTATCAAGGCCATAAATGATAAGCTGGCGCAGGTTTATCTAATTTTAGGAACTGAAAAATATTTGCAGGATGAAGTGCGACAGGCTTTTTTAAAGAAGACCCAAGTTGCAGATGGAGCAGATTTAAACTTTGCGGCCTTTGATTTAAGGGAAGACACGCTGGCTGAGGTCATGAATGAAGTAGAGAGCATGCCTTTTTTTGGCGATAACCGCTTAGTTTTTGTTGAAAATCCTGATTTTTTAACAGGGGCCAAAAATCAAAAAGAACAGGAAAACTTAGCAGAATTTATTGCCTATTTACAGCAGCCGGTGGAATCAACGGTGCTGGTGATATTTGCTCCTTATGAAAAGCTTGATGAACGCAAAAAAGTCACTAAGACATTAAAAAAAGCCGCCACTTTAATTGAGACTAAACCGCCGACTGAAGGAGAATTGAAAAAACAGCTGCAGGAGCTGTTCGCCACAGAAAAGATTTCAATCAGTTCGGAAAATTTGGAGCTGATATTGCGTCTGACTGATTTAAGTTTATCTAAAATCATGGGAGAATTTAAAAAATTAGTCACTAATGTTGGTGCCAATGGTGAAATCACTCGCGAAATTATCCAAGATTTAATTCCTAAAACTTTGGAGCATAATATTTTTGATATGACCAATTTTGTTTTGCAGGGAAAAGCAGAGGCGGCTCTGCGGCTTTACGATGATTTATTGCTACAGGGGGAAGAAACAATCAAGATTAACAGCATTTTGATTAGTCAGGTTCGATTGTATCTGCAAACCAAAATTTTAGTCGGCATCGGCTATCAGCAGGGAAATATTGCCAGCACATTGGCGATTCATCCTTATCGAGTGAAATTGGCGATGCAGGAAGTGCGGCGGTTTCAATTAGAGACTTTGGAAACTATCTTTGATCAATTGGTGGAAAATGACTACCGATTTAAAACAGGGCAGGGGGATAAGGAAATCCTGTTTCAATTATTTGTCTTAAATACTGCGAAAAAAGTCAGTTAGACACCATGTAAGTTGAAGTTTAGTTGCTATAAAAAATGATTTTTGATTGAAATTAAAGAAGCGGCTATCCAAACGATTTTTTAGGAGTGAAGGGACAAAAGATGAAAAAAGGTGTGTTGTTGGTAAATTTAGGAACACCAGAAGTACCGGAGGCGCCAGCGGTTAAACAATATCTGGCGCAGTTTTTAAGCGACAAGCGGGTGATAGACTATCCAAGATTTATTTGGCTGCCAATTTTACATGGCATTATTTTAAAGGTTCGCCCAGAAAAGTCGGCAAAGCTCTATAAAAAAATTTGGCGACCAGAAGGCTCTCCTTTGGCAATTTACACAAAAGCTCAGGCTGACAATTTGCAGCAGCTTTTGCCGGATTATCAGGTAACCTACGCAATGACCTATGGCCAGCCGTCAATTGCCCAAAAAATTGTCGAGCTGCAGAAGAATTGTTCTGATATTACGATATTGCCACTGTATCCGCAGTATTCTGATACGACAGTAGCGCCAATTTATGATCAATTGGCGACGATTGGAGGATTGGATGTTGATCAATTAAATAAAATCAAAGACTTTCATGACAATCCACTGTACATTTCTTTATTAGCAGCGAATATTCAAGGTGAATTAAGTCGGACTGACTACGACCTGCTGTTATTTTCCTATCACGGCGTGCCAGTTTCCGTCATCCAAAAAGGCGATCCGTATGCACGGCAATGCCAAAAGACGACTGAAGCGGTCATGGAATTGGTCAAAAACATTCCCTACCAATTAACCTATCAATCAAAATTTGGTCCTGCCAAATGGCTGACACCAGCAACTAGCGAAACATTGATGGCACTGCCGAAAAAAGGGATTAAAAAAGTGCTGGTGGTAACCCCGGGATTTGTGGCGGACTGCTTGGAAACCTTAGAGGAAATTGAAGAAGAGAATCGCCAATATTTTCTAGCGAATGGTGGCGAACTATTTGACTATCTGCATCCCTTTAATGAATCTTGGACCTTCACAGAAGTTTTAAAGGAGCTTGTGCTTGCGGCTGAAAATGTAAATCAGAAAAAAATTGAAAACTAATAGAAAAATGATTTAGTTGCGGAGAGTGGCGTATGACTCTTGGCAACTAAAAATTATTCAATTTTTTTAGGTAGCGTTAATCATTTTTGAATAGCTGAGGGTAGCAAAAAAGCAATCAAGTAAAATTGATTGCTTTTTTTTAAACCTTATTTAGCTAATTGTTTGCTTAAACGAGATTTGTCACGACCAGCTTTGTTCTTATGGATTAATCCTTTAGTCTCAGCCTTGTCGATTGCTGTAACAGCATCTTTATATAGTGCATCTACGTTGTCAGCTCCAGCAGCAACTGCATCTTCAAATTTCTTGATTGCAGTGCGCATTGCGCTTTTTTGAGATGAATTTTTCGCACCAGCGATTTCGCTTGTACGAACACGTTTGATTGCAGATTCAATGTTTGGCATTTTTTCACCTCCGATAAGTAGGATCTTATGCACGTGGCATAATCAACAGTAATCATTATACCTAAAGGCTGATGTCTTTGCAATACATGTGACAAGTTTTTTTCCTTAACAGTGGAAATTTGCACATTTTTCTAGTTTATAGAGCTCACAATTTTGACAATCTTGCATATTTTTAGGTTGTTTGTCTTGATAGTCGGGCGTTTTAATTGTCCGCAACAGGCGCAGTCCGTTTAGAATAACTAAAATTGTGCTGCCTTCATGACCGACGACACCAAGGGGTAGATTAATAATTTGGAAAAAGTTTGACAGCACCAACAACAAAATGACTACTAAAGAGAACGCAATATTTTGTTTTACAATTCGCTGCAATTTTTTTGACAGCTGGTGGCTCATTTGTAATTTGCTTAAATCATTTTTGATTAAGACAACATCGGCCACATCCATCGCTATATCGGTTCCTTCTCCCATAGCAATTCCGATTGAGGCGGTTGCAAGCGCAGGGGCATCGTTAATACCATCGCCGACCATGGCGTTGACTTGATAGTTTTCTTTTTCAGCAGCTATTAAAATGGTTTTATCTTCCGGCAGACAATCTGCGTAATATTTTTGAATCCCGATTTCCTTAGCGATAACCTTAGCAGTACCTTGATGGTCACCTGTCATCATGGTGGTGTGAACACCTTGTTGATTAAAATACTGAACGACTTGGCGAGCTTCAGCTTTAGCCACATCAAAGAGGGCGATGACAGCTTGTAGTTGATCTTCTTTAGCTAAGTAAATAACTGTTTTTCCGGAATCTTGAAAATAAGTAATCTTATCTAATACTTCTGCTGAGACTTGAGTGCTTTTTGGATCAAAGGCATGTTTACCGATTTTCCATAAATGACCGTCGATTTCAGCTTGAACACCAAAGCCAGCAATCTCTGACACATCAACTTGTTTTAAGTCTTCAGGCAGGTCAATGATAAAGTGGTCAACAATTGCTTCGGCCAGTGGGTGGGTCGTTTTAGATTCCAAGGCAACTAGCACATCAATTGCAGTTTTTTTATCCCCTAAAAAGAGACTGTCAGTGACAGTTGGTTTCCCTTTGGTTAAGGTTCCTGTTTTATCGAAGGCAATTGCTTTTAATTGGGCTAGATTTTCTAGATAGGTGCCGCCTTTAAAGAGCACACCGTTTCTGGCGCCATTCGAGATGGCCGCCAGTGTTGCTGGTGTTGCCGCCGCAACTAAAGCACAAGGCGAAGCTACGACTAACAGCACCATTCCCCGATAAAAACTTTCTTGGAAGCTCCAGCCTAATAAAAAATGACTTAAGATAATTGATAGGGGAACCAGAACTAACACGGCTTTAACATAAATATTTTCAATTTTTTCAATGAAGGAAGCGGTTTGCGTAGGAGTATTTTGGGCATCCTCGACTAACCGAATAATTTTTGCAAATAAAGTATCCTCGCTAGTTTTTGAAACGCTCATGGTAAAGGCGTTTCCTGTGTTGGTGGTACCGCCAAAAACTTCTGCTCCAATACTTTTTTCAACCGGCACAGACTCACCGCTGATGGCTGCTTCGTCAATCGTTGTTCGACCTTGAATAATGTCACCGTCAATTGGAATCGCCGCGCCCTTAGGTACTACCACTTGATCAGCCAAATTTAACTCAGAAACTTCCACTTCTTGAGTACGACCGTTTGCCAATAATTTTAAGGCCTTCGTTGGTTTCAATTGCATTAAGGCGGTAATTTCTTTTTTGCTCTTATTGGTTGTATACTCCTCTAAAGCGCCGCTGAGACAAAAGATAAAGGTCAGCATCGCACCTTCAAACCAATTGCCGATGATGCAGGCTCCGATTGCAGCTAGCGCCATTAATAAATCGACATTTAAGGTTTTCTCATGAATGATTTCACTAATGCCTTCAGTGGTTTGTTTCCAACCTCCAGAAAAAATCGCCACAGCGAAAAACAGGGGATAAATACCTATTTGTAACTTTTCTAAAATAAATCCCAACACCATAAAAACTAGACAGCTGACTGTCGAAAACACAGCTTGCTTTTCTGCTTTTCCCATGATGATTTTCCTCCTTATGCAATAAATTTTTCAATTTCCTCTTTACACATAAAGCATATCATATAAAAAGTCTAATTGATAATAAAATATCGTAATTGAGAATGAAAGTGATTATCACTCAAGGAACAAATCCTTTTTTAGTCGTATTTCCGAAAAAACGTAACGATAATTATTATCATTTAAAGCGAAAAAAAAAACTCTTCTGGAAAGAAGAGGCTCAGACTGTAGACAAAGTCCAACTTCTGGATGAAGTCTACAGTCTTTTCTTTTATAATAGAATTATGAAAACGAATTTAAGGAGAGAAAGCCTATGATGTCCAAACATGATGCCAATGGTCGCAATC
>NZ_JBTXLV010000008.1:0-234857 GCF_054871765.1 Enterococcus sp. LJL120
TAGGTTGCTGTATACCAGCGAATATCATCTTGTCCGTTTGTGTTGCTCCAGACTGGGAAACGGACTGATTTAATACCTGGATAGTTGTTGACATTCGCACTGATTAGATATTCTTCATTATTTCCCTTTACATCAGTAATTGTCGTGTCCAATGAAAAATTAGGTCGCTTAATCATCATCTTTCCAAATGATACTGATCGATTTAGCCCATTAGAAGCTGTCGCATACACATGAACGGTATAATTACCTACGTTCAAATTATGATTCACAAAATCAAAATTAACACGGTACTTACCATTTCCTAGACTTTCAGCTGTATACCATTTCAAATCAGATTGATTAGCTTTAGACCAAATTGGTACACGGACCTCTGTTATGGATAAATTGGTTGGTACTTGGATATCGATTTGAGCTTTGCCATTTTCTTTCACAGTGAAGCCACCTGTTATATCAAGTGACTGAACAGTAAAACCATCTGTTCCGTAGCTTTCTGTTGTGCCATTTGAGAAATCGACGTACGCGTGCACATTGTATTTTCCTGAGTCTTTATGGTCTGCTACCTTCACTCTGGCTTCCCATCGTTTAGTAGTGGCATTATAGGTTGCTGTATACCAGCGAATATCATCTTGTCCGTTTGTGTTGCTCCAGACTGGGAAACGGACTGATTTAATACCTGGATAGTTGTTGACATTCGCACTGATTAGATATTCTTCATTATTTCCCTTTACATCAGTAATTGTCGTGTCCAATGAAAAATTAGGTCGCTTAATCATCATCTTTCCAAATGATACTGATCGATTTAGCCCATTAGAAGCTGTCGCATACACATGAACGGTATAATTACCTACGTTCAAATTATGATTCACAAAATCAAAATTAACACGGTACTTACCATTTCCTAGACTTTCAGCTGTATACCATTTCAAATCAGATTGATTAGCTTTAGACCAAATTGGTACACGGACCTCTGTTATTGATAAGTTGGTTGGTACTTGGATATCGATTTGAGCTTTGCCGTTTTCTTTCACTGTGAAGCCACCTGTTATATCAAGCGACTGAACAGTAAAGCCATCTGTTCCGTAGCTTTCTGTTGTCCCATTTGAGAAATCGACGTACGTGTGCACATTATATTTTCCTGAGTCTTTATGATCTGCTACCTTCACTCTGGCTTCCCATCGCTTAGTAGTGGCATTATAGGTTGCTGTATACCAGCGAATATCATCTTGTCCGTTTATGTTGCTCCACACCGGGAAACGGACTCCTGAGACCCCATAAAAGTTTGCAAGTTCAGTTGAAATTAGAAACTCAGTATTCATTCCATTTGTATCTGTGATTGTTGTAGTAATACTAGGGTCTGGCAAATCAAAAGAGGCAGTTCCGGCATCTACTGAAGTCTGAATATTTTGATTAGTTGTAGCATAAAAGTGAACTCTATAAGGCCCCTCACTGTTCTTGTGATTTTGAATATTCATTGTCGCTTTATAAGTACCATCTGATTGCAATGATGCGTCATACCAATAAATATCACTTTGATCTGCTTTTGACCAGACGGGTACTCGCACAGATTTTAAACCATTTGCTGGTGCTTGGATAGTTGCTACAATATCAAATGTTCCAGTTTGATTATTAATATTTTGAATTTTAGCATTAGTTATCTTTGCAGGTTCTCTATCGAAGGTTACCTTCTCTAAAGCGATTGAGCTTTTCAAATTTACATTAGATGTAGCGTAAGCGTGAATATTAAAAGGACCATTTTTATTAGTGAAATCATTTGAGTTAACCACTACGCTATAACTTCCATCAGCTTGCTTACTAGCACGAAGCCATCTCAAATCCGATTGATTATCTTGCGTCCAAACTGGCACTTCGACCAATTTAATACCTGAGCTTGCAGATGCGTTGATATTCACTTTAAATGTACCAGTGTTACTGTCAATATTTGAAATACTACCGCTCATCACTGGTGGAACTTTATCCAACTGATTATATTCATGCTGAATCAGGCTATAAAAATCTGCCATTGTATAACCAAATTGTGCAAAATATCCATTTGGATCTGTATGGTTTGTCCCTCCTAAATATGAGGTAACTTCTGCGTGGGACCAAATAGTGCCCGAAACATCATTTTTAATTCCACTTGGACGGCTTGGAGTCAAGCCAAATTGTTGTAATTTGACAGCAATATAGTAAGCATCATTTAATAATGATTTCATAAAAGCGGTGCGGTTTCCCACATGTTCAACCAATTCAACATGGATGAAATACTTGTTTGCAATTCTACCAGCCCCCCAAGCGCCGTATGAGGGATCATGGATTTCAATTACTTGATTTTGATCCGCAAAAGCATGAACGAAAGCATTTTGCCAATTTCTGTCCATGTAAGCAATCTCACCTTCAATTGTTGAATTAGGATTTGCCGTTTCATGAACAACTATTCCCAATGGTCGGTTTGTCTCGTACGGAAACATAGAATAGGTTCGCCAATCTTGTTTGATACTAGGTCTTTTGAAAACACCTGATGCTACATTACTAATGATTTCATTATTTATCACACTACCATTAACACGAGCAAAACTACCTACTAAGGGAATTTGTCCTGCGATAACAGCATCTCCCAAGATATCATCCTCAGATGGATTAATAGGAAAATATGGGTCAAAATCTGTATTACTATCTTCTGTATTTTCAGCCTCTTCTTCTGAACTTACTGTATTTTCTGATGACTCTGTCGTCTCCAATTGTTCTTGTGTTGAAGTAGTCGTGCTAGTACCTGATAAATCTGTCAACGCTGAGAAAGACTCAATTGAATTAACTTCCCCGCTACTTTCAGTATCTTTTTGTTCTTGATTAGTCGTTTTAGTTGATTCTTCAGCGTAAACGACTACCGGTGTTATAGAAGAACTCACCAGTAGGACAACCAAAAAACATCCAAAGCTTTTTTTCATATTGTTACTCCCCCAGAAATGTTGTTATTAACTGTATCCCAACAAAAATTTATGCCCCTTAAATAAATATGACATGTTTCTATAATTATTCTACTTTAAATTGATTTAATTTTCTAGAGCTTTTCATATTTGAAAATAATAGACAATTTTTAATTTCTGAAAACTGAATGGTTTAAAAATTTTAAAATCAGATTTTTTTCAAATAACTGCTAAAATAGATAGCACTGTGCTCAAATCAATTTATACTTTCAAAATATTTCTTTTTAAGTTCGAAAAAAAATTTTTTCACTATTTAAAATAGTCATTTTTCAATATACTAAAAGCCATTTTGGCATGGCATTTTATAAACTAACTTGTCTCCCTCCCCATTTTCCGCTAAACTAAAATCAGTTTGGTAGAAAAGGGTTGAAAATTTTGGTTAGTGCATATGTTAATATCTTGATTATTTTTGCTTTGATGTTTATCGGCTATCTTTTGTCCTATAAACAATGGTTTAACAATCAAACGGCGGATGTCTTTTCTAAATTGATTTTAAATATCGGCCTGCCCTGCAATATGTTTTTAAATATTACAAGTAGTTTTTCCCGAGAAGAGTTTCTTCATCTATTTTCGGGGATGGTGATTCCGATTTTTTCAATGCTTCTCACCTATGGCTTTAGCTTGCTTTATGCCAAAGTAATGAAGGTTGAGAAAAAACACTTTGGAACATTTTCGACAATGTTCACCTGCTCCAATACAATTTTTATCGGTTTGCCAATCAATTTGGCAATTTTCGGAGAAGTCTCAGTACCTTATGTTCTACTTTATTACATTGTCAATACGACGATTTTTTGGACAATCGGGGTGTTTATGATTGCTAAAGACAATCCACAAATCGAATCAGCGACAGTTTCTTTTCACCCGACAGCCGCTTTAAAAAAGATTTTCACGCCACCGTTAATGGGTTTTCTGATTGGCTTACTCTGGATTTTCTTAGAGTGGCCGGTGCCGCAAATGGCAACGACCTTTTTTAGTTATCTGGGCAATTTGACGACTCCGTTATCGATGTTTTTTATCGGAATCATTATTTTCTTCACCGGCATTAAAAATATTCGCCTCACTAAAGATACCTTTGGCGTTTTAATCGGTCGTTTTGTTATCTCACCTCTGCTGGTTATTTTATTAGGGCATTTTATCCAAGTGCCAGCATTGATGCTCTCTGTTTTCATTGTGCAGTCGTCCATGCCAGTGCAAAATTCTGTACCAATTTTAGCCCGCAGCTATGGCGGCGATACAGAGTTCGCTGCCAGCAGCATGACCTGGAGTGTTTTGATTTACTTGTTTTATATCCCAATTTTATTGGCAATTATTTTATAAAAAAACAGCTAGCTCTCTGCACTTTTAGGTTTGCAGAAAGCTAGCTATTCTTTTAGGCTTTTATCAATTCTTCTTTGGCGGACTTGAGCCACGGATGTTCAATTTTCAAATCATTTGCATAAAGCCAGTCTAAATAAACTATGCAAGCAGCATCTAAGGACTTTTTAAGAGCCGCTTCAAGCTCAGTCAAATAAGGCGGCGGCTGCGGACGATCCCACTTGATCTTGTCTGCGATAAAAAGACATTTATCAAATGGAGTTGCTGAAGGTTTCAAGGTGGTATGACAAGCAATTGCACTGAGTGTTGCAGGATTACTTATATTAAAATAAGCTTTTGCCAAATAACTGGATTGTTTTTGATGAAGCAGCATCGGTAAAGTCTTTTCTGCTGGGAGAATAGGATAACCAAGTGCGTTTTCAATCTGCAGTCGCTTTTCATTTGGAATCACACCACTTATATCGTGGAGCAGCCCTGCTTCAAAGGCGGCGGTAGGATTCAAATTAAAGTCTGCGGCAATAGTTTTAGCAGCTTCTGCCACTTCAAGAGAATGCTCAAAGATTTCTTGTTTATCATACTCAAAAAAATAATTTTCAACCGTTTGAATCAGGTTTGGAAAAATTTCTTTTGGTTGATACTCATTAAGTGTCGCCACAAATTTGCTCCATTTCTTTATTTTATAGAAACCAAAAAATAACGAACAGAAGAAGGAGCACACCAAAGAACAGGAAGTGATGACCTTTTTTAAACTGTTCTGGTAGTATTCGTTCACTAACTCCCGTAAGGTGTTTGCCGCCTTCTAGATAAGCTAATTCATATTTGGTTAAGACTGGTGAGTCATAATCTTTAAAGGGGGTAAGATAGGCAACTGCCCGCTGACGGTCATCACTCTCAAAAGCAACACTGCCTAAAATAAGCTCATAAATAGTTTTTGGCAGCTCCTCTGTGCCTGGCTGAAAAAAAGCCCTCGTTTGTTTTTCTCGTTCCTGCCGGCTGACATCTTGAGCAGCCCCGTGATGCTGGTATCGAATGTAGTCGACGATTAGTCGGCGACCGGGAAAATTAGGCAAGTTTCTTAAATGATGATAGACTTTATCAAATGTACTTTTTTTAAAAAAGCTGTGGTCTTCAAAAAGTAATAAATAGCATTGATAGACCTCTAATAGATAGTCAGAAGCATAAATTTCTCGGCACTCAGCAAGTAGTTGGACAATCTCAGCCAGCCGATTTGCTTTTGAAAATAGCAAATATATCTGGTTGCGATTTTTAACATATAAATATCGCTGACTTTTAGGTATTTCAGCATAAAAAGAGAAATCAAAATCAGGAAAGTGCAGAATATCCTGCTTCCATTGAAGTTCAGCCTGCTTGTTCTTCTTCACGGATACATCTTGACACAGGTCCAATAAAAATCTTCTAATGGGTAGCGATAGGACCAAGTATTCGCTTGTTAAAAATTTTTTTAAATACTCGAGAACTTTTGAAATTGCGGCTAATTCCTGCGGCATATTTTTTTTAATAAAAACTTTCCAAAGAATAACCTTATGGTAATAATTTTCATTGCCTTTAAACCTTCGAAAAGCGACTCGAAAATTTTCAAACTCACTCAAAGAAATGTTGGGAGCGTTCTCAGGTACTTCAAAATTCTCAACAGTAAACTCAATTATTTCAGTCTGTTCGTCGACAAATTCTTCATCGAGTTCTTCAGTCGGGTTATAGGTGCGGGCAGCATCAAAAGCTGCCTTCAGCTCTTGAAACTCGTCTGGATTTTCCTCGACGTTGATTGCTTTTAATTTTTTCGCATAGGCTTTCTTGATAGTTTTCTCGTCTGTGGTAACGACAATCTCAAGAATTTGCCAGCAATCTTTATCTGTCAATTACTGTCACCTCCTCAGGTGATTTGTGAAAAGAGTCGCGATATTTTGCTGCGTTCTAGAAAAAATTGATAATCTTAATGACCAACCAGATGATGGTAATTCAAAAAAAGATACCTTTTCCTGGTGGTTTTGCCTGCTCCGGTTCTAAGAGCTTAGCTGTAGCCTCTTTGCCATCATTTTCTCTTAAGGCTCGTTGCTGCGCGCGGTAGTAGGCAACGTGTTCTGCTAACAATTTTTCATCGGTAACAAAGCGGATATTAGGCTCCCGTTCTATATCCCACAATTTTTCAGTGGTGAAAGCCGCTAACTCTTTACAATCTAAAGCTGCCCAGTATTTTTCTTCAAAATACTGCCAGTGTTTCAGCATTTCCTCTTGCTCCAACAATTGATAGGCGATATAACCAGTCAACAGATGATATATTCCAGAGGGAATTTCAGCTCCATAAGGTTCAAAAAAATATTTTCCTCTTTTTCTTTTTTTTCTGAGTAAACCTGCTTCACTACTGTAAGCAGATAAAAAGTAAAAATAGCGCTCAATAAAATCCCGGCCTGGGAATACAGGTTGTGAAAGCAAAATTTCTCCAACCTCATAAAACGTTCCTTTCAAGTGTAACCCATGATCCTTTGCTAAAAGTAGGTAGCAATCCAGAACCTGCCAAGTTGAATCTTGCGGATAAACCTGTCGTCCCTTGGCAATTAAGTATTCAATCTCCTCCAGCTCACTCTTTTGAGAAAACATTAGATAAATATGACTGCGTCTTTCGAAATAGTCACAGCGGACCTCTGCTGGTAACTCTAAATAAAAGCTGTAACCAAAATCAGGAAATTGGCGAATATGCTGCAGCCATTCTCGGGTCTGTGAATCTGTCAGTGAGCCTTGATCTATTTGACAAAAAGCAATTATGAATTCTCTCACTTCTAAAGAAAGCCAATAGTACTCAGAGTTTAAATAGCCTGCTAACAAGTTTTGTAACTCAGCGATTTTTTCTAAATCAAGCTGATTATTTTTAGTAATCAGCTTTTGCCACGGCGCTATCTCGCAAAAAAAAGTTGTTCCTTGTATAAGCTCTTGTAATTGCTTGGAAAAATCAAGATGCAGATTGCTTTCTTGAAGAATAACCTCCCTTTCGTATTGAAATTCCTTAGGATAGCTAGCCGATTTTTGCCTTTGAAGCGCCTGATCAAAAGCTGCCTTCAGTTCTTGAAACTCGTTTGGATTTTCCACGACATTGATTGCTTTCAACTTTTTCGCATAAGCTTTCTTGATAGCTCTCTCGTCTGTGGTAGCGGCAATCTCAAGAATTTGCCAGCAATCTTTCCGACCGGTCATAGAAAACTTCTTCCTTCCCACTCTTCGACAATTTTACTAATTTTTCGATAAAGATTGCGAATAGTGGTCGGATTTTGCCCCATCAATGCGCTATCAAAATCCAGCAGCATCTGCTGAACAAAGTGGCGCTCATCACCTAAACTTTCGCTATACCAACGCTCGAGCCGAGCCACTAGCAAACGATTTTCTGCTTTGTCTTGCGGCAAAATTTTGAGTTCCGTAAATTTTTTCAATGATTTTTGAATGTCAGCTTCACTAAGTTTCCCAGGATTTTGCTCAATTACTGTCGTGACTTCGCGCCCCGTTGCTGGATCTTGGGCGACAACCTCTAAAACGCCATTGTTGTCATAAGTAAAACGGCAAGTCACCAAATAATCCTCCCTAGTACCTTTTGGCAACGGAATCGTTAGCTCGCCGATTTTTAAATTTTCACTGGCTTTGGGACTCTCCCCTTGATAAATTCCAAAACGAATGGTCTTTTGGTTTTCCCTTAAGGTACCAAAAGGATGTTGAATGCTAACGGGTATCGTGGTATTTCTTTCAATGATTGGAAAGAAAATATCATGGATATAGCCGGTTGCTGTCTGTTGGGAGGTCTCGACGCCTAAGGAATGGGCGCTGACATCTGTCAAAATTAGCTCTTCTTTAAAGGTTTGATCTTTAATTCCACCATGAATCGCAGCTCCGATGGAGACAACTTCATCGGGATTAATCTCACTAAAGGGAAACTGTTTTAAAATTTTGGCAAAATATTGCCGCACCATATCACTGCGGGTGGCACCGCCAACTAAAATAACCTGATCCAAATCACTTAACTTAATGCCACCGTCCTTTAAGACCCGCATAATCGGCAAGTTTAAGCGATTAAACAAATGCTCAGAGAGTTTTTGGAAACCAGCTGGCGTTTGCTGGTAAAGATATTCTTCTTCCCCGAATTGAAAAACAGTTGAAAAATCACTGTTACTGCTGAGCAATTTTTTGCCTGCTTCCATACGGCGATAAAGAACGCCTCGCTCTGTCGGAGTTAAAGCTAAATTAGGATGCCCCTGCAGAAAATCTTTAATTATCAGCTCAGTAAAATCTTCACCACCTAAATAATTATCTCCTGAAATCGCCTCTACCTGCATGATTCCATCAAATAAATCCAGCAAGGAGACATCAAAGGTGCCGCCGCCTAAATCCAAAACCAAAATCATTTTATCTGTCGTCTGCTGGCCATAGGCTACTGCTGCCGCTGTTGGCTCACTGATTAGCTGTTTGACATTGAGATGAGCTAATTTTGCAGCCTCCATCGTGGCTTCCCGCTGAATATTATTGAAATAGGCCGGCACAGAAATAATCGCTTCTTCACAGGGTTCATGCAAATAGGCCTCCGCTGAAGCCTTTAATGAGCGCAGGATTAAAGCCGACAGCTCGACGGGGCTAAATTCTTTTTCCCCTAGCAGATATTTTTTTTGTGTACCTATAAATCGTTTAAAGGCTGCTGCTGTCTGCATGGGATGCGTAATCAAACGCTCTTTTGCAATCGCACCCACCAAGACTTCCCCATTTTCATCAATGCTGACAACAGAGGGCGTCAAGACTTCGCCGTGCTGATTGGGGACAATTTGTACTTTTTCTCCATCCCAAAAACTGATTAAACTATTAGACGTTCCCAAATCAATGCCAAAAACTGCCATTTCCCCACCCCATTATTCAAATTTAAATACTTTTTTTAGATTTTCCAGCCATTGCTCTACAAAAAAAGTATAACATTGTTTTTTCAAACAAAAAATAATTTTTCAGCGCAAAAATCAGACCTCGACTTTTTTCTGTCGCTGCTGGTAAAATCTAGCAGCTACCCAGAAAAAGTTGAGATCTGAAAAAATTTTTTTGCTGTCTTGAAGGGTAAGCTATTCGCTTCTTAAAGCCTCCACCGGATCTTTGCGGGCAGCCGCTGATGATGGGAATAATCCGGAGATAAAGGCCAGCAACATACTGATGCCGATTAAAATCAGCGCGGCTTCAATCGGCAGCTGGGCAATATTTTCAATCCCCATACGCTCATAGACGATTAAATTGGCGACAATGCTTAAAAGATAAGTGACCGTCACACCAATTAAGCCAGCGATAAAACCAATAATCAGCGTTTCGGCATTAAAGACCCGCCGAATATCCCGTTTACTAGCACCAATTGCCCGTAGGATGCCGATTTCTTTTTTCCGTTCTAACACAGAAATATAAGTAATCACGCCAATCATAATTGAGGAAACGACCAATGAAATCGAAACAAAAGCCACCAATGCATAGCTAATTGTATCCACAATATCTGTCACGGAAGACATCATGGTCCCGACTAAATCGGTGTAACGAATAACTTTTTCTTTCTCGCCATCCGCCTCCACCTGACGATTATAAGTTTGCAAGAAGTTTTCGACTTCGGCTTTGGCATTAAAATCTAGAGAATATAGATTAATCTGAGCTGGTGCTGCCGGATCGGCATAGCCAAGTCGCTGCAAATTTTGCTCGTAGGTACTTTGAATTGGATTCATGATTGTGTTCATCAATTCTAAAATATCGTCTTCTGACATGTTCAACTGAAAGGCTGAAGCAATCGCCGTTTGGTCAATCGTAATAGCATTTTGGATTTGCTGAGGCAATTGCGCCAGTAAATTGGCTGTCTGGTTTTGAATCTGCGTGGTCAGCTGTGTCTGTAAACTACTCATCACCTGTGTCACATAACTGGATAAAGTCGTTTGGATATAACTTTGCAGAGCCGAGTTAATTTGGTTATTCAATTGGCTGACATCTAGAATTTGATTCAGGTTTTCAGTAATCATGCTCTGAACATCTTCCCGAGCTAAATAGGCCGGCAAGTCTTGAGCCATTTGCTCGAAGTCAGTCACACCGTTGGCAATTTCCTCAGCTAAAAAATTCTGTAAAACAGTCACAATCACCCCTGTCAACTGATCTGTCGGAATCGAAATCTGTCCCTCCAGCGATTGGGTCAGCTGAGTTAAATCAATTTCAGGTGCCGCAATACTGTTTAAATCAACGGAAAAAGCCCCTAAGTTAGAAAAATCTAAATTAATTTTGGAGCTATCAATATTGAAGGCCTCCTGAATTTTACTTTCATCCACCGTAATAAAGTCGCTAAATTCTATAGCCGCATTTTGACTCTCCTCATTTTCTTCAAGAAAGGTCTTGCCGGAAAAAACATTGACTTCAGGATTGGCCATCTGTTGTTGAATAATAGGTTCTTTGGCTGCATCCTCCATCAATTGGGTAATCAGTTCAGGCATGTAATTGATGCCCATCGACAAAGAAGTTGCGCTGGCATCCTGCTGGGCTCTAACAACCCCGACAATTTTTAATTCCATGCTGTCATTAAGTAGCTCCTTCATGTAGTCGGCATTTTCCGAACGGTCCAGCCAAATATTATAAGTCTCATCGTGAACATAGCGGGCAGCAGGATTGACCACTTTTAATTTTGCCGCCATTAAGTCCTGATAGTCAAAAGGACCCGCCTCTTCAATATCGATATCTGCATCTGGTTCGTTGGCAAAAATTTCCAGCATTCGCTTCAACTCATCGCGATTTCGCAAACCTAACGTGTATAAAATGTAATCGGAAATCTGATCGTTACGACCGACAACTAAAACTGCTTCATCTGCCGCTTGGGGCCAGCGACCGGCTCGCACGTCATATTGGTCGCTGAACATATCAATCTCACCCGGCATTTCATGAAAAACATTCATGCCAGAGCCGGAGCCAAAACCAAACATTGAACTGAGATTGCTGCTGGTGCCGAGAAAACTATTTAATAAAGTATCCGGATTGACTTGATTGACACCAGCTTGCGTATCTGCTAAATAAATCTGCGGCGTGATATTGTAAATATATTGCACATTTTTTACATAGTCTGTAAGTTGACTCTGATGGTCATCCAGATAGGTTTTTAACGAAGCTAAATCATTTTGACTGCGATAGTTGAATAAGGTCTCGACAATTTTTTGTTCCCGCAGTCCTGCGCTTGAAACTTCTGTACTGCTCTCAGCTGTTGAGTCCACTGTCACCGCTGCAGTCTCATCACCATCCCCTAGAAAACTGGAAAAATCTAGACCAGTTTCTTGGATGGTCAAAGGATAGATGCTCATCGTTTCTTCTTCCGTATTTTTGATATACGCATTGATGCCGCTGGCCAATGCCAAAATAGCGGCAATCCCAATAATCCCAATCGAACCCGCTAAAGAAATCACGAAGGTGCGGCCTTTTTTTGTCAGCAGATTACTAAAAGACAAAGCCACTGCTGTGAAAAATGACATGCTGACTTTTCGGGCCGCTCGACCGCTCCGCTGTTCTTCTTTTTCAGGATCAAAAGGATTGGTGTCGGTTTGAATCTGTCCATCTTTAAGTTCAATAATTCGGTTGGCATAATCTTCAGCCAATTCATTATTATGGGTCACCATTATCACCAGACGGTCTTTGGCAATTTTAGTTAATAAGTCCATCACCTGTTCACTGGTGGTCGTATCTAAAGCTCCTGTTGGTTCATCGGCTAATAAAATTTCCGGATCATTAATTAATGCTCGGGCAATCGCTACCCGCTGCATTTGTCCACCACTCAGCTGGCTGGGAAGTTTGCGAATATGATCCGCCAGACCGACATCCGCCAATGCTTTTTTTGCTCGCTCCTCCCGCTGACTGCGGGAAACACCACTTAACGTCAAAGCCAATTCGACATTGGCTAAGACGGTTTGATGGGGAATTAAATTATAGCTCTGAAAAACAAAGCCAATCCGATTATTGCGATAAGTATCCCAGTCTGAATCTTTATATTGTTTAGTAGAAATGCCGTCAATTTCTAAATCACCGTCATCATAGTGATCGAGACCACCGATAATATTTAATAAAGTCGTTTTACCTGAGCCGGACGGTCCCAAAATCGCCGCAAATTCGTTATCACGAAAAGCTACTGAGACACCGTCTAAGGCAGTTTGCGTAAAATCAACTGTCTTATAAGCTTTCCGTACATCTGTTAGCTTTAACATCAGATTCCCCCCCTTTTTCCAATCCCTTAAAAACTTTCACAGGGTTCTCTTTATTATATCAGTTTCTAATTTAGCTGGGGGCGCTTTCCTTAAAGATTATCTGTATATAAAAAAAGCTGTGACATTAGTCAAAACAGAACTGGTTTTTCCGAAAAATATCTAGTAAGCACTACTAAATATTGAGAATTTACGACGAGGCCTCACTGGACCATAGTCAAAAATTAAATATAATTCGGCATTCCATCTGTTCACAAGACTAATGTCACAGCCACTTGTAAAAATTTGTTTCTCTATTGCCAACGTTGCGCTTCATAATCATTGATTAGAGTCGTAATAAAATCGGCAGCGCCATTTTGGTTTTTGTGATTGAGAACATCCTCGGCATTTTCTAAGGCATAATTACCGTGGAAGGTATCAATAACTTCCCCTTCTGGATTGAGGACTTCAACAGTATTGGCGTCCTCAGCAAAGCGCAATGTGTAGCTGCCCTTTTCACTATCTAGGTTAGCCTGCTTGCCACCGCCAGCCAAAGCCGCCTGCACATCTTTTAAATGAATCATCTCGCCACTTCCTTTTTCGTTTGATAGCTCTAGTATACTTAGATGCTTGAAAAAGTCTTGCGAAAGCTCTTTCAAAATGAAAAATGATTACAAAAAAGAAGCTGTGACATTCGTTAAAACAGAAGCAAACTTATCAAACAATTTCTAGCAAAAAAACACTAAAGATTGTCAATTTACGATTCGGACCTACTGGACCGCAGAAGCAAATGTACTTTCTGTCTTGCGGAACCACTGGGCCACAACGACAAAATACAATAAGTTTGGGTTTTTATCTGTTAAAAAGACTAATGTCACAGCCTCTTAAATTTATTTCACGACTAATTTATCAAGACTTCCTAAGGCTAAGGTCATCTCAGCAATTTGCGCTAGTTGATTTAATCGGTTGCGGCGGACAGCTGGATCTTCTGCCATAACCATCGTCTGATCAAAATAAGTTTCAATTAGTGGCCGCAAATTTCGTAATGTTTCATAATTTTCTGCCATCGTTTGCTTTGTGAATTTCTCTTTAGCTTGTTGAACGGCTTGGAATAAATCATCCTCTGCGCCATTTTCAAATAAGTCTGGACTTACTTCGGTCAACTCGGCCGCTTCTGCTTTATTGGCAAGATTTAAGACCCGAGTTAAAGCTTCAATGGCCGGCCGGAAATCAACATCCTGCATATGCTCCTTCAAAATTTTCGCAGAGCCGAATAAGCGGGTTAAGTCAGCTTGGTTTGCCCCTAAAACGGCATCAATCACATCATGACGCACATCTTTTGTTAACAAGAACTGGCGCACACGACCTTTGATAAAGTCGACCGCTTCCTTTTGACCTTCGACTAACGACAGACCAAATTTTTGCTTGTCCGCGTTAATCGCCTGATCAGCGGCTGCTTGTAAATCAACCAATGGAAAACTCCAGCCCTGTGCTTCGACAATCCGCACCACGCCGTATGCTTGTCGGCGTAAAGCGTACGGATCATTAGAACCACTTGGAATCATGCCAACTGCAAAGAAACTGAAGATGCTATCCAATTTGTCAGCCACAGCTAAAACTGCTCCGACAGCTGTTTTAGGCAGCTCGCCTTCACTGCTGATTGGCAGATAGTGTTCCCGAATAGCTGTCGCAACAGCAGGTTTTTCTCCCTGCAACAAGGCGTACTTTTCTCCCATGATTCCTTGCAATTCAGGAAATTCACCCACCATGTTGGTAACTAAATCAAATTTATAAATCTCAGAAGCTCGTTGTAAATCAGTCAACCCTTCTGCTGATAAGCCAACTTGTTTGCCTAAAAGTTGGGCGATTAATCCCACTCGCTGCATTTTTTCATAAATGCTACCAATTTTTTCATGGAAGGTGACTTGTTTTAGTTTTTCAACACAGCTGGCAATCGTCAATTTTTTATCTTCATTGTAGAAAAATTCAGCATCCTCTAAACGGGCAACTAAGACTTTTTCATTGCCGTGAATTACATTGTCGATTTTTACGCTGTCACCATTACGCACGGAGATAAAATGCGGCAATAGCTGATTATCTTGATTCCGTACATCAAAATAACGTTGATGTTCTTTCATCGAGGTCACCAGAACTTCTTCTGGAACGGCCAAATATTTTTCGGCGAAGTTGCCGACAAAAGCGGTGGGATATTCCACCAAATTATTGACTTCTTCTAATAAATCTTCATCCAACTCAACCACAAAATCATTTTTTTCAGCTAAGGCTTGAATTTGTTGGCGAATTAAATTTTTGCGTTTTGTTGAATCAACAATAACAAATTGTTCCGCAAGTTTTTCTTCGTATTCGTCGACGTGCTTGATCGTCACATTTTCCCCCAAGAAACGGTGTCCGCGAGTTGTTTTACCTGTTTCAATATCTAAAATCTTGAAAGGCACCACTTCTTCTCCTAACAACGCAATCAACCAGTGAATAGGGCGAATATAAGCTAAATCATAATCTGCCCAATGCATTGTCACCGGGAAAGTCAAACTCAAAATAACCGGTGCCAAGTTGCTCAGGACTTCTTTGGTTGTTTTGCCGGCCAGCTGTTTTGTGACGTGAACGTATTCCACGCCTTTAATTTCTTTAAAAGTGATAGCATCAGTTGTCAGTCCTTGACCGCGGACAAATCCTTCGGCGGCTTTTAACCAATTGCCCTCAGCATCTTGCGCAATCTTTTTGGCTGGACCTTTGACTTCTTCTTCGATGTCTTCTTGTTTTTCCGGCAGACCGAGGACTTTGACCGTCAAACGGCGAGGCGTGCCATAGGCTAAAACAGAATCGTAATTTAAGCGATTGTCATCAAGAAATGCTGTGACTTTTGCTTGCAGTTGTTGGATACTTGGCGTCACCACATGGGCTGGCATTTCTTCTAAGCCGACTTCTAATAAAAAATCTGTCATTTTATTTGTCCCCCTTTGCTGCTAATAAAGCCTCAGCTTTTTTGCGGTCTAATAATGGATAGCCTAATTTTTCCCGCTCCGCTACGAAAATTTTGGCAACCGCTTTGGCCAGATTGCGAATGCGGGCTAGATAACCAGCTCGTTCAGTAACCGAAACGGCGCCTCTTGCATCTAATAAATTAAATGTATGGCTGCATTTCAAAATGTAATCATAGGCCGGATGAACTAGGTTATCAGCGATACAGCGCTTCGCTTCTTTTTCAAAACGCTCGAAGTTGCCTAAAAGCAACTCTTGGTCACTGATTTCAAAGGAATATTTAGAATGCTCATACTCCGGTTGTTTGAAAATTTCGCCGTATTTAACGCCCGCTGACCATTCTAAATCATAAACACTTTCGACTTCTTGGATGTAAGAAGCCAAACGTTCCAAGCCATAAGTTATTTCTGAGGTCACAGGTTTACAAGGCAAGCCACCGACTTGTTGGAAATAAGTAAACTGCGTAATTTCCATCCCGTCTAACCAGACTTCCCAGCCTAGACCAGCGCAGCCCATCGAAGGATTTTCCCAGTTATCCTCAACAAAACGAATATCATGTTCCAACGGATTAATGCCTAAAAGTTGCAAGCTTTCCAAATATAATTCTTGAATATTTTCTGGTGAAGGTTTCATCACCACTTGAAACTGATGATGCTGATACAAACGGTTTGGATTTTCACCGTAGCGGCCATCAGCAGGACGGCGGGAAGGCTCCACGTAGGCTGCATTCCACGGCTCAGGCCCAATCGCTCTTAAAAAAGTATAAGGGCTCATCGTTCCGGCCCCTTTTTCTGTATCATAGGCCTGCATTAATAAGCAGCCGTTGTCTGACCAAAATTTTTGCAAGGTTAAAATCATTTCTTGAATCGTTAATTTTTTTGACATCTGTCAAACTCCCTTCGATTTTAAAAAATAAAACAAAAAAGCCCTATGCCATCACTAAGACGACATAGGGACGAATAAGTTCGCGGTTCCACCCTACTTCCGGAAATTTCCGGCAGCTTCATTTAAGTATACTTGCAAGTGCCCCTTCAAAAATTGCTGGTATCTGACTTCCACTGCCTCAGACTCGCTTTAACTGCGCTTTTTTTTACTGTGCTTGCTCAAACGTATGATTCGATTAGCTATATGATAGTCTGAAACAAAAGAAAAGTCAAACTTCTTTCTGCAAAAAGAAATTTTTTTTCAAACAAGTCAGCACTTAAGACTCTGGTGAATCCTCGTCCTTTTCAATTGTATCTGCACTTGCATCTTGTGCTAATTCTGAAGACATTTCCGTTGGCTTTCTCTCAGGAATTTTCAGCAGATCCTCCCAGCTTTTCATCTGGTCGATAAACTTTTTACTCTTTAAATGAATGCCAACATATTCTTCGTAAAGCTGATCAAGTAATTGCCTGATGGCCGCCTTAGTCTCTGCTTTGATTGAAATATTCTCAATCTGTTTGACATCAATTGCGGAAAACATCCGGGCAAAATGAACCGCTCGGGGATCAGCATGATAACGCCGCTCGTCTTTGTACCAGTGCTTTTCACAGAGGACACCATTATAAGCCGAAGAAAAATCAAATTTCCCTTGGGTTTGACCGCAGATAACACAATGGTCCAAAATCAGGGAAATCCCAAAGCGATGGAGCAGCTGAATTTCAAAAATATTGGTGATAATTTCTGGATCATAGCCTTCCTCTAGCATCGATAAGGACTGTTCCAAAAAACGATACAAGTTTGAATCATACACTCGATCATCAATCGCCGCATCCACCAAACTTAAAATATAGGTGCCGTAAGCGCTGATAAAAATATCTTCCCGAATTTTACGAAAGGCGCGGACTTCTTTGACACTGTTTAGAAAAGACAGTCCTTCACTTTTAAATTGACCGATATAGACTGCCTCGGTAAATGGTTGAATCGCCGGTGTCAGAGGATTGTTTTGCCGATGGGCCCCTTTGACATAAAACATCATCTTCCCAGCTGATTCCGTAAAAATTTTGACTAGCTTATCCTTTTCCTTGTAATCTCTGGCAAAAAGAATCAAGCCTTTAGACTCCGCAATCGCCATCTTGACACCTCCTCAAGAAAAAAGAGCAACAGTAGCTGTCACTCTCACCTTTATTTTAATACTCGTCCTTGCGATAACCGTAATCCTGCAGGTAGGTTTGTTTATCCCGCCAATCTTTTTGGACCTTCACCCAAAGCTCTAGGAAAACTTTGTCACCTAAAAGATTTTCAATATCTTTGCGGGCCTGCGTACCGATATTTTTCAGCATCTTGCCGCCTTTACCGATAATAATTCCCTTTTGACTATCCCGCTCAACGATAATTGTCGCTTGGATATGGACCTTGTCGTTTTCATTTCGCTTCATGGAATCAATTACCACTGCTACGGAATGAGGCACTTCATCGCGGGTCATAAACAAAACTTTTTCACGAATTAATTCAGAGACAATAAAATATTCTGGGTGATCGGTCACCTGATCATCTGGAAAGTACTGAGGGCCTTCTGGCATATGGCTGATTAAGGCCGCCATCAGGTTATCAAAGTTATTGCCCTCAGTCGCAGAAATCGGCACCACTTCAGTGAAGTCCATTTGCTTGGCATAATCATCAATAATTGCCAATAATTCATCTGGATGAATTTTATCAATCTTATTAATTACTAAAAAGACGGGTGCTTTTGTTTGGCGCAGGCGTTCGATAATCATATCGTCCCCTTTGCCCCGCTTTTGATCTGCACTCACCATAAATAAAATGGCATCGACTTCCCGCAATGCACTGTAGGCGGTCTCCACCATAAAATCCCCGAGACGGCTTTTCGGCTTGTGAATTCCCGGTGTATCAATAAAAATCAATTGGACATCTGGCGTTGTATAAACCCCTTGAATTTTATTGCGGGTGGTTTGCGCCTTGTCACTCATGATTGCAATTTTTTGACCGACGATGCGATTTAAGAGGGTTGATTTGCCGACATTAGGCCGGCCGATAATCGCAATGAAACCTGATTTATGTTCAGACATAGCTAAATCCTTTCAAGATAATATTAATTTAGAAAAACCACGCTTGCAAAAGCTGCCAAATTCTTGGCAGGAAAATAAAGGCCCCGATGATTACCGCAAAGCTTGCCGTAATTAAAACTGCCCCGGCGGCCATATCTTTGATTCGTTTACCAATGGGATGAAAATGAAAATCGGTAACCATATCCACCACATTTTCAAAGGCGGTATTAATTATTTCAACAATAATTACCAAAAAAATAACCAGCAACAGCCAGCGCCACTCGCTGGCATTCAAGCGAAAGATAATTCCCGCTAAAATAGCTAAGGAGCCTAATAAAGTATGCTTGCGCATATTCGCTTCTTCTTTATAGACGGTCCGAATTCCTTGAAGCGCAAATTCTAGCGAAGAAATAAATTGTCGATTTTTTTTAATGTTGGGCTCAACAGAATCGTTAGCCGGCAAATTCTTAGTTGCTGGATCAAAGACCTTTAAGTTATCTTGCTCCGCTTTTTTTGCTGGGCTTTTTTTAGTTAGCTCTTGCTTATCTTTTAAGTCCATAGGCATCCAGTATCTCTTTCTGTAGACCAAACATTTCCTTTTCATCCTCAGGCGTCATATGATCATAGCCATTGATATGCAAAAATCCATGAACCGCCAAAAAGCCTAGCTCGCGGTCGTAGGTGTGACCGTATTCGGCAGCCTGTTCTTTGGCTCTTTCAGTTGAAATCATGATGTCGCCAAGCATTCTGGGAAAATCAGCCAGCTCTTCATCGTCAAAGACTACCGGAATTTCATCGGCCCCTTCTTCTTCGAGGGCAAAACTAATGACATCCGTAGGAGCATCTTTGCCTCGGTAATCCCGATTGATAATTTGAATGGCAGCATTGTCCATAAATGTCACAGACATTTCAGTATTCTCCGGCAGTTTTAAAAAATCAGCCGCAAACTGCAGCAGGTCATCAATCTCCTGAATTTTTTCAGGAGTGACAGCCGCTGCTTCATCGATAAAGGTAATATCCATCTACTCTGCTCTTCTTTCTTGTTCTTCTTTCATCTTTTCAGCCTCCGAGCGCATCTTCGGATATTTAATCCGAGAATGGAAGGTGCTGGCTAAACCGTTAATTAAAGATTGTTCCACCATGCGAATTTCGCCTAAGGTTAAGCCGCTTTCGTCCAGTTGTCCATCACTAATACGTGTTTCAATCAGATTATGAACAAATTCACGAATTTTTTCATTGGTGGGATTATCCATCGCCCGCACCGCTGCTTCACAGCTGTCGGCAATATTTACCACGCCGGCTTCTTTGGTTTGGGGCCGGGGACCAGGATAGCGGAAATCCGCTTCTTTGACATCCGGATTTCTTTCCTCAGCCTTCATATAAAAATAACTCATTAATGTCGTACCGTGATGCTGCTGGCAAATATCAATAATCATTTGCGGCATCTTAGCTTCTGTTAAAATTCTAACTCCGTCAATAACATGCCCAAAAATAATTTGGCAGCTATCTTCTGGCAACAGGAAATTATGGGGATTTTCAGCCCCTTCTGGTAAATTCTCCACAAAAAAGTTAGCATGTTTAATTTTCCCGATATCATGATAATAACAAGCTACTCGGGTCAACAAACTGCGTCCGCCGATTTCAGCAACGGCATTGGCCGAAAGATTCGCGACCATCATACTGTGATGATAAGTTCCCGGTGCCTCTTCTAACAATTGTTTCAACAACGGATGATTCGGATTGCTCAATTCATTTAAGACAATTGCGCTATCATCCGTAAATAATTGTTCGATATAAGGATGCAGACCAACCGACAATAGATAAGCCAAAGCACAACTGAAAAAAGCACAGGATAGCGTCATCCAAGTTGCACCTTCTGTGAAACTCATCCCTTGATAGACAACTAGAGTCAACATTAAAAGCATTGGAAAAACGATTAGCCAGATAGTTGCAGGCAGTCCTTGTTCAGAAACTCGGGTCCGTTTAACAACGGTACCCAAGAGACCGCTGAAAGCATAAAACAGTAAAACAATTGTTAAACTATTGGTGCCAGCCGAATCATAATAAATCAGAAGAGTAAAAATCACTTGAAAAATGGCGCTGATAATTCCCGCCCGTCGATTAAAGAAGAAGCTCATCAACAACGGTGTAAAACTCGCTGGGAAAAACAGCGGAATATAAGTTAAATCCCCCGTATCAAACAGCTGGAATAATTTAATCATCAAGACGCTCATCAGCATCGTAAAGGAATAGAAAATAATAAAGTTCGTTTTGATGGGCTCTGCCAGCTGGCGGCTAAAATAAACCAGCACAATAATCTGCAATAAAATCCCCATCGCTAAGGCAATGATTGGGAAAATCGAAGTTGAAGAGCTAGTCATCCCTAATAAATCAAGTTTTTCAATCGCTTCGGCATCAATTTGATTGCCTTCACGAACAATAATTTCCCCTTGATAAATGATTACCGGCTGAACCGCCGCTTCGGCTTCTGCCTGCAGTTGTTCAGTCCGTCGCTCATTTAAAAATTCATTGGCGACTATGCCTTCATTGATTAAATAAGTGATGGCTTGCTGCTGGCTAGTGGTGATATCCAGATAAGTTAACTGGCTGATAGCTTCTTCTCTAGTGGTATCCACATCATCATCACGAATTCGTGAGTTCATGGCTCCTTCGATACTTTCAACCGCTTGGTCACGAACCGTCAAAATTTCATCGCTGGTCATCGCAAAAATACTTTCATAAAAACGAGAAGGCAAATCTTGATAAAAAGTCAGCTGATCATCTGTAGCTGACTCAAATTTAGTTTTTAAAGCTGCCACCCGTTCGTCAATCGTTGGCTGTGGGATGGTTTCCCCTTCAGCCGCTGCAGCTTTTTCTTTTTGATACTGCTGGTCAATTTCGGTGTTCGTCTGAGTAATTAAAGTGAATAATTGAGTGACGGTGTCGACTTGTTCAGTCACCAAGTCTTCTTGATAAGTGTATTCCGGTGTCACCGCTTCAGCGGCTAATTGCTTTCGCTGATTGGTGGCCGTTGTGTTTTCAACTGTCTTATTAGCCCGAATATTTTCCTCAGCCACTTGTCCTTCTTGGTAATCGACAGATTGTTGTTGCACGCTGGAAAAAATAATCCCAAAGACCGCTAAGCCAAAAACACCAAAAATTACAGGGAAAAAGAACTTCCCTAAAACATCTCTAAACTGTGTGAGCCATTTACTGAGCATTTCTTTCCTCCCAATTCAAAATTAAGTGTCGCTCCGTAAAGAATCCTTTTCATAGGCATCAATAATTTCCGCTACAACTGGGTGGCGGACTACATCACTGGAATCAAAATTAATAAAATCAATTTTTTTGATATTCCGTAAAGTGCGTTCTGCATGCATTAAGCCACTAGTCACGCCGCGGGGTAAATCGACTTGCGATGTATCGCCGTTAATAATCATTTTTGAATTAAAACCTAAACGGGTCAAAAACATTTTCATTTGGGCGATGGTGGTATTTTGCGCTTCATCTAAAATAACAAAGGCATCATCTAAAGTCCGTCCCCGCATATAGGCTAACGGCGCAATTTCAATCACGCCCCGCTCCATTAAGCGATTCGTGTGATCCGTACCAAAAATTTGATAGAGAGCATCGTAGACCGGCCGTAAATAAGGATCAACTTTTTCCTTTAAATCTCCCGGCAAGAAGCCGAGATTTTCACCAGCTTCGACTGCCGGACGAGTCAAGATAATCCGTTGCACTTCGCCTTTTTTCAAGGCAGCAATCGCCATCACAACAGCCAAGAAAGTTTTCCCTGTGCCGGCTGGTCCAATGCCGAAGACAACATCATGATGCTTCACCGCTTCAAGATAACGTTTTTGGCCAAGATTTTTGATGCGAATGGCTTTGCCGTTGCGATCTTTGACAATTTCTTCGCTGTACATATCCGTTAAGTATTCCAAATTACCGTTGCGGGCCATTTTTAAAGCGGTCACCACATCCGGCGTATTAATTTTAATCCCGCGGGCAATTAAAGCCTGTAGCATTTTGATAACAGAGACCACCAATTCTGCTTCTTCGGCGTCTCCAATGACTTGAATAATTTCACCCCGAGAACGGATTTCTGTGTGGGTGTTATCTTCTAAAAATTTAATATGTTTATCATGGGCGCCGAGTAAAGCACTGGCGTCATCTGTTTCCGTCAATTTTATTTCAATTGAGGTTGTTTCGTTATCTGGCAAAAGCTGCGCACTCCTTCAGTATTTCATTCATTGTATTTTACCATACTATCAGTAAAAGGAAAAATTAGGCACATTATGTAAAGCGACCGTCACAGGAAGTAAATTGTTCCGGTCAGAAAATTAGTTTTTTGTTTTTTTACAAACAAAAAACTGTAGCCGATTTCCCATGGGAAAACCAACTACAGTTCAATTTTCAAAATATTAATCAGCTAAAAGCTCTTTTACGATGGCATTGACTTGATTGCCGTCAGCTTTGCCTTTGACAGCAGGCATCACAGCCCCCATCACTTTACCAAATTCACTTTTAGAAGTGGCTCCGGTTTTGGCAATCGCTCCTTGAACAATCTCGCGGATTTCTGCTTCCGACAGTTGAGTCGGCATGTATTTTTCCACGACAGCAATTTCACCTTGAACTTTTGTGACTAAGTCATCGCGATTAGCCTTTTCAAATTCTGCCAAAGAATCCCGGCGCTGTTTCATCTCACGAGCTAAAACAGTCAATTCTTCTTCGTCATTTAATTCATGGCCAACTTTGATTTGTTCATTTTGAATAGATGCTTTTAACATGCGAATTACAGTTAAGGACTCCTTGTCTTTCGCCTTCATCGCCGTTTTCATGTCATCATTCAGCGTATTCAGTAGTGACACGCTATCAGCTCCTCAAAAGTACTAGAATTTTTTACGTTTTCTAGCTGCTTCAGATTTTTTCTTACGCTTCACGCTTGGTTTTTCGTAGAATTCACGCTTGCGAGATTCTTGCAAAGTACCCGCTTTTGACACGGAACGTTTAAAGCGACGAAGAGCATCATCAAGAGATTCGTTTTTACGAACGACTGTTTTTGACATTATAATTCCCCTCCCTCCGAGCATTAAAAGTAACCGTTTCGCCAATTGACTATACATCAAAAAACAACACTGTCCATATGTCATTATATCGAAAGGAAAAATCATCGTCAAGCTGTTCTAGAAAAAAATCTGAAAACTCCCGATTTTTCTTTGTTATTTTTGACAATCTTCACAACGACCTAAAATTTCAAAGCGATGGCCTTCAATCGAACAGCCTTGTAACTGTCCTTCAAAAAAATCCATTGGGCACATGTGAATTTCTTTGGTTTTACCGCAGACCGTACAAATAAAATGATGATGATGCTCGTGAGCGCCATGTCCACAATGAATGCGGAACTTCATTTCACCGTTTAAATCGGTTTCCTCTAAAATTTCAAAGTCACTGAAATCATGCAGATTACGATAAACTGTATCATAACTGACACCAGGAAATTCCAGATTCATAAATTCATGCACTTCTCGGGCCGAGACATAGCGATTTTTTTTGGCTAAAAACTCAATAATCGTCGCCCGCTTTTTAGTATATTTAAACCCATTTTCCTTTAATGTTTGCAGAGCTTCTTCAATGACAGATTGTTTGGCCAACTGACACACCTCTTTTTTTAACGTTTCAACTAGCTTTTTGTAAATCAGAAACATTACGATTTTTAAATTCTTTTTTATGGTATAATAATTTACAAAAATAAGCAAGTGAGGTTTTTTAAAATGAGTGAAGAAAAACAAATTGTCACCATTTTTGTGATTTCCGATTCCGCTGGTGAAACAGCGTCAAAATTAGCTCAGGCGACGATGGCTCAGTTTCCAAGTGTGGAATTTTGTATTTTCCGACGCACCTTTGTCAACGATGAAGATACGTTAAAGAAAGCTCTAGCGGACGCCAAGCTGGAAGACGCCTTGATTCTCCATACTCTCATCAATAAAGATTTGGCGAAATTAACCGATCAATATTGCCATGAAAATGATTTGTTTAATATGGACTTATTGAATCCGCCAGTGCGGGAAATCTCCCGCAGAACTGGGATTGATCCAACACTGGAACCGGGTGCTTTACATCATTTAAACGAAAATTATTTCCAAAGAATTAAAGCGATGGAATTCGCTGTGAAATACGATGACGGTAAAGACCCCCGCGGCTTTTTAGAAGCCGACATCGTCTTATTAGGGGTTTCCCGCACATCAAAAACGCCTTTAAGTCTTTTTCTGGCCAACAAAAATTTTAAAGTTGCCAATTTACCTTTAATTCCTCAGGCTCATATTCCAAAACAAATTTTTGAAGTGGACCCGAAAAAAATCGTCGGTCTGACCAATGACCCGGAAATTTTAAACAATATCCGCAAAGAACGGATGCGGGCTTACGGTATGAATCCTGACACTGCCTACTCGGACATTGATAAAATCAAAGAAGAATTGACCTTCGCCAATGACCTTTATGAAAAACTTGGCTGTGTCGTAATCAACGTTGCCTCTTTATCAATTGAAGAAACAGCTTCGATGATTTTCGATGCCTTGGATTTAGTTGATCATAGTTATTTTACAACGATTGAATAATTAAAAATTTTATTTCTGAAATCAAAAAAACATCTTAAAACTCTTTTAAATGAAGCGCCCCGTAAAAGTTAGATTAAGAATCTTACTTTTACAAGGCGCTTCAAAACTAGAAGTTTAGGATGTTTTTATTTTGTTACTACTGTTTATAAGTTTAAACTCAGTTTTCTCTAAAAAAACTGGACCCCTTCTTGATCGACACTCAACAGATCCACCCGAGCCTGATGATTATATTCTTTTAGGCGGGCGACCATGCTGTCGGTAACGTCAGCTGGTGTTAAAATCAAAACTGTTGGCCCGGCGCCGCTAAGATAGACACCATAGACGCCTTCCTCATGACCAATTGTTCGAATTTGATCCAGATGAGGAACGAGACTGCGGCGATATTTTTCATGCCACTTGTCTTTTTCCATCATTTTTCCGGCCAATGGTAAATTGCCATTTAAAATAGCCGCAATCAAAACATTGGCTAAGGCACTGGCCTCCACCGCCTCCCGAAAAGGAATCGTCTCTGGCAACACACTGCGGCTTTTCGTTGTCAGTAATTCTTCATTAGGGATGTAAGCAATCACATCGCACTCAGGAAAATGGTGCTTGACATAACGGACATCGCCGTCGACATAACTAGCGACGACAAAATCACCGCAAATCGCGGGCGCGACATTATCGGGATGGCCTTCAATTTCTGTGGCAATTTGCACACGGTCCCGTAAAGACAAATTTAAATTGCCTAACCGATTGGCCAGCTCAATGCCTGCCACCACAACAGATGACGAACTGCCTAAACCACGGGCTAAAGGAATATCCGAGGTCATTTTCAAAACCTTAGGCGTCAGTTTTGGTGCTATTTTTAAAGCAGTCTGCAATAATAAATTGCTTTCATCTTTAGGAATATCTTCTCCGAGATTGTGATTAATGACCCACTGATCGCTGTCCTTGATGACTTCAATATACAAATACTGAGACAAAGCAATACCACAAGAGTCAAATCCCGGTCCTAAGTTGGCACTAGTCGCAGGCACTCTTATTTTCATAATTTTGCCACTCCTTCACGCAGATGTAAACGCATGGCTTCAAGGTCACTCATTTTAGAAATTTGCACATCACTTTCATTAATAGCTGTATCAGGATCCTTCAATCCATTGCCAGTGAAAACTGTGACAACTGTTTCTCCTGGTTTAATTTTGCCAGCTTTAACGTGTTGAATAACACCGGCCAACGATGCGGCTGAGCCGGGTTCAACAAAGACGCCATCTTGAGCGGCAATTTTTTTATAGGCATTCAAAATTTCTGCATCGGTCACCGAATCAATGTAGCCTTTGGATTCATCCCGGGCGGCTTCAGCTAATTTCCAAGAAGCAGGATTGCCAATCCGAATCGCTGTCGCAATCGTTTCTGGTTGTTCAATCACTTCGCCCCGCACAATCGCAGCAGCTCCCTCGGCTTCAAAGCCATGCATTCTTGGCAATAAAGTTCCTTTCACATCATGCCATTCTTTAAAGCCTTTCCAATAAGCGGAAATATTGCCGGCATTGCCCACTGGAATTGCTAAAACATCCGGTGCTTTGCCTAATTGCTCGCAGACTTCAAAAGAGGCGGTTTTTTGCCCTTCTAAACGATAAGGGTTCACTGAGTTCACTAGAGCAACAGCTTCTGTTTTAGCGATGTCCCGCACTGCTTTTAAAGCTTCATCAAAATTTCCCGGAATTGAAATAATATCTGCCCCATACATAATCGCTTGGGCTAATTTTCCCATCGCAATTTTGCCATCAGGAATCACCACGTAGGCTTTCACGCCCGCCCGTGTTGCGTAGGCCGCAGCTGAAGCGCTAGTATTGCCAGTTGATGCGCAGACAATTGCCTTGGCGCCTTCTTCGACAGCTTTGGCAACCGCCATCACCATGCCGCGATCTTTAAAGGAACCAGTAGGATTTAAGCCTTCATATTTTCCATATAATTCAATGCCTAATTCCTTTGATAAATTATATAAAGGAATTAACGGTGTGTTGCCTTCTGCCAAACCTAGCTTTGGCGTTTTGTCGGTAATTGGTAAATATTCTTTATATTGTTTTAATAAGCCTTCGTACATGTTTAATCCCCCAATACTTTCATTACATTTAATAGTTTGAAGCCACTTGTTGCTTTAATATTTTTAATCACTTCGGCCATCTGTTCCTTTGAAACAGTATGGGTAATCACGACAATTCGCGCTGTCTGGGATTCATTTTTTTCTTGATTTTGGACTAATTGATCAAAACCAACATTTGCGTCTGTCATAATTTGGGCCAATTTCAAAAATTGTCCTTCTTGGTCAGCCGCTTCTAATGAAAGATAATATTTAGCCATCACTTGATTATCTGGTGTAATTTTTGTTTTATGTTTATAAGAATTAAACATATGTCCAGTGGTGCCTAAGCGTAAATTTTTGGCAATAGTAATAATATCGCTGACAACACTGGTGGCTGTCGGCTTGGCTCCAGCACCGGGTCCGTAATACATGGATTCTCCTACACCGGAGCTGTCGATAAAGACTGCATTAAATTCATCCCGCACGGCTGCCAATGGATGCTCTCGTTTGACTAACATCGGACCGACTTCAGTATAAATTGAATCACGTTGTTTTTCTGCCGAACCGATTAATTTGATTTCATAACCTAAGCGGGCGGCCATCTTAACGTCTTCAATCGGCAAACCACGAATCCCTTTAATGGTGACCATATCCAAATTGATATTCATCCCAAAACCAAATTGACTCAAAATAATCATCTTATAAGCTGCATCAATTCCATCGACATCATTAGTGGGATCAGATTCCGCAAAGCCTAGCGCTTGAGCCTGCGCCAAAGCAGTCTCATAACTCAAGCCTTCAGAAACCATTTTGGTCAGCATGTAGTTCGTGGTCCCGTTGACAATCCCTAAAATTTTATTGATATTGTCAGCGGCTAAACTATTGGCAATCGTCCGTAAAATCGGAATTCCACCGGCAACACTCGCCTCATAATATAAATCACAATGATTTTCTTGAGCCAATTTGACAAGTTTCCCGCCATGCTGCGCCAATAAATCTTTATTGGCGGTGACCACATGTTTGCCCCGTTTCAAAGCTTCTTCAATGTAGGTTTTAGCCGGCTCGACTTTTCCCATCAACTCAACGACAACTTGAATTTCGGCATCGTTTAAAATATCATCAATATCCGTTGTTAATTCAATATCAAATTTTTCCGCTTGGCGGGCTTTTTCATTCTCATCCCGCACCAAAGCAGTTTTAACAGAGATATCCATTCCGGTAACCTGAGCAATTTTTTCTGCGTGTTCCTTTAAAATCATCGGCACTCCAGAGCCAACAACTCCGAGCCCCAGCAAACCAATTTTTAGCTTATCTTCTTCCATGACGCCCTCCAAAAAATAATATAAAGATTAAACCCGTTTCATTTTATTTTAATAATGTCCCTAGTATAACGAAAAACAACCAAAAAAACTAGAACTTTCTGGTAGATTCCCCAAAAGTTCTAGCTTTATTTTAATCTTTTTATCATTAAACACTAACGATGTTCAACGTGTTGGAAGGTTTGCTCCAAGATATCCAAAATATGATTGTCATCCAAACTATAAAAGACGATTTTACCCTCTTTGCGGGATTTGACAATTTTATTCTCCCGCAAAAGCTTTAATTGATGACTGACAGCCGATTGCTCCATCCCTAAGTTTTCAATCAGGGTAGAAACATTTTTTTCACCGTCTTTTAAAAGCAGTAGAATTTTTAAGCGGTTTGGGTCACTCAAAACTTTAAAAATTTGACTGACAGCCTTTATTTCCTGCGCTTCCATCGAATTCCCCCTGCCAGTTTACTCGTTGACAATTGCATTGATGCTGTTTTCATAATCACCGACCTTTTGATTCGCTGCTTCTTGGCTTTCAGCTTTAACTGCAATATAAAACTTAATTTTCGGTTCCGTTCCCGATGGTCGAATCGCAATCCAGCTTTCATCTGCCAGTTGGTATTTCAAGACATCAGATGGCGGGGTTGTTAATTTTTCCAAATGGCCGTCTAAGCCAACACGGGTCAAAAGTTTGAAGTCTTCCGTTTGCACGACAGCTTCACCGGCAAATTCAGATGGGGCTTCTTCCCGGAATTTTTTCATTAAGGCCGCAATTTTGCCAGCGCCTTCGATGCCGCTCATTGTCACAGAAATTGTTTTTTCAGTATAATAGCCAAATTCTGCAAAAATATCCTGCAGACCATCATACAAAGTTTTATCCTGTTGTTTATAATAAGCCGCCACCTCAGCCAATAAAACTAACGCTTGGATGGCATCTTTATCCCTCACAAAAGGCTTCACTAAATAGCCATAGCTTTCTTCAAAGCCAAACATAAAGGTTTTAGAATGATCTTCTTCATACTGTTGAATTTTTTCAGCAATAAATTTGAAGCCAGTCAGAACACTGACCATATCGGTGTTAAACTTTTTAGCAATCGCAGTTGACAATTCGCTGGAAACAATTGATTTTAACACGGTAGCATTGGCTGGTAAGGTTCCAGCTGTTTGATGGGCGGTTAAAATATATTGAATCATCAAGGCACCTAATTGATTGCCTGTCAGCACTTGATACGTGCCATCCGGCAAACGTACAGCTGCCCCTAAGCGATCGGCATCTGGATCTGTGGCGATTAATAAATCAGCGCCTTCTTTTTCTCCTAAGCGAATCGCATATTCAAAGGCTGAATGTTCCTCTGGGTTAGGAGATTTCACCGTGGTAAAATCAGGATCAGGAATCGCTTGTTCCGGCACCAAGACGAATTGTTCAAAACCGGCTTGTTTTAAAGCCCGTTCCCCTAACATTTTTCCAGTGCCGTGTAATGGCGTATAAACCAGTTTTAAGTCCTTGCCCATCTGATCAATCAAGGCTTGGTTAATGGTCACTGATTTGACATTTTTTAAATACTCGCTATCAATTTCTTCGCCGATGATATTGATTAAGCCGCTGTGTTCAATTTCTTCCTCGGATAGAACTTCGACTTTTAGAGGATTTTCAACTGAACGAACAAATTTAGTTAAGGCATCCGCATCCGCTGGCGGCATTTGCCCGCCGTCTTCTCCGTAAACTTTATAGCCATTATATTCAGCTGGATTGTGGGAAGCCGTAATCATAATCCCAGTGAAGGCTTTTAAATAGCGGACCGCAAAGGAAAGCTCTGGTGTCGGCCGCAGGCTTTCGAAAACAAAGGCCGGAATATTATGTTTTGCCAAAGTTTTGGCTGCTTCCATCGCAAATTCTGGTGACATATGTCGGGAATCATAAGCAATCGCCACACCGCGACGTTTGGTCTCAGGATCCTGCTGGTCCATAAAGCGGGCCAGACCTTCTGTTGCTTGACGGATTGTGTAGATATTCATCCGATTGATGCCTGGTCCTAAAATTCCCCGCATGCCGGCTGTGCCGAATTCCAATTGCGTGTAGAAGGCATCTTCCAGCTCTTCAGGATTTTGTTTTAAAATTTGTAATTGTGCTTTTAAGGCTTCATCTAGATTTTCTTCGTTATTCCATAACTCATAGACTTGTTCCCAAGACATAATTAGCCACCTCTTTTTTGAAATTTGTACTTTATTAGTATATCATTCTTAGTTTTTTTATAAAAGGCAGACTGGTAAAAGTCTCAAGCGAATCTTGAAAAAAAAACAAAAAAAGTGGCCGCAAGCGCTAAGGCAGCTGAATCCAAAAATAAAATGATATCTTGCTAACTAAAATCACAAATTAGCTCACTCATAAAACTTAGATAAACAGCTGCCGAATCACTTTTGGCACACTTTTTTAAACTTGGACACCGTCTAAACAGTCGGTGCTTCGGTTAAATTATTTTCTTCTAAATAAAGATAGACTTGTTGGCCGGCGATTCCGCCTTCGCCGACAGCCGTAGTAATTTGGCGTAATGTTTTTTCCCGCAAATCTCCTACTGCAAAAACGCCGGGCATTGAAGTCCGCATATCATTGTCTGTTTCCACCCAGCCGGCTGCATTGGTTAAGCCAGCCTTTTTAAAGGGTTCGCTTAGCGGATCCAAGCCAACATAGATAAAGACACCGCCTGCTTCGACTTCTGACACTTCATCGGTTTTAACATTGCGCACCTTAGCGCCGGTCACTGACATTTCATTGCCGGTGATTTCTTCTAAGACAGAATCCCATAAGAAAGAAATTTTTTCATTGGCAAATGCCCGATCTTGGATAATTTTTTGGGCCCGCAATTCGTCTCTGCGGTGAACAATCACAACTTCTGAAGCAAAGCGAGTTAAGTAAATCGCTTCTTCAACTGCTGAGTCGCCGCCACCGACAACTAATATTTTTTTATTGCGGAAAAAGGCGCCATCACAAACGGCACAATAAGAAACTCCCCGACCTGAGAATTCTTCTTCGCCTTTGACACCTAATTTACGATGGACACAGCCGGTTGCTAAAACAACAGTTTTTCCTTCATAAGATTTATCTTCGCAGACGACTTCTTTGTGCGTCCCGTGATCGATAATATCTGTGACAATCCCGTATGCATTTTCGGTCCCAAATTTTGTGACACCTTCAAACATTTTATAAGCCAGTTCAGGTCCCATAATCGTTTCAAAACCAGGGTAATTTTCTACCTCAGCGGTGTTATTCATTTGGCCACCAGGAGCTCCCCGTTCAATCATTAAAACAGATAAATTTGAACGAGATGCGTATAAAGCTGCTGTCATGCCAGCAGGACCTGCACCAATTACGATTACATCATACATAGTCTTTCCTCCATCATTTTATCAAGTGACTTTACTTTACAGCGAAACTTGCGCAAAGTCTATCTTTCTGCCTAAGTTTTAGTTTTTGGTAAAGGATTTTTGCGCCACAAAACCCAAGCTGCTGTCAAGCAAACAAATAGCAGACCGACTAAAACTAGCAGGCACTCATTTAAAATTTGCTGACCACTACTCGACACTCCCTGACTCGACAAAATTCTTAAAAAAAGGCGATTATCTCCGTGAAACCCAAAAACTAAAATGGCTAATACACCCATTATAATAAATTGCGCCGTCAAGCTACCTTTATTTTGCAATGAAAACTTTGCCAATACACCACTGCCAACAGGAGTGCTGATTTTTTGATAATACTGCTGATTCAGCCATGCGCTGGTGGTACTTTTAAAAAAGCTTAGCAGCGCAAAACCCAGCAGAAAAGTAGCCGGCCAGATAATCAGCAAAAAACTGAGGCCTAAGCCAAAAATCAGTTTACTAACCGGAGCCACTTTCGTCAAGCGCTGCAAATAAAGTGGCCCTAAGACCATCGCTGCTACCATTCCTAACACATAAGGAAGATAAACTTGACTGGCAACCGCCCCAATCCCTTTGGTACCACTGATGTATAAAGAAATAAAGAGAAACAAAAAATTGCCAATCATACCATTAACAAAATTTAACCAGTTTAGCCAAAGAGGCAATTGTAAACTTGTTTTTTTGCGACTCAATACCCAAATGGCAATGGTGAAAACCAGAATAAAGCCAATTAAAGCCGTATCAATCTCCCCACTGTCAAACAAGAGGCGGCCGCTGCGTAATAAAAGCAACAGCAAAAAGAAAATAGCGAACATTATCAGCTCACGATAAGCGATAAAGTTTTTTGAGGTACTGGCAAAATTTATTTCAAAATGCGGATAATGCCGCACCGTATGATAGGCGGCTACGAAAAACAGCCCATATAAAGCTAAGACTAGGCTCACTGTAACTGAAGCGGGGAAATCTTGGTTGATCAGCCAAAATAATCCCAGCAGGCCAAGTAAAGCAAAGGGATATTTTTTAGCAGTCATATTGTGAAAGCTCTGTTGCGCTTCTTGAAAATTGACCGTGATATTGGCCGGTGTGAGCCAACTTGCACTTAAGCCTAATAAAATTGCCGCTAACGGATAGGCTCCAGGAAAAATCATCCCCAAAAAACCACTGACGCTGCCGAGGCCGCCTACTAAAAGGGCGGCCATTAACAAAGTAAAGCTTTCAAGCTGAGTATTGAGACCACGAATTAAAAAGAGCCCCGTGAAGCGAAATGTATAAAATAAAACAAAGGGCAACACACTTTGCCAAGTAGTGCCGTCACTTAATTGTAGAAAAAGCAAGTAAGGCACAATAATTAAGGTATTGCTTAAAATAAAGGGGGTCGTCGTAGTAAAGTTTTTTAAGAAATTTTTTATAGAGGTCAACATGCTACTTACCTTCTGTTAATTGTTTTTTTAGAACCCTAAGTATACAAAAAAATTTCAGTTTCTGCATGTCTAAACCGTTACAATCTTTTAACAAGTCGGCTTAAATTAATCGCAGCAAAAAAACTTTAAGAAATAAGGGCCGCTTATTCCTTAAAGTTTTTGAGATTATGCGTTTGCTAGCTGTGCTTTGATTGCTTGAACAGCCACTTCAGCAGTTGTTTCTGTTGTAAAATTTTGAATATCCTCTTGGCTTGCAGACGGATTTTCCAGCAGATAATTGCTGACAGCAGTCTGAACGGCTGCCTGCAGATTAGCTTGCGCTGCTGATTGTTCCTCAGGTGTTAAGGAACTTTGGCTGTCTTGCAATTGTTGCGCCTGGTCACTGGTTAAGACAACCCAAGTTTTTTCTGGCACCGTTACGGTTACTTTTTCAGCAATAATTTCATCTGCTTGATTTTCAAAGCTGAATAAAGTCTTGTAAAAATTAGAGCTAAAATCCCATTTGGTTGTTTTGGTTTCAGCGACCGCTTCAGTAGTATCCGCTGTTTGATAACTAGCTGTCAGTTTAACAGCGTTCACGATATCTGACTCATCGGGAACAAAATGCGTTTCACTTGCCTCAGCGTCAGCGCTATCGCGATAAACCATCGCATAATTGTCAGAAGCTGTGCCGATTTCAGAAACAATCAAAAGATTGGCGGGTGAAGCTGTATCACCGGCCGTGTAGATTTCATTTTCGGTTGTAGTGGTTACTTTTTCCATCCCCAAATGATTATAAAGATGCAAGGCAACCAAGACAATCGTTGCCACTAGCAACAAACTACTGACAGTCCCGGCAATCCGCCTCATCGTCTGACCTTTAATCAAGAGCCAGCTGCCAAAGACCATTAAGGTAAAGACCACTAATAAAACTAAAATCATATTAATTTGCCTCCTTGGTGATTTTACCTGGTTTATTGTGCAGGAAGAGTGCAAAGAGCACCCCTGCCACTGCAAAACTCAGACCGATAGCAAAGGATGCCCGGAAACCGTCCATTGAAGCGGCAATAATTTTACTGCCATAAGCTAAAGGATTTTCCGTTTGCAAACTAGCAGCCGGTGTATTGGTGTTGATAATATTTTGTGTCACAGAAGTTAGTAAGGCCACCACAACTGAAGAAGAAATTTGGCGAACGGTATTATTCGCCGCTGTCCCGTGGGTCACTTCATCTAATGGAATCGCCGACATGGCACTGGTGGTCAGTGGCATCATCGTTAATGCAATCCCGAACATGCGAATGGCATACAGCACCACAATTAATGCCGTTGGCGTTGTTTCAGTAATAAATACAAAAGGCACTGTCCCTAATAACAGAACTGAAAACCCGACAAGCGCTAACGAACGGATGCCCACACGATTATATAAAACACCGGCAATCGGTGACATAATTCCCATCATCAAAGCCCCTGGCAAGAGAGTTAACCCAGATGATAATGTCGAATCGCCATGAACGTTTTGCAAATAAGTCGGCAGCATCATTTCCACGCCGAACATCGCCATCGTTACTAAAATAATCGCAATTGAAGGAATCGTAAAATCGCGATTTTTAAAGACGCGAATATTTAAAAACGGTTCGTCTAATTTTAATTGACGCAGACCAAAAATAATAATCACCAATAAACCAACGCCAATTGGCAATAACACATTAGTGAAATCAGTCCAGCCATCGCCAGCAACATTGGTAAAGCCCCATAAAAATAAACCAAAACCGACGACAGATAAAATTAAAGACAAAATATCCAATTTGATTTTTTTATTGGGAATAATATCCTTCATCACAAAGGGCGTCAAAATAAAAGCAATCACAATAACAATCAGCGGTACAACAAAAATTGTCCGCCAAGAACTAGAAATCGTTAAGCCGAGAATTGTATGATCTCGGTCTAAAATCCAACCGGATAAAGTCGGTCCAATAGCTGGTGCCATTCCGACGACTAAACCACTTAAGCCCATCGCAACAGAACGTTCTGATTTTTTAAACATATTTAAAATCACAATTTGCATCAACGGCAGCATGATACCGACAGCGATTGCCGCCAATACCCGACCGGCAATAAACATCACCCACATATTTTTTTCAGCTGGCGTCACGGCGGTTAAAATTAAGCCTGCCATCAAAATTCCATAGGAAATAAAATGCAGCCACTTGGTTGACATTTTAGTTGCTAAATAAGCCGATAGTGGCACCATCATCCCATTTGCAAGTAAAAACCAAGTCGTTGCCTGTTGAGCTGTGCTCAAGTTAATATCAAAATCCTGCATCAAAGTCGGCAACGCCGTTCCCAAAGATGTTTGCATCAATACCCCAGAAAACGTCGCAAATAAAATCAAGGCAAGAATTATGCCTCTGCGATACGATTTTCCATGAATATCTAAATTAAGTTCTGAACTCAAAATTATTCCTTCTTTCACTTTTCCTCGATAAAGTCACAAATGGAAATATATCATACTCTTTCTGAAAATAAAAACCTAAGAACTTATTATAACTAGTGTTATTTTAACAGGACTTTTATGCCCATTTACTCCTGCCAAAATGGTGAGTTTCTATTTTGTATCCATCACCTTCAAATAATTGCTTTTTCATAAAAATGACAAAAAAACTCTCTGCGCTTTTCGCAGAGAGTTAATGATTGTGCTGATGATAATCAGGGCGTTCCCGATCAACGAGATTTTGTTTAAGGGAAAATTTTTGCGGAACATAATCAAAACCCGCCTTATGGAAAGGATGGCACCGCAGAATCCGTGACATTCCCATCAAAAATCCTTTAAAAGCGCCGTGGACCTGGACCGCTTCAATCATATAATTAGAGCAGGTCGGATAATATCGACAGCTAGGCGGCGTTAGCGGTGAGATAAACCGCTGATAGCCATGAACTAAAGCAATTAAGATTTTTTTCATTGCAATCCCTTCTTCATAAAAAAACTGCGGCCGCCTGTAACTGATTTTCAAAATTGGTAATCACGTTCTTCCAAGTAGTATAGAAGAAGATTTACCATTTGAAACCAGTCTGTCAGGGGACCGCAGACAGTTAAAAGTCGCTTAGAAAAAAGCTAGGATGTGGTTCCATAAGTCCCCACTGAAGACTCCTGTCGCATTTCTACCGCCGATAGGTCCGAAACCAATCATGGCGCCGATTGCGAAAAAGACAGCCATCAAAACAATCACTAAGATAATTTTCAATAGCGTTGAGATGATATATCCTCTAACTTTCATGTGATACTCCTATTCTTAGACGGTAACAGTTGTTTTCGTTGTTGCTGGTGCATCTAAATCCACCCGTTCAACATTCGCACCTAATTTTTGTAATTTTTCGTGGAATTTATAATAACCCCGGTCCAAATAGTTTAAATTGCGCACACGAGTTACACCAGTAGCCCGCAGGCCAGCTAAAATCAAAGCCGCAGCAGCTCTCAAATCAGTGGCAGCAACTTCGGCCCCTTGCAGTTGATGTCCGCCAGTAATCATGGCTGAATTGCCATCAAATTGCACATGAGCGTTCATGCGTTGCAATTCTTCTAAGTGTTGGAAACGATTTTCAAAAACAGTTTCTGTGACTGTGCTGACACCTTCAGCAACTAATTGGATTGCTGTCATCTGTGCTTGCATATCAGTTGGGAAACCAGGGTGAGGCATTGTTTTTACATCCGTCGCTTTAATAACTTTTGGTCCAATAACCCGTAAGCCATCTTCTTCTTCGGTAATTGAAGCGCCCATTTCAGTTAATTTTGAAATCAGTGGACGATTATGCTCAGAAATTGCGCCTTCAATTAAGACGTTGCCTTCTGTCATTGCCGCAGCAACCATAAATGTTCCCGCTTCAATTCGATCTTGCACGATTGAATGTTGAACTGCGTGTAAATGTTCCACACCTTCAATTCGCATTGTTTCAGTACCTGCGCCGTAAACACGAGCGCCCATTTTATTTAAGACATTCGCTAGGTCAACAATTTCAGGTTCTCTAGCGACATTTTCAATGATTGTCGTACCTTTGGCTTTGACCGCTGCCATCATAATGTTTTGTGTGGCGCCGACACTTGGAAAATCTAAATAGATTGAATTGCCGATTAATTGATCGGCAATGGCTTCGATGTAACCATTCTTTTGAACAATTTTTGCTCCTAGTGCTTGAAATCCCTTCAAGTGTAAATCAATTGGTCGTTTGCCGATGGCGCAACCACCAGGCATGGCAACTTTGGCATGACCGTTTCTAGCTAATAAAGGTCCCATCACAACGATTGATGCCCGCATTTGGCTGACATATTCGTAGGGTGCTTCAATTTCTAATTGACGGCTGGCATCAATAATTACTTCGTTGTCAGCTTCATTAAAGTCAACATCAACGTTTAAATGACGAATCACTTGGTTCATGGTAAAAACATCTGAAAGAATTGGTACATTTCTTAAAGTTGTTTGGCCTTCTTCTGCTAATAAAGTTGCCGCTAGAATTGGCAACACGGCATTTTTTGCTCCCTCAATTTTCACGTTACCTTTTAATTGATTTCCACCTTGAACAAAAATTTGTTCCATCTAAATTCCCTCCAAAGAGACTCATCACTGAATCTAAGCCATTTCTGGCAACAAATTTAATTAACTTAGTCCACTCAAAAAAATATTACGGCACAATGCGATGACCTCTAGAAAAAAGGAACTCGCTTGGTAGCCGATGACAATTGAAAAAAGAACAATTACCATTCTAACTTGAGTGGTTTGGTAAGCCTTAAAAAATTGATCGATTCTCAGTGAACCTAATGCCCAAAAAGTCAGGTAAATAAATGCGATATGGGAAATTATTCTCACTAGCGCATCAATCCCGTACACCTGCAACATCGACTCACCTCAATCTCTTTTAAAAAACTTTAACATTAGCATAATAACATAAATTGAAAAAAAATAAAATTGTTTCTTCTCCTGATAGTTTCCACTATAATTCAATACATTATTCACAAATCTTTTAATAATTGTGATAATAGAAGCGGTATTTTGTCTTTTCTGCAATTTTTTTGCGAGAAATTATTGAAGAGCCTTTGTGAAGGGTTAAACTAAAATTTAGACTTTCTTATGAAAAATAAAAAGCCCTTAGTTAAAAGGGCTCATAAACCAAATGATATTTGCCGATTACGTGGTAAGCATTCTTGCTTAATACCATTGGTAATCCGCATTCTTATTTTTTCTCAACTAACTTAGTGCAGCAATTAATAGTGTCGCTAAACAGGCACCCACAATTGGACCCACAATTGGAATCCAAGCATAGCCCCAATTAGCGCCGCCTTTATTAGGAATTGGCATCAGCGCATACATTAACCGTGGACCAAAGTCACGAGCAGGGTTAATGGCATAACCGGTCGTGGTACCTAATGACAGAGCAATTGCGACTAAGACAAAGACTAATACAAGCGGTTGCAGTCCCACTGGCATATCGCTAGCAGGTAACACTTGAATACTTAATACAAAGGCAAAGGTTGCGATAATTTCACTCAGTAAATTAAATAAAGTATTAGGAATTGCAGGGCCAGTTGCAAAAATACCGACACTGTTGCCTTCATCTGTTTTGGTTTCTTTAAAGTGTGGCCAGAATTGAATCGCTGCCAGTAGGGCACCAACAAAAGCACCAGCAACTTGAGCTAAAATAAATGGTACTACTTGTCCCCACTCAAACGTTCCATTAACAGCAAAGCCGATTGTTACTGCCGGATTTAAATGACCAGGTGAGCCGAAGAAGCCACTGGTATAAACCCCCAACATAACGGCAACCCCCCAGCCAAATGCCACATACAGCCAATCATGACCAGCGCCTTTTGCCAAGGTTTTCTTTAAAGATGTGGAAGCTCCGACGCCTGACCCAAATAAAATCAGGACAAAGGTTCCAATAAATTCACCAAATACAGGACTATTCATAAATATAACCTCCTCAATTAAATAATATTTCAATCAAAAAATTACCTAAAAAGTCCGTTACGAATATTTTGCTGCAAGCCTCCCCCATTTGAAAATTCGGAAAACACCCATTGAAAAATGGCAATTAACTTTTCCCTTTCCTCCTTTTTAACTGCAAATCCAATTACCTGCTTGATGGATGAGATTTCCTTTAGTCTTTCATCAGTCCTTACCAGAATATTATAGCATTGATTCCGCCCCTTTGAAAACGTTTACAGTTCATTTGTTTAAAAAAAACAGCTTTTTTCTAATTTTCAGAGGACTAATTTTTTTAAAATCAAGCTTGATTCCTCATAAAAGCCCTATTCTACAGCTTTTTCCTCTAAGAAAATTTTTTTGAAGGATGTAAATTATCTCAGAGATTAATCTAAAAATTGTTTTATTTGAGAAGATAAGATAACAGTTTAGGACTTTATTATTTCTAACAAAAAATGCTGCAGCAGCCTTCGAAAATAAAATTTTAGCAAGTCAAGCTTAATGCCAGAGGTCAAACTCTCCGGCAAGCTGAGAAGCACAATTTTATTTTTAAAAAGCTGATGCAGCAGTTTCATTGAATATTAACTATGTTTTGAAACATTGATTCGATTAATAGCTCGATGTAAGGCAACCGTCGCTCGGCGGAGTTCATCGACGTTTTCATGAGCCTTAGCCTCTTCAATGAGCTTCTCAGCCCGCTGACGAGCTCGTTCAGCCCGTGAAACATCAATGTCCCGCTCCCGCTCGGCACTATCGGCCACAATCGAGAGAACATTGTCGCGGAATTCTAAAATTCCGCCATTGACAGCAATCCAGTCCACATGACTATCAGAGTCCGTCCGTTTCACCCGCACTTCGTCAATCGCTAAAGGAGCGATAATCGGAACGTGGTTCGGCAAAATCCCCAGTTCCCCTTCAGTGGTTCTGGCAACGACAATAACAGCGTGATGGTCATAGACAATGCCGTTTGGGGTTACCACATTGACGGTTAAAAAATTGTCACTCATGGGGCACCTCTTTCTAGTAGCCTAAAGTTTTGGCTTTTTCAACAACATCTTCAATTTTACCGACGCTGCGGAAAGCTTCTTCAGGTAGATCATCATATTGTCCATCCAAAATTGCTTTGAAGCCTTTGACCGTTTCAGCAACCGGCACGTAAGAGCCGGGTTGACCGGTAAATTGTTCTGCCACGTTAAAGTTTTGTGATAAGAAAAATTGAATCCGGCGAGCTCTGGCAACTAAAACTTTTTCATCATCGGATAATTCATCCATCCCTAAGATGGCAATAATATCTTGTAGTTCACGATAGCGCTGTAAAACCCGTTGGACTTCGGTCGCTGTTTGATAATGTTCATCGCCGACAATTTCTGGTGCCAAGGCACTAGAGGATGAAGCCAATGGATCAACGGCTGGATAAATCCCTTGTTCAGTTAATTTACGTTCCAAATTCGTCGTTGCATCTAAATGGGCGAAGGCTGTTGCCGGAGCCGGGTCAGTATAGTCATCCGCCGGTACATAAATCGCTTGAATCGAGGTAATCGAACCTTTTTTAGTTGAAGTAATCCGTTCTTGCAATTGACCCATCTCAGTTGCCAATGTTGGCTGATACCCAACGGCTGACGGCATCCGACCTAATAAGGCCGAAACTTCGGAACCCGCTTGCGTGAAGCGGAAAATATTGTCGATAAATAAAAGTACATCTTGGCCTTCGACGTCACGGAAATATTCAGCAATGGTTAAACCGGTTAAAGCAACCCGCATCCGGGCACCAGGCGGTTCATTCATTTGGCCAAAAACCATGGCTGTTTTTTCAATTACGCCAGAGTCTTTCATTTCATAATACAAGTCATTTCCTTCACGAGTCCGTTCACCAACACCGGTAAATACGGAAATTCCACCATGTTCCTGAGCAATATTATGAATCAGTTCTTGAATTAAAACGGTTTTACCAACACCAGCACCACCGAATAAACCAACCTTTCCACCTTTTAAATAAGGTGCTAAGAGATCGATTACTTTAATCCCAGTTTCTAAAACTTCGCTACTGGTACTTAATTCTTCAAAAGTCGGCGCCGTTTTGTGAATGCCATCTCGTTTTGCATCTGCTGGAAAAGGTTCCTGCAGGTCAATGGTTTCACCTAAAACGTTAAAGACGCGGCCTAAAGTATCTTCCCCCACTGGCACAGTAATTGATTTTCCTGTGTCAATTACTTCCATCCCCCGCTGCAATCCATCAGTGGACTCCATGGCGATGGAACGAATCACACCGTCACCTAGTTCTAGGGCAACTTCTAGGACAACTTTTTGTTTATTTGCATCATTTTTATAGACCACAAGGGCATTGTTAATATCTGGTAAAGATTGATCCAAAGAAAATTCCACGTCTACAACGGGGCCGATTACTTGGACAATTTTTCCTGAGCTCATGACTCATCCTCCATTCCAAACGTTATTCTAAGGCAGCCGCACCAGCAACAATCTCGGTGATTTCTTGTGTGATTGCTGTTTGTCGGGCACGGTTATAGGAAATTGTTAAATCACCAATAATATTTGAGGCATTATCAGTAGCGGTTTTCATCGCCGTCATGCCGGCCGCATGTTCAGCGGTCTTGGCATCGACAATTGCCCCGTAAATTAAACTTTCCGCATACTGCGGTAGCAATTCTTCTAAAATGGCAATTTTTGAAGGTTCAAAAATATATTCTTGTTCATATTTTTGCGCTTCACCCGGGTCCAAATCGGAAATCGGCAGCATTTTTTCAACACGAAATTGACTGGTCAAAGAATTGATGTGGTGGTTGTAACAGACATATAATTCATCGAAAACTTCACTTTGATACATGCTGGTTGCCATTGAGACAATTTTACGCACTTCTTCAAAGCTTGGTTGATCGGTTAGATTCCGTAATTCGTAAGCTAAGTTATAGCCGCGAGCTTTAAAAAAATCAGCGCCGGTTCCGCCGATGGCAATCAAAACGTACTCATCCTGTGAATCATGATCGTCATTTAGCATCGTCATCGTCTGCTTCAAAATTGAACTATTATAGCCCCCCACAAGACCACCGTCAGAAGTGATGACAATGTAGCCGGTCTTTTTAACCGGCCGAGCATTGAGCATCGCATTTACAGTATCACTGGAGGTGTCCCCTAAATCGGTCAATGCTTGTGCAGATAAATGGGTCACAATTTCTCGCACCTTAGAAGCATACTCTTGAAACTTTTGCGAAGAGGCTTCCGACTTAGTTAACTTAGCCGCCGAAACCATTTGCATGGCTCTGGTAATTTGGCTGGTTTTTTTAGTAGAAGCAATTCGTTGTTTAATTTCATTTAATGAGGCCATTTGTTTTCACCTCTCTATGAATTTTGAATTGATTTCAATTTGTCTTCAGCTGTCTGCGTCTTCGTATTAGAAGCGGTGAAGATATCCCGATATTCTTTAATCGCTGCATCCAACTGGGCTTCGTCTGGCAAATCCTTGGTTTCGCGAATCGTCATAAATAAATCTGCATGATTGGCATCGAAGTATTCAAATAAAGCTGATTCAAACTCTAAAATTTTATTGACTGGAATACTGTCTAAAAAGCCGTGGGTCAAAGCGTATAAAATGACCACTTGTTTTTCAACAGGCAGTGGCGCATGCAATTTTTGTTTCAAAATTTCCACAGTCCGCCGACCACGATTTAATTTTGCTTGAGTCGCTGCATCCAAATCAGAACCAAATTGCGTAAAGGCTTCTAATTCCCGATAGCTGGCTAAGTCCAAACGTAAAGTACCGGCAACTTTTTTCATTGCCTTAATTTGTGCTGAACCACCAACCCGTGAGACAGAAAGTCCCGCATCAACGGCTGGTCTAGTCCCAGAATAGAACAAATCGTTTTCTAAAAAGATTTGGCCATCAGTAATCGAAATTACATTAGTTGGAATATAAGCGGAGATGTCGCCGGCTTGAGTTTCAACGAAAGGTAGAGCAGTCATAGAACCGCCGCCTAGTTCATCACTTAATTTAGCAGCCCGTTCTAATAGACGAGAATGCAAATAGAAAACATCCCCTGGATAAGCTTCCCGACCTGGTGGCCGTCTCAATAGTAATGAAAGTTCCCGATAGGCAACCGCTTGTTTGGATAAATCATCAAAGACGATTAAAACGTGTTTGCCGTTATACATAAATTCTTCACCCATCGCAGTGCCTGCATATGGAGCGATATAAAGTAATGGTGCTGGTTGAGATGCGCTGGCTGTCACAACGATGGTGTAATCTAGTGCACCATATTTGCGCAGTGTTTCTACTTGCGAACGGACCGTTGATTCTTTTTGACCGATGGCAACATAGATACAAATCACATCTTGCCCTTGTTGGTTGATGATTGTATCAATGGCAATTGAAGTTTTCCCGGTCTTCCGGTCACCGATAACTAATTCCCGTTGGCCACGACCGATTGGAACTAAAGCATCAATCGCTTTTAAACCTGTTTGCATTGGTTCATTAACGGATTTCCGTTGCATAACCCCTGGTGCTAAGGCTTCCACTGGCCGAGTCCGGTCAGATTTAATTTCCCCCAAGCCGTCAACTGGCTGGCCTAATGGATTTACTACCCGGCCGATTAACCCATCGCCGACTGGTACTTCCATAATTTTTCCTGTTCGTTTGACTTTATCGCCTTCACGAATGGTTTCAAAATCGCCGAGAATAATAATTCCGACGTCATTTGTTTCTAAGTTTTGTGCCATGCCGTAACTTCCATTTGAAAATTCAAGAAGTTCGCCACTCATGGCATTTTCCAAACCGTGGGCACGGGCAATCCCATCACCAACATAGGTGACAGTGCCGACTTCCTCCACTGACAGTTCGTGCTGATAGTTTTGAATCTGCTCTTTTATTAAGGCACTGATTTCTTCAGCTTTGATGGCCATTTCTTTCACCTCTGTGTCTATTTTCTTAATAGGTTCTTGATGTTTTCCAATCTCGTTTGAATACTGCCATCAATTACTTTGTGTTCAGCTTCAACGACAACGCCGCCTAAAATGCTGGGATTCACGATGGCGGTTAATTCCGCCTTTTGATAGCCTAAAATCGTCGCAATTTTCGTTTCAATTTTGACTTTATCCGCATCATTTAAGGGAACAGCAGTTGTGACTGTTCCTAAAATCACGCCCTGCATCTCATCATAGCGTCTCTCAAACTCATCAATCATTAAGGGTAAATCATTCATCCGATTGTAGTTATAGACAACTTCCAAAAAATTATAAATAGTTCCGGAGAAATTATTCACCAGCGAATCCATAATTTTTCTTTTTTCGTCAGGCTCCAAACGGGCATCGCTTAAAATATTGCCGACATCCGGCAGAATTTCGTAGACTTTGCGTAACTCAAGCAAGTCTTGATAAATTGCTTCTACAGCATTTTGTTCTGTCGCCAATTCGAACAAGGCTTTGCCATAGCGTTTGCCGACTGTGAATTTATCTAGTTTCATTTGCTGAGCCTAAACCTTCGATATATTGGGAAATCAAGGCTTCATGTGCTTCCGGCGACAATTCTTTTTCCAGAATTTTCGAAGCTAACTGAAGGGAAAGATCGGCGACTTCATCTTTGACATTCGCTAAGGCCGTTTCTCTTTCTTGCGTGATGTCGCTTTCGGCTTTTTCTTTTAAGCGGCTAACTTCCGCTTTGGTTTCTTTTAAAATGTTCTGGCGGCTTAACTCACCGTTTTCTTTGGCATTTTTGATAATATCTGCTGCATCAGAGCGCGAATTATTTAATTGCGTTTCTCTTTCTTTTTCCAGCTGGGCTGCAGAAAGGCGGGATTGTTCGGCAGAATCTAAGTCATTGGCGATTTTATCTTCCCGTTGTTTCATAATGTTGACAATCGAACCCCATGCAAATTTCTTTAAAAGAAGCATTAGGATCAAGAATGATAATGAAACCACCAGGATATTACCAAAGGTTCCGTTAGGCGTCGCAGATAATAATACAAAATTCAACATCCTTCTCTTCCTCTCTGTTTTTCATCCATTTTCATTTGACAAAGTAAGAAAAGCAGTCATGCCGGGTGGTTTTACCAGACAGCTGCCTTTCTTCAAAGTTCTGCAATTAAACGGCGAAAACTAGAATTAAGGCAATAACGACACCCAAAATTGGCACCGCTTCGACTAGACCTACACCGATAAACATTGTTGAACGCAATTGGCCGGCCATTTCTGGTTGGCGTGCCATTGATTCGATTGTTTTAGAAATAACTTGTCCATTACCATAACCGGCACCGATTGCGGCACCTACGATTGCGATTGCTGCTGCGATATAATTTAATCCATCCATTTTTTGTTCCTCCTGAATTCTCTGTTTATTTTTTACTCTTCTGCTTCAATCTTATGACTAATATAAACCATTGCTAAAGTGACAAAGACATAGGCTTGAATCGCACCGATAAAGATTGAAAAGGCGATCCAAATCATTTCCAGCGGTACTGCTAAAGGAAGACTTAACCAGCCAAGACTGAGAAACATCTTCGCAATTAGGGTTAACAGTACTTCACCAGCGTAGATATTTCCGTAAAGCCGTAAGCCCAATGTGATGACATTGGTAAATTCCTCCAGGATCTTCACCGGAAAAAGAAAAGCAACTGGTTTAAAATAACTGTTTTTAATGTAACCTTTAAATCCAAAACGTTCAGTCCCTAAGAAATTCGATAGTACAATAACTATAAGTGCTAAGGTCAATGTGACATAAGGATCTGCCGTGGGACTCTTCCAAACGGAAATATCGCCTGGTAAGACAATTTTAGTCATCAGCCCAATAATATTTGCCACAAAGACAAACATGAAAAAAGTGAAGGCTAATAAATGTAGGTTTGTGATTTCTTTGCTGGGCATATTATCGGAAATAATATTGCGGACAAAGTCAATCACCCACTCGATGGCATTTTGCTTGCCCTTTGGTTTCAGTTCCAGCTTTCTAGTGAAAAAGAAAACCGTGAAAAAGACAATTGCACAGGTCAAAAGAACCATTAAGGTGACCGTACCATCAAACCAAATTCCCATAAATTTAAAGGTTAGTGATTTTTCTTCCAACTCATTTCACCTCTTTCCCTCTTAAGGCTTCTATAAAGCAAGAAGTCGTTGTTGATCAAGCTTATTTACTTTTTTCTCACCACTTGATAACCACTGGCTATAATACCACTGTCAAAAATAAATTTCAAAAGATTTTCATGAAAAAAGACAGTTTTTTTACAGTTGTCTCCAAGTGTCAAAAAAATGCTGAGAAAGCCTATGAAAACAGCTTGTGAAAATGTTAGAAAACATTCCAAGATAACTGTATGCTAGCAAATTTTTGAAAAAAGGTTAAGCATTTTCTAAAAAATATGCGAAAAAGAATATTCACAGCAACTAAGCTTAACGACCGTAGTTTTTCAATGTGCGGCTGATTTCACGATTGATATCTTTTCGCTTCAAATCTTCCCGTTTATCATATTGTTTTTTACCCTTGGCAATCCCGATTAAAACTTTTGCAAAGCCATTTTTTAAATAGACTTTTAACGGAACTAAGGTTACCCCGGTATTTTTGGTTTCCCCGATTAAACGGTCGATTTGCTTGCGGTGCATCAAAAGCTTTCTGGTTCTTAAGGGATCATGATTAAAAATATTCCCCTGTTCATAAGGGCTAATGTGGACATTCAACAGATAAACTTCCCCATTACGCACGCGGGCAAAGCCATCTTTTAAATTAATCCGACCGTTGCGGATGGATTTGATTTCCGTCCCCTGTAGGACAATCCCTGCTTCTATCGTATCAATAATACTATAGTCATGTCTTGCTTTTTTATTCTGGGCAATCAGCTTGCCTTCTCCTTTTGGCATTTCATTTCACATCCTTGCTTTTTTAACTTATTGATTTCAAAATTTTATATTGTCATTTAACTAATAAAAAAATCCTATAAAACAGCTACTCTCTTTTTATTTTGGCCGCTTCTCAGCGGAAAGCTCCTCTCTAAAAAGAGAACTTTCCTAAAAAAGAATTAGATAAATTCGATTTTTTTAGCGAATCTGACAGCCTTAGTTCTTTTTTTTCTTACCTTTTGCAACTTTGGAATAGAAGGGCGATTTTTTCCCCTTCTTGCCTTTGCCGCCCTTAGGGTCATTTTTCTTGCCCTGCTGATTTTTACCAGCCGGCCCTTTGGCATTTTTACCTTTATTCTTTTTATTCCGTTGCTTGGAACCTGATTTTTCCCGCCGATCATCTTGGCGCCGCTGCCGGTGATTTTGACCGCCTTTCGGAATGGCGACAGCCTCGACTTCTTCAGCTGAGACTAATTCAAAATCAATTTCCCGAGTCTCAGGATCAGACTTGGTGACTTTAATTTTCACCTGCTGACCTATCTTAAAGGTCTGGCGTGTACGCTCACCGACTAAGGCCAAATGATTTTCAATAAAGACATAGTAATCATCTTTTAAAGCGTTGATATGAATCAAGCCTTCAATGGTGTTAGGCAGTTCGACAAACAGACCAAATTTCGTGACCGAGCTGATAACTCCGTCAAATTCTTCACCAACGTGTTCCGCCATAAATTCAGCCTTCTTCAAAGCGTCAACTTCCCGTTCAGCGTCGACTGCTCGCCGTTCCATTTTAGAAGATTGATTAGCAATTTCCGGTAGCATTTCTGCCCATTTAGCTTGTGTCGCTTCATCATTTGTTTGACTGTAAACACGAATCAAACGATGAACGATTAAATCAGGATAACGGCGAATTGGCGATGTAAAATGCGTATAATAAGTCGCTGCTAACCCGTAATGGCCCAAATTATCTTCTGAATAACGGGCTTGTTGCATACTTCTTAAGAGCATCATATTGATAACTGCCGCTTCTGGTTTTTCGGCGACCTCATCAATTACCTTTTGCAAAGCCTTCGGAGTAATATCTTCTTTATTACCTTTAACTAAAATGCCAAAAGCCGAAGCAAACTCGAAGAAACGCTGCATTTTTTCTTCCTTGGGCTGTTCGTGCACCCGATAGATAAATGGCAGCTTAAGACTGGCAAAATGCTGCGCCACTGTTTCATTAGCCGCCAGCATGAAAGATTCAATCAGCCGTTCACCAACGCCCCGAGAGCGTAACACGATATCCAACGGACGACCATTTTCATCCACTAAAACTTTGGCTTCATTATCATCGAAAGCAATCGCCCCACGCTTGACGCGCATCGCTTCTAAAAGCTGATGCAGCTCTGCCATTTCTTGAAACATCGGCACTAAGGCTTGATATTCTGTCATCGTTTCAGGATTTTGTTCTTCTAAAATTTCATTGACCGCCGCATAAGTCATGCGGGCGGTAGTCTGGATTACACTTTGGAAAATTTCGTGATGAACAACTTGTCCTTGCGGATTAATTTCCATTTCACAGCTTAAAGTCAGCCGTGGCACTTGAGGATTTAAAGAACAAATGCCATTGGACAACCGCTGAGGAATCATCGGAATCACTCGGTCGGTTAAATACACGCTGGTGCCTCGTTCAAAGGCTTCAGCATTTAATTGGCTGCCTTCTGTCACATAATAAGAAACGTCTGCGATATGCACACCCAAAAAGAAATTGCCGTTGGCTAACTTTTTAACAGTTACGGCATCATCTAAATCTTTAGCGTCGGCTCCGTCAATCGTGACAATCATTTGATCCCGCAAATCTCTGCGACCAACTAAATCTGTCTCACTAATTTGATTAGGTACGGCATCAGCTTCAGCTAGCACCTCATCGGGAAATTTTGTCGGTATCCCGTTGGCAACGATAATCGCCATGATGTCCATCCCTGGATCATTTTTATGACCGACAACTGATTTTACGATGCCCTCCAAACTGCTGGCATACCCTTTTTCGGGGAAATGACTGATTTCGACAATCACAATGCTGCCATCAGCCGGCTGAATTCCTTCAGCAGCGATATAGACTTTAAAGCCCTGCATTTTTTTATCTTTGGGCAGGACCACGCCGTATAAATCCGTCTCATCAATTTCATTTTGATTGTAAGCAACAAACTCGCCGACAAGCTGTTGCGCTGCCCGCTGCCGAATTTCAACGACCTTGCCTTCAGCTCCCCGCCCTTCTAATTGATTGGCGGTTTTGATAATATCAATGGCCACTGTGTCGCCATCCATTGCATAGCCGGTGCTTTCCTTTGAAATATAAACATCGTCTTCTTCGGGATCAATCGTTACAAAACCGAAGCCTCGTTCATTTCTGCGAAAAGTTCCTTCTATTAAAATAGGTGCAATTGGTAAGCGCAATTTTCCTTTTTTTGTAAATTCAATCGTGCCTTCTCGTTCCATAGAAGCGATTGTTTGCACTAACAGTTTGTAATCTTGGCTTTTTTGTAGCTGTAAGCCTTCAGCTAATTGCTCCATGGAAAAGCTGCTTTTCTTTTGCTCTGCCATGTAGCAGATAATTCTTTCCTTAATTGTCATTTATTCCTCTTTCCAACTTAATTTATTAATAAAGTTTAAAACATCCACTTCTAATTTTCGCCGATCTGGCCCAACGGTAATCACATGGCCGCTCTCTGGATACCACTGTAATTCAAAGCGTTTATCAGTCAAGGCTGCTGCTGTTTTAAACACGCCAGTGGCATCAATCATTTCATCTTGACCTGCTTGAGCCATAAAAAGCGGCTGCCGGATTTTGTCCAGTTCACTAGCTGCTACCTGCGACATTTCTTCGATGGCTTGCAGCTGTTGATTAATTAGAGGTTGATATTCAGTTAATTTTTGATTTCTTTCTGAGCTCGATAGTCCAGCCCGTCGTAAAACATTTTCTGCGTACACTAAAAAATTTTCTGGTATTGTGGTCTTAACTGGGAAAATTGGTGAACAGAAAAAACCGCCTCCGACAATACTCTCATCAGACCATTCTAGCGCTCTGGTGGCAAAGACACCTCCCATCGACAGTCCGAAAATGGCAATTTCTTGGTAACCTTTACTTTTCAAAAATTCAAGAGCTTTACGGGTATCTTCTTCCCAAGCCGCCACGGATTGATTTAAAATATCCAACGGGTCCAATGTCGCATGACCAGAAAAAATTGGCGAATAAACCGTATAATCGGCATTTTCTAAAAAGCGGCTCAGCATCCGAACGTCATTTGAGCTGCCTGAGTATGCATGTAATAAAATTACCGCCCGGGAATCTTTCGGGCTAAATAGTGGTTTGGGTAAGCCTAATTTCATGAGATAAATTGCCACCTTTCAAACAAACATTCTATCATACTTCAGCAAAAATCAGGCAGAAAACGCTAGCTTTCAAGCGAAAAAAAAGGACCAGCAGCCTAGACTACTGAATCCTCAGAAAAAAGTTTACTTTAATTGGAAGATAAGTACACTAAAACAAAAAGTAAAATCAACCAGATTGCTCCTAAAACAGCTGTTGTCCGCTGCATGACAGCTTCAAAACCTCGAGCTTTTTGTTTACCAAAAAGTTGATCCGCACCGCCGGTAAAAGCACTGGCTGCGCTATTTTGTTTACTTGGCTGCATCATAACTGTGATAATAATAATTACCGATAGCACCAAGACGACCCCTAAAATAAAATTATACAGACTCAAGTGACTAGCCTCCTTCTCTCAGAATTCATCTAGTATACTTTAGCATAAACTTATTTAAATTACCAGCTTTCAAAAAAATTGCAGATACTGACAACTAATAGAGTTCCCACATTTTTTTAACGATTCCTACGCTTGCTTTTTTTAATCAGCCGACATATTTTTTTCTGCTTCGGCGATTGCATCTAAATCAACTTGGCCAGACTTCCCAGCAAAGTAACTAAAGCCAGCACCAATTACCGCACAAAACAGTAAAATATAGCCTTGATTACTACTGAAAAATTCTGAACCAAATGCCAGCATAATAATAATTGGCAAAATAAAAATCGGCAAATTAATTTTCAAATTGCTAAAAAGTGTCGGCACGATTAAGGCGCCAAAGATTGCCGGTAAGAGATTGGCAAAGGCTGGATTGATATAAACATTGTTGTAGATTGGTTCAATGATTGGTGCTAAAAACAGCATTCCTAAAAATGCCAGACCGGTTGTCACCACTGTACAAGTGGAAACTGCCAAAATCGAAATTAAATTACCTTTTTCTGTTCCTGCTGTGGCATTTAATAATTCCATGGCATTTTTTGATGCTGGCACCTTCATATTCGATAAATCACCGGTAACACAAGCAATATACAAAGCGCCCGGTCCAATTAAAGGCGTGTAAGCTAAGTTTTCGCTTAACCCCACAACTGTGAACATCAGCATGATTGGCAGGGCATTTTGCAACACCTCACCAATATTTAGACTTGTTCCATATATGGTTGATAAAATAATCGGTAAGCTAATAAAACAGACAAGGGCGATAAAAACAGTAATCCGGCCAGCCTGGTGAATTTGATTATTAAATTTTTTAGTTTCTTCCATCTTGATTCCTCCTAGCTAAAAAACGGATTAAAGGCACAGGCAGCGACCATCCCAGCAATTAAGCTGATTGAAAAAGAATGTTCCTTCAGTTTAGGATGGCTCTTGGCAATTTTTTGAACTAATAAGGCCGCTCCACCAGCAACGACGAAGGTCAAGATTGCCACTGGATTGCCAAAGTTGGTCAAAGTTGGTGCTGAAAAAACAGCGTATAAGGCGACGAAAATTCCGCTAGTTATCATGGGAATCATCATTGCGTTGCGGTTCATTAATTTTTTGACGCCATTGTCATAGCTTTTCAGGAAAATTAGATTAAAAATATTTCCACCTAAAATCCCCAATGTCAAAATTAATAAAATGGCAAAAAAGATGCCTACTGGAAAATCCGTATTGTAAATATTATCATAACCAAAGGCGTTGGCGGCCATCGTTGCAACTGTTGTTTCATAGCTGACTGATCCAACAACACTCAAACGCATCCAGGGAAAATAATCGCCTAAGGCTGGAATCAACAGCAGATAACTAGCTAAGACGGGAATAGAGGGAATAATTGAAAATAAAGCCGTACTCTTGACCACTTTTTTCATATCACTATCGGTTAAACCAATCGCTAAAGCCCGCCTGCGAGCCATCAAACTCATAATGACCGGTTGACATAAAACTACGACAACGATTGCGCCACATAAAATCAACATCGGCAACCCGTTTGCTATTGTTAAAAATTCCATTTTTCAACACTCCTTGTGTAAATTTTTTCATTTTACTATTTGCTGTTTTGAGCCAGCCACTCCATTGCCGATACTGCGTAAACTGCGGCACCTTTTGATAAGACAGCTTCATCAAATAAAACTTTCGGATGATGAACAGAATGCAGATACCCCTCTTCACTATGGCCAGCTGCTAAAATTAACATCGAAGACGGCACTTCTTGTGTGACGTAAGAAAAATCTTCAGAGCCTCCTAATTTATTCAGACCCACCTCTAGCGGATTGGCAATCTCACCAGGAAATTCTGTTTCTAAAATAGTCCGCAAACTTTCTGTTACTTCGTGGTCGACTTCGACAGTTGGACAGCCAATAATTATTTGGGCTTCGACAGAGCCGCCAAAAGTCTGGGCGACACCTTCGGCAATCTCAGGAATCCGTTTAAAAATATATTCCCGCACTGCTGGATCAAAGGTCCGAATCGAGCCTTTCATGTAAGCAGTGTCCGGAATCGCATTGTCCACGACGCCACCATTCATAATAGTCGTTGAAATCACTGCACTGTCATACATAGAAATTTCTCTTGCCTCCAAATTGTGCAAGGCCAAGTGAATGTGACTCATGATGGTCAATGGATTAACTGTTACCTCAGGGGTCGCGGCATGTCCGCCCCGCCCTTGGATTTTAATTTCAAACCAATCAGAAGTTGAAGCAAAAGGACCCGCCGAAGGAACTAAAACGATGCCGCTTTTAATTGGAAAACCGGGAAAGACATGAATCATCATGCCAGCATCAACAGTCGGATTTTCTAAAACGCCAGCCTCTACCATGGCCTTGGCGCCCGCAAGAATTTCTTCCCCCGGTTGAAACATTAATTTAACCTGTCCTTGTAACTTATCTTCATTGGCCTTCAATAATTTAGCCGCTCCAAAGAGCATCGTTGTATGAAAATCATGTCCGCAGGCGTGCATATTTTCATTTGTTGAACTAAAATCTACTCCGCTCTCTTCTTGAATCGGTAGAGCGTCCATATCGCCACGGATCAAAAAACATTTTTCGCCACTACCGATTGTCACCACAAGACCACCGCCAACTTCTTCGGCTTCAATTCCCAAGGCAACCAATTTATTTTTCACATAGGCGACAGTTTGTGGCAACTCTAAACCAATTTCTGGATTTTTATGCAAGTGGCGCCGCATATCTGAAAGCTCATCTTGAAGTTCGGCCGCTGCTTCGAAAAGATTTTTCTCTTTTATATCAAATGCATTACTCATTTATTTCTAACCTCCATTTCATTTTTCTAAAATTATCACGGAAATCAATCGTTGTCAATTATTTTCAGAAAATTTTTTCTTTTCAGAACAAAGGTTTTCTACTTATTGCAAAACTCATGTTATGTTTTCTAAATAGCTTTTTTCAGTTATAAATATTCAATTTAATGCAGAATCAGAGCTTTAAAAATAATTTTTTGGATGACAAGCTCATGTTAGTTTCAGGAATTTTTGAGCGCACTATTTTAAACTTTAATCTCAAAGTTGCAAAATAGAGTTTTTCAGTAAGGGAAGTTTTAAGAAATTAATTTTCAACTAGCTAGTATTAAAAATAGAAAAAAGCGAAAGTTTTTTTTGAAAACTAAGTGCCTTTAAGTAGGGAAATATTGACGTTGAGTAGTTGTTATAGCATTTGATATTTTGCAGGGATATTTCTGGGTGAAAACGACAACAATAAAAAAACCAGCAACTTTAAAAGTTGCTGGCGCAAATTACTATTGAACTACTTATTTACGGACATCTGCGTATTCAGGTTTAGTATCAAATTCTTTTTTAGCAAATGGGCATAGAGGAATAATTTTTTTATTGTCACGGCGAGCTTTTTCAACGCCGTTTAAAACTAATTTTTCAGCTAATTTTTGACCACGGTAAGTTGGGTCAACGAAGGTATGATCGATAATCATAATGTCTTCGCCAGCATCTGACCAAGTCATTTCTCCGATTTCTTCATTGTTGTCATTGTAAAGAGCGAAACGATTTTTTTCTTCTTTGATTTCCATTTTATTTAACTTCCTTTCGAATGTATTTTAAAGCACCGCTGGGACAAGTATTAATGACTTCGATATCATTTTCCACGCTGCCATTATCAGCAATAATCCACGGCCGGCGACCAACTTCAAAAACCTCGCCATTGCCCCGCACACAATTGCCGATGTGGGCACAAACATCCTTGTTATAAAAAATGTCGATACCTTCGCCGCTATACTTGCGATAGCCTTGTGCCAATAATTCTGTTTCAGTAACTGGTTTGTCATTCAATTTGCTTCCGTCCATTGACTCCACTCCTTCAAGTTGATCTTTTCTGGCAGACAGTCCTCTTCAATAAGCTGCGCTTGATGGAGCGCTGGGCCAAGAACCATTCGCTGAATCAGAAAATTGTCCAAAAGTAACAAGTTAGATCCATCACAATTAAACAACTTAGTGTTATTTTAGCAACTTCTGAAGAATCAAGCAAATAATATGTGTTTCTAGAAAATAATTAGTCTTATTTGCGTTTTACTCTCACAAAAAAATGGTTATTTTTCTATTTCTGGTAATTTTTGATAAAGGAAAAAATAGTCTGCCAATATTTTGTTGGCGCCACCGTCATACCGGTCAAATGACTGGCCTCAGGGATAGCTAAAAATTGACTGGGACCGGCACTGGCACGAATTATTTCACCGGCCGCTTCAATCGGCACAAATTTATCAGCTTCTCCGTGAATCACCAGTAAAGGCAGATGATTGCTGCCTAATTGTTTCACGGCTGAGGCTTGAATCAACGAGTAGCCGGCCATTTTTTTTGCAATCCGATTGGCTGAGGGCAAAAGAAACCTTTGAGGCAGCCGCAAATTTTCCTGTAAGACATGTCGAAATTCTTGATAGACTGAAGCATAGCCGCTGTCGGCAATCAGCAGTTCAACATTTTCCGGCAGTCGTTCGCCACTGGCCATTAAAATCGTGCTGGCCCCCATTGAACCACCGTGCAAAATAATTTTGCTATTGGGAAATTTTTCGGTAATCCAGGCAATCCATTGCAATAAATCTAAACGATCCAGCCAACCCATGCCAATATAATGACCTTCACTTTCTCCGTGGGCCCGCAAATCCGGAACTAAGACACTGTAGCCTTCTTTGGCATAACGAGAAGCCACATAAGCCATGTCCCTTTTGCCGGTGGCTCGATAGCCGTGAACAGCAATCACCCAGCGATTGGGGTTTTCATTAAAGGCTTTGCCGACTAAGGTTAAGCCATCACGACTTTTCACAGAAATCTCTTTACCGCTTTCCCAAAAGCTATCACCCAGGCGTTTTTCTAAATGTTCCTCTTCAGTTAGCGCTTCAGCTTTAGTAAAGGCATCCTGATTCATTTGCCGGTGACCAATTCCTTGATACCAGGTGTTTTCTCTGATTAAGGCAATCTGTACTAATTTTTTAGCAATTACATGGACTAAAACAAATAACGCAATCAGCAGAATCACTAAAATGGCCAAAGAAATTTTAATCCACATAATCGGTCGCTGCCTTGTATATTGCTTTTAAATCCTGCCCAAAGTCTTGAGCATCAGCTAAGCTTGAAAAACTAAAAACAATTTCATCCGTTTCACTTTTGAGTGTAACTTCAAAAGTGTCAGCAACAGCTTTGATTGCCAAAAGCTGCCATTGATTATTGGCAGTTTTTACAGCTGAAAAATTATCAAAATCCAAATCCGGCGTCACCTGATACGTATCCGTCGCGGTAATCATAATCGGCTGACCAGTTTTAGCTTCCATTAAAATAAAGCTCATCAGTTCCGCTTCCGTTAAAACTTTATCTGCGTAGGCTTGAATCAGCATAAATTGTTGCGCCTTGGTAAGAGTTTCCGTAAATAATGACATCTTCTAGCTCCCATCTCAGTTTCTTAAACGAAACTATTGTGATTTTTGGCAAGTAGTTCCAGACAAAAATTGAAAGAATAAAACTTGCCTCCTTGTCATCCATTTTAGCACTTCTCTTTGAAAAAAAGTCGTTAAGTTCTTTTCCTGCTCGATAAAAAAGAATTTCTTATAAAAAAAATTTTTCCCGACAGAAAAAAACCACTTGAACTTCTTTTTGACATGGTGCTAATTGTCAAAAATTAGGTAAAGTTCAAGTAGTAAAATTTAGCTTGTTTATTAACGAAATTTCTAATCGTCGTCTGAAATACTTACTGTGACATCATTGGTTGCAAAAAAGCCAAAGCCTTCATCTTGATTAATGTGAATTGTTTGATACCACGGGGTTTCAAAAGTATTCCCCGTGTTCCAAGAAAAACCATTTAAGGTCCAACCCGCTATACAAAGGGCCACGCCCATGGCAATTGCTGCAAAACTAAATTGAATTAAACTTCTTTTATTGACTCTCATACCCGCACCACCTTGGTTGTTCTTTTGAATAGAATGTTTTTCAAAACAATGAATGTTTTACGGGTAACTCTTAAGAAGAAACCGCTCATCAGATAAGTCGCTACCAAACTCAAAAGACCCAGTCCGAAAAATAGGACGCCCGTTCCCAATTGAATCACTCCAACACCAAGACTGCCAATCATCACCAAAGGACTGCTTAAAGCTGAGAGGAAGCCGGCAAAGGTGCCAGCAAATCCGAAAATAGCTGTCATAAACGGCACACACCACAGGACAATGTAAAAACTTAAAACTAGCATCAAAGCGGCAAATAGTAAGCTGCCCCATAGTGGGAACCCAATAATCAATAAAATAATAACAAGTGGACTAAATCTCATTGGCAGGTTGACTTCAATTTCTTTTTCGCCGGTCGCTTCTAAAGCTAGCTTGCGGGGAGAGCCTAGCTTGGCCACCGCCTGTTCTTCAGAGAACCCTTCCTCCATTAGGTCTTCAATTATTTCGTCATAGTACTGAATAATTTGATGCAATTCGCTTGGCCGCACTTGGTAGGCTAATTCCTCAGCCAAAGCTTTGATAAAATTTACTCGATTCATCTTTCTTCCTCCTGTCATATAGGGTTCTTTTAAACGTTTTGCTCTGCGATAAACTCTTTAATCAACTCGAGTTGCGGCCAGTCAGCAGTTAAAAATTTTCTGACGCTGGCTTGTCCCTCCTGCGTAATCCGATAATATTTACGCTGACGACCATTATGGGCTTTGGCGTAAATTTCAACTTTTCCGGCAGCTTCTAATCTTCGTAAAATTGGATACAGTGTCGATTCTGAAATAGTTAATAATGGATTGATTTCTTTGACAATCTGATAGCCGTAAGAATCATTTTTATTTAAAAAGGCCAAAATACAATATTCTAAGAGGCCTTTCTTTAGTTGACTATCCATCGCCTCACCCCTTACAAGTAATACTATACTTTACATAGTATTAAAAAAAATCAGTCTCAGGTCCTAAAAATAAAAAAATGTGAAGATATCTCCACATTTTGATTAGCGCTTCATTAATTATTGATTTTTTTCTCCATGGCGAGTTTGTCATCATCTATGTAACACATGCTATCTTCTGGTTTTAGCTTTAGCCGGTAAACAAATTATGTTCAAAAAGATAGACCAAAATATAGCTGTAAACTGCAATCGACCAGGGCTTTAATAGAATAATAATCTTCAAATAGTCTTTAAAGGAAATAGCCGACATCCCTGCTACTAAACAAACTAGGTCATCTGGAGCAAAGGGAATCAGTAAAGTCACAATCAAGAGCTTCTTGATACCGCGATTGTTTTCCTGATGGGTCAGTTTTTCAAAGGATTGGTATTTCTTATCTGATAAAATTAGTCGCACAAAAGGATGACCATAGCGGCGAACCAGCACAAAAACTAAAATTTCGCCAATCACTAAGCCAATATAACTGTATAATAAGCCCCATAGGTTTCCAAAAAGCAGCATACCGGCTACTGAGGAAATACCACCCGGTAAAATTGGAATGATAACCTGTACAATTTGCAAAAGAATAAACAGTAAAATGCCCCAATCACCAAATTGCCCGATATAATTTTGTAACAGCGCTGGTGATTTAAAGATGCCTAAATGAAGGCCGTAAAAAACCAGCCCAATTAGAAGTAAAATTCCGACTAGCGGAAGGAATTTCAGACTTTGTTTAACAGCTTTCACTCGATCATTCCTTTCCTACAAGTTTTAAGATTATGATTATCCTACCATAAACGAACAGAAGTATTCGCTCCAAACTCCTTGAAATTGTTAGCAAATTTAGTATCCATTTTAAAAAGCAGCCTAGAAGAAATCAAAAAACGATTTCTTCTAAGCTGCTTAACATGTATTTCTCTAGTTCGCTGACTTTGACAAAGAAAATTTAAGTGCTATGACTTCTTGTTGATTGGAAAAGGAGAGGTAGGGATTTTCAAAATCAATTTTTACGCCAGTTTTTAAATGCTCTGCCTCTGTTACAGAAAATAACTCTTTTAGATAGCTAGTATCTAGTGTGACTGTTCGCTTTTCTGGAACCAATGAAAAAGCATAAATTGCCTGCGCTTTTTTTGTGAAATACCAACCTTCAACAACTAAGTTTGGAACAGCTCTAGTACCATAAATCCCTTCACCGTAGTTATTTAAAAAGCTGCCAAGTTTGTCCATTAATATTTCTGCTTGCTTAGGTAGTGTGCCATCGGGTTTCGGCCCCACCCCAAAAATGACATTGCCGCCAAGACTGACTATTTTTAACAGAGTTTCTAAAATTTCCGAAAAAGGCTTATACACGTCGTTAGGAACATAGCCCCAGTTTTTAGCAAACGGAATATTGCTTTCCCACGCCTTCAGTGGCGCAACCTCAGGAATTTTTCTTTCCGGTGTGACATAATTTTCAAATTCGCCACCAATCGTCCGGTCGACGACTAGCATATCTGGTTGCCTTTTCCGTAATTCTCCAACAATTTTTTTCATGTTCAATTGTTCTTGGCCGCTATTTACCCAGCCGGCATCCAACCACAGAATCTCGATTGGACCATAGTTCGTGCAAATTTCCTGCAATTGATGGCCAACAAAAGTTTCAAAGCGATGCCACATTGCTGGATTTTCCTTCGGCGAATAGCTGGCTTGGCGCCCTGCCGCAACTTCACCCGGCACCCAATAAAATGGACAATGCCAATCCGCCTTAGAATAATAGGCCCCTGTCGCAATGCCGGCCTTTTGGAAACTTTCCATAACGGCTCCAAAAATATCGGCATTTTCATTTTGATAAAAAGGAGAGCTGTTCGCCGTGATTTTATATTCGCTTTCCTGTGTGTCATACATATTGAAACCATCATGATGCTTCGTAGTAAAGAGCACATAACGGAAACCCGCTGCCCGGCATTTTCCAGCCCAGTCCTGAGGATCAAAATTAATAGGATTGAACACTTGATTTAATCCCCAATAATCTTCCCTCAAAGTTTTTAAATCCTTGCGCCATGGTTTTTTGCGGGCCCAATCATCTGCTTTTGAGAGCTGCCAGCTTTCAACAACGCCCGCTTCACTATAAAGTCCCCAATGGAAAATTACGCCAACTTTTTGGTCTTGAAACCAAGCTAGCTTTTTTCGAATAGTTTCTGATAATTGCTGATAGTCCTCTTGGGCTGTTTGCAGATTTTCTTCGATATCCTCTCTGATTGTCATAACACTCCTCCATTGTTTTCAATTATTTGGTGAAACCATTCGCCACTTTTTTTCAGACTGCGTTGACCGTCGTTTTCTAGGTCAACCCGATAAAAGCCATACCGATTGCGATAGCCATTGAGCCAACTCCAACAATCGACAAAAGTCCACATATGATAGCCGAAGCAATTACTGCCAGCGGCAATTCCTTTATGCAGCTGCGCCAAATGCTCTTTCAAAAAATCAATTCGATAATCATCTTGAATTTGCCCTGCTTCGTTGATAAACCTTTCTTCTTCAGCAACCCCCATCCCATTCTCAGAAACATACCAAGGGATATTTAAATATTTTTCCTTCATTAAAATTGCTACATCATAGAGGGCTTCCGGATAAATTTCCCAACCACGATAAGTATTCATCCGTCTGTTAGGCCACAGATATGAATTGTAAAAGTCACTGCGATCTTGAGCCGGAAAACGTGGCTTGACAGCTGCTTGGACCCGCAATGGTTGATAATAATTCATCCCAACAAAATCAACAGTAAAGTCGGCAATGGCTTTTTCATCGCCAGCTAAACTAACTGGCAATAAGTTATGTTCTTTGAGCATATCCTTTAACTTAGTCGGTACTGTCCCTAAGACAGCGGGATCTAGAAAACTAAAAATATTCAAGTTGTCAGCAAATTCCTTGGCTGCTAAATCCTCAGGCGCATCACTCTTTGGATAGGCCGGTGAAATATTTAGAATTATCCCGATTTGCCCAGCTTCAATTTGAGCAGCTCGAAACGCTTCAACAGCATAAACATGGGCCATCAATGTATGATAGCCAACCTGAACCGCTAGTTTGAAATTACTTTTTCCGGGGTAGTGATGCTGCCCTAGATAGCCGCACTCAATATGAACAATGGGTTCATTAAAGGTGGTCCACTTTTCAACAAGATCACCAAATTCCAAAAAAGCGGTCTTGGCATAGAAAGCGAAAGCGTCTACCGATTCACGATTTTCCCAGCCGCCTTTTTCCATTAGCCACCAGGGTAAATCAAAATGAAATAAGTTAACAATTGGCTCAACGCCAGCCGCTTTCATTTTTGTAAAATAATCTCGATAAAAGGCTACCGCTTCAGGATTAATTGTTTTACCATCAGGTAACAGGCGGGTCCAAGCAATCGAAGTGCGGTAAGAGTTCATTCCGATTGCCTTCATCAATAAAATATCTTCTTCATATCGATGATAAACATCACTGGTAATTGAGGGACCTTGATTCTGATTGAAACGTGCTGGTTCTAGTTCAAACCATTTATCCCAAGTTGAGGGGCTCTTTCCTGCGAGTAAAGCTGCTCCTTCAGTTTGTGGCGCACTCGCCGCTGCTCCCCATAAAAAATTTTCCGGAAAAATTTTCACAGATTCTACCTCTTTACTTTATTTTTATTGCTTTAAGATTAGTATAGGCTATCGCTTTAAAATTACTATATGTTGAAATTTAAACATAAAAAAACTTCCCGTCGCTTTTTAGCAAACAGGAAGTAATGGGCTGATATTCGTTTTATTAATGCTCCAAAGGTTATTCCAACACCGGCTGCACATACAGCTTCTCAAAAATATTAGAAAACCTCTTTTTTAAATAGACCGTGCATAAACTCTGATACTGATAAAAACTTGAAGCTCAGCTATCCGCCTTTAATTTTTGCTGCATCGCCGCTAAAATCGGCTCAACTTTTGCTAATACCTCATCACAACTTAATGCTGATGGAATATCTGCCCAAATCGAAAAATAAGTTCCTAAGACTTGTTTTTTATCACTCTCATCAATCACTTGATCAGAAGCAAAGGTTTCAATCTGCCAATTGGTTTGGATTTTTTCAGCGGTGGGATAAGTATAGTTTGCAGCCTCACCAAAAACAAAATAGAAATAATTATCATTGAAATTCAACACCCGATAACCTTTTTTTAACCACGTTTCCAACGGTGCCATCCCCTGATGCCAACGGGTCCAATAGGTCACCTCGACATCAGCTGTCAGCTCAATTAAAGAGTGGCGGTCCAATCGATAAAAGCCGTCATTCCAAATTCTAGCAGTTTTTCCATGTTCTTTGATCAAAGCCGCCAGACGATTAACATAATCGACATAAATTTCTAAACCACTGGCTTCCTCTCCATAACGAGCTTTGGCTGTCTCCGCCAGCTGAGGATATAAGTCCACCTGGGAAAAATCAATAAATTCATCGGCACCAATGTGAAAGTACCGGCTTGTAGAGAACAAGCTTAAATATTCTTGATAAATCGCAAAAGCAAAAGTAATTGCGGTTTCATTGGTAATATCTAACGCCCAGATATCTGGTTCTAAACCGGCAGCTGTTTTTTTCTTTAAAGCCAAATTAGGAAAATCCTTTAAAATTTGATTCAAATGTCCCGGCGTGTCAAAATCCGGCACAATCTCAATGCCCTTTTCTGTCGCTGCGGCGATAATCTCTTTGACCTCCAGCTGCGTCAAATATTCTTCTGAAACAATTTGCGGAAATTGTTTACTTTCAATGCGAAAACCAAGATTATCTGAAAAATGTAGCTGCAGCATATTGAAGCCATTTTGTTCCATTATTTTCAATAGCGTTAAAATTTTAGCTTTTGGCCAAAATTTGCGACCCATATCTAATAAGACACCCCGCTCGGCCTGTTGGTAATTTGTCATTTATTGCCCTTCTTTCAAAAATCCACGAGGCCTAATCCTGCTTAAAAGCAGATTAAGCTCGTGGATTCTTTTGTTTTAAGTAATGATTTTATTGGTTATTCCAACGGTCGTAGGCTCTTTGATGGACATCAACAAATTTTTCTACACCAATTGAAGACAAGGTGTCTAAATAATTTTGCCAGCTGGCATCATTTAAGGTCTCTTGACCGGTGATAAATTTTGCTTCCATTTGTTCAACATAAGATAATAAATCTGCCTGTAAAGAAGACCCTAACTCATCTTGCTCTTCTTTTGAAATATAAAGTGTTGGCCAACCGACCACTTCGTAAGGGCCGGTTTTTTCAGCCGTTTCTTGATTGACAAACTGCTGAAAAGCATCCGCTTCATTGGAATCATTTTTATCCCCTAAAACAATTGCCGGTGCCGAAGCGACTTTTGGCGGTACGGTGCCGTAATCGGGGGTCACTTTAGAGCGCTCTTCTTCGGCGTTGTCGGCGGTAATCCCTTCATTGCGCACACGAACTTCTTCGCCGCTGTCATTTGTCTCCCAATGCCAGTAGCCACCTTTTTCTTCATCTGGACCAGTGTTTAAGTACCGGCTGCCTTCATCACTATAAAAATAATCCACCCAGCGAATCGCTGCTTCTGGATTAGCCGCTTGACTCGTGATGGCGAAGGCTCCTGTTGAAACACCATCAGTTGTCGACACGACGGTTTCTGGAGATTCCGGAGAGGTTAACGGTTGAAACATCGGATCATTGACGGCATCTTCCTGTGTGCGATTTGTGGTAAAGAAACTAAACCAGTCCGTGAAGGCCCCCAATTGATTATTGTTGCCTTTAGCCTTTTTCTGGTCATCTGATTGAGAAAATACTTCGGCGTCTAATAAGTTGTCTGAGTATAATTTGTTCATATATTCTAAATAAGCACGATAATTTTCAGTAGCAGCGCCATAACTCACTTGATCGTCGATAACTTGTTGTTCCTGCTGTAAGACACCAAAGGCCCACATCATCCACGGTCTTAAAGAGGTGATTTTTGATGATGACAGCGGAACTTCATCCTGTTGACCATTGCCGTTGGGATCTTCATCCCGGAAACGAACTAATAAGTCATAAAACTCGTCAGTCGTTTTCGGCAGCTCTGTCACTCCTAAATTATCCAGCCACTCGCCATTGTACCAGATTGGACCGCTTGGGAAAACTGATTGGCTAGCAAATTCTGCATCTTCTATATTATATTTCCCTGACAGCATTGGCAATGAATAAATGTGGCCATCTGGTGTTGTCAAAGAATTTCTTAATTCAGGGAAAGCATCTAAAATCTTCTTGATATTTGGCGCATAGCCACCATCAATATACTCATCCAACGGCAACAGGGTATTGCCGCCATATTGAATCTCCTGAACCTTCGTTAATTTTGAAGCAAATAAAACATCTTGAATATCGCCTGAGGCAAAAGCCAAATTGAGCTTTGTGGCTAAATCGGCATCTGGCGGTGTTGTGTAAGTCCAAAAAACATTACTCATATCAGAGTAATCGGTCATCAGCGCCATTTTGTCAAAGGAACTAGAACCAACGTTCGGCGCAAAAAAACTCATCTCTAATTTTTCATCGACAATCGGAAAACCTTCTTTAGCAACGGTTAAATCCGAACCTGTTGCTGCCTCCTCGCCGCCATTACAGGCCCCCATACTAAATAATGCTAAGACCATGCCACAAACTAAAACTACTTTTTTCATTGAGCTGTTTCCCTTCTCTTTTAATTTTATCCCTTTAATGAGCCAACCATGACTCCTTTAACAAAATAACGTTGTAAAAATGGGTAGACAATAATCACAGGCAAGGTGGACACAATCATCACACCATATTTAATAATCGCTACCAACTGTTGTTTTCGATACAAAGCTTCAAGGGTACTTTGCTGAGCCTCTCCACCGGCCACTTGATTTGAAGACAAATCTTGTAAAATTAATAATTCCCGTAAAATCATCTGCAATGGATATTTGCCACGATCAGATAAATAAATTAAGGCATCATAAAAACCATTCCAGCGAGCTACACCAACGAATAAAGCCATAACAGCAATAATTGGAGCTGACAGCGGGATTACAATTTGAAAGAAAATCCGGAAATCATTACAGCCGTCGACAATCGCCGCCTCTTCAATTTCTCTAGGAATATTGGATTGGAAAAAGGAACGGGCGACAACAATATTGTAAACTGACGCCGCTGACGGAATTATCAGCGCCCACATAGTGTTAATCATGCCTAAAGATTTTACTAGCAGATATGTCGGAATCATTCCGCCGGAAACAAACATCGTCACCATAATAAATTTGACAAAAAAGTTTTTCCCAAATAATTCAGGGCGGCTAAGTGCATAGGCGCACGGCAATGTCACACATAGATTGACAATCACACTCAAGACGGTATAAATAATAGTATTTTTATAGCCCATCCAAATATCTTGGTTGTTAAAAATTTTCTGATAGCCTTCTAATGTAAATCCCTTCGGCAAGAGCTACATCTCCCCGGCATTAACGGCTGCCGGATCACTGACTGACGCACTGATAATATAAACTAGGGGATATAAGACGATTAAAGTCGCTATTATCACAAACAAGTAGTTGAAGGCTACAAAAACGCGATCGCCGGTCCCCATTTTGATAGTTTTAGTATTCATTGACTTTCCCCCTTCGCTTTACCATAATGAATGCTCCGTCAGCCGCTTAGTAATACTATTTACCGTGATTAAAATCAGCGCATTAATCACCGAATTGAAAACTCCGACTGCTGTCGCAAAACTATATTGACCATTTAATAAACCGGCCCGATAGACGAAGGTTGAGATTACATCGCTGGATGTCATATTCAAAGGATTTTGCATCAAAATAATTTTTTCAAACCCAACACTCAATAAATTTCCCATACTCATGATTAACAGGATGATTATCGTTGGTAAAATGGTCGGCAAGTTTATGTGCCAAGCCCGCTGAATTCTTGAAGCACCATCAATGGTGGCCGCTTCATGTAATTGTGTATCGACACCAGAGAGAGCCGCCATGTAAATCACTGAGCTCCAGCCAGTCGTTTGCCAGACATTACTTAAAACATACATGGTCTTAAACCACTTAGGGTCTTCCATGAAGTGAACCCCTTCAATCCCTATGAACTCTAAGAAGTGAACCAAAATACCTGTTGACGGTGACAAAAAGGCGAACATCATCCCGACGATTACCACCACAGAAATGAAATTAGGTGCGTAGGTAACCGTTTGGGCAAACTTTTTCCCAAAGCCGTCCTTCATCTCATTTAAGGATAGCGCTAAAATAATTGGCAGTGGAAAACCAACAATTAAACTATAGACACTGATTCCTAAAGTATTTTTGATTAAATCCCAGAAGAAATAGGAATCAAAAAATTGTTGAAAGTATTTCCAACCGACCCACCGGACTACCAAGAATCCCCAAGGCTGGTTGATAATCTTTCCAGGCAATAATAATGCCATACATCGGACCGTAACAAAAAATAAGAAAAAACAAAAATGCTGGAATTAAAAAGACATAGAGCTGCCAACTATTTTTTAGATGGGCCCAGGTTAGTCTCTTTTTAGTTTTAACACTTTTCTTTTGTCTTGTTTTACTAACAGCCTGCATAAAACCTCCCCCTTATACTACACATTAAAATAAAGTACTGAAAATCTTGACCGGTGTTAATCAGTGACCTCAGTGTAAGCCCTTTATTTAAAAAAAGAAATATGTGAGTTTTTTGAAGAATTTTATTGAAAACGCTTTAAAATAAAGGCTTTTCCCCGATAAAATTCCCCTAAAAATTTTTACATAGCGGAATAAAATGCTTTTCTTAACCTTTTTCAACACTTTCTCATGCTGCCTTTGTATAATGGCAGGCTAGTCAAACAAAAAAAGTCCGGACATCATTTTACTAAAGTAGTAGGCTTGGATTGACTAGACTGTTGCCCCGCTCTTTTCTCCCATTAAAAAATCAATAGCGGGAAAACAGTTACCAAGTCAGCTACTTTTGCTAAAATTATGTCAGACCTTTTCTCAATGCAAGAGGAAACTATTATACTTAATTTAGAAAATCCGTTTCAATCATCACCGCCTGTTGAATGAGCCATTGTCCATCTACAAAAACAAAGGTTTGATTGGCAGTCGCTATATGGTCACGATAGTCCTTTTGCTGAGGATCTTGGTTAATTGATTTAATCTTGGTTTCAACCAGCATATGATTGTCTGCTAGTTTCAACATTTCAAAGGATTGCAATGTGTTTTCAACATCATATTCAGCAAAAAAAGTTGTCATTTCAGCTGTTGTTGCCGTTCGGGCCTCAGGAACTAATGTTTGAACATAACCTGCTACATCCTTTTGATTCGCACATTCAAGATTTTTTAATAACAATTCTTGAGCCGCCTGCGCTACCGGATTCGCCTGCTCTGTCAGCTGACTGGTGGTTTTTCCAGCGACAATTTCGGTAGACTTCTCAGTGTAAGCCATAATTAATGGTATGAGCATGATTAACGCAAGTAGAAATAAGCCGTATTTTTTTTTCACGGGGAGACCTCCATTTGATCAGTTTTTTTTTCAAATATTTTCCTAAATTGGCCCGGAGGCACACCGACTTCTTCCCTAAATTTACGGGTAAAATTCGCAATATCGTGGTAGCCGACATCTGTGATGATTTCTTTTACTGGTTTTGAAGTCTCCAATAATTCTTGCTTCACTCGTTCAATCCGCAGAGCCTGCACATATTTGCTAAAGCTGACTTTGGCTTCATTTTTGACCATGATGCTCATCTTGGATAGCGAGACTCCAAATTTGATTGCCAGTTCCTCCAATGAAAAGCTAGGCCGCATAAAGTTTTCATGAATTGTCTGTAAAATTTCTTGATCAACAGCTTTTTCATAGGCTGCAACCTCTTTAGCAAAGCCGTTACTCAGCTCCAATGCGACAAGCGACAGCTCTTTTTCAATCGTCGCAAGCTCAATCGTCGCATTTTGATAATAGAAATCACCGGATAGCTGTGCCTCTTCCTTCATTAAAAGCAATTGGCGCAGGACATAGTGATAATAGGACTGACGCATGAAAAAAGAAATTTGCATGGACTTCTCATTTTGAACAATATCAGCAATGATTTTTTCAATTGCAGCGCTACTGCCAACTTTGATGGCTTGTTTTAAAGTTAGCACGGCTTGTTCGGGATAGGCGAAATGACTATTTTGATCAAGAGTGGCCGATTGGTTAAGCTCTTGTTGATGCTCAATTTGCGCCATTAAAGAAATATAATTCAGGTTTAGTCCTTCAATTTTGGTAGCTTGATTGCTAAAGGTCAATGACAAAGTCGTATTCAGCTCTTTATTTAGAACTTGACGAAAGTCCTCTTTACCCTCTTCCAGTGACGACTCCGTTTTCTCAGAAGAATTCAGTTCTATAATAAAAACAAATTGCTTGAGATGAGTTAACTCAATACATTCCGCCTGATACATCACATCTGTATAAGGAAAGAGATTTGTCAGTAGGGATTTTGTTTGAAGATTGATGTCCGCCTTTTTAGAAAAGTCAGTCGACGTGATTCCTAGAAGATAGGCATGTTCGAGGTCTATTTTTTTTCCAATCAACTTGAGCTCTTTTTGGATAGCTCCTAAGTCTGGCAAGTCACCTTTTAAAATCTGTTTCCAAAAGCTCTCATCGCGGATTTGCTGGATTTCTTTTTTGGTTGCATCCACCAAAATCGACTGCTGAAAGAGAAAATCGCCTACCTCATCAAATTGAATTTCCTTTTCCTCAGTTTGATTGCATTTGGCAATATAACGGTACAATCTATTCAAACGATATACCGGTTCATATTGGCGGTGACCATAATAAATCACTACCCCAATGCCGCTCAAAAATAAAATCAGCAAGCAGGCGATGACCAGTAGCACGACCTTCCACACCTCCCGGTTAAAAACTGCTTCAGGCACCAATGATTCAATCTGCAAACCGACATCTGCCACTGTTTTTGACTGAGAAAAATAAGCACTGCTTACTGTTTCAGACTCGTTAAAAGTTGTCGAAATTGTTTGCTGATTCAAAGTCATCAAATAGTTTTGCTCTGGTTTTTGAAAAGGCACTAAGACCCGTTGACTAAGGCCGGTTGTTGGGATGGCAAACACAATTTTTCCTATTTTGACACCACTAAAAACAAAAGGAACAAAATAATAAAGATTTTGCGGCTCACTGGCAAAAGCCGCCAGAACAGGCTCTTCAGAGACTAAATTTTTCCTGAAGGCCAAGCTGTCAATTCCCTGATTTTTTAACCGCTGAGAAAGTAATGTGCTAATCTCCATTGTTCCAACATTTGAGAAAACCTTCTCCTGATTGTCGTAGGTGATATAAATATCCTCTGCAATATCTGAAAAAAGCACATACCGTTGCAGCTCCTCTTCATAAGCCATCGCTTCTAAAGGCTGCAACTCAACTTTTTTACTCACGCTGGGATTAATCGACATATCTAAAGAAATCGTATTTAACTTTTTAAAATGCTCCTCAAGACTGGCATAGACCTGAGTCAAGCCCTCATTATTTGTGCTTTCAATTTTCAACTTCGTCTGAGAAACTACCTGCCAAATTAAAATTCCTGACAAAATTAAAAAAGGAAACAAAAAAACTGTTATGTAGGAAAGTAAAAATTTTTTATTTAACTTTGAATAAATCATCTGCAAGCTTGCGCGCATGTTGCATTCCCCGCCTTCACTTTTTCTCCCAGCTGAGTAACTAACTTAGCCAGCCAATGGTACTCCTTATGCTGCCTGACTATGCTTTTCTAAACGCAGCATAGCTTGATGACTGAACCAAGCGGTTGGTAACATCAACAATGGTACAGGCGCTAAAGAAAAGACAGGAAACATCATAAACAGTATGATGATTAAAGTTGAGCCTAAGAAAATCGCGAAGGAATTAGGAATACTGCAAAGCATTAAAAAGAAAGCCTGCTTGAAATAATCCCTTAAAGGCATTTGATAGCGAACATAACAAGGCAGCAGGTAAATCAACGTCATCACAACTAAACTGATAAATAAGAAGAGGGCTATCTGAAAAAAGCGATTTTCAATAAAGACACTGCTGATGCGCCAATCAACATATAAAATTAAGCCTATCAAGACACTGATAAAACCTAAATAATTTGCGCCTTTAAAATGGCCTTTGCTCACGGCAAAAAAAGCCTTCTCCTTGAGAATGGCTACGGCCTCCAAATCCCTAAAGCCTTTGTAAAAGTATTCTAAAACCGCAGCGGTGCTAGGAAATATCCCCGTGATAATTCCCAAGCGCAGGACACTCACCACCCAAAATAATTGTAACTTTGCGACAAACAAAATCAATTCCCCTATGCGCACGCTACCTCTCGCTAAATTTCCCATCTGACAATCCCTCTTTTCTAAAACATCCAATCGCTACTTTGTTTTTAAACTTAACTATTCATAAAAGAAAACGCTCTTATTTTATTTTTCCGCAAAAAACGCTTCCATTTAAAATAACAATTTATAAAATTTTATTAGCAACAATATACTAGCAAATATTTAACTAAATTGCACTATGTAATTCTGCTCTAAGTATGTTTTTTTCTAAAAACATTGGTTAAGTTCGCTCGTTTTTTTTTTGATTGCAGGCAAGACTAGTATTTCTCTAAACAAATAAAAAAATCCCTGCTGACTCATCAGCAGGGATTTAAATAACAGTTAATTAAAAATTATTTGTTTTTTAAGTTGTAGAAAGATTTCAAACCTTTGTATTCAGCAACGTCACCTAATTGGTCTTCGATGCGTAATAATTGGTTGTATTTAGCAATCCGGTCTGTACGTGATAGAGAACCAGTTTTGATTTGACCAGCGTTTGTTGCTACAGCGATATCAGAGATTGTTGAATCTTCTGTTTCAAAGGCGTAATACCAATACTTTAAACATGTTTTAACTAAAACTAAGTACTGTCATTATAAAAGGATTTACTTCACTTTGTCAATATCCAATGGATAATTAAAACAGGTGGTATTATTAACTAGAAACACTTGTACTTCGCAATACTTTCTCATTAACTAGTACGTATTTAATACATGTATTATCTCATACTTATAGGAATTTTTTGAAATCCATATATTCAGAATAAACACCCACTGTGTTTAAAAGCTTAGTAATGATTTCTTCTTTTTTCGAAGGGTTATTCTTCACGTCAATAAAAATTCCGAGTAATTGAACTGTCGAAATTAGGCAATGTTCTCTTTTGGTAGAATAGTCAATCATTTGATTGGGAAAAACGGCTTCATTTCTAGCTGATAAGTCTTTTTTTCTAAAACCATTGACAATTAGTATAGCTTTAGGAATTGTTCCTTCTTTTTCAACAAACTCCGATACCCACTTTTCTAATTGAGCACCATGTTTTTCAGCAGAGCTTCCATTGACACCTTTAATTTCAGTTACAATTTTTAAATCATCATATTCAAAAATCCCATCTGCTCGATTATGTTCAATAGGCATACTCTTAAAGCCTAATTCTGAAAAAATTTCATATATAATCGTTTCTAACTCCTTGCCCGAGGCAGTAAAGGCAAGTTTATATTTTTGTATGCTATTTAATCTAGCTTCGGTTTTTTCTTTTTCAATTTTTAATTTTTCTATTTCTTTATTCAGTTCTTCAATTTTTTCTTTTTCATTTTTTTCGGTTAAAACATTATATTTATCAGCCCATTCTGGAAGAGAGTAGTCATCCAGACTTACTTTTATTTCCTCCTCTAAATCATCTATGGTATGCAAGAAATTATTTATTACTTTTCGATATTCTTTTTCACTCGAATAGTCTCCTTCATCAAATATGGATGGAAAAACAATAAGGCGTCCATCATTTATTGGGAATACTTTAGAAATATTTTTTTCTGTATTCGTAATGTAAGCAACAGGGATTCCGTTATCCTCAGAACTAAAATAGGCATTATAATAGTATTCCATACCTTTGATTTCAAACAAAATTCTATACGGAGAGTCAGTTGAATACGCCAATTTGCTACCAAAACCTGTTGTCACATTTAATTTTATAGGTAAAATATCTAAAATGTTAACTTCATATACAAGATGGGTCTTTTGCCGATTTTTACCTGTACCTGAGTATTCATTTTTTCCTGAATAAATATAGAAGCTAGACTCGACTGGGAGCATTATGTAAAGTGTTTTTCCTAGAGCTAGTAAATCTTTGATTTCTTCTTTTCTTCTTTTAAAATCAGATAAAAATTTAAAGGAATCATCGTTTGATAAACGTCTCTTACCAGAATATAATCGTTCTCTCCCATTATAATCCTTATCATAATCATATTCTGATGAAATACCTGCCAAATCAATAATTACTATATCATAGTCCAACAAAGAATTATAAGAATCAAACGATATTAAATCAATATTCTTAAAATTCATATGAGAAAAATTTAGTGACACCCCAGCAATTTTGTTCTTCATACTAACTACCCCTTACACTGACTTTCATTACGATTTTTTTAATATTATACCATATATATATCACCTCTTCTCATCTCTCCCTAAACTTCTAAAGACTCCATCTCACTAGGAATAAAGTATCTAGTATTTTTCGTGTAAAAATTACTTCGAGTGATGAATACTTTATCAGGTAACTTTATCTCCTGACCATGCGGGTCATCTTTTGTGTAAACATATTTATTATTAAATGTCCACAGAACAAAATCAACATCAGATTTAACTAATAATTTCATAAAGTTTTTATCATACACTGGTAATAGATAAAGCAACTCTCGACTCTTCATAGATTTAGAAATTTTGCCATTAGGTATATAGAAAGTCGATTCATCAAATATTACAAACCCTAACTTTTTATTTGGATAATTCTCTCTATATGCGCTGACGCTGTTTAAATGTTTTTCACATATTCGTTGAAAATTTTGGATATAAGCATTGTAGTTGTGATGGTCTATTGTGTTATCAGGAGTAAACGAATCATCCTCTGGGTTATACCTGGTATCACCATTAGCTATTATAGTAAATTCATCCCTATGATTTTCTCCAAAAACCTCGTCTATAAATTGTTCCACAGTTCTTTTGGCACGTGCATCTGCTTTTCTTTGCGGATTACTTTTGCCTTTTTTCTTTGTTACTATATCGTCAATTTCAAACATTTCAATCATTAGCTCATCAGAAACAAAATCAGGTCTACTCGAAGTATTATCTCTCCAATCAGCTTCCATAACTTGACTAAACAACTCTTTTTCTTTTCTAGATTTACAATAAGTAGTATCTTTATTAGATATGATATTTTGAAATAAATCCCATTCTGTATCTGCAAACAATTTATACATATATCCTCCCTATTTTGTAGTTTGAATTTGTCTCTTAATTCTCTGTAAAGTACTCTGACTATATCCTGTCATCTCAACTACCTGCTTATAACTATTCCCTTCCATCAACAGATTATAGGCATGTTGCTTCTTAGGCGTTATAACAGCATTAGGACGTCCTTCTCTATAATTAGGATTATTCCTCTTAGCATAAGCTTTCCCCTCCTGAGTGCGCTCTACAATCATATCTCGCTCCATCTCTGCTACTGATAGGAGAGTTCTTAATATCATTCGTCCCATGGGAGTATTTTCTATTGTGCCGAGGTTTAAGACCCTAATGGTAATATTCCTCTCTAACAATGGTTCTATAACTTCTAGAGCCTCACGAGTGTTTCTAGCAAAGCGGTCAAGCTTGGTTACAATGATTGTGTCCTTCTCTCTAACTTTCTCTAAAAGCTTCTTAAACTCGATTCTATCGGCTGTAGTTGCTGTATATTTTTCTTTAAATAGATTTTTCTTGTCTACCCCTTCATTAATTAATTGCTCTGTTTGCTCTTTTAAAGATTGAGAAATAGTACTATCTCTTGCGTACCCAAATAGCGTTTTTATCCTCCTGACATACAAACATTTAATGACCATAGTTTTAGACCATTAATTAATATGGGTATATCAAGGTTCTGTTTAGTGGTCAATAACTATTAAGTTTATGAACACTATAGCGTTACTGAGACTTAAACTAGGCTATCCGCATTCCTCTTTTTACTCATCTGAATGTTACTTATACTGTTAGCTCCACTTTCTAACGTATCTCTTTTTGCGTTCTAAGGCGCTTTAACGAAAGCGTCTTAGAATTGAATCTGTCAAGCAACCCGACAACGATAAATAAAGATGCCCTAGCCCTAACTACAGCTCTAATATACTATGGACATCATTTGGAGGTCGGAACTTATCTACTCAGAGTAGTTTATTGTTTTGTCCCCCTTTTCTAACCTATAAAATATTCATCTGCCGTTCTTCTAAAAAACTGAATATGCAATCATTCTACAACCTATTTCACAACTTTCTTATAGACAATCGGCTTAGACAGACCTGTGGGACTCTCTTCCCCTTTACCTTCATAGTAACTTGGATTTACTCCCATGAAAACCGTGATTTTATCACTCTCATCAGACAAAATAAAACTATAACAAGATGCTTCGTCCTCTGTTAACGCAGTTACAGACTCTCTTGATACCTCTTCTATTTCTAAAATCTGACTGTCCGTATTTTCCAAGTTATCAGCATACCTAATTGAGTTATCAGAAACTTTTTCGATTGACATATAATACGTTTCTGACTCCTCTACCGACACCCATTCTCCGTACAAAGTAGAAATATCAGTTGTCTTTTCATCATCTCTTACCAAATCCATTGGGGCTAAACTTCCTCCAGCCATCCCTTCTGGTACTGAATAAGAGGGGTATACTGTCAACTTGTTATCATTCAGCTTAAAATCATAGTAGAACGGCTTTTCACCGTCTGTCTGAGTGTGAATCTCGTTATTTATTGTATCTATAACATGTAGCTTGTTACCATCAAAGAAGACATACCCACCTTTTTCCACTATCGTAAACTTTCCTTGCGCTGGGTAGTTTGCCGTAGTATCTCCTAACCAATCCCCTGTTATTTTAGTCACTAGTTCTGTGTCAATTGTTGAAGCTACCTCCCTCTCTTCCAAACCCCCATTATTTGAACACGAACTCAGTAACAAAATCATGAACAAAATACACACTAACCAAAATTTCTTCCTCATAAGCACCTTACACTCCTTTTTGACAAACAGACTCTCAAGACTTAATCATGAGAGCTTTCAATTCTAAATTTTACGTTCAGAAACAATGATATACCAGATAACGGTTAACAAAATAATGCCATACTAAATCAAGAAAGTCCCCTCTTAAACGCTCCTGAACCGCTCCCTGAGACGTTCTGATTTTCCCGTGTCAATTGTTAACGTCTCTATAGCCCCATACAAAGCACAGACAGAGCCAGTCCGAATGTCCCCCTCCACTTCATCTAAAACTTTTTAGGTGGCAGTTATTCATTTCACTCATTCTTCTATAGCCTTTAGTTGCCGTCAAACCAACGAGCAAGCGATGATTAAGTATTGATATTTCATTTAGGTTTCGTGTATCGATTTTATTTGCCTTTTGCAAAAATTTCAAAAAACGAACCCAAAGAGTCCCCCCCATATGAGATAGCCCCCTTAGTACACTCACAAAACAACGGGGACGGGGTCATTCAATAGATAACTTTAAACTGTTATGTTAAGCCGTTTTCCTATATGCTGATACTTTCTTTTGGTATTTATTAATGAATCTACTTTTAATTTTTCGAGCATTTGTGCTATTTGTTTTTAATAAACAAGCTAAATTATCAGGTTCTTCCAAATGTCTAGCTTCAGTTAGTGCATAAAGTTTGTTTATGTCTTTGGGTTTAAGTAGTTTTATTAGAAAAGACATTTTCTCCTCATACTCTTCTACATAGTCCTCTTCCCTAATTCCTTGTATTGTGCTCATATCACCTATTAGGTAATCATCAATTTGTTTCTCCCATTTTGTACCAGTTTTCGTTATGCGTTCATATGCAACATAGTCAAAAGTTTTTTCTTTAATGGTTACCCGTTCTTTTCTATCAATAGGTACTCTTTTAATGAATAAACCATTTTGGTTTTGTCTATCTTCATAGTAATTTCTTTTTACATTCATTAGTAGCTTAGCAATTTCAATCTCATTCAATTCTTGTTTTGGATTTATTCTATCCAATTCAAAGAAGACATGTTCTTGAAGTTCTGCCTTCATATCTCTTTTTTTCATTGGAGATTGTTTAGGCCAAAAATCATTTTGGTTTTTCTCAAAATAAATAACTAAATTTTTAAATCTATCTGTACTAATTATTTTATAGAAGTTTCTTTCATGGGTCATTATATTTCTTCCTTTCAGCTCTTATCTATACTTCTATTATACCATGAATTATCTCAAATCGATTTTCTGAAACTAGCTCCCAAATGCTTACACACCAACATGGTATCTTTTTGGTAAAATAAACTTTTATTGATTTTGAAAAAATATCGAAAAAAGCGTCACAAATTTGTCGTTTTTACGCTATTATAGGGTGAGAGGGTTCTTAAGTACTTGAGCCCTTAGAACCACTTTTGTGTTGCGTTTAATAACCATAAAACGTATGGAATTAGACGAGCTTGCTCGTCAGCCGTGCGCTTAGCACCGAGCTCAGCCGAAGGCGTTCTGAGCGAGCATCTCTTGACCCTAATCTTTTGTCACGGATAGCTATGCACTCACCTGAGTACACAAGCAATGGGGCTTTCAGCCCCCTATGAACCCCCGATAAGCGCAGTGGCGCTTAACCCACCAACCAACAAAAACCGTTGGTTGTATTTTAAACTCTTTTAAATAAAAGAGAGTATTGTGTTAGTCAGTTTAAATATATTTAGACTTATATAAAATAGTAACTAAGTAAGTAGTCAGTTAAAAATACACATGTATATATACAAAAATAAGAGTACCTAGCTAGTATAAAATTAGTCAGATACTTTTTTCTATTTACCTATCCTTAAACTTAATTTAACCTACCTATAATCAATCCTACCTATTTTTAGGTCTTTTTCCCTAACTGATACTAAACTCTCTTAGAATCCATTTTAACTATCTTTAATACCTACCAAATACATCAGATTAATTTTTAACTGACTACTTGCTTACTCTATTCTCCCCCAGCTTTCCCAAAAGTGTTGACTTTGTTTCCTATTTAAACTTTTTGAAGCTCTTATTATCTCTTTATATATATACCCTTTTAATAAACTTATATAAACATATATAAACTTAGTCACGTGGTCAACAAATTGTTTCAAAACAATGAACAATTCTAAGTGTTCTCTCAATCACTAGCTAAATTTAAACATTAAAGTAGAGTGACAATGTAAGTTCAACTGCTACGTCAGAACCAGAATACCCACGAAAGGCTCTAATTTCATTTCTAAGGTGCTATACCCCCTTTTTGATAAAATAATACCAACGAATTTCAAAACTGCTCAGAGAGTGAATCAGAGTTATTTAAACACATTTTATTATAACCGTATATTTTAACTCCAGTGTAGGCTGAACTTATTTCATTTTATTCTCTCATACCAGCCCTTCTGTTGCATTTCATCAACTTCTATACATAATATACCAGTCACTCTACTTCGTCTTAGAACCGCCTGTGTTACCTCTAAGGTCTATTCTATTTCCGACCCTTGGAGGAGGTTTCGGGCAAACTCCACCCTTAGGAAAGGATGACAATATTATTTTGGTATAAACATTAGCTACTTTTTACACGCATATCGCCCTTGCATATATAACTAGCAAGATGAAGTAAAATGATATCACTTTTTCTTAGATACACATAATGACCTGTCCAATACAGAACTACAACTTTCTTTCTGTTGAATCCCCTCTTCACAGCACCTCAAACAATAGCTTTCTCCAAAATACCCACTACCTAGTATGACTTTATGACATACCTGAAATATGTGCAGGTGCCTTTTCCCTCTAAAATCAGCACTATCTTGTGGGAGTTTTTCAATATTTTAGCCAAAAAACTATATTTACCTCTCCCTACATCTGAAACATGAAACGTTGTCATATCAAGCTTATTCCATATATTTCATTTCGTTTCATGTCCCCCAATTTATTAACCTTTTGCAAAAGTCAAAAAAAGAGTACCCCCAGTGAGCCATGTAGCTCATTTAAAGGGTACCCTCTTTAGACTCTAAAGACTATATGCAAAGGAAACAAGTGTTGACTTTCAGGATATTTCTAAAATATTTTCCTTCGAAAATTAGAACCCCTAGGCACACCCCACCTTATACACATGCACCTTAGTAGGGATTTAAACTAACGGGGCGGGCTTATCCATCCTATATCCTTCCCAATTAACTATAAACTGAATGTAATGACTCCACTCTGTGCTGTGAGCATTAACTTGTCATCTCCGCTCCACAAGCTTATCGGCTTCCTTGCTGTCTGTAAGCTAGCTTCCTTAATTCTTTCTGAGTAGCTAGCAAACTCCTCTGTAGCTTCCGCTCCTGAGATACATAGTTGTAACGTCTGGTGCATACCTGACATAGCTGGAACAAAGTTAATTGTCTTTCCGTCATCATTAATAGAACAGCCCATTCCAAGAGCTATAGTCTGCACAATATCTGCTGTATCTAAGTCTTTATATGCGATTGTACCTAGGTTGACCTGCTCTATTGCTCAGTATGTTCTGAGCTCTCTAAATGGCTGTAAGAGCCTCCTACGAGCTCTGAAAAACCTCCTCTAAGCTCTTTATTATCTGTTTCTTTAAAATATAAGTAATTATTAGGATTCCCTTGGTTTTGCGATGTAACAAGTACCTTCGGCTCTCCTGAGACTATTGTAAAGAAGTAGACATGCTTCCCAAATTCAGGCTGAGTGTCTGCATCTGAAAAAACAGCAACCAACGCATAGCCATCTCCACTTGTTTGACCATCTTCAGACCAAGCTAGTTCAATTGGGTTTTCGTTTACAACTGCTTGCCAACCATCTTCATCTAAAACTCTTTTAGGTAATTGTAAATCATACAAGTTTACATTATTCTCAGGCGTATACTCTCTGTATGTCTGCTTCATTGTTTTACCCCAGTCTATGACAAACTGATTGAGCTTTCTTGCCTTTTCCGAGTTCCATAGCGTCCCAGAATTACTGTCTTGAGATGTACTATCCATGACAGTAGGACTTGTACTACTTTCCAGTGTGCTCGTGACTGAAGTTTTCTCTTCGCTTTGACTGGTTGATACACTTCGTTCTGTAAAGCTTTCCTTCTTGTTACAGCCCGACAACAATAGGTTACATACAATCAAAAGAGCTATCGTCAATTTTTTCATGAGGTTCTCCTCCTTAATGCTATTACGCTCTACTATTATCATTTAGCATTTACCCTATCTAGCCTCTACTTCTTTTTTTGTACAAATATAGAAATAGACCGATGGGAATTAATAAAGTAATCCATGCGTTTTCAGCACCCTCAGCGTCACTTAATGGACTATCAGATTTATCTATAGGGTACAATTTAGCATCTGATAATGTTCCTTCCGTGTTTATAAGCACAGCAAGAAAAGGATGGTCTTTATCATCATCTACGAGTGAAAACAGAGCAGAGGAATTAGTTGCGTCATCTAAACCATCAATATGTCTAGCTAATTCTTTACCAGAGATGACCATTGTATTTCTAACACCAATTTTTTCATTTTTATATTTATACTTTGTAGCCCCTTTGTCTTCCAATATAACAATGTGGTCTTTGGTTACATGAATATCGTAGGTAACTTCCCCTCTAGTATCTACTCCTGACCAATAACCATATGCAGACTTATTTTGATTTCCACAACTAGAGATGAAAATAGCTGTTACAAGGAACAACAGTATTATAACAACTGCTTTTTTATTTGTTAAGTTTTTTTGTAATAGTCTTTTATTATCCAATAGAAGCAACTCCTAACAGCATTCCCAGAATAGCCCCTGCTACACCTGCAATCATTAAAATAGTCCCATGCTTTTCATCATGCTCTCTATACAAATACCCCATAATAACTCCAATAGCACCAAATAATACAGGAATAAATAGGAGTGAGATGACAACTGAAACCCACCCAATGACCATGTAGAGCTTGCCAGACTGTTTGCCATTACTGATTTGGACTTTAGTCTCGTTAACAATCTTATCTGCACTGTCAGATACCTGAGACAGATTGAAAGTTGCTTCCTTTCCTTGAGATGCCCCACACGATGGGCAAAACTTTGCTGATTCCTCCATTTGATTTCCACAATTTCTACAGTACATAATACTTATTCCTCCTTTTGAATTTGAAACATATCAGAGAATAATTCATCCTTTGTAGCTCCTAAAGCTTCAGCTATCTGTTGCAGTTGGTGTGGTTTGGGAATAGTCCGTCCAATTTCCCATGAACTAACCGCTTGTTGCTTTACTCCTAGTAATTTTGCTAAATCCTTTTGAGAGTATCCTTTACTTTCCCTGTATGTTGCAAATACTCTTTTTTTACTCATAATGCAATTCCTCCTTATCCGATTATATACAACAACTTTATGTAATTCAACTCTTATAACGAACAATACATTTTAGTTTATGCATAGAGACAACGTGATGTTGTACCATCATCATAGGAGGGAATTTCATGACAAAACAATATGCTAAAGTAATTAAAAAATATAGAAAAAAACGAAATTTAACTCAATCAGAATTAGCAAAGAAAATACATTCTAGCCAACAAGCTGTTGCTAGATGGGAACTAGAAAAAACAGAGCCCAATTTAGATAGTCTAAGTGAGCTGTCAAAAGCCCTAAATATTCCTGTAAGCCACTTTATCGATGAGGATATAGTAAGTTCAGAAGAGACATTTCTAGCTCTATATCGGTCTCTAGATACGACTGAGCAACAACAAACAATTGAATTTATGGAACTACTAAAACGACATAAACAGGAGAAGGAAGCTTTACTAAAAAGACTTATTGAAGAATAATTATCTACAATACTCCTTCATTTATTAGTTTCTGAAGTGGTGTTAGTTCCATACTTGATAAAATTTCAGAATCACTTAACGAGTTCAAATATGTTTGAGTTGTCTTTATATTACTATGACCTAATAACCTACTTATCGTGTAAAGGTTAACTCCATTTTTTAATAACTTTTGTGCATAATAATGTCTTAAGCTGTGACAGCTCTTACGTTGTACCTCTTCTCTAACATTAGTAGCAATACAAGCATCCTTAACTACTTTTTCAAGCAAAACGTTATTTTTTAACCGCCTACCCGATTTAGAAATAAATAAAAAATCATCAATCTCCCTGTAATTCCTTAGATTGTTAAAATAGCCTGCCTTAGTTCTTCTATATCTTTTTAACGACTGCTCTAAGTAAGGGGAAATTTTAACAACTCGCTCCTTACTTCCTTTTCCCATAAATTGAAAATATCCTTCCTTTACATTATCATTAGTAAGGTTTCTTACTTCTTCTGCTCTTAAACCAGCATCTGCCATTACCTCAATAATCAACTTATTCCTTTGATTGACAAATCCCTTCTTGTTATAGAATTTAATGAGACTAGAAACTTCTGTATCTGAAAAGGTAGTTAACAGTAGCTTAGGCTCCTTAAGCAATTTTATCTCTTTAGTAATATTAGTAACCTCATACTCATTAGTCATATACTTATAGAACAACTTAACTGCTTTTAAAATTGTATTAATATAAGTTTCCTTTTTCCCCTCCTCTTGGCAATTTAAAATAAACTTCTTTAAATGTAGCTTGCTTATCTCACTTAGCTCATTAAGACCGTGTACATCTCTGAGATAACCATAAAATACGTTTAGCTGAGATTGATATGACTCGATAGTGCGTTTCGATAAGTTACGAACCCTACAATCTAACAAATATTCAGCTATCATTTCTGTATACAGCAAAAAACACCATCCTTTCTCTTAGTTAGAGAAAAAACAGTGTTTAATGATGATTATTGGTTATAGTTCGTACTACGTCAAATTTCCAGTACTGCTAATTAGAAGCAAATTCAAGTTAGCAATACATTCTTTTGCATAGTACGTAACTATTGGTCTACCTAATACTTTCAAAACAGATTACTTAACAAGTAATCATAAGAAACCCTTTTATACCAAAGAATTTACTATTTATTTTTTAAGTTGTAGAAAGATTTCAAGCCTTTGTATTCAGCTACATCACCTAATTGGTCTTCGATACGTAATAATTGGTTGTATTTTGCAATACGGTCAGTTCTTGACAATGAACCAGTTTTGATTTGACCAGCGTTTGTTGCAACAGCGATGTCAGAGATTGTAGAATCTTCAGTTTCACCAGAACGGTGAGAAACTACTGCAGTGTAGCCAGCTTCTTTCGCCATTTCGATTGCTTCAAAAGTTTCAGTCAAAGTACCGATTTGGTTAACTTTGATTAGGATTGAGTTAGCGATACCTTTTTCGATACCTTCAGCTAATTTAGTTGTGTTTGTTACGAACAAGTCGTCACCAACTAATTGAACTTTATCGCCTAAAGCGTCAGTCATTTTCTTGAAGCCGTCCCAGTCGTTTTCATCCAAACCATCTTCAATTGAGATAATTGGATATTTCGCAACTAAGTCAGTGTACAATTGAATCATTTCGTCAGTTGTTTTTTCGCCTTCGCCTGAATCAGCTAATACGTAAACGCCTTTTTCTTTGTCGTAGAATTCTGAAGCAGCTGCATCCATTGCAAGAACGATATCTTTACCAGGAACATAGCCAGCTTTTTCGATAGCTTCGATAATTACTTCAAAACCTTCTTCGTTTGAACCAAGGTTAGGAGCGAAGCCACCTTCGTCACCAACTGAAGTTGCTAAACCTTTTGATTTTAAGATTCCAGCTAAAGCGTGGAATACTTCTGCACCATAACGTAAAGCTTCTTTGAAAGTAGGAGCGCCAACTGGCATGATCATAAATTCTTGGAAGTCAATTGAGTTATCAGCATGTGAACCACCATTGATGATATTCATCATAGGAGTAGGCAATACTTTAGTATTGAATCCGCCTAAGTAGTGGTATAAAGGTACTTCTAAATAATCAGCAGCTGCACGAGCTACAGCGATTGAAACGCCAAGAATTGCATTGGCACCTAATTTACCTTTGTTAGGAGTTCCATCTAATTCGATCATAGCTTTATCAATTGCCATTTGATCGCGTACGTCATAGCCGATGATTGCTTCAGCAATCACGTTGTTTACGTTGTCAACAGCTTTAGTAACGCCTTTGCCGCCGTAACGGTTTTTGTCGCCATCACGTAATTCAACGGCTTCGTATTCACCAGTTGAAGCTCCAGAAGGAACCATTCCCCGTCCAAAAGCACCAGATTCTGTGTAAACTTCGACTTCGATTGTTGGGTTACCACGAGAATCTAAGACTTCGCGTGCGTAAACATCAGTAATAATTGACATAACTTGTCTCTCCTTTGAGTTTGTTTTATCTAAAGGGCGTACCCTTATGAACACTATTTATTGTAGAGAATATTTCTCTTTTCTGCAAATAAAAATCGTTTTTGAAAGCGAATTATTAAAAGCTTTAGCAATTCTTATTTAACAAAGTCTAACAAAGCTAGGAATGAATCAGCTTCTAAGCTGGCACCGCCGACTAAAGCGCCGTCAACATTTTCCTTCGCCATGTATTCAGCAATGTTTTCTGGTTTCACTGAACCGCCGTATTGGATGCGGACAGCTTCAGAAACTTCTTTACCGTATAATTTTTCTACTGTTTGACGAACAACGCCACAAATTTCATCAGCGATTTGCGCATCAGCAGATTTGCCAGTACCGATTGCCCAGATTGGTTCATAAGCAATCACTAAGTTACTCACTTGTTCCGCTGTTAAATCAGCTAAACCAGCGTTGATTTGGCCTTCAATCCATTCAGCTGTTTTGCCAGCTTCATAAGTTTCTAAAGATTCGCCACAGCAAAGAATTGGTGTCATTTTGTTAGCAAAAATAGCTTTGGCTTTTTTATTGATATCTTGATCTGTTTCGTGGAAATATTCCCGACGTTCAGAGTGACCGATAATCACATATTGAACACCTAAGTCAGCTAAAGCGGCTGGTGAAGTTTCACCAGTATAAGCACCAGCATTTTCCCAGAAGCAGTTTTGCGCTGAAATTTTTAATTCAGTGCCTGCGCTAACGTTCATCAAAGTTTCTAAGAATAAGGCTGGTGAGCCAATCACTGTATCGACTTTGTCGTTTGCAGGAATTTTTGTTTTAACAGCTTCTGCAAAGGCTTTTGCTTCTGATGCTGTTTTATTCATTTTCCAGTTACCGGCGATAATTGGTTTACGCATGTTTTTCGCTCCGTTTCTTTATTAAGCTGTTGATTTTTCTCTTAAAAAATGCAAGCTTATTTGTCGTTGATAGCAGCTAAGCCAGGTAATTCTTTACCTTCTAATAATTCTAAGCTTGCACCACCACCAGTAGAGATGTGGGTAAATTTGTCAGCGAAACCTAATTGTTCAGCCGCTGCCGCAGAATCGCCACCACCGATAATGGTTGTTGCGCCTTCTAAGTTAGCAATGGCTTCACAAACGCCGATTGTGCCACGGGCAAAGTTTGACATTTCAAAAACGCCCATTGGTCCGTTCCAGACAACTGTTTTCGCACCCGCTAAAGTTTGGGCAAATAAAGCAATTGTTTCAGGTCCGATATCTAGTCCCATTTGGCCAACTGGTACATCACCTGCATGCTCTTCAGTCGGTACATCATTTGAAAATTCAGCAGCCGTAATTGAATCTACTGGTAAAACTAATTTGTCGCCAGCTTTTTCAATTAAAGACTTAGCCAAGTCAACTTTGTCTTCTTCAACTAAAGAGTTGCCGATTTCCATACCTTTAGCTTTGTAGAAAGTATACGTCATGCCGCCGCCGATTAAAATTTTATCCGCTTTAGGAATTAAGTTTTCAATCACGCCAATTTTATCAGAAACTTTGGCGCCACCTAAGATAGCGATCATCGGACGTTTTGGATCTTCAACGGCTTCACCGATAAATTTAATTTCTTTTTCCATTAAGAAGCCAGCAACAGTTGGAATCCCTGTTGAAGCAATCCCAACGTTTGAAGCATGAGCCCGGTGAGCTGTACCGAAGGCATCATTTACAAAAACATCGCCTAATGAAGCCCAGTATTTACCTAATTCAGGATCGTTTTTGCTTTCTTTTTTGCCGTCAACATCTTCAAAACGTGTGTTTTCAAAAACTAAAACGTCGCCGTCTTTCATGTTGTTAATGGCATCTTCTAATTCTTTGCCGCGAGTTTCAGGAACGAAGGTAACTTCTTTGCCTAATAATTCGCCTAAGCGTTTGGCAACTGGTGCTAAAGATTTGCCAGCTTTGTCTTCTTCAGTTTTAACACGACCTAAGTGGGAGAACAAAATTGCTTTGCCGCCTTGATCGATAACATATTGGATGGTTGGCAATGCCGCTTTAATTCGAGTATCATCACCAATTACACCATCTTTTAAGGGAACATTAAAGTCTACTCGTACTAAGACTTTTTTATCTTTTAAATCAATATCTTTAACAGTCTTCTTTGCCATTTGGAGGACCTCCTGATTAATTTGTGCGTTCTTTCATTTATTCTAAATAAAAAGCGGAGAAGCGCGTCGCTTCCCCGCTTTATTAGACAATCGTCTTCAATTAGCCTTCTTAAATCTTAAAGATTTGCGAAGTATTCTAAAGTACGAACTAATTGAGCTGTGTATGACATTTCGTTATCGTACCAAGCAACAGTTTTCACCAATTGTTTGTCGCCAACAGTCATCACACGAGTTTGAGTTGCGTCAAATAATGAACCAAAAGTCATACCAACGATATCAGAAGAAACGATTTCGTCAGTGTTGTAACCATAAGATTCGTTTGCAGCATGAGCCATTGCTTCGTTAACAGAATCAACAGTAACAGGTTTGTCTAAAACAGTTACTAATTCAGTTAATGAACCAGTTGGAACAGGCACACGTTGAGCAGCTCCATCTAATTTACCGTTTAATTCAGGAATTACTAAGCCGATTGCTTTAGCCGCACCAGTTGAGTTAGGCACGATGTTTGCTGCAGCAGCACGGGCACGACGGAAGTCACCTTTAGGATGAGGTCCATCTAAAGTCATTTGGTCGCCAGTGTAAGCGTGGATAGTTGTCATCAAGCCTTCAACAACACCAAATTCGTCGTTTAATACTTTAGCCATAGGAGCTAAACAGTTAGTAGTACAAGAAGCACCAGAGATAACTGTTTCTTTACCAGTTAATGTTTCATGGTTTACGTTGTAAACGATTGTTGGCACGTCATTTCCACCAGGAGCAGAGATTACAACACGTTTAGCGCCAGCAGTTAAATGTTTTTCAGCAGCAGCTTTTGAAGTGAAGAAACCAGTACATTCTAAAACGATATCAACGCCTAGTTCACCCCAAGGTAATTCTTCAGGATTGCGGTTAGCAAGAACTTTAACTTCTTTGCCGTTTACGTTGAAAGAACCTTCATGAACTTCAACAGTTCCGTTGAAACGTCCTTGAGTAGTATCATATTTTAACAAGTGAGCTAACATTTTAGCGTCTGTTAAATCATTGATTGCTACTACTTCGATTCCTGCTACATCTTGGATACGACGGAATGCTAAGCGTCCAATACGTCCAAATCCATTAATACCTACTTTAACTGTCATTTAAGATTTCCTCCTTATGAAAATCACAAATTAATTTATTTTAAAGGGAGAACCCTTTTAAAATCTCGTTTGCCGCAGCTTCATCTGTGATGAGCCACGTTTGTTGTGGAGCATTTTCTAAATAGGCGCGAATCGCCTTGCCTTTTGATTTCCCGCCTGCAATAGCATAAATCAAAGGAACTTTTTCTAAATCCAGCAGCTGAATACCAACTCGGGGAACTTTGTAAACCACTTCGCCATTTTCATTGAAAAAATAACCGAAGGATTCTGCAACCGCATGTTTTTGCCGCAGCATCACTAATTCTGCTTCACTCATTTTGCGGCGAGCTGCCATGTGCAACGCACGACCAATACTGTGAATCACGCAATTGGCTTGGCTGATTAATCCCAGTACACCATGAATTGACGGTTCTTGCAACAATGACTCATAGGTTTGCCGACTCAACTGCTCCGGCACATAAAGTGCACGGTGTTCGCCGCCAGAATTTGCTGCCATCACAGCACTGACAGAGTTGGCTTGAACCGACAATGCTTCGCCGATACCACCTCTAGCCGGTACAAAAATATTGTGTCGCTGACTGGTTTCCAAGTTTTTCAAATGTTGGGCAACTTTTGCCATCGTCGTACCACCCATCACTGCGATAATATTTTCGCCGATGGGTAAATTAACATTTAATACATCCGACAAAGCAGAACCAAATTCCGAAATAATTTCTTCATGGAGATCACTATCTCCTTCAAGAATTAGACAACGTTCAATTGAAAATTGCTTGGCGATTTGCTGCTCTAGCTGATCCATGCCCTTCAAGTTGTTCATCAACTTTTCCAGCTGGCGAAAAACTTTTTGACCTTTTTTGGTTAAGGACATGCCGCTTTTCGAACTGTGGATTAACTCAAGCTCTTTTAATTCATCGGTCTCGGTGCGCAATACCCGCTCTGTCATTCCTAAATTATCGGCGAGACTTCGCCGGCCAATCGGTTGTTGCCAGTAGATAGCTCTCAGGACTTGCACGCGTTCTTGCAGAAGTTTAATCATTTCCGGAGCCACTGCTTCAATCAATTTCAAATCATCAAGCATTGTTTTCTCCTTAGTAGGACAATTTTTGTCCATAGTAGACTAAAAACGACCCATAGACCTCAAAAAAATTCGGATGGGAAAAATTTTTAACTTTTTCTTCCTCATTCCTACAAAAATTATTCTACCAGTTTGCCTCAAAAAAAACAACCGAAAGCCTATGTTTTTTTGTGAAAGAGTTGTAAAGTTTTTATGAAGCGAATTGTCAGAAAATTGCGAACTGTTTTGTGGAAAATAATTCGCTAAAATTTTTTATGCATCTGTTTCCTAACTACTTCTAAATACAAAAAAGAACCCGCAGAAAAGATTGACTTTTCTGCGGATTCAAGACAAAATGAATTTAGCTTTACGCGCCCTGAGGGAATCGAACCCCCGTCTCAAGAACCGGAATCTTACGTGATATCCACTACACTAAGGGCGCGGCACGAGTTATAGTTTATCCGACTTAGCAAAAAAAAACAAGAGGAAATTTTAAAAATATGAAATTTGAACAAAATTTTTCACAACAACAGCGGCAAACCCAAAAGCTGGCAATGACTCAGCAGCTTCAGCAATCCTTGCAGGTCCTGCAATTTAATACCGAAGAACTGGTAGATTACCTGGATAATATGGCCTTAGAAAATCCTTTGATTGAAGTGATCGAGCCAAGCTTTGTGGCAGATTATGGCCGCGGTTCTGGTGCCAGTCAAGCGGGTCTAGACATTATTAATCTGATCTCTCAAGACCGGATTTCTCTTTTTGAATATTTGATTCAGCAAATCCATTTAAATTATCGGGATACGTTTTTACGAAGTCTTGTTTTATATTTAGTAGAATATATTGATTTGAATGGCTATTTGAAAATTTCTTTAGAAGAAGCTGCGGAACAAACCGGTGCCGGTGCTATTGAGCTTTTGGATGCATTGACCTTGATTCAGCAATTAGAACCCGCTGGTGTGGGGGCCCGTGATTTACAAGAGTGCTTGATGCTGCAGACAGAGCGGGATGACTATGCCCCAGACCTAGCTTATATTATTTTAGAGGAAAATTTTGAAGACTTGGTTGCCCGGCGCTGGGAAAAAATTGCCAAAAAATTTGCGATTGAATTGAAGGATATTCAACAAATTTTTGATTATCTGCAAACCTTGACCCCTTCTCCCGGCAGTGGATTTAGCCAAGAAACCGAACAATATGTCGTGCCTGATCTATCCGTCAAAGTTGTTGAAGGCCAAATAAAAATCAGTTCCAACCGCAAAGGTCAACCGGAAATAAAATTTCAGGAAAAATATTTTTTACGGATGCAGGCTAAAGCGGATGATGAAACGCTGGCCTATTTAAAAGGCAAGCAGCAGGAATACCAAACGATGAAAAAAATGATGCAACAGCGGGGAGATACCATTTTGCGGGTCGGTACCGTGATTGCCCAAGTCCAACAGCAATTCTTTTTAGATGACCGACGTCCCTTGCGACCATTAACGATGAAGGAAGTCGCTGAAGAACTTGAGATTCACGAATCAACCGTCAGCCGCTCAGTTAATGGCAAATATCTAGAGACCGATTTTGGCATTTTTGAATTAAAAAATTTCTTTACCAATCGGATTAATGAAGCCGGCAGCGATGACCAAAGTGCAGATAGTGCCAAACAGGCCATTGCCCAATTAGTCGCTGAAGAAAATAAGCAAAAACCTTTATCGGATCAAAAAATTGTTGATTTATTAAAGGAAAAAGAGATTCAAATTTCCCGCCGAACAGTCACTAAATATCGGGAAGCATTAGGCATTCAAAGCTCCTCCAAGCGCAAAAGATTTGATGCCTAAAAGATATTGCCGGACTGTTACCACGTATTTTTTAAATAATTTCGATTTTAAGGAGTTCTATGACTATCTTCTTTGCAATCTGTATCGGTCTATCCATCGGTGTCATCGTTGGTTTTTTCAGCGGCGTGATTACCCGAAAACAAAAAAGTAAAGCACAAAAGACCAACAAACTCTTAAGCTTAATGCCACAACTAAAAAAAGCCAATCCCTATATCATTATGGCAGCTTTTCTACTTTTAGGCATTGGTCTTATTTGGACTGTTTATTACCTCGTTTTAGGCATTCTAGATCCAGCGCAAACCGGCTATGCCACGAATGTTTCGCAGCTGATTGTTTCAGTTTTAACCGTCTTCTCAATTATTGTCGCCTTCATTCAATTTCTGACAGAGAAAAAATAAACTGGTATTACTTGATGAATCCAACTTTTTTTCAACTCTTTCATTAACTATTAGTTTATTTTCAGACAGCTGGTCTGGCCTTCATTTTGAAGTGACTGCCAAAAATTACCTTTTTGGTTCGACTTTTAACAGTCGCTTCATGCAATTGAAGTCTAACAGCTGTCTTTTTTTAGATAATGGACAGCTTGTAAATTATTGTGTAAGCTAAGTTCAAGCTTAGCAAGTTTTTACTGAGTGAATAGCTATCAAAAGGCTGGCAGCAAAACAATCAACCCTATTATCGAGAAACGAAGGAAAGTGATTTTTTGACAGAGAATAAACAAGACCTGCGCTTTTATCGCACTAAACGCAATATCTTAAATGGTATGATAGCTTTATTAGAAAGAAAAAGCTTTGAAAAAATAACTGTGAAAGATATTTGTCAGGAAGCCGAAATCAGCCGCAGTGCCTTTTACTTACATTATGTTGATAAATATCAAATGATTGAGGCGTATCAAAAAGAATTGATTTCACAGATTAATCAAGCCACACTTCTTAAAGAAAATTTTAGCGTCAAACAGATAATTACTGAATTACTCACCTTCTTTACCACTGAAGGCAAATTGCTGGCTTTGCTGATTTCTGATCGAGGTTCAATCGAAATTCAAAATCATATCAAAGAAGCGATTACCGCCAATATGGTAGAAAATTTGCTGCCCCGCATTCAGAATATTCAGCTACAATCTCCCCTTGAACAAAAATATTTTATTGCCTATCTCAGCAGTGCGCAATTCGGTGTTTTTCAGGCTTGGATTAACGGTGGCCAGCAGGAATCACCTGCTGAAATGGCAGCCATCATCGCACAAATTAATAAATTCGACATTCGCTAAAAAATGCAAAATAAAAAAACTGCTCCAATAGTTTTAACAGAGAATAACTGAAACCAAAATTAGTTTCCATTACTCAGCTGTTTTTACTATTGGAACAGTTTTTTTACTGGCTATTCTTCTTTAGAAAACTCTTCGTCTTCATCCTCATCATCAAAGTCGTCATCATCATCGTCTACGATGGTTAAGTCTTCTTCAATGCTGCCCGGCAATTCTTCTTCATCATCGCCATTATCGTCAGCACCGATTTCCTTCAAGTCAGAATTGTATGCTGCGATTTCTTCATCGTCATCATCATCGTCGTCATCAAAGTCTTCATCGTCTTCATCAGCTAAATCAGTATCTTCAGGGTCATCGTCATTGTAGTCGATGGCATCTTCATCATCTGTGATAAAGGCGTTAACCTTTTTGCGTTTTTTACGACGAGGCGTTTCTTCATCTTCATCAATGGCTGGCGAAACTTCTTCATCAATCGAGTCAATCGCATACCATGAACGCAGCGCCCAACGGTTATCCCCTAAAGAGATAAAGCTACCGTCGATGTTTAAATCTGTATAAAATTGAGCTAAGGAGTCGCGAATTTCTAAGTCTGATTTACCAAGATAATTTTGAATCTCGTTTACCAAATCAGAAAAATCCATTACGTCAGCATTAGCCTCTAAGATTGCGTGAGCCACTTCAATCATTGACAACTCATTTTTATTTAATCCTTCAAATACACTTAATTCCAAAGGGTACACGTCCTTTCGCAGTCTATCCTTTATCATACAAAATACTGCCTTAAAATGCAATATTTAGTTCGTCAAAAGGCCAATTAATTTTATTTTGAAATTCACTCCATGCATCAAGCCGTAAATTTCAAAATAAACTGATACTCACCGATTTGTTCCCCCATTGAAAATAAGTCATAATCAACTGAAACTTCTCCAGAAACTGGCCGGTCTCGTAAACTAAAATGCAGATTTTTTGCGTAGGTCGTCAATAAAAACATCCCGTAAATCGTTCGATAGCTAGTTTCTAATTTTTCCTGATAACCAAAGCGCAGTCGTGTACGAACATCGCCGTTGCGGGATAATTGAACTTTACCGTCGGGATAAACTTTCACGGTCACCGGCACCTCTCGGCCATCCTCCTGTGCTTCTTTATAACGAATATAAAAGGTTGTACCAATTTGAACGATTTGACCGGGGATTTCAAAGTTGAATTCTTCAACTTGACCTTGTTGTTTAATTTTTGTCTGTACGATAATTGATACAGGAATACTTTGTGTTAAATCCATAATTCTGATGCTCCTTTATTCAACTTACTTATCTAGTCCTATTTTCGATAGAAAGTCAGTATTTGTCAATCATTTGCGATTATTTTGCTGGAATCCTCGCCTTTTTATAAAAAAACCGAAACAGAATGCAAAAAATCATGATTTTCAGCGATTCCATTTTGACAATCTGCCCACTTCATGTGAAAATCGAGTTATTAAAAGGAGTCGAATAACCTTTATGAAAAATATGATTGTCTTGGATCAAGCTATTTTAGCGCCGACTGCGGCCTTTGAACCTTTTGCTTTAACGGATACTTTAACGGAATTTGCCGGCGAAAATCAGCAAGCATTTTTACATTTTTGGCAATTGCCAAATTGTTTTATTTTAGGCATGAAAGATACGCGAGTGACAGACTTGGCAGCTGGTATCGAGGTGATTCAGGCTGCCGATTATCAGCCGGTCATTCGCAATGCAGGGGGCTTAGGTGTGATTGCTGATGCGGGCATTTTAAATGTCTCGCTGATTGTACCAAAGGCTGATTTATCGATTGATGGCGGCTATGAATTAATGACCGCCCTCGTTAAAGCGGCCTTCCCCACCAAAAAGGAAATTATCGCCAAAGAAATTGCTGATTCATATTGTCCGGGAAAATTTGATCTCAGCATAGAGGATTTAAAATTTGCGGGCATTGCCCAGCGGCGAATCAAAAATGGCATTGCTGTGATGATGTACCTCAGTGTCACTGGCAATCAGCTGGCTCGTGGCGAAATGGTCAAAGAATTTTATCAAACGAGTCTCAAAGAGCGCTTTGGTCTTGAAGGCTATCCGGCCGTGCGCCCTGCCAGTATGGAAAACTTACCAGTCTTACTCGGGGAAAACTTGACAGTGCTAGCTTGCAAGGAACGCTTTTTAAGTGCTGCTGAAAAAATGTTCGCTACTGAAATTGCCTTTCAACAGGCAGATAAATTTTTAACTGAGACCGATAATCTCGAGCGTTTTCAAGAAAAAATTACCAGTATGCAGCAACGAAATTTACTCTTAAAGGAGCTTTAAGATGACCCAATACAAAGATCAGCTGCTGCCAATGGAAAAAGTCTTCCGCGACCCAGTCCATAATTATATTCATGTGCAGCATCAAGTGATTTTAGATTTAATTAATTCAAAGGAATTTCAACGCTTGCGGCGGATTAAGCAATTAGGCACTTCTTCTTTTACTTTTCACGGGGCGGAACACAGCCGCTTTTCCCATTCGCTGGGGGTTTATGAAATTGCTCGGCGCATCTGTGATATTTTTGTGCGGAATTATTCCCAAGAAAAAATTGGACCAGATGGCTGGGATGACAGCGAGCGATTAGTGGTTTTGGCGGCCGCACTGCTCCACGATGTCGGTCACGGTCCTTATTCCCATACCTTTGAACATATTTTCCACACAAATCACGAGGCGATTACAGTAGAAATTATCACCTCACCAGAGACTGAGGTCTATCAAATTTTAAATCGGGTGGGGGCCGGCTTTCCCGAAAAAGTCGCCAGCGTGATTACCAAAAAATATCCTAACCCGCAAGTTGTTCAAATGATTTCCAGCCAGATTGACGCTGACCGGATGGATTATTTGCTGCGGGATGCCTATTATACCGGCACTGAATATGGGACCTTTGACTTGACTAGAATTTTGCGGGTAATTCGACCTTACAGCGGTGGCATTGCTTTTTCAATGAATGGCATGCATGCCGTCGAAGATTATATTGTCAGCCGCTATCAGATGTATGTCCAAGTCTATTTTCATCCGGTTTCTCGGGGAATGGAAGTCATTTTAGAGCATTTATTAAACCGAGCAGCCAAGCTGTATCGCAAAGACCCGAATATTTTTAACGGTCACTCCCAATTGTTGCTACCCTTTTTAAAAGAAGACTTTTCGTTAGCTGATTATTTAAAATTAGATGACGGTGTCTTAGGCACGTCTTTTATTCAGTGGCAGGAGGAGAGCGATGCGGTCCTTAGCGATTTAGCTCAGCGCTTTTTAAATCGTAAGCCTTTAAAATCTGCGACATTTGTTAAAGGTAAAGACGATCAAACTCTGGTAGAATTAGAACAGTTGGTGGAAAAAGTTGGCTATAATCCAAAATATTATACGGCAATTAATTCCAGCTATGACCTGCCCTATGATTTTTATCGACCAGAAGAAAATCGCCACCGCACCCAGATTGAAATCATCCGCAAAGATGATTCTCTAATCGAATTATCGCAGCTCAGTCCACTAGTTGCGGCTTTAGCCGGACAGACCCAAGGGGATCAGCGTTTTTATTTCCCAAAAGAAATGCTCGCTCCTCAAGAGGACACCAGCTTGTTCTCGGAAACTTACCAACAGTTTTCCCGCCATATTAAAAATGGCGCAATTGAATAAATTTTTAGAAACGGAGTAAATTATGAGTATTAAATTAGTAGCAATCGACATCGATGGGACTTTGATTAATGATCAGCACACCATCAACCCAGAGGTAAAAACGGCCATCCACGAAGCACGGCAAAAAGGTGTTCACATTGTATTATGTACCGGTCGCCCACTGCCAGGCGTCACCACGAAGCTGGCGGAATTAGCTATCAATCGTGATAACGAGTACGTGATTACCTACAACGGCTCTTTGATTCAAAATGTTGCTAGCGGCGATATCGTTGCCAGCTATGGCATGAGTTTAGCAGACTACAATATTTTAGAACTGACCGCCCGCAGATTAGGCATCCATTTCCATGCGATTAATCATGAAACGATTTTTACGCCAAATAGAAATATCAGCAAATATACCGTCAACGAGGCTTACTTGGTCGATATGCCTTTAGAATATCGGACACCCGAAGAAATGCATGAGGACTTAAATATTATCAAGATGATGATGATTGATCATCCTCATATTTTAGACGAAGCCATTAAAAAAATGCCGCCAGAAATTACGGAAAAATACAATACAGTCAAAAGCTCGCCTTTTTATTATGAATTATTAAATAAAAATGCCAGCAAAGGTAATGCCTTAAAAACCTTAGCTGAATACCTTGGCTTGAAACCAGAAGAAACAATGGCAATTGGCGATAACGAAAACGACAATTCAATGTTGGAATATGCCGGCATCGGTGTTGCCGTAGCCAATGCCGTACCTAGCACCAAAGCAGCCGCTGACGTCCACGTTGCCAGCAATAATGACAGCGGTGTAGCCGAAGCCCTAAACAAATATGTTTTAATTTAAAATATAAAAAATCAGTGTATCTACACCCAGCTGAAATAAAAAAAATCTTGCTTGGCGGGAGCTCCTTATAAGAGCCCCCGCCAAGCAGGATTTTTATTTTTTTTAATTAGTTTTAAGCCATTGCTCTACAGCCCACTTGTGACTGCCGCGTTTTAATAATTCAATCGCCTTTTCAGGAGCGACCCAAGCAATGACATTGGTTTTTTCGGTCGGTTCACAGACCTGTTGCCAAGCCGTCACTTGATAAAAGTAACCGGGATTATAATAATAAGTATCTCGATGACGGGAAAAGAAAAATTCATCCGCTTGGCCATAATACTTGCCCAAAGTCGCCTCAACCCCCAGCTCTTCAATTAATTCCCGTTGAATCGCCGCCAGCTGATCTTCACCGGCTTCAATCTCGCCGCCGGGTAAAAAATATGCACCATTAGGGGCCTGCACAATTGCCAGCTCATTATTTTGATTTGGTAAAACAACATAGACGGCATAGCGGCTGATATACTCGACATTTTCCGTCTTTAACCCGAAGGTCGGAATGCTCATTGACAAACTCCTTTAAACTCAATATTCTTCATCTAATAATTATTGCCTGGAAATGTTTATCATTTTCATTTCATGATTTCAGTCTTAGTTAACAGTTTACATGAGAAATTTCTCATTAACAAGCCTTTTAAAACAGAAGCTTTAAAAAAATAATAAGAGTATGCTAAGATTGATGAGAAAGAGAGGATGAAGAATATGAAAATGGCTCACACTTGTGTTCGCGTCAAAGATTTAGAGGCATCATTGAAGTTCTATCAAGAGGCTTTTGATTTTGAAGAAAGCCGTCGTCGTGATTTTCCGGAAAATGAATTCACTTTGGTTTATCTGACTTTACCTGGAGATGATTATGAATTGGAATTGACATACAATTACAATCATCCTGGTTATGATTTAGGAAATGGTTATGGCCATATTGCTATTGCTGCAGATGATTTAGAAGCTACTCACGCTAAACATCAAGCAGCTGGTTTTAATGTCACTGACTTAAAAGGCCTCCCAGGAACTGATCCATCTTATTACTTTATTGTAGACCCTGATGGTTATAAAATTGAAGTCATTCGCGGATAATTAATTTAGATTCTAATATAAATTAAAATGGAGTTTGAATTTTATCTGATAGTTAGCAAGTGCTACAGATTATTAGTAACTTATCTGCATTTCAAACTTGTTGAAAATTGAAGGTTAAAAATAAAATTAATTTTTAAGTAGCAAAAAGAGAGCCTCAGCAATTGAAGCTCTCTTTTTATTATCCTACCATGACACCTTCTTCAGGATATTTGTAATTTGCCTGCTCTCTTTTGCTTTTAGCAATTAAAGAGAAAACAACTGTCAAAATTCCCACTCGACCGATATACATCAAAGCAATAATAACGACTTTGCCGATTTCAGTTAGATCTGGCGTTAAGCCCATCGTGAGGCCGACAGTGCCAAAAGCCGAAAAAGCTTCAAAGGCAATGTACTCAATCCCAAATTCTGGCGGAATGGTTTCTGTAACTGAAAGCAGCATGATTGCCAGCACACAGACTGTCAAGGTGATAAAAAATAAAGTTAAGGCCCGCAGCACCGTTGATTGACGAATCGTGCGGCCATGGAACTCCGCTCGTGTGCGTCCTTTAAACATTGAGCGCATTTGAATCAGCAACACTCCAAAAGTCGTCGTCTTCAAACCGCCTGCTGTTGAACCGGAAGTTCCGCCGATATACATTAAAAACATCGTCAAAATTAAACCAGCGTCGGTCATATGGGCGTAGTTCACAGAGTAATAGCCCGCGGTCCGTGGCGTGACACTCATAAAAAAAGTATTAACTAAGCGCTCAAAAAAATTCCCATCCGGAGCCAACGCAGCCGCATTATTTTCTGTGAAGAAAAATAGAATTGTCCCACCTAATAATAAAATTCCGGTGATGCTTAAGCCAATGCGGGTATGCAAAGACAAGCGTTTTTTCTCGCGATATTCAATAATATCCCGCCAAACAATAAAGCCTAACCCACCGGCAATAATCAACAGCGCCACCACCAAAATTAAGAACCAGTTTTGCTGGTCTTGAGCCAAGCTATCGCCTAACAAATCAAAGCCGGCATTACAAAAGCTGGAAATCGAATGGAAAATACCAAACCAAATTCCCTTAAGCCAGCCGTATTGCGGAACAAAAACAAAGGATAATAAGACTGCACCGACACCTTGAATAACCGCTGACAATTTCACAATGTACAGCATCAGCTTCATCACACCTGATAAATCATCTAAATTTAACGCTTCCTGCAGAACAATCCGAGTACTAAAGGCGACCTTCTTTTTCATGGCTGAGAAAAAAAGAATCGGAATCATCATAAAGCCCAAACCGCCAACTTCAATTAAAATCATAATCAATACTTGGCCATAAATATTCCAATGCTCAGCGGTATTTAAAGTTGTCAGACCAGTCACACACACTGCGGATGTTGCCGTAAAAATCCCATCGAGCCACGCTGTCGCTTCTCCTGAGCGGCTGAAAAACGGCAGACTCAACAAACTACCGCCAATTAAAATTAGCAATAAAAATCCCAAGGCTAATAATCTGCCTGGCGAAATTCTTTCAAACATCCGTCTCTTTACCTTAAACATCTCTGCACCTTCTACTCATTCTTCCAAAACAATTTATATACAAGTAAAGGTACCACAACTTAACTCGTTGTGGTACCCATATTTTTAATCTTAATCAGACGGGTCACTTCCGCCCGTTCATTTTCCTCTAGCTTCATTTGAATATAGTGGATTGTCTCCTCCAATTGGGGAATCGTCATATATTCTAGTGCATTGACGCGCCGACGGGTCTTCTCAATTTCTGAGGCCATCAGCTGGCAGGTTTTTTCAATTTCTGTCAGCTCCAACAGCTGTGGTAAAAAGTCTGCAAAGCGGTCAATCGCCGAATCCAACTCAGCATTTGAATTTAAATAGCCGTATTCCAAGGGAGCTACCCCAAGGCGCTCGTCATACTCAAAAGCCATCTGCGGCACCTTGACACTCATAATATTTTTTTCCATAACATCTAGCTGCACATCTTCAGCTGGAAGAATAAAGAGTTCTTCAATAAACGCCTCGTTGATTGTCGCATCTGCCAAAACAAAATCCGCCATGGCAGTCTGCATCTTTTCTTCAACAATTTTCCGCAGCTGATTATTTTTGCGCACTAGCAAGATAAACTGGCGCATCAGCTCGTCTTGCTTGTCTTTTAAAAGTTTATGCCCTCTAGTAGCGGTTGTCATTTGCTTTTTCAAGCGGGTCAATTCCATCCGCGTCGGGTTCACATTTAATCGGGCCATTTTATCACTTCTTCCTCTAGTAAAGTAATAAACATTTTAAAGTCTGTCAGGTTGATTGATAGTTTCGCAGACAAGAAATCCTCTGTTTAATAAAAATCAGGAAAACAAAATTGTATTTATCACTGATTTCTATAAAAATTTACCGAACTTCTTTTTATTTGTACTATCAAAAAGCTGAGCAGCGAAAAATTAGCTTACTTTTTCGGTAAATATTTATCCAGCATATCGTCTTTAATCCGTTTTAGTTCTGTTCTCGGCAGCATCGCTAATAATTCCCAACCTAAATCTAAGGTTTCTTCAATGGAACGATTTGTATGGAAGCCTTGGTTGACATACTCATTTTCAAAACGGTCCGCAAACTTCGCATAAATTTTATCGACATCTGATAAAGCGGCTTCCCCTAATACAACAGCCAATTCTTTCGCCTGTTTACCTTGAGCGTAAGCTGCAAATAACTGGTTCATAGAAGCTGCATGGTCCTCACGGGTTTTGCCGGGACCCGTTCCTTTATCTTTTAAACGGGATAAAGAAGACAATACATCAATCGGTGGCTGAATGCCTCGTTTATCTAAATCACGGGACAAAATAATTTGTCCTTCGGTAATATAGCCGGTTAAATCGGGAATCGGGTGAGTCTTATCATCCTCTGGCATACTGAGAATCGGAATTTGCGTCACTGAACCCTTTAAGCCGCGAATCCGCCCCGCCCGTTCATACAAGGTGGCCAAGTTTGTGTAGAGATAACCAGGGTAGCCCCGTCGTCCCGGAACCTCCCGACGAGCCGCAGAAATTTCCCGCAGCGCTTCACAATAGTTGGTCATGTCCGTCATAATGACCAAGACGTGCATCCCTTTTTCGTAGGCCAAATATTCAGCCGCCGTCAAAGCCATCCGTGGCGTGGCAATCCGCTCAATCGCTGGATCATTGGCTAGGTTCATAAACATTACCGAGCGATCGATAGCGCCGGTTTTACGGAAGTCCTCCATAAAATATTCGGCTTCTTCAAAGGTGATTCCGATTGCGGCAAAAACCACCGCAAAATCTTCATCCGAATTTAAAACGCTAGCTTGACGAGCAATTTGCGCCGCCAATTCTTTATGGGGTAGACCTGAACCTGAAAAGACCGGCAGCTTTTGTCCTCTGACCAGGGTGTTTAAATGGTCAATCGCTGAAATTCCCGTTTGGATAAATTCATCCGGATAATCTCGGGCAACGGGGTTGATAACCTCTCCGTTAATATCCATTTTCTTTTCCGGTAAAATTTCCGGACCTTGATCTTTAGGCCGGCCAAGACCGTCAAAGACCCGGCCCACCATATCTTCTGATACACCCAATTCTAATGGATGGCCTAAAAAGCGTACAGATGAATCCCGGAGATTAATGCCGCTGGTTCCCTCAAAAATTTGAACTAACGCCTTGTCCTCGTGAATTTCCAGCACTTGCCCGCGGCGAATTTCACCGTTTTGCATGCGCACTTCAATCAGCTCTTCGTATTTTACTCCTTGAACCTTATCGACTGCCATCAAAGGGCCGACGACTTCACCGATTGTTTTATATTCTTTAATCATTCGTCATGCCTCCTTGTGCGATAATTTCTTGGATTTCTGATTTGATTTCTTGATGAATCTCATCCAGTTTAGCAAGCTGGTCTTCTGGTAAATATTTACTGCGGGCAATCCGGTCCCGCAGCATAACCGTTCCATCAATAATTTCTGAAAGATAGGAACCTAAGCTTAAAGCCCGCTGACCTTCATGGCCAAAGGTTAAAATATTATCCAACATTTTGTATTGCTTTTCCCGAGAAGTATAAGTATCGACATCATCAAAGGCATTTTGCTGAAGGTAATCCTCCCGCAAGGATTTCGCAACTTGCAAAGTCAGGCGGTCACGGTCAGAAAGGGAATCGATACCGACTAAACGGACGATTTCATTTAATTGTGACTCCTCCTGCAAAATTCGCATGCCTTCTTTGACCATGCCAGACCAATCGCCATTTAACTGCTGGTCTAGATATTGGCCGACTTCTGCGCTGTATAAGGAATAACTGGACAACCAATTAATCGATGGGAAGTGACGCTGTTGGGCTAATTGTGAATCCAGTCCCCAGAAAACCTTCACTACTCGTAAAGTGTTCTGCGTTACCGGTTCAGAAATATCACCACCAGATGGTGAAACTGCACTGATGGCAGTGATACTACCCTCACGATTATCTTCGCCTAATGCAATCACTCGCCCTGAACGCTCATAATATTCCGCCAAACGGCTACCTAAATAAGCAGGATAACCTTCATCCCCCGGCATTTCTTCTAAACGGCCACTCATCTCCCGCAGTGCTTCTGCCCAGCGAGAAGTTGAATCTGCCATGATTGCCACGTTATAACCCATGTCACGGAAATATTCCGCAATCGTAATTCCGGTATAAATCGAGGCTTCCCGAGCTGCAACGGGCATATTAGAGGTATTGGCAATTAAAACCGTCCGCTCCATCAATGATTCACCGGTATTTGGATCGATTAATTCCGGAAATTCATTCAATACATCGGTCATCTCGTTGCCCCGCTCGCCGCAACCCACGTAAACAACTAAATCAACGTCAGCCCATTTAGCAATTTGGTGCTGCACGACTGTTTTACCCGCTCCAAATGGCCCGGGAACAGCGGCCGCTCCTCCTTTGGTGACCGGGAAAAAGGTATCAATAACCCGCTGACCAGTAATCATCGGTGCCACAGGATTTAATTTTTCTTTGATTGGACGACCCCGACGCACCGGCCATTTTTGCAACATGGTCAAGGCTTTTTCTTCATTTTCAGTGGCAATTTTATAAATGACTTCATCAATCGTAAACTCACCAGCTGAAATTTCTGTGATGGTGCCTTGAATACCATTTGGCACCATGATTTTATGGTTAATTACATTAGTTTCTTGCACAGTGCCGACGATATCGCCAGCACTAACACTATCGCCAACTGCTTTAGCTGGTTCAAAGAGCCATTTTTTTTCATGATTTAAAGCCGGTAGCTGCACTCCGCGGCTCAAAAAATTACTCTCTGTAATCTTTAAAAAAGTGTCCAACGGCCGTTGAATCCCGTCGAACATTTGTGACATAATACCTGGCGCCAGTTCAACTGAGAGAGCTTCACCAGTTGTTCTGACTGGTTCGCCAGGGCCGATGCCGGCAGTTTCCTCGTAGACCTGAATGGAAGCTACGTCTCCCCGCATCTCAATGATTTCTCCGATAACTCCTAAATCGCCCACATAACAGATGTCTTGAATACTGGCACTCGCCATATTGTTCGCCATCACTAGCGGTCCGGAGACTTTGATAACTTTTCCTTCTTGCAAATTATTTCCCTCCGTCTGTTAAACTGCTGCCTACAAAATATTTTGGCCCACGGCTTTTTCTACATTTTTAGCAATTTTATCCTGGCTGATGCCCAGTGTTCCTTCATGATTGGGAATTAAAACAATCGCCGGTGTCATCACCGTCTCATAGCGACTAATCGTCTCAGGAACTAAAGCAGCACAAGCTTCCGTCACATAGATTACTGCATAATCTGCTTGCGCCATCTCCTCAATCGCTTTGCGGGTCACCTTTTCGTCCGTTCCGTACCGCACGTCAAAGCCAAAAATTTTAAAGGGAAGCACGGACCCTTTGTCGCCAACGACGCCAATTTTACTAGTCATAGGTTGCCCGCATCCTTTCTCTAATTACTTCCTTGGCAATACCATTGCGTTTGCCGGTTACAATCAGCTGCAAATTTTTCCGCTCGACTTCTTTAGCATTGAGAAATGCTAGTAGCGGTAGTGGTCCAAAGGCTTGGGCTTGGGCCTTTAGATATTTATCTGATAAATAATTATCTTTAATTTTTTCCAGTTCGACAAAATTAATTTCATTGTCGGTGATAGCTGGTGCAATCACTTCACCATATTCAGTTTCCTTGAGAAAAGCAATAAATTCCGTCAGAGAACCTTCGACATACTGCAACAAATCAGTCTTCTCAATACTACCGGAGCTAGAAAGCACCGTGGTCATAAAAGCGACTGTTCGTCCTTGACGCAGACCTCTGCCCAAAGTAATTAAATTGGTTAAATCTATAAAAGCAATAATTTCTTCTAGTAAATCAGGGTAGCCTAATTGATCCCCTAGAATTCGCTGCTGTCTTAAAAATTCTCGATCATAGATGACATCGATTCCTTGCAAAATCGTTGCTTCTTCAAAATACTGACGGACTTCCCGAATACTGTCCATGACAGCCGGCGGTAAAACGTCCGATTCACCACTTTGAATAGCAGCTTTCAACTTTTCTAAAGAATAAAAGCCATCCGGCACAAATAAATGGTCTAAATTTTTATTAGTGACCTGCGCTTTAGTCAAGACTTTTAAGTTATGGAAAGTAAACCGCATGGTATAAATCCAGACAACTTCTTTTTCTGGAGCTACTTCCACCAGCCAATCAAACAGCGCTGCTTGGTCTTTGGCCAAGCCTTGATCAATTTTATGTTCAAAGCCTTGGTAGACTAATTCACTGTAATGGGTGTTGTGTAAAATCTGTCCCATGCGCTGCAAGTCTGGCGCATTTAGCAGATTATCAAAATCTGCTTGGGTTAACAGCTCCAATTCCTTTGTTCGAATCAGAGGATTCAGCTCATGATAGCTGTTCACGAAAATCCCTCCTTTGCAGGCAATCTTGCTGATTAATTAAAAAGCTGCTGGGCAATTTCAAAGGAAACCTCGCTTTGCAAATCTTTAATTAAGTTTTCAAAAATAAAATTATACTGAACCCCTTGGTCGTCTACAATAAAGCCAGCTTTTTTAGCAAGCTTTTCTGGCGCCATCGTTAGCTGATAAGGCAGTGTTTGATTGATTTGCTCCAACCAATCTGCTGAATAATAGGGACTCAATTCCCCTGCCATAAAGATTGCGGTATTTTTTAGCGGCAATTGTTTTAAGGCTTTTGCCGCAAAGCTATGTGCTTCATCTGGTGACCATTCCGCCATTTTTTGAGCCGAGCGGGTAAACAAAGAAGATAAAAATTCCTGTTTTTCCTGAAGGCTTTGTTGGCGAATCGTAACCTGCTGGCGATTTTTTAACTGGCGATATTTACTGTCAATCGCCGCCAACTGCCGTGTTTTTTGTTTCTCGAAGTCCTCTTGCAACTGAGCTAATTCCGTTGCATGCTGTTGATCTATTTTTGCTTTTTCCGCTGTTTCATAAGCGCTATTTTCAGCAGCTGCCTGCTGATTCATCTCTTCAATAATTTTTTCAATTGCATTCATCTGCTGTTCACCCCACTAGGCAATATTAATTAATAGGAATGAAATAACGAAGCCTAAAATTGCGTAAGTTTCCACCATTACGGCATAGACAATCCCTTTAGTCGCATGCTCTGGTTTTTTCGCCAAAATTTGGATGCCGGCTGCTGCCACTTTCCCTTGGGCGATGGCTGAAAATAATCCGGTAAAGGCAATCGGTAATGAAGCGCCAAACAAGCTCATTCCTTGGATGAAGCTCACATCGCCGCCACTAGCATTTAAATAGATGAAAAAGGCAATTACGAAACCGTATAACCCTTGTGTCCCTGGTAAAAGTTCCAAAATCAAGGCCCGACCGAATTTTTCCGGCTGGCTTGTGGTTAAGGCCGCTGCCGCTTCCCCGGCAATGCCGACACCTTTAGCTGAACCAACACCTGAAAAAATTGTCGCTGTTGCCATCCCTAAAATGGCGAACAAAATCCCGCCGTCGTTAATCAATAAATCTACCATAATTCTTAATCCTCTTTTCGTTTGATATTCAAATATTTTTCAGCAGTTTTGAAGGGACTAAAGCCTCTCCCACCGCCGCTATAAAATTTCCCAAAAAACTCTACGTACTGCAATCTGGCGCCATGAACAAAAGCACTCAGTAAAGAAAGAAAAATATTCAATCCCTGCAGGATGATGATTAAAACAATCCCTGCTGTAAAGCGGGCACCTGTTGGCAGATAGCTGACAATCAAATTGAAAGCCGCTGCGATACTGCCGCCGGAAATACCTAATGCCATCAAGCGCGTGTAACTCACTAGATCACCAATATAACCGGTGATGCCATAAAGAGAATAAGCTCCTTTAGCAAAACCTTTTAGCTTGGAAGTCGACTGGAGAACCGGAATAAATAAAATTCCCAAAACCGAGATAATCGCAATGGCTGCCCCAAGATACGTCAAGGCCGCACTATTTAATAAAACATTGCCGGCCACTGCAATCACAATCCCTATTAAAATCCCTTGCCAGGCAAAGCCGTCACTGATGGCTGATAGATAATCTTTTTGCCGGATATGTTCTTTGGCGGCAATAAAAAGCCCGACTAAGATTTGGATAAAACCAAAGACAACTGATAAAATCATAATTTGAACGACATCATTTTCTGTCGAAAGGATTGGCGTATAAGGTAGCGTCAGACCGAAAAAGGACCCGTAAATTAAGCCCCAAGCCATCGTCGGCAAGGACAAAATCTGGAAAAATTTGGCAAACCTTGCCATCCCTGTCGGCAACACCATTTTTTTCAAAGCAAAGGTTGTCGCAAGTAACATTAATAATCCATAGCCAGCGTCTGCCACCATCATGCCGAAAAAGACAAAATAGAAGGGCATCAGCCACGGGGTTGGATCAATTTCATTGTATTTTGGTAAACTGTACATTTCAGTTAACAGTTCAAAAGGTGCGACAATTGGATGATTCTCCAGGGCAATTGGGACCTCTTCAGCAATTTCAGCCTCCGACGGCGTTTCAAAATCGAGATAAACTTCATCGGCACCTAGTTGTTGAGTAATTTCCTCAGCAAGCACCCCTTGATCCTTACTACTAATCCAGCCTTGAATCACAACGAGATAACGACTATGGATCAGTTGATTTTTAACAAATTCCCGTTGTTGGCGGGCTAGAAAAACTTCTTCAGCCCATTGCAGCTCAGGAATAATTTTAATCAGCTGCCCTACTTGACGGGTCAGCTCCTCCATAGCCTTTTGATTTGTGGTTAACATTTTTTTTATCTCTGCCAATTCAGCTTTTGGTTCTCGCTGATAGGCATACTCAATTTTGCTGCCGCCACTTGTCTCAAGCAGAGTTGTTGCTGTTGCTTGCGCTTGTTTAGGAAAAACCAGCACTAAATTTACTTCACGGTCATCGACATAAATTTCTTCAAAGTAGAAATTGGCTTCTTCAGCAATATTTTCTTTAAAGGCTGTGTACCCAGAGGCTGGCAGCCCAACTAAATTTAGCTCAGTATAAGCTGGCAAAGGTGCATTGGGATTAATATCTAAATATTGCCAATGACTTAGCCATGTTTCAGCTTCGTTGAGATTATCTTTTTCCGCCGTTAATTTTTGCCACTGTTTTTCTAAAGCTAAAATTTCTGGTAATTGTTTGCGTAACTTTTCTTCGTCAATGCCAGCTTCTAATTCCTGCAAAGAAAGGAAGCTGCGTTTTAAACTAAAATTTTTACTTTTTGCACCATAATGACGAATAAATTGGACAGCTTGTTGAATATCTTTTTGCAGATCCAATAATTCGGCCTCTTGGGTGGTTTCCATCAACGCCGCTTCTTCGGCAAAATATTCTTTGACCCATTGATTGCTGGTATTTTCTTGTTTTAAATCCCGCATTTCAATCCGCTGCAGCCCTTGGATGGTTTGCAGGAGGCTTTCTTGATGGCGTTGATCACAAATGGCGGTTAATTTACTCATTCTAGTCACTGCCATAGTTTTGCTTCACCCTCTCGATAATCGTTTGAATAGCAGCTTGATCGTGTTTTTGATATTGTTCTTGTAAGTCATCACTGACTTTTTTTGCTTCAATTAATAACAGTTCTTTTTCCGCTGCTAATTGCTCTGCTTCAGCGGCTTCTCTTTCTGCCATCAGCTTGGTTAACAGCTGATGATTTTCTGTTTGCAGTTTTTGGAGTTCCTGATTGCGCTCGGTGGCATATTTTTGAATGTTGTCCAACATTGCTTGTTTTTTTATCGCCAGCTGTTCCTCAGCGGCTTTAATTTCATTTAGCGCTTCTAACAAGTTCTTCACTCCCTTCAAACATGGCTTTTGTAAAACTAAAAAAAGCGTGAAACTTCCTTGCAACTGTAAGAAAGTTTCACGCGATAATTGTTAGTTCACAGGTGCGCTTTTTCTCACTTATTCTTCTCACCCCTTGAAGAATCCGATCCTTGAAGCTTGCGCCCAACCATTATTTATTTAACTCTAAACAGTATACCAAAAGTTATTTAAAAAGACAAAGTTTTCTAATTTTTTTTAAAAGCCGTTGAGCCAAAGACTTCTGTGAAGCGGAATAATGTTGGTTTTTGGCAAAAAATGCTATGATTACCAAAAAAATGAAGGAGCAATTTTTATGTCATTACCAATTATCGGCATTGCCGGCAATCAGCTGGTTCATGCTAGCCAAACATTTAACGGCAATCAAGTTACTTATACACCCCAAGGCTTCGTAGACGCTGTCCAGATAGCTGGTGGCCTGCCACTAGTTTTGCCAATCGGGGAACCAACACTAGCCCAAAGTTACATTAAACAAATTGATAAACTACTTTTAGCAGGCGGTCAAGATATTATGCCTCAGCTATTTGGAGAAGAACCCAGCGAAAAATTAGGAGAAATTAATCCGGCAAGAGATCATTTTGAAATTGCGCTAGTTAAAGAGGCTGTTGCTCAGCGCAAACCAATTTTTGCGGTGTGCCGTGGAGTTCAACTAGTGAATGTAGCCCTCGGCGGCACCTTGTATCAGGACTTATCTTTTTATGAGAAGCCAGCCCTCAAACACGAACAAGCTCCTACTGCCCCGTGGTTTGCCACCCACGAAGTCAAAACTGCGCCAGACAGCTTAGTGAATAATTTAATTGGAGATAGCCATCTAGTTAATTCCTATCACCACCAAGGCATTAAAGAAATTGCTCCTCAATTAAAAGCTACGGCTTGGGCAAATGATGGGATTGTTGAGGCTCTTGAAAGCACTCAACCAGAGCACAAAATTCTAGGTGTCCAATGGCACCCAGAATTAAACCATTACGTAGATGCCAAAGAGCAAGGCTTGTTTAACTATTTTGTCAATCAGCTTTAAATTGCCAGCTCCTCCTATGCTATACTAAAAGAAAAGCTGAGGAGTAGGCCGATGGAAAATGAATTACTTTTTGAAACTCGTGAGGAGTTTCGCCGCTGGTTACAGGAAAATCAGCACAGTGAAGTCGGAGTTTGGCTGCTTTTTTCTAAAGCAGCCCCGCTGGAAACCTTAAAGGCGGCAGAAGCGTTGGAAGAAGCTTTATGTTTTGGTTGGATTGATGGGCAGATGAAAAAAATTGACGAACAGCAATATCGAAAGTATTTCGCCCAACGCCGCAAAAACAGCAAATGGTCGGAAAAGAATAAAAAATTAGTTGCTAGTTTGGAAAATAGAGGGCTGATGACTAAAGCCGGTCGCGATAAAATCGCAGAAGCCAAAGCCAATGGCCAATGGGAGCAACCTACCAAGCCAGCCATCACGGAAACGGATATTACCCAAACTGCTCAATTATTGAAGGAAAATCCACAGGCCTACGACAATTTTCTTAAGATGTCGCCTTCTGTACAAAAGACCTACACCCGCGCCTATTTAGATGCGAAAACAGATGCAGGACGCCAGAAACGTTTGGCCTGGATGCTGGAACGGATTTCGCAAAATCTGAAACCGATGTAATCAATTTTGTTTTAGCAAGATATAACTTGTTTAAATTTTTGAAAATCAAACTATTCAACTAGTTTGTTACAACTAAAAAATACTGTCAAAGGAGCTTGCCCGCTGTATAATGCAGGACGCTTCTTTAACAGTATTTTTTTAATTTTTAAAAATTAAAATTATCGGGATCAGCACCTAAACGCTCGTTAATATTCAGACCGTTGATTTTTTTTATTTCTTCAGCGGATAATTCAAAATCAAAAACGTCAAAATTTTCTTGAATTCGTTGTTCATGAACAGATTTAGGAATCACAATGATTTTATTTTGCAAATGCCAGCGGATAATAACTTGGGCCGCTGTCTTTTGATGGGCCTTGCCGATTTCCACCAAAACAGGATTATTCAAAATGGTTCCTTGACCTAATGGTGACCAAGCTTCAACTGCAACATCAATAGATTTCAAATAATTTCTCAAAGGCTCTTGTGTCAAGGTTGGATGAATTTCAATTTGGTCTAAGACTGGTTTAACCTTTGCATCAGCTAAAAGATCCTCAAGATGATGCTGATGGAAATTGGAAACACCAATCGCTTTAGCCTTGCCGCTAGCATAAATTTCTTCCATCGCCCGCCAAGAATCTTTGTATTTCCCAGCTACTGGCCAATGAATCAAATACAGATCAACATAATCAAGACCTAATTTTTCTAGGCTGTCGTTAAAGGCTTGATGGGTAGATTCATAGCCTTGGTCGCTATTCCATAATTTTGTCGTCACGAAAATTTCTTCACGGGGAACCCCAGAATTGCGGATGCCTTGACCGACACCATCTTCGTTTTTATAAGCAGCAGCCGTGTCAATCAAGCGATAGCCAGCCTTCAATGCCCATTCAACTGCTTTGGCGGCATCGTCATTGGGGGCCCGCCACACACCCAAACCAATTTGCGGAATCTCTAAACCATTGTTCAATGTTTGATAATCCATTTTCTTTCCTCCTAATTCTGTCTTTTGCAGCATTCCTTTTATTGTCCAATTAGATGAAGCTTTCGTCAACTAATTGACCTTCAAATAAAAAATCCTGATAAGTCAGTGACCTATCAGGAATTAAAATTTTTAGCTTTTAACTTTGCGGCGTTCGTTTCGCAAAATTGAAAATGATTGTTTCAAGGCTGCTAATAAGCCGCCTTCGTTATAAACTAAGACATTTGATTTGTATAAATTAGCTGACAAGAGCATCAATGCCACAGTTGTCACAGCTAAAATCGCCACTGAAATCATGGCTTCTGTATTGGTAGCCACATTACTAGCCAAGCGGACAGGCATGATATAAGAAGACAGAAACGGAATATAGGAAGTAACACGGATGACAATATTATTCGGATCTGACATCCCCATGGCAATCCCCAAAATATAACCGCCTAAAGACAGATAAGTTACTGGCATAATTGCCTTGGCGGTGTCTTCGGATTTACTAACCAGTGAGCCGCACAGAGCGGAAAGCACGGAGTAAATCAGAATTCCTAGGAAAATATAAATAATTGTGAAGATTAAAAATGGTCCAAAAATTTGTTCGACTGAAATTCCGTCCAGCACCTGCTGGACAATCTCAAGATTTTTGAAATACTGGAAGCCGATACCAAAGACAAGCGCATAAACGACCATCTGCGTTAAGGCAACTAATAGCACGCCGACAATTTTACCGTAAAAATGACTTTTCGCCGTCGTACTGGAAAGAATAACTTCCATAATCCGAGTGCCTTTTTCTGAGGCAATCTCTTGGGCAACAATTTGAGCATAGGTCATGATAAAGACCATTAGTAAAATTGTTGAAGCAAAACTAATCATCGATTGGATAAAAGTATTATTTTCATCAACAATCATCTGCCCATCATCATCAAAGCTGACTCTTTCAGAGGTAATATTCACCGCTTCATTTAAGCTGGCAACATCTGTTGTAGTTAATCCAAGTCCAGTCGCTCGTAATGTTGACTGAAGTGAAGTCAAGTATTGCTGAATCACCATTTCAGCAGTCGTGCCGAGAGTGGTATCACTGTACAAGGTCGCTTGAATAGTATTGCCATCGAGACTTAACAACAGATACCCGTCAATCTTTTCATCCGCCAATTCTTTTTGCGCATTAGCTTCTGAGTCAATCTCTTTAAAATCATAATCCTCATTGTTTAGCGCCTCGAAACCTTGTGTCAGGCTGCTGTCGCTTGCCACCACGCCAAAATTACTGGTTTCGCCAATGCCACCGGCGAAACTTCCAGCAATATAAGCAATCCCCATAATAATAAACGGGAACAAAATCATCACGACAAACGCCCCAGATTTGACGTTTTTCTTATAGATATCTAACGCAATAATCCAAAATTTACGCATTATTGTCACCTGCCTTTAATTTAAAAATTTCTTCAAGGGTCGGCGGTTGTTGATTGAACATCGGAATATAGCCCCCCTGAGTTGCCCGCATAAAAATTTCTTCGCCGGCTTGAGCATCACTTAGGGTAATGTTTAAGCTGCCGTCTGAACTTTCAATGACTTCCTTAACACCGGCAAAGCCTTCAACATCGGCTTTACTTAAAGCCGATTCCAAGAAAAGCTTAGTACGGCCAAAGGATTCACGAATTTCATGCACTTTGCCATCTAAAACTGTTTCGCCATTGCGAAGCATAATTAAGGAATCACAAATTTTTTCAACGTTGTCCATATTATGACTGGAGAAAATAACGGCTGAGCCTTTACTCTTCAATTCAATAATGCCGTCTTTCAGCAATTCGGCGTTGACCGGGTCAAGCCCACTGAAGGGTTCATCCAAAATAACTAATTTGGGTTCGTGAATCAAAGTTGCAATCAACTGAACCTTTTGCTGATTCCCCTTAGATAAAGTTTTAACTTTATCCGTCTTCTTGCCCTTCACCTGAAATTTTTCCATCCATTCATCAATCTTGGGCAAAATTTCTTTTTTAGTTTTGCCCCGCAATTCTGCAAAATAGACCAGCTGATCTTGAATGGTAACTTTCGGGTACAGGCCCCTTTCCTCAGGCAGATAGCCGATAATATTGTACTCTTTGCTGCTGATTTCTTTACCATCCCAAAGAACTTCTCCAGAATCAGCAGTTAAAAAATCGAGGATTAATCGAAAAGTTGTCGTCTTACCAGCACCATTTTGACCGATTAAGCCTAAAATTTTGCCGTCAGGGATGTCAAATGACAAATTATCAACCGCTGTGTAGTTCCCGAATGTTTTGGTTAAGTTTTTCACTTCTAACATTTGTTTACTCCTTATTTTTTTATTGTTTTATGGAAATTTTCTAGTACCATTTTTTAAGAATAACATAAGTGCCTAAATAAGCGAAAATAAATATAAAAATTAGCAAAGTTCCAATGCCCACCAATAGCTCATTGAAAAACGGCCCAACGAGAATCATCAGATAGGCCATTGCTAGCTGAAAAATACAAGCAATTCTTAACGCTTTGGCGGATAATTCCTGATTTCTTTCATCAGAATCCCGGATTCGCATTTTTTTTATGACCTCAGGTTGCTTCATCAAGCGTCGATTTCGCAGAGGTAGCACAAGACCCAACACAATCAAACTACCGGAAGCTCCTGCGTAAAAGCCCTGAAAATAATCTGATAAATGCACCAATCCCTGACGAGTGGCAAAGCTATAGGTCGCTCCTAAAATCCCTCCTAAGACGATAAAACAAGCCGCCAGTGAACTTTTAACTTGTAAATGTTCGATATAATCTTGATCCGTGTGGACATTTTTCATGTTGAACATTTTAAGTTTCATCTGATGTTCTCCTCCTCCAAATTAAATTCAAATACCTCTTCAATCGTTAAATCAAAAAACTGAGCAATTTTGTGGGCCAAAATCAAAGAGGCATTGTAGCGGCCATTTTCTAATGAGATAATCGTCTGGCGAGTGACATCCACCGCCTCCGCCAACTCACTTTGGGTGACTTTCTTTTGTTTGCGCAACTCATGAATTTTATTTTCCATTGGAGTTCCTCCATTCATGTATAGTTCGCTTTACAAATAAAGTATAGCTCACTTTACATTTTTTGTAAAGCGAGCTATACATTTTCTCTGATTTTTTTTTTGAAAAATTTTTTAGTCGAAAATTTTTGATTCTTTAATAATTTCGGCTGAGGGTGTTAAGGTCGCTTCTTCAATCGAAGCCCCTGTATTTTTTAAATATTTTTTTACTAGATGATAACCGACGGTGTAACCAGCATTTCGCGCAAGTCCTACTGGTGCGTAGCCCTGTTCTTTAGCGACAACATCGCCATACATATAAGCTGCCACCTGTTCAAATCCTCGAGCTTGACGGCCAGCCTTCATAACTTCAATTGAATCGGCTAATTCTTTTTTTGAAAAATCCTGTACCCAAGGCCCCCGCTGATCAATTCCGTATAATTTTTCAGCAAAAACCTCAGCTAATCCTTCAATCACCAAGTATTCTTCAACGCTGACATCCCCATGATTAAACGGAGCATAGGTAAACCGAACATTGTGGTTAAATTCATGGGCTAAAGCCGATTTCAAACGGCTTTGATTAAACTGATTTGGGACCACCAGCAAAAAAATAAAACCGGGAATGCCGCCAAAGCCGCTGTATCCTTCACTAGCCATCAAAATCGAATTTTCTGAATCTCCTAATAAAATTGTCACCACAAATTCAAACACAGGTATTTGATAACCGATTTCAGCAAAAGCAGTAATTCCCTGTCTCAAAACAGCTGGAGCCTCTGTAAAAATATTCGTTGACACTAATTTTTCTAGTTTTCCAGCAATTAACTGGCTGCTCTTGCGGGGTGTCCAAATACCCATCATTTCCGAAGCCATCACTACATCATAACCACCGGGACTTTTTGGTTTCAAAGGGGCATTTAAATATTGCCACATTTTTGCCAGTGGCGCCATTAGCTGATAGCGAAAATCATCTTCTGTCGCCTGTCCTCTCAGTGCCTGTTGATAAAAAGCCGTTGAATTTACAAAACGAATTGCGATATTTTCCATTTTCTCGCCTCCTTAAGCCCAGTTTAAGGGTTGACGCTGCGGCAAGGTCAATAAAAATTTTTAACAAGAACAAAGCAGCCATTTTTTTGAGCGCCATCGTGTATAATTAATTTGAATCATTACTTTACTAAATGGAGGTTTTCTGATGAAAGATGGTTTATATTGGGTCAATCAATTTAAAACAGGAGCGGTGGCGCCAGCGGAATTTTATCAGCAGGTAGACAAAAAAATCCAAACCTTAAATCCCCAGCTAAACGCTTTAATTTCTTGGGATTTGGCTCAAGCGAAAAAAGATTTCGCCCAAGGAAATTATAATGAGACACAAACATTTTACGGACTGCCGATTCCTTTAAAAATACTAGGGCAAGAAAAAAAAGGCTGGCCGGCAACGCTAGCTTCCCAACTTTTTAAAAATAATCTCGCCCAAAAAACATCTAACTTCACCCAAAAAATAATCGACAGCGGTTTGGTACCCGCCGGACAAAGTAATTCCCCGGAATTCGGTTTCAAAAACATCACCGACCCTGAATTATACGGCGTCACCCGCAATCCGTGGAATTTGGAGCATTCCCCCGGCGGTTCTAGCGGCGGCGCAGCAGCGGCGGTTGCCAGCGGCATTTTTCCGATTGCTGGTGCCAGCGACGGCGGCGGTTCGATTCGAATCCCCGCTTCCTTCAGCGGATTAATTGGCTTAAAACCAACCCGTGGCGCTATGCCCACCGGACCTGGACAATATCGTGGCTGGCAAGGGGCCTCTATTGATTTTGCTTTGACCGTTTCAATGCGGGATACCGAACATTTATTTTTACAATTACGAGGCAATCCCAAAGCCGCACCCTATCATCCGCCAAAAGATGAATGGCAAGATACTAGATTAGACCGCTCTTTTAAAATTGCTTTTCTAACGGATTCCCCTGTGGGCACACCGGTTTCTGATGAAGCGATTACCGCCACTAAAAAAATGGCGGCTGAATTGCAACAACAAGGCCACAGCGTGACAGAAATCGCTTATCCAGTCGATGGCGTTGCATTGATGGAAAGTTATTATTTGATGAATGGTGCCGAAACAGCCGCCATGTTTAGCGGCATCAGCAAGCAATTAGGAAAAGCTCTAACTCAAAATGATATGGAATTAATTACTTGGGGCTTGTATCAATATGGAACCAATGTTCCGGTTGAAAAATACATTCAGGCCCTGCAACTTTGGGATAGTGCTGCTGAAGCGATGGAAAAATTATTTTCTGATTATGATTTACTATTAACACCTACCACCGCTTTTCCAGCGCCGAGAATTGATCAAGAGTTGCAAAGCGATTCGATTCGCCAGCAATTAAGTGTTATTGAAGACCTGTCTGTCGGGCAACAGGGGGAATTAATTTATCAGATGTTTGAACCAAGTCTAACGCTATCACCCTTTACACAGCTAGCTAATTTGACCGGTCAACCGGCCATCAGTTTGCCAACGCATGTGACCAAAGACGGCTTGCCTTTAGGAGTGCAATTTATGGCTTCGAAAGGACAGGAGGATTTGTTATTGCAAATTGGTTATCAGCTGGAGGCACAAGATTTATTCAAGCTGCCCGCAGCTTATCAGTAAGATTGCAAATTATGATTGTATTTTTTTTAGCAAGTTGAAAATCTTGCTTGCATTTTAGTTTTAATAAGTTGAAAAATTCTTAATTCACTATTCTTGTTATGGAGGCGCTATGCTCACCTTTGAAAAAATTGTACAGCCAAAACAACAAGCTGCTGCTCTAGCCAAGATAAAACAGCTCTATCAAGCTGCCTTTCCCCGACTTGAACGGATGCCTTTTTGGTTTTTACAAAGAAAACTAAAAAATCCGGCTGTTGAATTACTAAGTGTCTGGCAGAAAGATAGTTGGCTCGGCTTTTTATATTCGGTTGTTTTAGAGGACAAAGTCTTTATCTTTTATTTTGCCATTGACCCAAACCAGCAGGGCCAACGTTATGGTAGTAAAGTTTTACAGGAGTTACCAACGGTCTACAGCGGTAAAAAAATTGGCTTGACGATTGAGGCGTTGGATAGTTCTGCCAAAAACCAACAACAGCGTATCAAGCGAAAAAATTTCTATTTGAAAAATGGTTTTGTTTCTCAAGATCTTTTCCTCAAAGAATTTGGTGTGCTCTATGAATTTTTAGCCTACGGAGGTCGCTTCACTTTTCAAGAAGTTGAAGCGTGTCGCAGGAAACTGTTGGGCCAAAGTTTAGCAACAATCATTCCATCAAAAGAAGTCTTGAGGAAATAAACAAAAAAAACTGCCGAAAAAATTCCGTTTTACTGGAAAATTTTTGGCAGTTTTTTTCTGATTCTTTTTATGCTCTCAACACTTCCTGCATGACATCTTGATCTTGCTCCGGCACGTTGCCGGCATAATTAGGCGTAGCCAACGAATAGCCACCGTCAGCATTGGCAAACAAATACATAGGTCTGTTATTGACGCCTTCTTGATAATTTTGTTCTCCTTCAAGATGCAAGTCCAAATTAATTTGCGTATTCACAAAAACACTGCGAATTTGATTATCCTTAGCTGAGAAAACCCGAATTTCCTTTGTCGGAATTTCAGTGATGCTTCCTTGATATCTTGAGGCGCTCACTGTGTTGTCGGGACTTTCATAGGTTATCGTAATGAGCGGCTCTCTAGACATTAAGTTATCTAACGTAAAAGAAGTTGGGTAATTGACACTAAAGCCATGATAAAACGTGACAGAACTAGCAAAGGCAGATAAATCAACAGCATAAGGAAATTTATTGACAGCATCAGCTATTGACGAGCTTTCTGTTGTACTCCCACTAGTTTCAGAAATCTGACTAGTCTCTTGAGTCTGCTGGCTGCTGGTTGATTCGTTACTTTCTAGACTACTGCTAGTAGTAGAACTAGCCTGTGAGTCAGCCGTTTGCGAATTTTCTGTTTGATTATTACAGCCTGTAAGTATTAATCCTGTTAATACGATGAAGCCTATAGCAATTTTTTTCATCTTCTCCCCCTCTTTCACTTCCCATTACAACAGCAACTTTGCTAAAAATCTTCTGCAGCTTTTCTTACTTTTATTTTATCGATAATTTTATGTAGCGTAAAGACCAACAGGCTTTCTTATCTGAAAAATAAGCTTTAAAATGCAAAAAGCTAACTGGAATAATCACCCTTAGGAGATTCCAGTTAGCTTTCCAATAACTTGATTAAATTTAGTCCTGCTCTTTTTCTGGCCCTTCTGTCTTATGCAACTCAGCAAAGACATTTTCAGCAACGCCTTTTGGTAAGCCAATCGCCTGCAATTCTTCAATGCTGGCGGCGGTAATATTTTTAACCGATTTAAATTCCTTCAGCAAAAGCTTTTTGCGCTTGGGACCTAAGCCGTCAATTTGATCCAGCTTAGAAGAGAAACTGTTTTTACTGCGGAGCTGGCGATGGAAGGTAATCGCAAATCGATGGACCTCATCTTGAATCCGCTGCAATAGGAAAAACTCTTGAGAGTTGCGCTCTAAAGGTACCACCTCTAAATTTGGACCAAAGAGTAATTCACTGGTTTTGTGTTTATCATTTTTTGCTAGACCGGCAATCGGAATATCCAAGCCCAGCTGATTATCCAGCACATCTCGGGCAGCATCTACCTGACCTTTACCTCCATCAATTAAAATCAAATCTGGAAAAGGCAAGTCTTCTTTAAGAACCCGCGAGTAACGGCGGTAAATAACTTCCCGCATCGTAGCGTAATCATCCGGTCCTTTGACTGTTTTAATTTTGTATTTGCGGTATTCATTTTTAGCAGGTTTGCCATCAATAAAGACCACCATCGCCGAAACTGGGTCGGTCCCCATAATATTTGAATTATCAAAGGCTTCAATTCGGGTTGGACTCGGAATATTCAGTGCGCTTCCCAACCGATCTACGGCGCCTAATGTCCGCTCCTGCTTGCGGACAATCAAATCAAATTTTTCATTCAATGCAACGCCGGCATTTTTAGCCGCCAGCTTGACTAACTTTTTCTTTTCTCCCCGTTGCGGCTGCAAAACTTTAGTCTTGAGCAGCGCTTCAACGCTGGGCATATCAATATCATCTGGAATTAGCACTTCCTTTGGAACAAAGTGCTGATTCTCTTGATAAAATTGGCCGATGTAAGTCAAAAAATCATCCTCAGCATCATTGTAGAAGGGAAAAATCGAGACATCCCGCTCAATTAATTTGCCTTGGCGGACAAAAAAGACTTGGACACACATCCAGCCTTTATCAACCGCATAGCCAAAGACATCCCGATCCATTAAATCGGCATTGGTCATCTTTTGGCGAGTCATAATTGTTTCAATGGCGTTGATTTGATCTCGGTACTCAGCAGCTTTTTCAAATTCCATCTGTTCAGCTGCCGTATCCATCTTAATTTTCAATTGGTCTTGAATTGCTGTATGGCCACCATTCAAAAATTTCTTGATTTCCTTGACCATATCTTTATAGGTCTCTTTGGGAACATTGAAAACACAGGGTGCCAAACATTGGCCCATATGATAATACAAGCAAACTTCTTTAGGCAAAACCTTGCATTTTCGCAAAGGAAACAAACGATCTAGCAATCTTTTTGTTTCATTGGCGGCGCCGACATCGGGATAAGGACCAAAATACAAAGCCTTGTCTTTTAAGACTTTTCGAGTGATTAAAAGTCGCGGATAATCTTCATTAGTAATTTTGATAAAAGGGTAAGTTTTATCATCCTTCAGCATAATATTGTACTTAGGGTCATTTTTCTTAATCAAATTAATTTCTAACAGCAAGGCTTCAATATTGGATTCTGTCACAATATATTCTAAATCATCAATCTCACTTACAAGCCGCTCAGTTTTCGTGTCATGACTGCCAGTAAAATAAGAGCGCACACGATTTTTTAAAATCTTAGCTTTGCCGACATAGATGATAGTACCGTATTTATCTTTATATAAATAACAACCCGGCTGATCCGGTAGCAGGGCCAATTTATTTTTAATTCGTTCATTCATGGAAAATTCATCCTCACTAGTCTTGGGTAATGATAACTAAAGGAACTGATGTTCTCAATTTACTGATTTATTATAACACGCCAAGTCAAGAGAAGTCATTTTAAGCTGACTGGCGGTTGGATTGATTTTCTTTTGAAAACAAAAAAAGTCTGCAGCACAAGTTTTCCTTGCACTGCAGACCAATATTTTTTCAGCTTACATATGTTGGCTGATTAATTCTTTTAATTGGTCTTTGCTATGAACACCAATTACTTTATCTACAACTTCGCCATCTTTTTTCAAAAGTAAAGTTGGGATGCTCATAATTCCGAATGATGCTGGCGTTTCTGGATTTTCATCCACATCCATTTTCACCACTCTGAATTCTGATTCGTCATATTCTTCTTCCAATTGATCTAAGATTGGGGCTTGCATGCGACAAGGTCCACACCAAGTAGCCCAAAAGTCAACTAAAACCAAACCTTGTTCTGTGTCAGTGTTAAATGTTTTATCTGTTACAACTTGTGCCATTTGACATACCTCCTAGTTTTTCACTGCCATTATTATAGCACCGTCATTTTTCGATGCCTAATAATCTGCTTACTCTTAATAAGTGTTCTTACTTAAACTTAACAATTGTAGCACCGTTGCCCCCTTGATTATTCGGTGCAAATTCGAAGCTTGCAACACTGCGATGATTTTTTAAATAATCGGTAATCCCTTGTCGCAAAGCGCCGGTACCTTTTCCGTGAACGATCGTCACCTGCGGATAGCCGGCTAAAATTGCAGCATCTAAATACTGATCGACTTCTGCCAGTGCTTCTTCATAGCGCTTGCCCCGCAAATCCAATTGATTGGCAACATGGCTAGCTTGGCTAGAACGTACTGTATTGACCACCCGTTGCACCGGTTCTTTCGTTGGTGCAACGACAGTCATATCACTTTCTGGCACCGTCATTTTTAAAATGCCGATTTGAACCTGCCAGCTGTCTCCTTCTTTTTTAATCAGTGTACCCCGTTGACCATAAGTATTGACCATGACTTCGTCACCGGCTTTTAGGCGTTTTTGTTCCTTAGCTTTTTTCAAAACTTTATTCTTTTGCAAGTGGTCTTCCTCTTGCCGCAGACCAGCAAGTTGCGTGCGGGCATCAATTAATTGATGCTCTTTGACGCCACTGTTGCCGCCCGCCAATTGCATTTTACGAATGTCAGAGATGACCTTTTCGGATTTTTCTTGTGCATCTTCAACAATTTTATTGGCATCTTTACGGGCCTTGGCCAATTCTTTTTCTCGTTCTTCATAGAAAAAGCTGTAAGCTTCTTCTAGTTGTTTATGCAATTTTTCGGCTTCGTCCATATGATAGCGAACTTCTAAATATTCGGTTTCCGCCATTTTCCGACGATTTTCTAAATCGGCAATCATTTCATTTAAATCTTGACTCTCGTCATCCATAATTTGTTTGGCTGAATCAATCACCGTTGGATCAAGACCTAGCCGTCGAGAAATTTCAAAGGCATTACTGCGCCCAGGTACCCCGATTAATAAGCGATAGGTTGGACTTAAAGTATCGACATCAAATTCCATGCTGGCATTGATTGTACCGGGACGATTGTAGCCGTAAATTTTCAACTCAGGATAATGAGTTGTCGCCATCACGTAAGCTGATTTGGCTCCGAGAAAATCGAGGATAGCAATTGCGAGAGCGGCCCCCTCCTGCGGATCGGTTCCCGCACCTAGTTCATCAAAGAGCACCAAACTTTTTTCGTCGACTTTATCTAAAATGCTAACGATATTTGTCATATGAGATGAAAATGTCGACAAGCTTTGTTCAATCGACTGTTCGTCACCGATGTCGGCATAGACTTCATCAAAAATCCCCATTGTGCTCTCTTCAGCCGCTGGAATAGCTAAGCCGGCTTGGCCCATTAATTGCAACAGACCTAAAGTTTTCAGCGTAATGGTTTTCCCACCGGTATTAGGACCCGTGATAACCACCGCCTGATAATCTCGGCCAATTGCAATATCATTGGGTACGACTTTTTCCGGGTCAATCAAAGGATGCCGAGCTTGGCGAAAATCTACCTGATTGTCTTCAGTGATTTCAGGAACGATTGCTTTGATTTCTTTTCCATAACGGGCCTTAGCGTTGATAAAATCAAATTGGCCTATCACGTAAGCATTTTGTAAAATATCTCGCCGATAGGGAACTAGCTCTGCAGATAATTCTGATAAAATTCGTTCGATTTCTGTGCGCTCAGCAATTTGATGCTGCCGCAGGCGATTATTTAATTCGACAATTTGCTTAGGCTCGATAAATAAGGTTTGTCCTGAAGAACTTTGGTCGTGGACAACGCCACCGAAAATATTGCGGTATTCGGCTTTCACCGGAATCACATAGCGGTCATTACGCATCGTTACCAAAGCGTCGCTAAGGTATTTGGCATTTTTTCCACGAACAATCCCGTCCAGATTTTCTCGAACACTCTGTTCGCTACGACGGATGCTTTGACGAATGCTCCGCAGCTCTGGCGAAGCCTCGTCTGTCACGCGGCCATCTTCGTCAATTGCCTCTTTTAAACGGCGGGTGAGAGCAGGAATCGTCACCAATTGCTCATTCCAATGATACAGACGGGCAAATTCGATTTCACTATCCGCTAAATCACCGAAAAATTTGCTTACCTCATTGGTGGTGCTTAAGACGCGGGCCACTTCAGCTAACTCGATACCGTTTAAATTGGCACCAATTTCGATTCGTTTCATATGAGGCCGAATACTTTTTAATTTCGGTACGGGAATGCCGCCCCGCAGACGTTGAACCTTTAAGCCGTCCTCGGTTTCATCTAAGGCGGTTTGAATCCGTTGGCGGTCATTGATTGGCACTAATTTTTCCAGCTCTTCTATTCCTTGGTCGGTTGCCAAGTAATTTTCAAGGGCTTTTTTTACTTTATTAAATTCTAAGGTCGTTAAAATTCGTTGATTCATATTTTCACCTTCTCAACTCAATTTTTGAGTTTATTTACTCCGCTAAAAAAGTTGCAACATAAGTCGCTTCCAGAAGAGATGCTCGCTTTTAATGGCGATTTTTTCTGTCTGTCCTTATGTCACAACCTTGATGAACTGTGAACAAAAGCTGACTACTTCTGTCACAAGTATGTTAATTTACTCGACTCGTTTGATCAGCCGATTATTTGAGTCACCCACAAATTTTCCATCATACTGGAAAGAATCGGTGTGTTGGTGACAATGCTGCGGGCAACTTCAGATCTTTCAAATTGATTTTGCACAGCTTCCATTGGCACGTAGCTAGCAATCGTTAAAATCAGAAAAATTCCGACATAGACCACAATAAAACTGAGAATGCCCCCGGCCACCCAATCAAATTGTTTTAAAATTGGGATGTAGGTCAATTTTTTAAAGAAAATTGCGATAAAGCGGGTTGCCAGCCAACCGATAAAGGTAATAATTAAAAAGGCTGTGGCGGCATAAAACGCTTGATCTAAGTTTAAGGAAATCTGCTGGTCGAAAAAGACCATGGTTGCATTTTCCGTGACTGCTGGATAAGGAATTAATAATTCCAAAGAGGGTGCCAAGTCTTGATAGTAAGTCCGGGCGATAATAAAGGTGGCAAAATAGCCGACTGTATATACTAGTTGCATTGCCAGTCCCCGCCGTGCGCCGGAATAAAAGGCAATCCCTAATAACAAAAGAATCCCAAGGGTTAGCATAATGTGTCCTTTCGTTAACTCTGTGTCTTTTCTTTGATTTGTTGTTTGCGATTTTCATTTAAAATCTGCTGGGCCTCCACATGATTGTGGACCTCCACATCACTGCGCCCTTGCTTCTTTAAAACATCACGGGCTTCTTGTTCCAAAGCCTCCATCCGCTTAATTCGGTTTTCTAATTCCACCATACGAATTTGCCGCTGCTTTAATTCGGCGATTTCTTTTTCCAAATGTAAAATCCGCGTTTGCTTCGTCAATTGATCAGAAACTGCATTAATTGCTAAGAGGACAGCTCCTTCCTCCTTGGTGATGCTGGGAGAAATTTGCCGAATTTCTTTTAATTGGTCATTCACGAGCTGATTGACCAAATCCATGTGCTGTTTATTCTTTGAACCAATTATGGTATAAGTCTTGCCGTCGATGACCGCTTTGTAGCGATTTTTTTCTAAGGCCACTTCAATCATTTCCTTCCTAAATCAACCTTTAGCTTCCATTTTAGCAGAAGTCCGTTGGGAATGCTAAATTAATCAGAATTCCTTTCAAAAAAGTTGTTCCTATTATATGATAAATATCAGAAAAAAGAAACGAGGATTCTTCATGGCAACCATCGTCTTAAAACCTGATACTCCTACTTATCAAAAAATCTTATCCTATTATCAAGGATTTGCTGAAAAAAAACAAGTTCCCCACGCTCAGCTCTTTGCTAAAAAAGGCACAACTGCCGTGACCATTTATAATTCCGGCAAAGTTATGTTCCAAGGGCCGGCTGCGGAAAAAGAAGCCCAGCAATGGGATAGTTCACCACAAGCAACTAACGTCAGCGGAACAGCTACTGCTACGAAAAAAAAATCAGCGGCTACTAAACCCGGCTTACCGGCTGGATTTAGTCAACTGTCAGTTATCGGCAGTGATGAAGTCGGCAACGGCAGCTACTTCGGTCCATTAGTTGTCTGTGCGGCCTATGCCCCTAAAGAAAAATTGGCCGAATTAAAAGCCCTCGGCGTGCGTGATTCAAAAGAGCTAACCGATTTGCAGATTAAGCAAATTGCCAGCCAATTAGCAGACTTGATTGACTATCAGCTGCTCGTTGTGCCTCCGGAAAAATACAATGCCGTGCAGCCAAAATACAACGCTGTCCACATGAAAGTAGTTTTGCATAATCAAGCAATCAGTCTGCTCTTAGCAAAAATTGCGCCGACTAAACCTGACGCTATTTTAATAGACCAGTTTACTCCAGAAGGCAATTATCGCAAATATCTTGCCGCTGAAAAAAAACAGGTCAGCGAAAAAATCTACTTCATCACTAAAGGTGAACAGTATCACTTAGCTGTTGCCGCCGCTTCGATTCTTTGTCGTGCCAGTTTTTTGAATGAACTAGCAGAAGAATCAGCAGAAGTCGGTTTGCAATTACCCTCTGGTGCTGGAGCAAAATCAGATCAAGTTGCCAGCCGCATTTTAAAAAAAGGCGGCCTAGACTTATTAGGGAAATACGCTAAATTGCATTTTGCCAATACGCAAAAAGCCCAAAACTTATTAAAATAAAAACAAATGGGACTGTGACAGCACTTATTATCGTTACTAACAAAATAATTTTGACTTCATTGTTCGCTATTTAGTACAGCGAACAGCAGATGAAATTTCAATTATTTTGTCGACGGCTGATAAGTTTTTGTCACAGGCCCGTTAATTATGCTGGTTTAGTTTCGCTATCTTCCTTAACTCGAGGCTCACCAAAAATAACCATGGCGGAAACACTCAACTCGCGAAAAGCACTTTCTTGATATTGAATATCATACACCTCAGCATCGTGGTCGATGACATAAGCTATATATTCATTTACTTGCCGCTCTACTTCTTGATGGGGATTTTCATAGGTTAATGTATTGGCACTAAAAACTTTCACTTTGCGAATCATTTCGCACCTCCTCAACATACTTCCTTACTACTATACAACAGCCGTAAAAGGAAAAAAGAAAATTTTTCTTAACTTTGACTTTTCTTAACGATTCCCTAAAATGTAATCGCTATACTGGCCTTACCAAGCTTGAAAGGGGATTTTTTAAATGAAAAAGTTAGCCGCTGCAAATCTAAGCTTTACCATTTTAGCTGGTCTCAGCTTCTTTTATCTAATTCAAATCGACAATGCTTCCCGTCTACCAGAAAATCTCTATACCGATTATCACATGCGCCAACTGCCATTTATTTACTTACTGATTTTCGCTTTAGGCGCTTTATTTATCAGCAACCTCATCATAATTTTTAAAAAGAATAGCTCGGCTTCTATCCAATCAAGCGATGCTCGCCCCCTGCCACCAGAATTGCCTGTTGATCAGTAAACGGCAGCAGTGGGATTTTAGTTTGATACTCTTCGATGATATCTTGAATCAAGGTGCCAAAATAGCGATTGCCAACATGGGGCAGCGGATAGATTTCAATTTCGCCTAGCCCCTGATAACCTTTGATTAGTGGCGCTTGGCTGGGGTCATCAATTTTATCAATGTAATCAATGGTTGGTGCGGCCAAAATCGAGCCCGCTGATTCGCCGATGTAAAGTTTTCCTTTAGCAATTTCTGCTGTCAAAACCGGCAGTAAGTTTTTTTGTTGAAGGGCCTGCAATAAAAAGTATGTATTGCCGCCAGAAACAAAAATCAGCTGATTTCTGGCTAAGACCTCCTGAGCTTTCTCTGTCGAAGCAGTGGTAATTTCTAACTCCTCAACAACTAAGCGTAAGTCTTTAAATAGTTGCCGTGTTTCATCCAAAAACGGCAGACTATCCTCCACCAGACTGGCTGTTGGAATAAAGGTAAGCCGTTGTCCTTTTAAGTCTTTTCCAGCAAAATCAGCAAAATATTGATAACTATCCAAAAATGAAGATGCTAAAAATAATTTTTTCATAGAAACTATCTCCTATCACGCCTCGCTCGTCAATTTGCCGTATTTTTTTTCTAAGGCAGCTAAGACTTGCTTGGTCTTTTTTTGGTTTCCGCTGTAAATAAAGCTCACTTGATTCTTTGTAGATAATTGAAAATCATATTTGTCAAAACCGGTAATGTCTCCTAGCTGCTCCAAAGGAATTTGATAAGTCGCTACATAAGCTATTAAAGTTTTTTCAAAGTGTTCCCGCCGTGTGATATCTTGGTAAATTGAATAAAAAACACCTAGAACCAAGATGATGCCAAAGCCTCGCACCCACCAGCTCCCCTGAATAAATCGCTCTCCCAAAATAAACACTCCAAAGAAGAGGGCAATTATCCCTCCAAAAATTAAGGCTTTGTATTTACGCAGTATTTCTTTCATCAGTTAAACCTCACTTGTTTTTGCTCGTTGCTATCGCAAATTTTTCTGCTCATGTCCTCGGCAGTCTCGTTTTTTATTATACAGTTTAGCTGAAACATTTGAAAACTTTTAGAATAAAAAAAGGATTTACTATCAGAGCTATACTAAAGCAAAGTCCTGATAGTAAATCCGTATTAGCATTCAAATTGATAATTTAACTGCCCGCGTTGCAGCAAAGCATTTAATATATTTATCTAGTGGGCGACTGCCGCCAAAATCATCCTCATAAAAATCCGTCAGCACAAAGCCGGCAGCCAGCTGCCCTTGAATCTGATCCTCCAAAGTATGGGCAAACTCAATGGTCTGTCCACTAGCTAAATAGTCTCCCCGCTGATTTTCAGGCAACCAATCTAATGAGTTGCCGGGAATCACATTTTTCACTACTAACTCGCCCTTTTCTTCGGCCGCTTCATCGAAAATATACAACAGCGGATTCGTGAACCCTGCAATTAAAATCCCCTGTGGTTTTAACACACGGGCAATTTCCTGCCAGACAATTTTTATATCTGCCACAAATAAGTTAGCAACCGGATGAACGACAATATCAAAGCTTTCATCAGCAAACTGCGACAAGTCCGTCATACTGCCCTGTACTATTTCAAAAGAAAGCCGGTCTCGCTTTGCAACAAATCGGTCTTGCTCTAATTGTTTTTCGGAAATATCAGCAACTGTTACCTCGGCACCGGCTGCTGCCAAAATCGGTGCTTGCTGACCACCGCCAGAAGCTAGACAAAGAATTTTTTTATCGAATAATTCTAGCGGAAACCATTCCCGAGGAACTGGTTTTCCCGCGGTAACGCCAATTTGCCATTCTCCTTTGCGGGCTTTTGCTACCTCTTCAGCACTAACTGCTAAAGTATAAACAGATTGGTCACTCACCTTTTGATCCCAAGCCTGGCTGTTATGTTGATTAATATCCATGTCTTCTCCTTTATTAGGTACTAAATTTTTTAACCACTAAAGCTTAATTTATCTTTAAAACAGTCTGCACCTGTTGGCGAACTTCTGCTAAACGCCATTGGTAAAAGTCTGGATGGTCCTTAAACCATTTAATATTCAAAGGTGATGGATGCGGCAAAATAATCACCGGCCGCCCATTAATTTCTTGATTTTCAAACACTAGGCTTGAAAAATCGGCCTTTGGGAAAAAATGATTGGCCGCTTTGCCACCGACTAAAATCATGAGTTGATAATCAACTGCTTCTAAAATAGGAGCCAACCACGTTTTTCCACAAATGGCTGGCGGCTGTTTATCACCGCCGCTTTTATTTTTCCCCGGAAAGCAAAGACCGACTGCCGCAAAGCAAAAAATAGTCTCTAAATAAAACTCTTCCTCAGAAATTTGGTACCATTCCTGCCGCAGCTTGCGGCCACTGGCATCTGTGAAGGGCATTTTGGTTTCAGCCACCGTTTTAGAAGGGGCCTGACTAATATGAACAATTTTCGACTGTTGGTCTCCCCGAAAGACGGGCGCAGGGTCTAAGCGGCCCTCACAGATGCGGCAATGAGCAATTTGTTGAGCCAACATTTCAAAATTTTCTTTTTTATTTGTCATACTGCGGTCCTTCTTCAATTCGCTGAGCGTAGCCCTGCGAATTTTTTTGATAGTGGCGTTTTTGATTGATAGCAAGCTTTTGCTCTAGTTCATAGCCTAAATCGACCTTCAAAATTTCAGCCAAACCTAAAAGATAAATTGCCACATCCGCCAACTCATCCCCCACCTTTTGGCCCTTTTTATAGGCATCAAAAGCTTCTGCGACTTCGCCATATAAAAATAAAAATTCTTTTTCAATATTGGTGACATTAAATTGATGATTGATTTTATTTTGATAAACGATTTTTTGGTAGTCTCTTAATTCTGTCATAGAACTTCTCCTATCAAGCAGATTTGTCCTCTTTATTTTACCAAAGAAAGCTCTTTTAGTTAATTTTCAAAATAAAATCATCTTCAAACTTTTGAATAACAAAAATAAGCCTGTGGCATTAGTCTTTTTAACAGATGAAACCCGAACTATATTTGCTCCTGCGGTCCAATAGGTCCTCATCGCAAATTAACAATATCTAGTGGTTTTCAATCGATATTGTTCGTAAAATTCGGCTCTGTTCTAACTAATGTCACAGCCTCTTTAGAAACTCTTGCAGATTTACTTTTGTGGTTATTGAACCTAAAAGTAAATTTTGTATTATTTGGATATTTGATTTATCAATTAGTATTGAAAGTTTTAGCTTTGTTTCACTATACTGACTTTGCCCTTGGCATTATCGCCAATGACCGAGACTTGGTATTTGCCGCTTTTTGAGATTTCAACGGGAAATGATTCGCTAGTGGTGAGAAATTTTTCCCGCAGCATTTTATGACCGCCGGGTTCCTCCAGATGAATTTCCAATTGCCCGCAATTATTCTCGACAAAAACATCGACAATGTCTCCAGCTTTCAACTCCAACTCGTTGGATAGTGTTGTGTTTAAAACCGAATAAGAGGTAATAAATTGATCTTCATTTCCTGTTGAACTACCGTTAAAAGTTTTAGGCGCCAGACAGCCGCTTAAGCTCAACAAGCCAACCATTATTACTGCCAATAACCCTTTTTTCATTCCCCTTCCCCTCCTTTTGATTCCCTAATAACACTAGTGTATCAAAAAGAAAGACTTTCTTTATCGGGCTTTGGTCGCAAATTTAAGCCGTTTCACTAAAAAATGTAGTCAAAAGTAAAAATTAGTTGCAAAATAGTATTTAATTTTCGACAGCAATCCAGACCTCTTGATGACCTTCTTGCAAATAACATTCAAGTGCTGGTAAATCTGCCAGTCGATAACCGGAATTTGGCAGCCATTCCCGATAAAATTGTTGGTAAACATCTTGAACAGCTGAAGGCAATTCTCCATTGGCTTCGATGACCACCCACTTGGCTTTCGCTAAGGAAATTTCAGTCATGCCTTCAGGAGCAGGAACATCACGACACTCTGGGACATCCACATAATTGGTTACCCCGATAAAATATTTCATGTTTTCTGAATCTCCCCATTGCCCACCAATAGCAACGCCTAAAAAACCAGCAGGTCGGTAATCTGCCTGTTGAAAAAGTTTGGTCAACTCATTGATGCGACCATTTTGCCAGACAGATGCCCAAATTTTGGGAACCTCTGCAAAAACGGTTTCTGTTGTGACAGGATAGCTATAGCCGGCAACTTTAAAGGCCGGCCACTCTTCAATTTGATAGCGCATTTGTTTTTCTCCTTTAATTGTTAGTTGAAAGGAAAGTTTGGGACAAGACTTCAGCTGAACCGGCTGCTTGCGCACTTGTGAAGGCAAGACGCCATGAAAAGTTTTAAAAGCCCGACTAAAAGCATCTTGGGAAGCATAGCCATACTTTATTGCTACATCTAGCAGACGCTCTTCATTTCTTAAGATCTCAAAGGCCGCCAAAGTCAGCCTGCGCCCGCGAATATATTCAGACAGGGACTGATTGGCCATATAAGAAAACAACCGCTGAAAATTATAGCTGGAGCAGTGGACAATCTCAGCAATTTTTTCTTGAGAGATTTCACCAGTCAAATTTTCTTCAATATAATCCAAAGCCTGATTCAATTGTCTCATCCAATCCATAACATTTCCTCCTACTTACAATATAAAACAGTCAACATTTTCTAAACCGACTTTTTGTGTCGGAAATTGTCGGATAATCAGTTACCATTTTCATTATACAAGAAATCAGTTTAATCCGTGGAGAGTTGGAGGAAAATAAACTTGTCGCCATCAAAAAGCTTCCTGCAAATCCCTTTGACATCCCTCACTTACTTTTTTGTAACTACCTGATAAAAAAGTGCCTGCTGTTGTTTTTCTTTTTTTCACGGTATGATGAAGGTACAAAAAAAGACAGCCCTACCGGCAGTCACAAAAGGAGTCGACCATGTCAAAATTATTATCTCCGGTTACCATTACAAATTTAGAACTGGCTAACCGTGTCGTGATGTCCCCCATGTGTATGTATGAGGTCAAAAAAGAAGATGGTATCTTAACCCCTTTTCATTTTGCCCATTACGGTGCACGAGCTCTTTCTAAGGTCGGTTTAATTATCATTGAATCGACTGGTGTCTTGCCAGACGGCCGCATCAGTAAAAATGATTTAGGCCTTTGGAATGAAGCGCAACAAGCAGAATTAACCCGCTTAGTTGAGATTTTACATTCCTTTGGCACCAAAGTCGGCATTCAACTAAATCATGCGGGGCGTAAAGCAGAGGATGCCATTAAAACGGTGGCGCCAAGTCCATTGCGTTTTAATCAAGAATATCCCGAACCTGCCGCATTAAGTTATGAGGAAATAAAAGCCATTCAGCAGGCATTTGTTGCCGCAGTGAAACGCAGTGTTGCTGCCAATCTTGATATGATTGAACTTCACGGTGCCCATGGTTATCTGATTAGCCAATTTTTATCAAACTTAACCAACAGACGAACTGATAAATATGGTGGCAATCTAGAAAATCGCTATCGCTTTTTGGGTGAAACTGTTACAGAAATTCGCCAATTCTACAAAGGGCCATTGTGGGTCAGACTGTCTCTTTCTGATTATGACGAAACCGGTGTTCAAAACTCAATTGATGAATGGCTACAAATTGGTCAGTGGCTAGAAGCTGCTGGTGTTGATTGTTTAGATATTTCCACAGGCGGGTTGATCGATAAAAAACCTAATATTCCCATTTCTGATGGGTATCAAGTTCCTTATACAACCGTTATGAAGCAAAACGTGACAATTCCTGTCACTGCTGTTGGCCACTTGGATAATGCTGGCCTATGTGAATATATTTTGCAAAATAATCAAGCAGATTTAGTGTTGCAGGGCCGCGCACTAATTCGTAATGTGAATTGGCTGGCGGATGCCGCAGTTCAGCTGCGGGACACTAGCTTTCAAGTCTATAACAATTCATATTTACGAGGGCAAAGAAAAAGTAGCAACTAAAGAAATTTTGGGAAATTGGATAAATAGTTGAGTTGGCAAGGTCAATTTATAAACTTGTAAACCTGAAAATTTAGTTTTCAAATGAACCTCAGTATTTCAATATTAAAATCAAAAAAGCCAAAACCCTAAATTTTATATCAGCGGCTTTGGCTTTTAGATTGCTAGTTTTTATCTTTCGATCATAAATACTTTACTATCTCTCTGTATTCTTTATTGCAAAAATAAATGATTCTTATTTTAATACTTTTGGATGGCAGCTTTTGGATTTTAATTAATCCGTATTTGGTTTCCTTGTTCAACGACTTCCCAATTAGCTCCACCATCAGTTGATTGATAAATCCAACTATCCATCTGGTTTCCTTCAAAATCCCCAGTCTTAGTAAAATTAAAAATTGCTCTATAAGTCGTGGAATTTATCTGGACAACTTCATTTGGTGAATCAAAAATATTTAAACCACCTTTTGCATAGCCATCTGGTGGCGAAATAATGGCTTGGTCGTAATTTAAACCTCCGTCCGTTGTGTAATACACATCATCTCTGGTACTGACAAAACCAATTTGACTAGATAAAAAACTGACATTTTGAATTGGTCGGTCAAAATTTGCACTAACACCAGCTTGCCAGGTTTGCCCATAATCATTGGTAAAAAAGAAAAATAAATCTTCCGCCGAAACAGAAGGATCTTCTAATGAGTAGGCAACGTAGCCGCGACCTGCACCAGCTTGTCCTGGATTAAAAAAGTTTGCTTTACGATAACGTAGACGTTCTGCAAGCAAATCTGAAACCACACTAGTTTGCCACGTCTGACCATTATCCATTGAGTGTAAGAAATACAAATTAAGATTGTCTGGAGAATACACATACCAGCTAAAATCAGCCCCAACTTGAAATGTTTTATCCAACCAATAACCTAACGGCGGCTCTCCATCCGTTGTTGTGTAATGCCCTGCCCGCAGCCAATCTAAGCGAATCGGCACAAATTGCCAAGATGTGCCACCATCAGTTGTTTGATATAGTTCATCGCTTTGGCTAATATCTAGTTGAAATAATTCACCACCAGTAGTTGTAGGGGGATTACCAACTTGCGAAATCAATCCACCAGTTTCTACAGCTTCTGGCATGCTAGAAGAAGTTGTAAATTCTGTTGGATACTCAGTATTTGCTGTGGTTTCTGGTATGGAGACAGTCTCATGACGCAAACCATAATAAATCATACCAATTAAGATAACTCCCGCAACGATCGATAGCCCACCAAAAAATTTCCAATCACGGTTGCCTTTCAAGTTATGCTCATCATAGACAGGGAACGTTTCTGTCGGTAAGATAAACAACTGACTATAACTAGTTCCAGCTACCCCTTCTCTTTTCCCCAAATAAACTTCATAGTCACCAATTGTGACCGGAATCTTTTGTTTTGGTTTCTTTTTGATTTTGATTCGCTGATTAGGACCTTCATCTTTAGCCAAATAAAAATAGTCTAACCCATAATAAACTAATGGGTAGGCAACAATTGTGTCAGCCTGTTCCTCTAACCAATGACTAAAATGTTTTTTTAATTGCCAAGTATCCCGCAGATTGCTTATCATGAAAAATAATAAAATAATTCCAATCACAGCCCCAAGACCTAATGAAAAATAATAGAGATGTTCTAGGCGAATACTATATACCCAATTTTGGGTGCGTTGACTTAAATCAAAATAGACGAGCGTACTGATGCCCCAAAATAAACTAATTGTGGCCAGCAAACCTGCCAACAGCACAAAAAAAGTTTTGCGTTTATTTTCTCGATCACTAGCCACGACAAGGGATTGTGCCGAAAGCATTTCAATAATAAAGAGTTCCTTATCCATCTTGATCCATCCATTTCCGAGCACATTTATTATAAGGCTACCAAATAATTATTAGGAAAGGTTTAAGTGTTTTTTCAAATTTTATTTTCTAAAAAATTGTGACAGTCCTTATAATGGCTGATTGTTACCTGTTTATTTTCAATATTTTTTTAGAAAAAAGCCCTTCGTTAATTTTAAACATCCAAGCCAGTTCACTTTGACTGTTAGATGCAGCGAAACTTACTAAGCGAACTCGCCTTAACTCATTCGTCAATGCATTTTTAATTTCATTGAATAGGCTCTTCGCTACACTTGAACCACCTCTGTCAATAACAAGATGCAATCAACATGCAAGTGTTAAAACAAATGATATACTGGCATTCAAAAAATAAAAAAAAAGACTAAACCCTTATCCATCAAGGGTTTAGCCTAATAAATCAACTGTTTATTCTTCTTCCGTCATAAAAGTATTGAACACTTCTTCAATCATATCCCACTCTGCGTCGGTCTCGATTGGTTCCAGTTCGCCTTCTGTGCCGTCTTCGTTTTCGATGTAAGCATAAGCTTGTAATTCTACTTCCTCGTCCTCCGGTGAGCCGGCTGGATAAAGTAGCACATAGTTGCGACCAAATTCTTCTTGGCCATCAACAGTTAGCAGAATTTCATAAAGGGTTTCGTTGCCTTCATCGTCTACTAAAGTAATATGTTCATGTCCTTCATGGTTGTGATCGTGGTGATGATGATGATCATGGTCATGATGATGGTGATGTTCTGTCATTGGAATTCCTCTTTTCTAAAAATTATAGTTGATGACTATGGCTATCGAGATAATTTTGCAAAATCATGACAGAGGCCAGCTTATCGATTACTTTTTTGCGTTTTGCGCGGGAAGCATTTGCTTCTTCCACGAGCATCCGCTCAGCCTGTACCGTTGTCAAGCGTTCGTCTTGATAGTCCACTGGTAAATCAAATAATGCCTTGATTTTTTCACCATAGGCCATGGAAGCTTCTGCTCTAGGTCCGATGGTGTTATTCATATTTTTCGGCAGACCGACGACAAATTTTGTCACCTCATACTCCGCCACCAGCTCTTTTAACCGCTCAAAGCCGAAATTTTCCTCATCTTCATTGATGCGGATAATTTCCACCCCTTGCGCAGTCCAGCCTAACGGATCACTGACTGACACGCCGACTGTTCTTGAGCCGACATCTAAACCCATCAGCCGCATTAGAATTTAATCCCATTTTCAGCGAGGTAATGTTTAACTAGAACCTCCATAATTTCATCCCGCTCATGCCGGCGAATTAAGTTGCGGGCATCACGATAACGGGGAATGTAAGCCGGGTCTCCTGACAGCAAATAGCCGACAATCTGATTGATTGGATTGTACCCTTTTTCCTCTAATGCATGATAGACAATCGCCAATGTTTCACTGACAGCTTTTTTATGATTGTCATCAAAATCAAAACGAACTGTTTCATCTGTAAAACCCATCTTCAACACCTCTTTTTCCTTCTGGGATTTCCTTCTTTTCAAATAACATTTTACTAGACTTAAGCACAAACTACAAATTAAATAATTCTTACATTCGCTGTGAATCATCTTTTGACAAACAAAATTAAATCTTAGTGCAAGAAATAAAACTAACTGGTACACATTTTAAAATCTGCAAAAGAAAAAGACTTCAGCCAGCAACCCATCAACAGATAATTTTTTTCATGATTTATCTGTTAATAAAATACTTTTTGAAGTCTCTTTTTTAAACTGCAACTGCCGGATAAACCACTTTAGTGCCGGCATAATCAATGGCGTTACTGATGTGGACCAGGCCAACGCCGTTTTCTAAAGCTTTTTTGGCACTTTCCAATTTAGGAATCATGCCACCGGTGATCACTTTGGCTGATTTCAAATTGTCTAATTGATCCGCCTGCACCTCAGATAGCCACTGGTTTTCCTGTTTTATCCCAGGGACATCTGTCAATAAAAATAATTCCTCCGCCTGTAATGCGCTGGCTACTTTGCAGGCAACGTCGTCTGCATTGATGTTTAGCCATTGTCCCTCACTAGTGATTCCTAAAGGTGCAATAATTGGAATATGTTTCTTTTCCAACAACACTTCAATCAACTCAGTATTAATTTCCTCAACCTGACCGACAAAGCCTAAAGAATTTTGATCGATAATCGAGCCTTGAATTAATTGATCGCAGCCGGCATTTAAGCCAATCGGCGTTAAGTCGGCCTTTTGAAAAGTGGTGGTAATCATCGGCTGAACCCTACCTAAAAGAACCATCCGCGTAATTTCCAAAGTCTCTGCCGTGGTTACCCGCAGCCCATTTTTAATTTCCACCGGAATATTCAACGTCCCCATCATTTCAGAAATATAATGGCCGCCACCATGAACAATTACCAATTGTTTTCCTTGGGCCTGCCATTTTCGAATTTGAGTGAAAAATTCCGGTGTTAAATTATCTGAGGCCACGCCTCCCATTTTAATTACAATTGTTCCAGCCATGTCAGCCAGCTCCTTTTTTTAACCAATTTATTTTCCATGAAATTATTTGAATGTGTTTATTTTTTTACGTTGAATACAATGCGTTAATTTTGACGTAATCGTAAGTTAGGTCACAGCCCCAAGCCTTACCACTGGCTTGTCCTTCAGCCAATGACATGCTGATAGGAACGACTGTATCCGCCAACTTTTCAGCCATCAGCTCTTCATCAAATTGAACTGCCATCCCTGCTTCAAAAACAGGAATCCCTGCTAGAGCTATCGCAACTTTTTCAAAATCAAAATCAACGCCAGCATAACCACCGGCACAGAGAATGCGACCCCAGTTGGGATCTTTACCGAAGACTGCTGACTTTAATAAATCTGAACCAACAATGGATTTCGCTACCATCCGAGCAGCCAACGGGTCTTTTGCTTCAGTGACTTCTACTTCGATTAATTTCGTAGCGCCCTCACCGTCTTGGGCAATTTTTTTGGCTAGTGTTTCTAATACAAAATGCAAGTCCGCTTTAAACATCGCAAACGCTTCGCTGTCCTTTAAAATCGGCTTGGTTTGTGCTAAACCGTTTGCGATAACTAGAACTGTGTCATTTGTCGAAGTATCGCCATCGACGGTAATTTGGTTAAAAGTCACTTCTGTTAATTCTTTTAAAATTTCCTGTAGCAGTTCTGCTGAAATATTGGCATCCGTCGTAACATAGCCCAGCATCGTCGCCATGTTGGGATGAATCATCCCGGAGCCTTTAGCGACACCGGCGAGGATAATTTTCTCCCCGGCAATTTCCTCAGTCACCACGATTTCTTTTGTCACCGTGTCTGTCGTCAAAATCGCTTCATGAAAATGATACGCGTTGCCGTCTTTTGCTAAACTATTAATTCCTGTTTCAAGTGTCACCAGCGGCATCGGTTGACCAATGATGCCGGTCGACGAAACTGCCACAAATTCTGTAGGAATCGCTAATTTTTCGGCAACTTTTTCAGCCATTTTTTTTACAGCCACATGGCCAGCTGGTCCGGTACAAGCGTTGGCATTTCCCGAATTCACCACAACTGCTTGCACTTTGCCATTTTTTACAATTTCTTTGTCCCATTTGATGGGAGCTGCTTGAACTTTATTAGTGGTAAAGACTCCCGCCACCGCTGCCGGCACCTCTGAATAAAACCAGCCGATGTCTTTTTTCTCTTTTTTCAATCCGCAGTGCTGCCCGTCCGCATAAAAACCGAGGGGAGCTGCGATGGTCCCTGAAATGATTTCCATAACCTTACCTTCGTTTCTTTTTTTGATTAAGGGAAAATAGGAACAGCTAACAAGCCGCTGGTCTCATCAATTCCCGCCCATTTATTAAAATTTTGCAGCGCTAATCCCGCAGCGCCCTTTACTAAATTATCAATCACAGTGACCAGTGTCAGATAATTATTTTCTGGATTGATGACATAGCCGATATCGCAAAAATTTGAGCCAACGACCTGTTTAATTTGAGGCAGCTGATTTTCCTCCTGCATCCGCACAAACGGTTTGTCATCATAATAAGAAAAAGCCTCAGCTACTTGCTCTTTTATGGTCCCTGCTTTTAATTTGACATAAGAGGAAACTAAAATTCCTCTTGTAATAGGAAGCAAACTTGTTGTAAACTGGAGTGTTTTTAGCTCATGATCAAATTGTTTGAGATGGGCCACGATTTCTGGAATGTGCTGATGCTGATTAACCTTGTACATGCTCATATTTTCCTGCACATTAACAAAGTGACTAGCCTCCGTCAGCTTCTTACCAGCGCCTGATAAGCCAGACTTTGCATCAATCACGATGGAATCTAAATCAATCAAGTGATTTTTGATTAATGGTGATAAAGTCAGTTCAGTGGCTGTCGCATAGCAGCCGGGGTTTGAAATTAAATTTCCATCCGGCTTGTCATAAAATTCTGGTACCGCATAAAAAGCTTTTTCCAAAATGTCTGCAGCAGCCGGCGTTTTTTGATACCACTTTTGATAGTCCGCTGGATTTTTCAAACGCAAATCACCGGACAAGTCAATCACCGGAAAATCAGCTTCAAGAAAAACGGCAACATTTTCTTTACTGATGCCTGCTGGTGTTGCAAAAAAAACAAGTTCATTTTCTGACATTATTTTTTTAGCATCAAAAGCCTCCACCGGTTGTTGCACTAAACCTTTTAAATGAGGATAAAGTTCAGCAATATCATTTTTATGCATCGTACCACTGCATAAAGTTCCAATTTCTAAATGAGGATGACCTTGAATCAAGCGCATCAATTCAATTCCTGTATAACCTGTAACTCCAACAATTGCCGCCTTCATCCAATCACCTCGTCTTTTAATAACTCTGATTATAGAAAATATCTTTATGCATGTCAATGACTTTTTATAAGTTTTTATTGCGAATTTCCAATTTTTTATTCAAAAAAAATTCAAAAAGAAAAACTGCGGAAGCAGCTTGGTTGAAGAGAAACTCTTTTAATGGAGAGTTTCGGCAAACTATTAAAACTTTTCTTTTAAAAAGTTTCGCCAGCGATTGCCTGACTGCCAAGTTTTATCCCACAGTTTTATTTTTAATTTGATTTAGTTAAAACGCTTTGAATGAGACCTGTCGCCTGTTTGATTTCCGCTTCCGTTACGGTTAATGAAGGCAGCAGTCGCAAAACATTTTGGCCGGCCCGCAAAGTCAGTAGCCCTTGCTCCTGTAATTCTTGGATAACCTCCTTGACAGAAAATTCGTCGGCAATCACCAGTCCTACCATCAAACCTTTACCACGGATTTCCACAATTTTATCCGATTGAATTTTTTGAAGCTCGTCAAAAAGTAGAGCGGATTTTTGCTGAACAGCTGCGAGAAAATTTTCCCCCTGTATAATATCTAACACAGCGCTGGCGGCTGCCATAGCTAATTTATTGCCGCCAAAGGTTGAACCGTGGCTCCCGGGACCAAAGGCCGCTCCAAGCTTGGTTTTGCCAAGCATGGCCCCCACAGGAATTCCATTGCCTAAGCCTTTTGCTAAAGTAATAATATCTGGTTCGATATGAAATTGTTCAAAGGCAAAGAGACTACCAGTCCGCCCCATGCCCGTTTGAACCTCATCGACGATTAACAGCGAATTATTTTTTTGACAGAGAGCGGCCACTTGTTGCAGCCATGCTTCATCCGCCGGTAAAACGCCGCCTTCTCCTTGAATTACCTCCAGCATCACGGCCGCTGTGTTTTCATCCAGAACTTTTTCCAGTTCCCCTATCTGATTATAAGGAAGATAAATAAAGTCTGGCACAATCGGACCAAAGCCTTCTTGAATGCTGGCTTGACCAGTTGCACTCAGCGCCCCATAAGTTCTTCCGTGAAAGGAATCGATAAATGTAATAATTTTGCTGCGGCCCGTAGCTTTGCGGGCCAGCTTCAACGCCGCTTCATTCGCTTCAGCGCCGCTATTACAAAAGAAGGCCAAATAATCTTTCTTACCAATTAATTTTTCAGCAACCATTTCTTGCAGCTGACTTTGATATAAGTTTGGCATATGCCACAAGATTTCATTTTGCTGCTGCAAAGCTGCCACCAACTGGGGATGACCATAGCCTACATTCATCACACCGATGCCGCTGGTAAAATCTAAAAATTCACGACCTTGATCATCTTTTACAACCGAACCTTGACCAGAAATAATTTCAAATGCCTGCCGTCCATAATTATTGAATAATTTACTCATACTAACGCCTCTTTTTTTCGTTTTCAAAAGTATACCCAATCATTTTATGCATGTCAAAGAATATTTATGTAAAAATAATTTGATTTTAAAATTTATATACAAAAATTTCCTAAATAATATTTTTTAGATTCCATCTTTTGCATTTTGCTAAAAAAATTCTTAAGAAGGAAGAAATTCTTGGTTAGAATCATTTTTCGTTATCAAGTTATCCATTTATCCCCGAGAACAAGATTTTGTAGCGAGAAAGCCTTACATTTATTTGTTATGTATTCTTGCTTTCAAAAAACACTTTAATTTCGAATTGAAATGAAAATTCGATTGATTGTATAAGTATACTTTGCTCACTATACTAAAGATACAGGGGGGAAATGATTATGACAAAATATGAAGAAATTGCAGCCGCTATCCGCGAAAGAATTCGTTCAGGCAGTTATCCGCCAAATCAATTAATGCCGAATCAAACTGAATTTGTTGAAGAATTTAATGTGAGCCGGATGACGATTAAAAAAGCATTGAATCTCTTAATGAACGAAGGCTTGATTAATTCGCAAAGGGGTTCTGGAACCCGCGTAATGAGTCCAGCGCTTTGGGGCAATTCCACTGATTGTTTGCAAAAATTTGAATATGAAAAATTGCAGCTGTCAGAAGAACAGTTTGATTTATTAAATATTTCGATTTTAGATTTTGAAGTGCAGTTTCCTAATAAAGATACACAGCAACAATTAGGCATCAGTCGCGAACAACCTGTTTATTATCTTGCAAGACTTTACACATTAGCTGGCAAGCCTTACGTTAAAGAAGACGTCTACATACCGGTTTCAATGGTGCCTAAATTGACCGAAGAAATTATCGAAAACTCGATTTATCGTCATTTAGTTGATACTTTGCATCTGCGTTTTGGCGGCATTTTTAAATCCGTCTATGCTGAAAATTCGACAAAAGAAGATCAAAAACTTTTAGCCGTACCTAATCGCCAAAGTATTTTAGTTACAGAACAAGTCGTTTATTTAAAAGACAGCAAACCGATTGAATATTCCATCTGCCGCAGTATCGGCAATGATCGGCGAATCACATTTGTTGAAGCAAAAACAGCCTGAACTATTTAGAAAAAAACTCCCGCAATTAATAAACTGCGGGAGTTTTTTTGTAGTGATTTATTCAATAAGAACTTTAAAAAAAGCACAAGCTAATTCTCCAATAAAAAATATTTTCTATTTTTTTCAAATCAAGGGAGAAGGAACAATTTTTAAAAGGCCCGGTAAACATATTGATTGCTCGGGGCGTTGACTTTTTCAATTGATGTCACTTGAATGGAAGGGATACTACTCTCCAAAGGTGCATAATAAGTCGTGCCGATAACACCCTCAACAGTCACCCAATCGTTATTTTCAAAATTGACTCCTGCTGGCAAATTACTCAGCAGACCAAACACACCCGAATCGGCAACACAGTGGATCACGCCAAAGCGAAAGGCAAAAATTTGATTGGCTTCACCTTGGGGCGCCTGAAAAACAAAACCGGTGTACTTAATAGTTTTTCCTTGAAAGATGCTGGGAAAATTATAAATAATTTCCATAATTTCCAAGTAGTTATCATCGGTGACTTTAATTGCATTATCTGTTTCATATTTGCTTAATAAAGTTTCCATCATAGAATTATAATCTGAGTCATTGTAATAAATGCTCGTGTCCGGCCGCAAATATTGGGTATTCATCTCTGGATCGCCGACCGACTCTTCACTGATGGGAAAGGTAATCCCCTTCGCTTCAACAATCGTTGCATCTAAACTAACCGTTGGAAAAACAGTCGCCACCAGTAGCGGGATTATTAATAAGCCATAGGAGCTCAATTTTTGATACCATTTATTCAAATGATGATCATGGTCTAGCTCTTCTTCATGTTGGTGAGGTTGTTCAGTTTTGCCAGTCATCCACAAATACAATTGAACGAGGGCCAAGACGAGAGCTAAAATCATCGAAAGTATTGCTAAATATTGGTAGTGAATATTGATGTATTGATCTAATTTTCCTGTGACCATCAGATACATCATCACTTCAAAATAACCAGATAAAATTAAAAAACGCAGCACAATTGCTCCCCCTTTAAATGACTAAACCGTAAATCAAAACGGTCACCGTGATAATGGCAACTAACTGTAAAATAAATTTCGTTGAAAAATAGCGTTTCATCATCAATAAATTTTTAATGTCCACCATTGGGCCAAAAACTAGAAAAGCCACGACCGGAGCGGAACCAAATAAACTGAGCAGCGATGAGCCGATAAAAGCATCGGCTTCTGAACACAAGGACATGGTGAAGGCTAGAACCATCATCACCAAAATCGCTAAAAAAGTATTTGAGCCCAGTGTCAACATGGCCCCAGTCGGCAAATAAGTTTGCATGGCCGACGCAATTAAACCACCAATCATCAAGTAACGACCGGTGTCAAAAAATTCATCAATGGCATGAACTAAGACATTGCCCACTTGTGATAGAAACCCTTTTTTTTCACTCCCATGGTGATGATGTTCATTTTCATGAGAGTCTTCAACTATCTTCTCTTCACTACCGTAATCTTCAAGGACAGCTTCTGAAAAACCGTTTGCTGTAAACTTAGAATTTGCTGCAACTTGATTAGCGCCTGCTAAGGCCGTCTCTGGAATTTTTGACAAATGATGCTGACTGAAGGCTTCATTTAAACGGGTTTTCAGCACTTGTTCTTTGCATAAATAAGCTAGCCACAAGCCCACAACTAAGGCGACAACAAAACTGCCCACCATCCGCAAAATAGCGTAGCGCCAAGTATTGCTAAAGGCGATATAAGTTGAAAAAATAACGACTGGATTAATAATCGGGGCTGTCAGCATAAAAGCGAATGCCGTGTAGACTGGTACATCTTTTTTTACAAATTGATGGACAATCGGCACAATACCACACTCGCAGGAGGGGAAGAAAAAGCCCATACAGGAGCCGAATAGAATGGAGAGAATTTTATTTTTTGGCAAAAACCGTTTAACTCTGGCAGGGGTTAAAAAAACCTGCAACGCACCGGAGATAATACAGCCTAATAAAACAAAAGGCAGAGCTTCAATCACAATTGAAAGAAAGATTGTACTCATTTGTAAAACTGAGCTGGGTAAAAAATCGAACATAGAATCCAAACCTCCTGTAAATTCTTTTCAAGAATACGCCTCTTAGAAAAAAACTACAAGATTTTTTTCGATTTTTAATTTGTCCTTAGAAAACGAAATGTTGTCCTGCAAGCATTTTATTGGTATTTTTGATAATCCCGACTAAAATGAAGCTAAGAAGTCAAACTTGAGGTGGTCAAATGGAAAAATATTCAGATATTGCAGCAATCCAAAGCGCATTACAAGAGCCAGTCAGCATTTTATATATTTCGATGCCTGATTGCAGTGTCTGCGTGGCGGTCAAGCCCCGCTTAGAAAAATTGGCGCAGGATTTAACGGTCCCGCTTTATCAAATGGATGCCTTTGAGGTGCCGGAAGTTGCTGGTGAATTTCAGGTGATGACGGCCCCGGCGGTATTGGTTTTTTCAAAGGGAAAAGAATTGCAACGGCAAGCTCGTTTTATCAATTTTGAAAAAATTAGCAGCTTAGTAGAGGATTTACAAGCGAGCGATACGAGTGTTGATTATGAAAGCTTATTTAAATAATGGTCGTTAAAAAGAGCCGAATTATCGAATCACTGATGTTTAAAATCCAGTGAAAAGATAATTCAGCTCTTTTTTAAGCTTTTTCTTCTGTCGTAGCAGAATTATTATTGTGTAGGAAGTAAATCAACGTTTGCAATTCATTCGTTAAATCAACATTTTGAATTAAAACATCCTTTGGTGCTGACAAACGTGCGGCAGTAAAGTTTAACACACCTTTAACCCCGGCTTCCCCAAGCTGCTTAACTACTTCTTGGGCTCTGGCAGCCGGCAAGGTTAAAATCGCCACCTCAATTTGCTGTACACGAATCTGTTCCAGCATATCCTCCATTGGATAAACGGGAATACCATCGACAATTCTGCCGATAATTTCTTCATTAACATCAAAGGCACAGCTGATACGAATGCTGTTACTTTGGTGGAATTTATATTTTAACAAAGCTGAACCTAAATTTCCGACACCAACTAAAGCAACATTGGTCAATTGGTCATCATTTAAAGTTTTAGCAAAGAAATTCATCAAGCTTTCCACGTCATAGCCATAACCTCTTTTGCCTAATTCGCCAAAATAAGAAAAGTCACGGCGGATTGTAGCGCTGTCCACTTGGACTGCCTCACTTAATTCGGTTGATGAAACTTTTGTTTTGCCGGCGTTGTTTAAAATTCTTAAGTAACGGTAATATAGCGGCAAACGTTTGACCGTCGCCTTGGGAATTACATGATCTTTCATAATTATCCTCCTTGTTCATCCACATGAAACTGTTTATCGCAATTTTTAGCTGAATGGGTAACTTTTCGCTGATGCAGTGTTTCAAGCCTTCTGAATAAAATGCTTTCACGAAATTTTACCGCTCGTTGCACCTGTCAGTCTAAAAAAATCTTTCACAAATAGTGACAGCCTAATAATAGCAGTAACCATCAGGAAAAAGCAATAAATTAGCTTAACTTTGTGATAATTTTAGAATTAGTTCACAAGGTCGCTGATTCAAGTAAAATATGATACACTATGTTCAGCAAATTTACTGTAGAAAGAGGATTCATATGCTGTTATTACAGGCAAATCAAGTGGCTCGTTACTTCGGTGCGGAGTCGCTTTTTGAAAATATCCAAATGGAAGTCAGCTCCAATTCTAGAATTGGTTTGGTAGGTCGTAACGGTGCCGGCAAATCGACCTTGTTAAAAATAATTGCCGGTATTGAAGCTCCGGATGCCGGAAATATCACTAAAGTCAAGGGGACGACTCTTGGCTATTTGGCTCAAGATACCGGTCTTGCTTCAAAAGATTCCGTCTGGGAGGAAATGCTGAAGGCCTTTGGAAAGGTTCGTCAAATGGAGGCCCGCATGCGGGAGTTGGAAGTAATCATTTCAACAAGCACTCCTGAAGGCCCTCAGTACGAAAGCGTCTTAAAAGAATATGATCGACTGCAGCATGATTTTTCTGATTTAAACGGCTACGGCTATGAAAATGAAATTCGCTCCGTCCTTCATGGCTTTAATTTCGATGAAACATTTTATCAACAATCAATCGAAACACTATCCGGTGGTCAGAAAACTCGTTTAGCTTTAGCAAAATTACTTTTGCAGCGGCCGGATATTTTGATTTTGGATGAACCAACCAACCACTTAGATATCGAAACGCTTAGTTGGTTGGAAAATTATTTGCAGGGCTATACTGGGGCTCTCTTAATTGTCTCCCATGACCGCTATTTTTTGGATAAAGTGGTCAATGAAATTTATGAACTCTCCCGCCATAAACTGCGAAATTATAAAGGCAATTACTCCCGCTATTTAGATTTAAAGGCCGAACAGTTAGCTTCTGAGTGGAAGGCCTATGAAAAACAACAGACAGAAATTGCTAAACTTGAGGATTTTGTTGCCCGTAATCTCGTACGGGCCTCCACGACTAAAAGAGCCCAAAGCCGCCGGAAAAAATTAGAAAAAATGGATCGGATGGATCGGCCTGAAGGGGATGAAAAATCAGTTTCCTTTTTGTTTGCGATTGATAAAGTCTCTGGCAATGTCGTTTTACAGGTGGAGGACGCCGCCATCGGCTATGATCAGACTGTTTTATCTGACCCAATCAATCTGGACATCCGCAAACAAGAAGCCGTTGCTCTAGTGGGGCCAAATGGGATTGGTAAATCAACGCTGCTGAAATCTTTAATCGGCGAGATCCCCTTTATTAAAGGGGAAGCCCACTTTGGAACAAATGTTTCTGTTGGCTATTACGACCAAGGTCAAGCCGACCTTCACAGTAATAAAACCGTTTTGGCAGAGCTGTGGGACGAACATCCCACGACACCGGAAAAAGATATCCGTACTGTTTTAGGGGGCTTTTTATTTAGCGGAGATGATGTTGAAAAAACAATTCCTCTACTCAGCGGTGGTGAAAAAGCGCGGGTCGCTCTGGCAAAACTTTCGATGGATAAAGAAAACTTTTTGATTCTCGATGAGCCCACCAACCATTTAGATATCGACAACAAGGAAGTTTTAGAAAATTCTTTAATTGATTATGAAGGTACGTTGTTTTTCGTTTCCCATGACCGCTATTTTATCAATCGCATCGCCACTAAAGTAATTGAGCTCTCTGAAACCGGCAGCAAAGTCTATCTAGGCGATTATGATTACTATTTAGAAAAGAAAAAAGAAGAGGAGGAATTGGCGGCACTGGCGGCAGCGGAAAATTCTGAGAAGTTGACAGTCAGCGAACCAGATGTAAAAAACCAATTCTTCTTAGACAAAGAACAGCAAAAATTACTGCGGAATTTAAAACGGAAAATCCAACAGGCTGAAGAAGATTTGGCGCAGCTGGATGCTAGCATTGCCAAATTACAGGCTGAGATGAATGACCCCAAATATGCTGATGACCACAGTCAGCTGATGAGTTTGAATCAAGACTTGGAATCCTTATCAGCAGAGCAGGAAGCCACCTTAGAGGAGTGGGAAAACTTAAGCATTGAATTAGAAGAACTAGAAAAATAGTTAAAATCGCGCCAATGCAGTAGTTAAACAGAAAAAAATTCAGTTTTACTCAATTAAACCTCGAAATCTGACACTCAGTTTATGAGCTGTCAGATTTTTTTGATACCGAAAAAAGTTTTAATGCTGGACTTGGATGACTAAAATGAGGACTTGATAAATCTATTAATGCTTCATCTACTTTTTTTAAAAATCAAAAGAGCCGGACAAGTAAACTTGTCCGGCTCCGAAAATTTTTAAGTCACGCTTAGTTTGTTTCAATTAAGCCATATTTTCCATCTTTACGACGGTAAACAATGCTGGTGCCGTTTGTTTCTGCGTCTTCAAAGATAAAGAAATTATGTCCTAGCATATTCATTTGTAAAACCGCTTCTTCACTATCCATTGGTTTCAATGATAGGCGTTTTGTACGAACGATATCTAATTCAGAGCTTGTTTCTTCCTCACCAGATTCTTCGTTAAATAAAACAGCAGCATCCGCTGTGTTGACAGCAGTTTCGCGGGATTTACGATTGATTTTAGTCTTAAATTTGCGAATTTGCCGCTCCAATTTATCGACAACCAAATCAATACTTGCGTATAAATCTGGCGAAGTTTCCTCTGCTCGAAGAACTAGATACGGAAGTGGAATTGTTACTTCGACCTTCGCTGTCTTTTCAGTATACACCTTCAAGTTTACGTGAGCGGTAGCATCTGGAACGTCAGTAAAGTATCTTTCCAATTTTCCTACCTTTTTTTCAACATAATCGCGAATAGCTTGAGTAACTTCGATATTTTCTCCACGGACATTGTATTTGAACATAACAATTTCCCCTTTCGTCTACCAATAAAGAAAAGCGTGGACCACTCACGCTCCTCTTCTTAATTCTATTATAACTTTTGTCTAATTCTTTTGCAAAATAAATCGCTATCATTTTTAATCATCTTGCCAGAGAAAAACCGAGAATTTGCCGAGCTCCAGCCGACTGTAAAAGAACAGCGGCATAGTACATCGTCCGGCCAGTTGTATAGACATCATCGACTAATAAAATTTTTTTTCCCGTAATTTTTTCTGGAGCAGCCTTTAATTTAAAAGGCTGCGGCATCGCCAAACGCTCTTGGCGATTTTTCAACGCTTGCGGCGCTGTCTCCCGCCGCTTTAATAATTCAGTTATCGGAATCGCAGCGGCAGTTAAAAGGCTGCTGACCTGATTAAAGCCCCGCTCTCGATACCTTTTCTTAGATAGAGGCAACGGACAAATCAAAAATTTTTCTTTGCGATATTTTTTTAAATGTCCTTTGACTTCTTTAGTGAAGGTGTGACGCAGCTGATAATTCCCCAAAATTTTATATTCCTTCAGCCATTCACTGAAGGCTGCATCATAGACAAATAAACTTTCCTGCTGAAATTCTAGCTTTGGATAATAGGACCGCCAAAATTGGCAATCACTACAAAGTCCTGGCTTAATCATCGGCTTTTGACAGCCGGAACAGTTTGAAACCTGCCCTTGAAAAGTAAATTTCTGATGGCAAGCTTGACAGAGCTCCCATTCTTTCATTTTTTGCGGCAACAGTAATTCCCCAAGACTTAGATTGCGAATGATTTCATGATTGCAATAGCTACACTTCATCGACTAATCCCGCCTTTATGCCAGCCTGATTCATTGCCTTAATTTCCCTGAGCGCTTGACGCATGGCTGTGGTCATCTGATCATAAATAAAAATGACTTCCCCATGACTTGGCGGCCCTTTGCGGTCAACCCGACCTGCAATTTGGATCAATGCTGCTTGATTAAAAACGCGATGGTTCGCTCCTAAAACAATTACTGAGAGCTTTTCAAAGGTGACTCCCCGCTCTAAAATGGTAGTCGTCAAAAGCAGTTGGTATTTATTTTCCCGCATTTCTGTGACAATTTCTTCCCGTCTTGGATGATTGCCATGAACAGCGGCTATTGGCAACTCAGAAAATTTTTTCTTTAAATGTTCAGCTAACATTTCCATCAAAGAAATGCTGGGACAAAATAGCAGAACACGATTTTGAGCCAATAATCGCTTTAAGAGTTGAATCAGTTTTTTTAGTCTTTTTCCAGAAGCACAGCGCTGCCACCAATTATTCCACCATAATAATTTTGGGACTGGCAGCGGCCTGCGATGATAGCGGGCCGGAATTTTTTCAATCGTAAAGTCGTCTTTGATTTGTCGTAGTAGTTTGGTTGAGGGCGTAGCAGTCAGATAAATTAAACTGCTCTTTGGTAAGCGGCTTTGGGCTACTCCATATGCCAACTGAGGATTATCTGCAAAGGGAAAGGCATCAATTTCATCGATGATTAAGACATCGAACGCCTGATAAAAACGCAACAGCTGGTGGGTTGTGCAAATTGTCAACAGACTATACCGATAGGTTTCCTCTGAGTTACCGTACAAAAGTAAAATATCAATATCTGGAAAAACAGCCTGCAACCGAGGGTACAATTCCCGACAGACATCAATTCTGGGAGAAGCAATTGCAACCCGTTCGCCACTTTTCAAAGCGGCCTTTAAACCTTTAAAAAGCATTTCTGTTTTTCCTGAACCCGTCACCGCCCACAATAATAAATTGCGTTTTTGCTTCATTGCTTTTAAAACCTGTTGAGAGCCGCTAATTTGCTGTGGCGCTAGCGTTCCCGTCCATTGTAATTTAAGAGCTTGCGGTGTGCGAAGTGGTTCTTTTTGATGGACTAGAGCCAAGTTGGAACTAACCCGCCCCAAATGAATACAATTTGGGCAATAAAAATGGCCATTAGGTAAACGAACTGCTTCTTTTGAAAAAGAGCTCCCACAGCGCTGACATACTACCGTCGACTGGCTAATTTTCATGCTTGCCGAAATATTCAAATTGGATTTTTTGCTTAACGCTTTTCGTCGCAGCTCCCGACGACCATAAAACTCACTCATATAAATACCCCCGCTATAAATTGCGCAAAATATTTTTGATTTCATTTACGTAAAAGAGGCTTTCATAAGATTACAAAAACATTGCAACCTCCAAATATTTCTAAGGCGCTTGAAATCTAGAAGGATTATGGTCGTTTTTTATAATTAAAAGTTTCTTACACCTGCAAGTAATCTGCAAAAATCAACAGGAAACTCTTTAATCATCGGGAAAATTAGGAAAAAGATTTCTTTCGACTAGTAGCGGAGTCAATATGAAATCTTAAAAATTGAAGAAGTTTTACTTCAGGAAAGAGGCCTCATAAAAAAACATTTAGGCCGATTAATTGTCAGTCTTAGAGAAAGCCGTTAGCATGAAGCTATCTTAAATGAAGGAGGAAATAACAATGAAAACATTAGATTTTATCGCTTTGGGGTTATTGATTGTTGGTGGCTTAAACTGGTTATTAGTAGGCTTGTTTGAATTTGACTTAGTTGCAGCCATCGCTGGTGGACCAGAAACAATCCTAGCAAAAATTATTTATGTGGTAGTCGGAATTTGTGCCATTTATTCTTTACGCTTCTTCCCGCTAATCTCTCGCACTGCTGAAGTCAGAGATACCACCACAATGTAAGAAAAATCAACGTTACAGATAGTTCAACTAGTTGAATGAATTTTTAAGACTAATGTCATTTCTTCGTCAGTTGGACGATTACCAGAAAAATTAGTTTTACTTAAGCGGCCTAATATTTTTAGCAGCCGCTTTTTTATTTTTTTAAACGGTTCAAGCGTTTTATTAGTAGGCTGAAATAACTAATCAGCCAGCCGATAAAAAAGATGGTCAGCTTAAAGATGTCTTGGCCAATCTGAAAATCGAAATCACTCCAGAAAAAATGCCAGCCCTGCCACCACCACAATGTATCGAGGCAGAAAAAGCCAACAGTTAAGAGCAATAAAAATTTTTCTGATTTGCTCCACGAAACTTTTCTTGTTCGGATAATTAAGCCTATTACTAGCAGCAAAGCCGCAAACATCACTAAACTATTTTCTAACCAATCAAACCATCCCATTATTTTCCTCCCAAACAAAAAAGCCGGGCCATTAATCTGACCCAGCTCAATCAATCACAAATTATTTTTCAATTAAAGTTAAGGCTTGTTGTAAAACTTTTTCACCGTTCATCATACCGTAATCAGACATGTTGATTACTTCTAATGGAATACCTTTTGGTGCCAAACGTTTTTCGAAGTCACCCTTCATAAAACGAACTTGTGGGCCTAAAAGTAAAACATTAACATCTTTTTGTTCCAATGAAGAATCTGCTTCAGAAGCTGATACCGCAAAGATATCTGCATCTACGCCTTGCGCTTCTGCTGCTTTTTGCATTTTAGTTACTAATAAACTAGTGCTCATTCCTGCTGAACAAACTAGCATGATTGTTTTTTTTGCCATAATAAAATCCTCTTCTTTCTCTGCTTGATAGTATTAATTATACAAGTTCAAAACGAGTTGTCAACGCTTTCTGTCTGTTATCCTAAAAGTGAGCTGGATTTTACCAATTTGTTAAAAACAATGAACTCTTTAGCCAAATTGACCACCACCACTTCATAGCCAGCATTTAGCCAGCCGTATGCGCCTTTTTCCGGATGAAGATAGTCGTTGGCCCACCAATCCTTATCCTTTTGGGCAGTTTGCGGCAAGCCGCTGTAAGGAAAAAGCAGTTCGTCAAACTGTGTGAAGGTCAACGTCACCTGAGAGCCGTTATTACTTTTTAAATAATGGGTCAAACCATCGTATTTCCGTGTACGCTGCTTCATCCAATCACCCGCTTTTTCTTTTATTATGCCGATTTTTTGTGATAATTTCAATCATCAATTGTTCATCCGTGGTAGGTTTTTGTTATACTATCAGTAACAAACATCATTTTGAAGAAGAGGAAAAAAATGCTAGCGAATTATTTAACAATCAAAGCCGATGGTGTGGTGGAAACAGAGGTCAAAAAATCGCGTTTTCTTTGCGGACTAAAACGCGTCACCTCCGAGGAGGAAGCTAAAGAATTTATCCTCCAAATAAAAAAAGAGCATTGGAAGGCCAATCACAACTGCTCAGCATTTGTTATCGGTGAGCAAAGTGAGATTCAGCGGAGCTCTGACGATGGCGAGCCCAGTGGTACTGCCGGTGTTCCGATGCTGGAGGTCTTGAAAAAAAATCAGCTGATCAACGTTGTCGCAGTGGTCACCCGCTATTTTGGTGGCACCAAGCTTGGGGCCGGTGGTCTAATCCGGGCTTATGCCGGGTCAGTCTCCGCTGCCTTAAAGGAAATTGGCATTGTGCAAGGGCGGTTGCAACAGGAAATTTTTGTCAACATTGAATACCCAATATTAGGAAAATTACAAAATTTTCTTGAAACCCAAGGAATTTATGTGTCAGATACTTTATTCACTGAGCGGGTTCAAGTTGTCTGCATGGTGGACGAGGTGGAAAAAGAGGTCTTCCAAGAACAAGTGGTCGACTTGCTTAGCGGGCAAGTCAGCTTTGCGCTGGGAACGAGCCGTTATGTAGAAACTTTAGTCCAATAAAAAAATAGAAAAGTCCTCCTTGAAGATTTCCTAAGAACATCGCCAGGGAGGAACCTTTTCTAGTTTTTATTTTTCTAAATAAAATTCAAACCGGCTACCCACATATTGACTGCGGACATATTCAAAAGGTCGGCCATCTTCTAAAAAAGAAACTTGTCGCAGGCGTAAAATGGCATCGCCTTTTTTAATCTCCAAATAATCCGCAATTTTTTCAGAAGCTAGATGGGCCGAAATCGTTTGATTGGCGCCGTTAATTTTGTAGCCGCCTTTACCCTCTAACGTATTATAAAAAGAATTGGTCACTTCATCTCGGCTAAAATTCGTCACTAAATCGAGGGGAATTCCCGCCACCTCAAAACAAATCGGAACGCCATCGGCATAACGCACCCGTTCCATGCGGATAATTGCATCTTGTTCCTTCAAGTCTAAATGTTTCATTTCACTGGAACTTGGAGTTGTCTTAAAATAAGAAACAGTCCGACTGGAAGGTTCACGATTTTGCGAGCGCATAATCTCAGTGAAACTGGTGGTGCCCGTCATTTTTTCTTGCACTTTTTCACGGGCGACATATGTTCCGGAGCCGATTTTCCGTTCTAAAATCCCTTCATCTGCCAACGTTTGAATCGCCTGCCTTAAAGTCATGCGACTCACGCCAAAGGTGACAGAAAGCTCTCGTTCTGAAGGCAAACGGTCGCCGACTTTCCAGTGGCCGCTTTCGATTTCTTTTTTTATTTGATCGTGTATTTGAATATATACTGGTAAGTTGCCAGCCATCTTAAATTCCTCCAATACTCAGACTTTTCAGGCATTCTCTAGCCCTGCTGAGCAGTATATTTGAATATATTATAACTGGTATATACCTAAACTACAAATTTTCTTGAAAAAAAGACAATTAGAAAAAGACTTTAAGCAAACTGCCCTTACTTTTCGAAATATTTGGACCAGTTGGGACACCTGCAGCAGCTTTCATAAAGTGGCTGCCTTTCAGCTGTTCCACTTTTTGATGTCTGGTTCAACTTCATTTCATTTAGTAAGTCGTTTAACTTAAAGTCTTTTTGTAATTTGTTTAACTTAAACTCTTTTTTACTGAACAGCAGCTTTTGATGCTAACATTTTTTCCGCTGTTGCCATCATTAAGCGAATCCGATTTAATTGATTGACAATTGACACCCCTGGATCGTAATCAATCGCTGCAATATTAGCTCGTGGATATTGGCGGCGCAATTCTTTAATGACGCCTTTGCCGACAACGTGATTAGGCAGACACCCGAATGGCTGCATGCAGACGATATTATCGACATCGTCTTTTAATAATTCAATCATCTCACCAGTTAAGAACCAACCTTCACCGGTGTGATTACCGATGGATAAAATTTTACCGGCTTCCTCGGCCATATCGTAAATGGAATGAATTCCGTCAAAGCGTTTGGATTTCCGCAACGCTTTGTCCATCGGTTTTTCCACCATCTCAATAACCCGAATCGCAAATTGCGCTAACATTTTACTTTGTTTGGACATGCCCATATTGTCGTACTTCCAAATTTGGTTGTATAACGAATAATTCATAAAGCCCACAATATCCGGCACGACGGCTTCGGCCCCTTCACTTTCCAAAAGACGCACGATATCGTTATTTGCGGTTGGTGAATATTTTACTAAGATTTCTCCGACAACACCGACTTTCGGCTTCACAACATCCAATAACGGTACGGTATCAAAATCTTGAATGATTTTTTTCATGTTCATATTGAACTGTGTAAGGGAACCGTTTTTAACATTCTTAGCAACCTTAGCCAGCCAATCTTTGTGCTTTTGATCAATCATACCTTTTTCTAACTCATAAGGTCGGGTGCGATAAACTAAGCGTTCAAACAAATCACCATATAAGAAGGCGACAACGACTCGTTTAATCATCGGTAAAGTAAATTTGAAACCAGGATTGCTTTCGACACCTTTATTTCCCATCGAGATTGACACGACTGGCACCTGCTCAAAGCCAGCATCGTTTAAGGCTTTCCGTAACAGCGGAATGTAGTTGGTCGCCCGACAGCCGCCACCGGTTTGCGTCATCATCACCGAGACATTTTCTAAATCATACTCACCGCTTTGCAAAGCTTCCACAAGTTGTCCAATGGAAATAATTGCCGGGTAGCAGGCATCGTTATTTACATATTTCAAGCCGACATTAATCGCTTCATTGTCCTCTGAAGGCAGGCAGACAACATCATAGCCTGAGGCCTGCAGGGCTAAATCAACTAAGCCCTCTTGGTGAATTGGGCTGAGCATCGGCATCAATAACGTGTGATTTTTCTTCATCTCTTTCGTGAAGATAATTTTTTCTGGCTCTTCATAGCGTTTCATCGGTTCAAAATGCATCTTACTGCGTTCACCGACGGCTGCTTTTAAGGAACGCAGTCGAATGCGAATCGCACCGAGATTAGAACCTTCATCAATTTTCAAGACGGTGTAAATTTTTCCGTATTGATCCATAATTTCTTCGACCTGATCAGTTGTAACGGCATCTAAGCCACAACCAAAGGAATTTAATTGAACTAATTCCAAATTTTTTGATTTGGCTACAACCCGAGCGGCTGCATATAAACGGGAATGGTAGACCCATTGATTGACAACCCGTAAGTTGCCGACATTAGCAAGATGAGAAATACTATCTTCTGTTAAGACATGGAAGCCTTCTTGGGTAATCACTTCAGCGATGCCATGATTGATTTCCGGATCTAAATGATAAGGTCGGCCTGACAGCACGATACCTTTTTCATTTTTCATGTTGAGCATCATTAGAGTATCTTCGCCCTTTTGCCGAATATCTTCCTTAAAGTTTTCCAGCTCTTCATAACCGTGATGAACTGCGGCAGCCATCTCTTCTTCTGAAATGCCTAAGTCCGCAAAGGCTTCGCTCATTACTTTAATCACCGACTCCTCATTGCCTAAATTTAAATAAGGATTGCGGTAATCGACTTTGCCGTCACGAATATCATCGACATTATTTTTAATTACATCTGGATAGCTTTGAACGATTGGACAATTAAAATTATTGTCCGCTTTGGCATCTTCTTTTCTTTCAAAAACGACACCAGGATAAAAAATTAACGGCACTTGGTCATCAATTAGCGCTTGAATGTGACCATGGGTAATTTTGGCTGGGTAGCAGGCAGTATCACTAGGAATGGTTTCCATCCCTTGTTCATATAATTCTTTGTTTGATCGGGGTGACAGCTGCACTCTAAAGCCTAAATCAGTGAAAATTGTATGCCATAACGGATAGTTTTCATACATATTTAATACCCGGGGAATCCCAACGATGCCTCTGGTGGCTTTATCTTTTCTCAAGGCACGGTATTTAAACAGACGTTTATATTTATAATCAACTAAATTAACTTTACGATCTTCTTTTTTGACCTTAATGCGGGCGCCCCGCTCACAACGGTTACCAGTGACAAATCGGCGACCATCTGAAAAAACGGTGACTGTCATCATACAATTATTTTCGCAAAGTCCGCAATGGGTGAATTCTTTATCCGCTGTAAAAGCATCTAATTCATCGGCAGCTAACGTTGTGGTTTCTTCGCCGATTTCATAATCTTCTAAAGCTATTAAAGCTGCTCCATAAGCTCCCATCAAGCCGGCAATCGACGGCCGGACAACTTGGCGGCCGCTGATCATTTCAAAGGCCCGCAAAACAGCTTCATTATAAAAAGTCCCGCCTTGACAGACAATTTTTTCCCCAAGCTCTTCTGGGCGGCGAATTTTAATAACTTTATAAATCGCATTTTTAATAACCGAATAAGAAAGTCCTGCTGAAATATCGCCCACAGTCGCACCTTCTTTTTGCACTTGCTTAACCTTTGAATTCATAAATACAGTACAGCGGGAACCTAAATCCACTGGGGTTTTTGATTTCAAGGCTTCTAAAGCAAAGTCCTTCACGTCAAAATTTAAAGACTTAGCAAAGGTTTCAATAAACGAGCCGCACCCAGATGAACAGGCTTCGTTCAATTGGATTGACGACAAGACGCCATCCTTAATGGTCATCGCCTTCATATCTTGACCGCCGATATCCAAAATAAAATCAACACCCGGTTGGAAATGATTGGCCGCTTTATAATGGGCCATCGTTTCGACTTCACCAATATCAATTTTCAGAGCATTTTTTATTAATTGCTCGCCATAGCCAGTCACAGCCGCTTTTCCAATGAAAACATCAGCCGGCATTTGACTGTATAAATCTTTTAAAACTGCCATCGTCGTTTCTAATGGCTGTCCTTGGTTGTTGCCGTAATGGCTGAACAACAAATTACCTTCTTCATCAATCAAGGTAACTTTTGTCGTCGTTGAACCGGCATCAATCCCTAAGAAGGCCACGCCAGAATGTTGAGCTAACTCTTTTTGACTCGCTTGGGCTTGATTGTGGCGTTTTCTAAACAACGCCAACTCCTCTTCGTTTTTAAAAAGCGGCTCTAAGGTATCCGTTGGTGCCAATTGTTCTTGATTGCCGTTTTCCAAAGAATCCAGTAATTTTTCTAAAGAGGTTGCCTGATTGCCTTCAGAATAAAGAGCGGCTCCCATCGCCACAAACAGCTGGGGATTTTCTGGAAAAATCACATCTTCATCTGCTATATCTAGAGTTTCAATAAAACGCCGCCGCAGCTCAGACATAAAGAATAACGGTCCACCGAGAAAAGCAATTTTTCCGGTAATTTTCCGCCCCGCTGCTAAGCCGGCAATTGTTTGGTTGACCACTGCTTGAAAAATACTCGCAGCAATATCCTCTTTAGCCGCCCCTTCATTAATCAAAGGCTGTACATCCGTTTTCGCAAAAACGCCGCAGCGGGATGCAATCGGATAAATAGTTGTATAATTTTTCGCCAATTCATTGACTCCATTGGCGTCCGTTTTTAAAAGAACGGCCATCTGATCAATGAAAGCTCCGGTTCCTCCGGCACAAGAACCATTCATCCGCTGTTCTAAAGCGCCTTGAAAAAAAGTAATCTTGGCGTCTTCGCCGCCAAGCTCGATGGCAACATCGGTTTGCGGAATAATTTCTTCGACAGTTTTCGTACAAGCAATCACTTCTTGGACAAAGGGAATCTCTAAAACTTCTGCCAAGCCCATTCCGCCGGAGCCTGTAATGGTCATGGTCAATTCTTGATTATTTAAAATTTCCTGTGCTTCTTTTAAAACTTTAATCGTGGCTTGCTTAACATCAGAGTAATGGCGTTCGTATTTTGCAAAGATTGTTTCATTTTCCTCGGTCAAAATAACCAATTTTACCGTGGTGGAACCAACGTCAATTCCTGCTCTAATTGTCATATTTTTCATCTCCTTGGCTCTATCAGCCTAGTAAAACCTGTCTCAAGTGAGATAATTAACAAATATTAATTTTACGACACTTTGTTGATTATCTTACAAACTGTTTGATATACTATATGTATCTATTTTAGAAAGATTTTAATTAATTTTCAACAAGCAATATTCTGCATTTTGTGAGATAAACGACAAATGTTTTTATTTTGTTGGAAAAAAAGAGGTTTTTTTATGGCGAAGAAAACAGATTTGCGGGTCAAGCGAACCCACAAAATGATTATTGAAGCTTTTATCAAACTCGTTAGTGAAAAAGGCTACGATAATTTAACCATTCAAGATATCGCCGATGAAGCGATGATTAATCGGGCAACCTTTTATGCTCATTTTAAAGACAAACAGGATTTATACGATCATATTTTTGGTTTTGCTGTCAAAGCTTTTTCAGATATTCTTGATCCATCTGAGCTGGTCCAAGGCAATCGCATCAAAGTCAAAACAATCGAAATTTTACTGACTAATATCTACAAAGAAATCCATAAAAATAGAACTTTCTTCCTATTAATAATGGATGGCTCCTCCAATGAATTACTGCGGCAAAAACTAGCTGACATTCTTTATGAAAAATACGACGATGTCTTCAAAAAGCTGCGAATCACTGAAAATGATATTGAAGTGCCGATTGATTTTGTGGTGGAATATATGACTTCCATTTTTGTCGGCACACTCCACTGGTGGCTCACCAGCGACACTGAGATGCCCGCCAATCACCTAGCCCGCCTAGTGATCAAACTAGTCGGTAATGGTCATCTGACGGTTCTCGGTTTAGAAGTTGAAAGATAAAAAAATTCTGGCCCAAAGGAAATTCCCTCTGGTCCAGAATTTTTTTGAAGTCCCAACTTCAAGCAATAACTTAGTCATGCTTAGTGAATTTTGGCGCCCCATTTTTTATTGTGTTGAGTATTGCGATTGGTTTTTACTTTAACGCCTTTACCTTTGGTGGTTAATCTCATTTCGACATCATATTTATCATCTTTAATGATATCGTAAACTTTTTCAGCCGCTTCTTGAATTCTTGCTTTTAAGGCCATTTGTTTTCCTCCTTGAAATTTTGTCTTCAATATTATTTTACCTAAGTCAAAAAAAACTGCAAGGAGGAGCACTTTAGAATTTCTATTTGAAATAAAAAACTCGTCAAGCAGCGGCTTGACGAGCAATTTGTTATTTTACTGGGGTAGCTGGATTCGAACCAACGCATGAGGGAGTCAAAGTCCCTTGCCTTACCGCTTGGCTATACCCCAATGGTGGAGGAGAGTGGATTCGAACCACTGAACCCTAAGGAACGGATTTACAGTCCGTCGCGTTTAGCCACTTCGCTACTCCTCCAAGCTATTAGCTGAAATTTTCTCAGCTCTCAGGTCAGCTAGTAAAAAACCTGACTTAGATATAATACATAATTTCTCAGGGTTTGACAAGTCTTTTTCCAAACTTTTTTTTGTTATCTTACTCTTGCAAATTCCATTGGCGAATAATTAATTCAACCGCTTCGTCAAAAGTCTTGACTGAGCCTTTAAAACCACCGCTCATCTCATAATCGAAATTCTTCGGACCTTTTTCGATAACTTCACCAATTTGTTTTTTTCCAATAAATAATTGATTGACTGTCACTTGGCTGCCATTAACTGTTTTCTCACTGGCTTCCACACGGATTTCGATATCTTTATTTTTTTTGCTCACCATTTTCACCTCGAAGGATAGTTTACCATAAAGCATAAGTCTGTACTACAAAAATCCTTCTCTGCAAACTGATTGACGTATTTTACAGAGAAGGCCTTCAGACTAATTTTGATTTGCTGACAATTCAGCTTTGATTAAAGGAAATTGTTTATCTAAATCGTAAAAGCTCATAGTTATCATCGAGCAGATAATCAACAATAATGGCAGATAGCCATACATCGCTTGAATAGCGAAAATGGCTTGGCTACTTTGCGCCGTTGCATCCGGCTGATAATTGCCCCAGGCTAAAAGCGCACCTGCTAAGCCTCCAGACAGCGCTTGAGCTACCTTGCCTAGAAAACCATTAATTGCCGAAAGCGATCCAGCAACATTGATTCCTGTTTTCCACTGACTGTAATCAACCGGATCTGCTTGCATCGAAAAGTAAATACTCTCTTTAAGCCCGTAGCCTACTGCAGAAATTGCTGCACCAGCGATGATGATTGTATGGTTGGCTTGCCCCAATAAAATCAGGACAATACCTAAACCTTGAACACCCGCGGCCAGCAGATACAGATTTCGCTTACCTAAACGTCCCGCAAGAAAAGGCACAAAAAAGTTTGCCACCATCGGAATCACTGACATGATTGTTGCCACTGTGACCGATAATGCTGTACTGCCGACAACCACTGTATAATAGTAGACTAACGCGCTAGTTTGCAGAAAATAACCCGTCCACATAAATAAAATGTTGAGAGCAAAAATTTTCCATGGCTTATTTTGGGCTAAAGAATGAAAAACATCTTGTAGTTTGACTTTTATATGCGGTGTTGGAATTTCTCGAATATTAAAAAAAGTAAAGAAGAACAACAGACAACTTGCCACACCAAAAACGGCCATTAAAATTCTAAAACCCAAAATTTGATTACCTTGACCAAAAACTTGAACTAATCGCAGAGCAGATGCACTGACTATCGTCGCACCTAAAAATCCGAAAAACTTTCTCGAAGTCGATAAAGCCGTCCGCTCTTTGGTGTCATTTGTTAAGCTGGGTAACACCGAAGCCATTGGTACATTGACTAAAGTATAAGAAAGTGAAAGGCCGAAATACGTAAAGTAAGCATAAATCAGCTTACCGTTACCGGAAATTTCCGGAACACTGAAACAAAGATAGGCAAAAACTGCAAAAGGAATTGCTCCAAAGAGAAAATATGGCCGGGACTTGCCCCACCGGGTAGTCGTATGATCAATTAGGTAACCGACTAGTAAATCGGTCACCCCATCAAAAATTCTGGTGAACACAAACATCAGACTAACCGCTGCGGCATTTAACTGCATAATATCTGTGTAAAAATATAAAAGATATAAAGAAATCATCTGCCAAATTAAATTGCAGGCCAAATCTGACACACCGTAGCCAATTCTTTGGCGCCATTTAGAAATTTTGGGTTGAGCTGCAAGATTTTCCATTGGACTAACTCCTTCACTAAGCTAAAAATTTCTCAATCAAATATGCCGGTGTACAGCTCCATGCGTGACAAAAACTGCTGATAATCGGACTCCCGTAAGGTGAAAAGCTTGGGTCCTCAGGCTTAAAGGCCTCCCAGAAAGTATCGGCCCCCATCTCAATCATTTTGCCCCAATATTCTTTCATTAACTTAACGGCATCATGGTCTAAACCGGCCACAAACAAAGCCTCTACCACATGATGATACATGTAAGGTGTAGCAATTCCTGTGATTGGAAATAATTTTTGCTGCATCCGTTTTAAAATTTGTTGATTTTGCTCTGTTTCAAACACTTCTGCCAAAACTAACCAAACTTGGCTGGCAATATTGTACTCGCCATTTGATTCAACTAAAAAGAGTTGTTCTTGTGGGTTAAATAAATGAGTCTGGCTGAAATTAACTAATTGCGATAGCTGGCTTTGATAAGCGGCCACCTCTGGCTCTCCCACCATTTCTGCTAGAACTAAAAAGCGTTTCAGCGCATAAATTAAAATCCCCTGTCCCGCTGAATCCTTTAAAAACTCATTGGACCAATCGACAAATACTGGCCACTCTTCAGAGAGAACTAGGCGACCTTCTTGGTCTACTTGCTGTAATGCCAAGTCAACAGCTTTTTTAGCAGTTGGATATAGTTCTTTTAAAACTACTTGATCATTTGAGTGAAGCACATAATCATGCAAGATTGTCGCAAAAAATAAGCTATAATCAAATAAAAAAGTATCATCTGGAATTAAAGCTGGCGCAGTAAAGACATTAGCAGGAATTTTGCCTTCCGTTGTAGTCATGCCTGCAAATAAATACAAACAGCGTTTGCTTAAGGCTAAATCATCAAAGGTGGCATAATTGGCCAGTGCCTGCAATCGTAAATCGCCAATCCACAGACGGCGATCCCGCTTAGGACCATCTTCAAAAACCGTCTGCATGCAGTCAGCTAAAGTCTTTACTGACACATCATAAATTTTTTGTAGTTCTTTGTCCGCCAGCTCTTTAGTTGGCAAATGTTTTAAATCAATACTGCTTTCTGCAATAAAAACTGGATTTGAAAAACTAGCTTGCCATTTTGGTGAAGTATCGATTACAGATAATTCAACATACCGACAGCTATAACGGCGTGGTAAAGATAAAGTTGCTGGTAAGACGTCCAGATGGACAAATTCCTCTTGGATCCAAGAACGGGATAGCCAGCCTTGGTAATCAGCAGAATCGGCAGCAATTTCTGCTGGCACCTCTGCAAATTTTAGTTTCAAATATAAAGGGGCATCCATCGGTGAACCGACAGAAGTGATATCTATTTGAAAGGTCCCCACATAGTGGTCGCCTAAGTCTAAAATTAAGCTTTCACCTTTCGCCAAAGCATACTCTGCCAATTGCTTAATTTTTTTCGGTGAGGAAATCATATCAACACCATCAATACCCTTGCCGTCAAATTGCATTTCAACAATATCTTTAAACTGAATCTGGTGTTTTTTTAGTTCGGGTAAATTTTCCTCAGCCCTTTGCAGTAATTTTTCATCATGCAGCCAAGTTACATCTGGATTAATTTGAAAAGTAAAAGCCATAATTGATTCTCCTTTTAATGGTTTTCTGCAGTTATTGCAGTTTCTTCTTGGGAACTACCTACATTGTATTTCTTTTGCAGACGCATCATGACAATGCCAGCTACTGCTGCAATTGCCACAATTCCTGCAAAGCCGTACATGGATTGTTGAATCATTCCAGGAGCAACGAGATAAGGTGTCACAAAGGCAAACAAGCCACAGCACATTCTTGAAAAACCGTTGATAAAGCCCTGCAGTGAAGCCCGGGTTTCAGCTGGAAAAGATTCCTGCGTCCAAACTTTATAAATTGCTTCTCCGGCCAGCGGATTTCCAAAATTATAAAAACCAATGGTGATTGCCAAAGCAATAAACCCTGCGCCGCCACCAATTAAGGCCATGCCTAACATTGCTGCAATTTGGACAAAAGCTCCTACGAAGAAGGCTTTATTGCGATATTTGCCGCCTGCTACTGAGGTAAAGGCGATGGTCGTTAACAAGGAAACTACATTTAATACGATTCCTAGACCGGTTGCTTGTGTTTGAGTTGCCCCAGCATTGGTTAACGCGTAGGTTTGGAATTGTCCCCAAGTATTCGCCAATAAATTCCAGCAAACATAAAAGACAATGATGGCCATGAAGAAGCTGAAATATTTTTTCATTTGAGAGCCAAATAAAACCGTTTTAAAGGAGACTTCTGCTTGGCCACTTGTTTGAGCTTTTAATTCTGCTTGGCGGATAGTTCCCGCTTCATGAAAGGCGCGGAATGTTTTAGAAGTTAAGCGCCATAGCCAAGTCACTACTGCAAAAATAAATAAAATACCAAAGACAATTCGAGCGCCTAAAACGCCTTGAATACCTGACAGTAAGAAAGAACAAATATAAGAGATGAAGACCCCTACCTGCCAAAAAATTTGCGTTGATGAGACCAGCTTTGCAGAGGTGGTCTCATCTGGAGCGTCGTGGGAAACGACTGTTAAACTAATTGGCAAATCGGCACCAGATGAAAAGCCCATGATAATGACTCCAATTAATAAAAAGGAAAAATCATTCGCTAGAATACAGATAAGTGTTCCAATAGCATAAAATAAGTTCAACCAGTTAAATGCTCGAATCAATCCAAAAATTTTAGTAATCTGACCAGCAAACAATGAACCGAAAGCGATTGCAAATGTTAGAGCACCTGAGATAATCCCCACCTGTCCTGTTGATAAACCCAATCCCGCCTGCCAAACAGTAATTGTAGCTGACAAGCCGACAATACAGCCGGACCCTAACATGGAGCCAATTCCTGCAGCTGTCGCCAATGGGGTATATTCTTTAACCAAATCCCCTTTTGCATTTTGTTTCATATCCTGCACATCCTTTTCTTTTATCTGATGTCATTGTAAGCGGATTTACAATTTTCAACTATTGCAAAAACCCAGACGTTTTTATCCAAATCACAGATGACAACAAAAAAACCTGTAACAAGAGCGCAAAGATAAAAGACTATCAAACAAAATTACCATCTCTGAATTTTTGCTTCAGAAAATATAATGGTCCTTTCAAAAAGAGTTTTCACTTATTTTGAAAGCATAATTAAACAGATAATTTGTTGTTTGAATAGTATTTCAACTATAAAGCTAAGGTCACAGGTTCAAAATATTTTTAGTGTTTACGAAATTCTTTAGGTGTTTTATCCGTGTATTTGGCGAATAATTTATAAAGTGAAGGCAAGGTTTCAAAACCTAGCTGATAGGCAATTTCTTCAAAGCTTTGGTCAGTCTCTTCAATCATCTCAATGGCTGCTTGATAGCGCAGAGTATTGATTAATTCTTGGAAGCTACGGCCAGTTTCCTTCTTTAATTTATTGCTCAGATAATTTTTATTGTAGCCAAAAACCTCCGCTAGCTCCTGAAGATTCAAGTTGCGATAGTGACTGTCAATATAGCGGAGAACATCCAAAATATTGGTTTCCGCCTGATAATTTTCCAGATTTTCCGCTTCTAGTTCTCTAGTTAATTGAATAAAGAGCAGTGACAATAAAAGATTTAGCGAGCGCATATAATAATTCTTTTTTTCAAAATATTCTGTAATCATCTTAAATAATGTCTCTTTGACTTCTTCATTTGAGCCGCTTTTAAAATGAATAAAATTGTTGTGGGAGGATAGCTCATTTGAGGCCGTCAGCAAAAATTCATTCACTAAACTGTTAGCTTTCACCATATTGACGACAATCTCTGTCGTAATCGAATCATCCTTTAATAAGATATTGATCAGAATATCATCTTCGGCCAGAGGGTCAATCCGCTGAATGATATCTTTATCAATCAACAAAATTTCTCCCTCCTGCAAATAAATCGGCTGGTCATTGATATATTGAACACAGCTGCCGGAGTACATGTAATTGAATTCAACAAATTCATGAGTATGGGCCGGCATCGCCGAGTAACGGTGATGCTTATTAATAAAAATATTACCCTCACGAAAAAAATGGTCGCTAGGCATTTTCGGCACTGCAATTTCTGCAAAAGGTAAGTTCTGGTCATTGACATTATAGCCTTGTGTCCGTTGTTCAAATTCAATCGCATTTTCTTGCCACAAAATAGCCTTTAATTCCTGCTGATTCATTGCACCCTCCAAAGTCTTTTCTTTAGTTATAGCTGATAATCAGACAATATACCAGCAAAAAAAGCACTATGAGTCCAACAGATAGCAACTCTCTCTTTAATAAAAAAAACCACAAACTAATTCATTTTCAAAATTAGTTTGTGGTAACTATTTTCAATTAGAAAGAAAACTTTTCTGTCAGCTTAGCTCATAGCGCTAATTAATTTAGCTTGTTTAAATCTTCTCACCATTACTGGCAATCACTTCTTGATACCAGGTAAAGGATTTTTTACGGCTGCGGGCTAAGCTGCCGTGGCCGTTGTCGTCTAGGTCAACATAGATGAAACCATAGCGCTTTTTCATCTCACCGGTGCCGGCGGAAACTAAATCAATACAGCCCCATGGTGTGTAGCCGATTAGATCAACACCATCTAAATCAATCGCATCCTTCATGGCAGCGACGTGTTTTTGGAAATAATCAATGCGGTAGTCATCATTAATGCTGCCATCAGCTTCAACAACGTCGACAGCACCAAAACCATTTTCCACCACAAATAACGGAATGTGATAGCGGTCATACAATTTGCTTAAAGAAATCCGTAGACCTAGCGGATCAACTGCCCAACCCCATTCTGATTCTGCTAAATAAGGATTTTTAACGGCGGGCATTTGATTGCCGCCGACAAACTTAACATTTTCTGGATTGGCAGAAGAGACTGTCGACATGTAATAGCTGAAGCCAATATAATCGACGGTTCCGTTAGCGATAATTTCGTCATCCCCAGGAGCTTTTTCAATGATAATGTTTTCCCGCTCAAATTCTTTTAGCTTATGAGCTGGGTAATAGCCTTTGACCTGCACGTCAATATAAAATTCTTGGTCACGATTAAATTGCAAGGCTTCCAAAACATCCTCAGGGCGCGAAGACATCGGGTAGCTTGGAATATAAGCCACCATCATGCCGATTTGAAACTCAGGATTGATTTCATGTCCCAGTTGAACTGCTTTGCCGCTAGCGACAAATAAATGATGAGCTGCTTGGAATTTGGCTTGTTTAGAATTATCATGGATACCAATTTGAGTCCAACTGCGCAGAAAATTAATTTCATTGAAGGTCATCCAATATTTGACTTTATTTTTATAGCGTTTGAAAATCGTTTCGCAGAAGAACAAGAAATAGTCGATGACTTTGCGATTGCTCCAGCCGTCAAGATTGTCCGCCAAATACATTGGAATATCAAAATGATTGATAGTCACGACTGGTTCAATATTGTGTTTTTTTAATTCATCAAAGACTGCATCATAAAAAGCGAGGCCTTCTTCATTGACTTCATCAGTGCCCTTAGGACAAATCCGTGACCAGTTGATTGATAAACGGAAGCATTTAAAACCCATTTCTGCAAATAGTGCAATATCCTCTTTATAGTGATGATAAAAATCGGTCGCCACATGACTCGGATAATATAAATCCGGATCAATATAGCCGACTGCTCCTTCTGGCAGTCGATGCTCTCTCGTAACGGATTCAAGCTGGCCTTCTTTTGTTTTAAAGGTGATCCGCCGTGGCTCTGTGTGACTGCCACCAGTGATGGCATCTAAGGTGCTGGGTTCTTTACCGCCGGATAGATAGCCGCCTTCGTATTGATTAGCAGCGGTGGCACCGCCCCATAAAAAGTTTTTTGGAAATCCCATAGTTGTGCTCCTTCAATATTTTTTATAAACGAGAAAAACGCTTTTAAAAATTTGCTAAACAAAGAAAAGGCAGCCGTCACCGCCTTTTCTTTGTTTAGTTATACTTATCTTTTGATATTTTCAACATTTTCGCCATTTGATGCGATAACTTGTTTGTACCAATCAAATGATTTTTTCTTGCTTCTAGCTAAGGTGCCGTTGCCGTCGTTATCCCGGTCAACGTAGATGAAGCCATAGCGTTTTTTCATTTCGCCAGTGCCGGCAGAAACTAAATCAATACAGCCCCAAGAAGTGTAGCCTAATAAATCAACACCATCTTGTTCTACAGCATCCTTCATCGCTTCGATGTGGGCCTTCATGTATTCAATCCGGTAATCATCATCCACATAACCGTTAGCATCTGGAGTGTCTACTGCCCCCAAACCATTTTCAACAACGAATAATGGTTTTTGGTAGCGATCGTACATTTGGTTCATCGTGATGCGCAAGCCAAGAGGGTCGATTTGCCAGCCCCATTCACTAGCATCTAGGTAAGGATTTTTGACAGAGGCAAAAATATTGCCGGCTGTTTGGTCCAATAATTCTGGATCGGTTGTTGCTACCCGTGAAGAGTAATAAGAGAAGGAAATGAAGTCAACAGTGTGTTCCTTCAAAATTTCCGTATCTCCTTCTTCCATTTCAATCTTGATGCCGTTACGTTCTAATTCCTTCAAGGCATAGGCCGGATATTCACCACGAGATTGCACGTCGATGAAGAAATAATTTTCCCGATCCTTTTGAATCCCTGACCAAACATCTTCTGGCTTACAAGTATAAGGATAGAAATTGCCGGCAGCTAACATACAGCCAACTTTATTTTCTGGATCCACTTCATGGGCAATTTTTGTAGCAATTGCAGAAGCAACTAATTCATGGTGAGCTGCTTGATATTTGATTTGTTCTTTGTTTTCACCTTCTTCAAAGTAGAGGCCCGCTCCCATAAATGGTGCGTGTAAAATCATGTTGATTTCATTAAATGTCAACCAGTATTTTACTAAGCCTTTGTAGCGGTTGAAAATCACGCGACAAAGATTTTCGTAAAAGCCGACTAATTTACGGCTGCGCCATGCACCGTATTCTTTGATTAAATGCATTGGGCAATCAAAGTGCGTGATGGTCACTAATGGTTCAATGCCATATTTATGGCATTCTTTAAATAAATCTTCATAGAATTTCAAGCCATCTTCATTTGGTTCTTTTTCGTCACCATTTGGGAAAATCCGGCTCCAAGCAATCGATAAGCGGTAAGTTTTAAAGCCCATTTCGCCAAACAAAGCGATATCTTCTTTGAAACGGTGATACATATCAATCGATTCTTTAGCTGGATAGAAATGTTCATCATCAAAGTCGAACATTTTCATTTCACCGGCGATAATTGGGAAGCGGTCTTTGCCGATTGGCACAACATCCACGTTGGCTAAGCCACGGCCGCCCTCGTTATATCCGCCTTCACATTGATTGGCAGCAGTTGCGCCGCCCCATAAAAAATCTTTTCTAAATGCCATGAATTTGTGCTCCTAACTTGATTTAAAATATTTAGTACATTATTTACTTTACTGGTCAAATGTTCTTTTTCTGTGGGGAAAAATTGACCTTTAGACTAAATCTTTCGCAATTTCATCTTGTACAGTGATGCCTTCTGCTTCTAATTTAGCAATTGTTTCGCTGAATTGTGGCAGATAATCTTTGTGGGCGATAAATAATTCGTCCATAATGCGTTTGGCAGTTGCTCCTGAGCGCACTAGCGGATTAATTGTGAAAGCTTGTAAGGCAGTGCCGTAATCGCCAGTAACGGCTGCTTCAATCGTTAATAATTCCATGTTCTTCATCACTTGCAACCAACCACGTTCTGCTGGTGGTAATGAACCAAAGGCAACATTGCGGGCACCTTGAGCGCCAACATAAGCGGTTACTTCCACAACACAATCAGCTGGTAGATCTGGTACGGCACCGTCGTTTTTGGTTGATACGACAATTTGTGTTTCTTTATTACCATAGATTGAGGCAATTGTTTCACAAGCAGCGTCTGAATAATACGCACCGCCACGTTTTTGTAATTGTTCTGGTTTGTAATTTAATTCTGGATCTTTATAGAGTTCAAATAATTCTGCTTCGGTTTGTTTTACTTGTTGCGCCCGTGTGCCAACTGTTTTATATTCTTCAAGGGCATGGTCTAACATTTCTTCTTCCCGGTAATAGTAACGGTGGTAACCGCACGGAATCATTTTCATTTGTTCTAATTGTTCAATAAAGAATGGAACATCAAAGATATTTTTCGGTAAGCCAGCATCTTCAGTGAATAATTTTTCAATTAATTTCAACGTGATGTCGTTGCCATTTTTGTCAGCAACTTTATGCCAATGGAAATGATTTAAACCAGCAAATTTGTAAATTAAATCATCTTTTTCAACACCTAGAGCTTCTGGTTCCACCATCATCGCCATCACAGGTACATTACACAGGCCAATAACTCGGTCCCATTTACCATAGCGAACAACAGCTTCTGTTACCATGCCACTTGGGTTAGCAAAGTTGACCAACCAAGCATCCGGACAGAGACGTTTCATATCTTCAACAATTTCTAAAATTATTGGTACCGTTCTAAAGGCTTTGAACATACCGCCAGCACCATTGGTTTCTTGACCTAACATGCCGTAGTATGCAGGAATTCTTTCGTCTTTAATCCGGGCATTTAATTGACCAACACGGAATTGCGTTGTCACAAAATCAGCATCTTTTAAGGCTTCTTCACGATCCAAAGTTAAATGAATTTTCACATCATAAGGAGAAGCATCCCACATCCGTTGTGCCATAGCGCCAACGATTGCTAATTTTTCTTTTCCTGCTTCAACGTCTACCAACCAGATTTCTGAAATCGGCAGCTCATCATACCGTTTGATAAAACCTTCCATTAATTCTGGTGTGTAAGAACTTCCTCCACCAATAGTCGCAATTTTAATTCCTTTCATGCTGTCACTTCCTTCTTTTTATTTACAAAATGATTATCACCTAAGTAAATGACTTCTACAATAGAAATTATGATTTTAGGTAAATCGTTTACAAAATTGCTAGTAAAATTAGAAAAAATTTGCGAATATCATATACAAATCACTAAATTATCAACTTTTTTTGTAAACTCACTTAAAAAAACCTTTACAAATCATTATCATTAATTTAACATTTTTGTAAATAGAGGTGAGCAGATGTTACTACGAGAAAAATTAAAAGCCGCAAAGCTATCCCCTTCAGAAAAAACGATAGCAGACTTTATGCTGGCAGAACCAGAAAACTTAAATCAATTAACGGTGCAGGAATTAGCTAAAAAAACTTTTACCCATCCCTCCACTTTTATCAGGCTCGCCAAAAAAATGGATTTTGAAGGCTGGCTGGCACTGCGGGAGGCCTTTCTAGAAGAATGGCAGTATTTGAATAATCAATTTACCGCCAGCGACTGGAATCTGCCCTTCAGTGAAAGCGACGGGGTCATGAGTATCGCTAAAAAATTAGCGAACTTAGAACAAGCAACTATTGAAGATACATATAGTCTCTTGCATCACGACCAGCTGCAGCAGGCCAAGCAATTTTTGCTTTTGGCCAAAAAAATCCGGATTTTTGCAACCAGCGGCAACTCCTTGATTGCCCAAGACTTCATTTTAAAAATGAATCGGCTAGGCTTTTCTGTCGCTTTAGCAGAAGTCAATTATGACAGTTTTTACGAAGCCTATAATCTCAGTCCTCAAGACTGTGCCATTTTAATTTCTTATTCGGGTGAAAGTAACATGGCCAAAAAACTGCTGCCGATTTTCAAAAAAAATCAGGTGCCGGTGATTGCGATTACCACCATCGGCAATAATTATTTGGCAGATCACAGCGATGCCGTCCTGCGAATTACGACGCGGGAAAAACTTTATTCGAAAATCGGCAACTTCTCCAGTAATACCTCAATCGTTTATTTACTGGATTTATTGTATGCTGCTGTCTTTTCGGAACATTATCAAAAAAATCTGCAACATTTAATTACTTTGGGCCAGGCCTTCGATACCCGCACCAGCGACATTGATTTCATTAAAGAAAATCAAGAGGTAACGGCTGCTGACTCGTGGATTCCCAATTAGTCCTCACAAAATAAGGACTCAAGCTGATTTTTCTGAGCTTGAGCCCTTTTTTATTATAGATTTAAAGCCGTGATAAATTCATCATTAAAATTGATTTCCTTCACACTTGGTTCTAAAACATCCAAGTAGTCCCCGGAATTCGTGACAATTACTGGAATTTCTGTACTGAATCCAGCTTTTTCAATGGCATCTTTATCAAAAGTTACGAGCGTTTGACCTGGTGTCACCCGGTCGCCCTGTTTAACAAAGCTTTCAAAATATTTACCATCCAATTGCACAGTGTCAATGCCGATATGAATCAATAATTCTAAGCCATCATCAGAAACTAAACCAATTGCGTGTTTTGTTGGGAACAAGGTCATGACAGTACCGTCAAATGGTGCCACAACTTTACCTTCTGTCGGTGTAATCACTACACCTTTGCCTAAAGCGCCTGATGCAAAGGCTTCATCTTTTGATTGGCTCAATGGAGCGACAGTTCCTTGTACAGGGGAGGTGATGATTTCTTTTTTCGATTTGATTTTAACTGTTGTATCGACATCTACTTCAACATCTGCCACAACAGAATCGTCTTTCCAAAAGACAATTGTTAAACCAAAACCGATTACCGCTGCGATAGCAATCCCAATCACACCAGTCATCACACCACTTGCATCGGTTCCGTTAATGTAATTTAGTAAACCAAAGACACCTAAGCCGCCCATTGTGTAGGCAGTCAAGTTATTCATCATCAAGTAAGCGCCGGCAGCAGAAGCACCGATCATTGAGAAGACAAAAGGTTTTTTCTTCGGTAAAGTAATCCCGTAAATTGCCGGTTCAGTTACGCCGAAGATACCAGAAATAATCGCTGGAATAGTCAAGGCTTTTAATTTTTTATCTTTCAATTTGAACATCATTGCAAAGACAACCGCAGTTTGGGCAAAGCTGGCACCAAATGAAGCGGAAAGCACTTGTGAGAAGCCGTCTTGAGTAATTTGTAAAATTGCCAATGGCACAACAGACCAGTGTAACCCAAAGATAACCAACGCTTGCCAAACGAAACCTAAAATCGCACCATATAGCGCTGGTGAGAAGTTCATCAAAGCAGTAAAACCTGAGCTTAATAAATCAGTTGCCATTGTGATAACTGGACCAATTGCTAAAAAGCCGATTGGTAAAGAAATTAATAAAACGAAAAACGGTACCAAGAAAGTTTGCACTACTTCAGGAATAATGCGTTTCATTAATTTTTGAATTTGTGCTGCTAAAGCAATAATAAAGATTACTGGTACTACAGAACTTGTGTATGAACCACCCACCCATGGAATACCTAAGAAGGTTGTATAGGCTGGTAAACCAAACAAGCTGTATCCTGCAACACCGTCAGTAGCTAGAGCGGATAAAGCAGAAGATTGGACGTTTGGATAGACTAGAGCCATCCCGATTACAAGACCGACCATTGGCTGTAGGTTGAATTTTTTTGCGGCAGTGTAGCCAATAATGACAGGCATGAAATAAAAAATTGCATCGCCGATCCCATTCAACATAATATACGTGCCGCCAGTAGCGGTGTAATTAAACCAACCAAGAGAACCTAAAAAGACTAACAAGGCATTTAAACCTTTAACCATACCGGCCGCAGCCATCGCACCTAAGAAAGGCTGGAAGACCCCACTTAGTAAATCAATTAGACGATTGAAAATATTGCCGTCTTTGCCACCTTCACTTGAGGTACTGTCAGAAATACCGGCAATGTCAATCACATCTTCATAAACGGCTGGCACATGGTTGCCGATTACGACTTGATATTGGCCGCCGCTTTTCATTACAGTTACCACTCCGTCCATATTTTTCAAGGTTTCGTCGTTTGCCTTACCTTCGTCTTTTAATTTAAAACGAAGCCGTGTAATACAGTGGGTTAAAGAATTAATGTTTTCTTTGCCCCCTACTTCATCTACAATCTTTGCTGCTAAATCATGATATTTACCCATTTTGTTTTCCTCCAATAATTTGTTTTTTAAAATTTTTGAAGGTTTAGCCAACTGAATGTCACTATCCAAAATTTGGTCAATTTGCTCTTTCCCTGACCAAGTGGGAAACTACTACGGGCCTCCTTTAATTGAAATAAATATCTTTATTAACCCTTCTCCATCAAACGTGCAATGTGAATGGTTAGGTAAAGGCGTTCGTCGTCGGTCATTTCATAATAGTATTTTTCCTTTAAAAACTCATCGATTCGATTGACGCATTCAAAGGAATTGCGGTATTTGATTTTGACCAGTTCTAATAAATCTTCATCAGACTCACCAGAATGAGGCGAGTTTGATAGCATCCGCATAATGAAAAAGCGTAGATGCGTGGTAAAGCGATAAAAATAAACCGAATCTTCATTAAAGGAAGTTTTAAAATAATACTTCACAATATTCATGATATCCTGCATGATTTTAGTCAGCTCATAGGTATCATTCAAACTGTCATTTTCCGCCTGGGCGTTAACCAGATGCAACGCAATAAAGCCGGCTTCATCTTCTGGTAAACGCAGACCGTACTCTGCTTCAATCTTTTCCAAAGCCTTCACTCCGATTTGAAATTCCTTCGGGTAAAAGCGCTTAATATCCCACAGCAGGGCATTTTTTACGACAATGCCTTTTTTCTGCCGCACAATCGCCGTGTGAATATGGTCGGTTAAGGAAATATAGATGGATTCGTTCAATTCAGTATTTAATTGCTGCTTGGCATAATTAATCAGCTCATCGGTGGTGTTCAAATACTCCAAGGGTAGCTCCGCCAAAAGCTCTTGAAACTTTTGGGAAATCGCATTGTCGGCTAGGCGATAAATTTTGTCGACCTTGTCGGCTTCAATTTTTTCACCAATCTTTTTTTGAAAGGCCAGCCCGCGACCCATGGCGATGACTTCGTTTTGCTGCTCATCTCTTGTTATTACGACATTGTTATTGAGAATCTTTTCAATAACCAATAAGAACCCTCCTCGTCAAAAAGAACCTCATACTATTCTCACGGCGCAAAAGTCGCCAAATAAACGAGAACAATACCAGGTTTAGCTTGCCAAAGCAATCACTATCCACATAAATTGTTAAATTTATTGTAAACTTCTTGCTATGCTTTGTCAACGCTTTCACATAAATTTTTTTCTCTAAAATTATTTTTCTCTATACAAAATAATAGCCCGTGCCGTTTTTCTTGTCAATCTAACTTTATTTTGACAAAAAAAAGTTTTGCTTCCCACAGTCCAACGACTAGAAAAGCAAAACTTTTACTTTATTTACTCATTATTAAAACTCATTATTTTGTAGACGATACATGTCGCTATATAAACCATCTTCAGCTAGTAAACTGTCATGGGTTCCCTGTGCAACAACATGACCTTTTTCCAAAACTAAAATTAAATTGGCATCTTTAATCGTCGACAAACGATGGGCGATGGCAATCGTTGTCCGGCCTTGACGCATATTGGCCAAACCTTCTTGAATCAGCCCTTCAGTTTCCGTATCGATATTTGCAGTTGCTTCATCTAAGATTAAGACCTTCGGATTCGTTACAATCGTTCTAGCAAAGGAAATCAGCTGGCGCTGCCCGCTGGAATAGCTGGCACCCCGTTCAATGACCTTCGCATGATATTTTCCTGGCAGGCTTTCAATAAATCCATCGGCTTGGACAAATTTGGCAGCTGCGATAATTTCACTGTCGGTGATGTTAGGATTCATCATGCGAATATTGCTGGAGATGTCGCCATAAAACATAAAGGCATCCTGCAGCACCAAGCCCATTTTTTTCCGAAGTTCCGCCATCGGAAAATCACGAATGTTGCGGTCATCAATTAAAATTTCACCCTCATAAAATTCATAAAAGCGCATTAAGACATTGATGATTGAGCTTTTCCCGCTACCGGTATGGCCGACTAAAGCAATTGTTTCTCCGGGATTGGCAACAAAGGAAATATTATTTAAGACGTTTTGCTTGCCGTCATAGGAAAAACTGACATTGCGAAACTCAATTTTACCTAAGAGGATTTCGCCATCCGCCTCTGGATTTTGCGCTGGTGTGTATTCCTCTGTGTCCATGATTCGCAAAATACGGCTACCGGCAACCAAACCATCTGTAAAAATACTCAGGTAATCCATCATCTGAGACATAGGATTAAAGAAACTTTGAATATAAGTCGTAAAGGCATAAATCAGCCCCACTTCTACTGGTGAATGCAACGCATCAAAGCCAAAGACGGTCAATGAAGCCGCTACTGCCAGCGCATAAAGAAAGCTAATCACCGGACTCAATAGTAAGGAATTGGTGCGAATCATATTGTAGCGAGTTTCTAAATACTCGACATTCGTCTCGTCAAATTCCTTTTCGAGACGTTTTTCTTGGCGGAATTGCTGAATGATTTGCATGCCAGAAATTGATTCATTCAATTTTGTATTTAATTGGCTGAGTTTCTCCCGCATGTTCCGGTAGATGCGGGAACTAAATTTTTGATAGTACCAGATAATTCCAAAAAGCACCGGTAGGAAAATTAGATTTAATAAAGCGATTTTGGTATTGATTTGCATCATGGCAATAAAAGAAGTTACCACGGCAAAAATCCCTGTTAAGACCATCAAAAAGACATTCCAAAATTCAAACAACGTCTCTGTATCGTTGGTAACCCGTGAGACAATCGAACCGGCTGGTGTCTGGTCAAAATAGCGCATCCCTAAAGTGTGCAGCTTTTCAAAAAGCTGGCTGCGGATTGACTGATAGGTTTTTAAAGACGCCATATTGTACAAGAACCACTGGAAAAACCAGACAATTGCTTTGATGACGGTCCCTAAGAAATACAAGCCGGCAAAAAAGAAAATAACTTGCGTGGTAGCTGTTTGATTCGTCAGATAATTATCCATAAAGGTTTGGATAATTCTTGGTAAGAGAACATTTATCACGGAAAGCAAGAGGGCAAAAATAATCGCCACATAAAAAGATTTACGGAAAGGCTTAGTAAATTTCAACAGGCGTTTGACCAAGGTCACCTGCTCTTTCATCGGCATCGATTTTGTCCATTCGGATTGATATTTTTCCATCTTACTCCCCCCCTTCAATTTTGGCTTCTAATTGTTGTTTACGCCACATTTGGTTATACCAACCGTCTAAAGCTAGCAGCTCCTCATGATTGCCCCGTTCAACAATTCGGCCTTCATCGATGACAATAATTTCCTGCGCGTGCATCACGCTGCTTAGGCGGTGAGCGGAAATAATTGTCGTTTTATCTGAACGATAGCTTTTTAAATTTTTCAAAATTGCTTCTTCTGTTTTCGCATCGACTGCTGATAAAGCGTCATCTAAAATCAATAATTCTGGATTGACAATTAGCGCCCGTGCGATAGACAAGCGTTGCTTTTGACCACCGGACAAGGAAACGCCCCGCTCGCCGACCATCGTGTCATACCCTTCTGAAAACCCTTTGATATCTTCATCCACAAAGGCTAAACGGGCAGCTTCCTCCACTTGCTCTTCAGTAAAATCAGGATTAGCAAAGCGGATATTGTCCCGAACCGTCATCGAAAATAAAAAGTGATCTTGAGGAACATAGCCAATTGATTTCAATAAGGCATCCAAAGAATAATCTTTGACATCCACATCCCCAAAGGTAATCTTCCCTTTGTAATCATCGTATTCCCGAATCAATAATTTCAAAATCGAGGTCTTACCTGCACCGGTTTTTCCGACAATTCCGAGAGTGCTACCTTCACCAATGACAAATTTAATTTGCTCCAAAGTATCTCTTTCATCATCTGGATATTTAAAATTAGCGACCTCGAAATTCACGCGGCCATGGGCTGGTGTTTGCACACCATCTGCTTTTTCTTCAATATGGGTTTTTTCTGCTAATAATTCGCTCACCCGATCATAACTGGCACTGCCCCGTTCTAAGACATTGAACAAGCGGCCAATCGCAAACATTGGCCACACCAGCATGCCGATATAGCTGATAAAAGAGACCATCTGACCAATGGTAATTTCATCGGCCATAATAAAGTTCCCGCCGACAATAATTGTCAGCACGTATGAAACACCAATAATAATTGTAATCGCTGGGTCAAATAACGCATCTAGTAAATTAACACGGCGATTTTTGACAATCGCACTGTCAATTTTTTGATTGAAATCTGCTAAATCCTCCTGCTCTTGCCCGAAAGTTTTAATGACTTTAATCCCAGTGATACTCTCTTGAGTCTTATCATTAATATCAGAAAAGGCTGCTTGTGAATCCCGGAAAGCATCGTGTAATTTACTGCCCAAGACCCGAGCCATAACAGCTAAAAAGGGTAGCGGCAATAAGGCAATCAAGGTCAAACGCCAATCAATAAATAAAACCATGGCGACAATCGTTGCTCCACCGGTGATAATCGAATCGGCAAAGGTTAAAATCCCCGCCCCCGCCACATTTTGAATGGCGTTTAAGTCATTGGTAGCATGGGCCATTAAATCACCGGTCCGATGCTTTTGATAAAAGACGTGGTCCATTTTAGTAAAATGTTCGAATAATTGCGCGCGTAAATCCTTTTCCAGGCGAGCCGCTCCCCCCCAAATACGTCCCCGCCAAACAAAGCGGAAAATATACTGGGCTAACGCTGCCACGACTAAGATACCAATCCACAGCATAATCCGTTGAATTGAAATCTCGTGCTGATTGATTTCATCGATGATAATCCCAATCACTCGCGGCGGAATTAACTGCGCTAACGCCACTAAAATCAGCGCCGTCACTCCGATAATATAATTTTTCTTTTCCCGTTTAAAAAACCAACTTAACCGTCGATAAATCGACATATGACACCTCTTTCCATCTGCAAATGCAAACTCTTCATTTTTCATTTTCCTGTTGGTAGTTGTTACTTTTTTGCCTAACCCATTGTCTTGAAAGCACAAAAAACAGGCTGAAAAAATTCAGCCCGTCTATTCTCGACAATCAGTTTCCCCTAGTATAAAAACGCTTATTTCCCAGAATTATTTTTCATCTGCGCCATCATTTGGCGAATCTTTTTCTCGGAAGGTTTTTGACCCATGGAAGCCATCATTGAACGTAAGAATTCCTCATTAACGGGAGGATTTTTTTCTAATTCACTCTTGATTAATTTACGTGCTATAAAAACACCGGCTACGCCACCCACAAGTAGGGCAACTACGGCAATTAAAATTACAATTCCTGTTGATACCATCTAAATCGCTCCTTTCTCTGTTACTCTCAAGAAAACATTGTACTAGAAAGCGCCGCAAAAGAAAAGCGATTTTCAAAAAAAGCTGCGAAAAAATCTGAGGCTTTTTGATTTCATTATAATAATTACAAAATAATCTTCTTTAAAATAGATTGTTAATGATTCTCTTTTTCATTTAAATGTTTTTGTTATCAATTAAAAATTCTAGGTGCTACACTTAATTTACAAAATCAAATGAGAAGGTGTCTGCATGAGTAATTTTAAAAAATTCATCGTGACTTTAATCGCTGGCGGAATTGCCTTGGCGGCGGAATTTATTTTTCAACAACCAACCATTGCCTACTGGATTGTGGTTCTTGTGGGTGGGGTCACAACAATTTCCATGTTTATCGGCATGATTGAAACGCTCCGCTCAGGCAAATACGGTATCGATATTTTAGCTATCACGGCGATTGTCGCCACCTTAGCTGTCGGGCAGTATTGGGCCAGCTTGATGGTCTTGATTATGCTGACCGGCGGCGATAGCTTAGAAGATTATGCTTCTGGTCAAGCCAGTCGTGAGCTGCGTTCTCTTTTAGATAATTCGCCGCAGGTTGCCCATCGCCTGAAGGGAGATACTATTGAAGATATTGCCGTAGAGGATGTAGCTGTTGGAGATTTGCTTTTAGTTAAACCAGGTGAACTAGTGCCGGTTGACGGTATTGTGACAGAAGGCGAGTCCGCCGTTGACCAGTCTTCTTTAACTGGCGAATCCAAACCGATTGATAAAAAAGTTAATGATGAATTAATGTCCGGCTCCTTAAATGGCGATGCCGCATTGCGTTTTAAAGTCACTAAAGCCGCCGCCGACAGTCAATACCAAACTTTAGTTAAGTTGGTCAAAGAATCTGAGGCGAAACCCGCCCACTTTGTTCGCTTGGCAGATCGCTACGCTGTGCCTTTTACGATTGTTGCCTATCTAATCGGTGGCGTCGCTTGGTTTGTTTCAAAAGATCCAGTGCGTTTTGCTGAAGTGTTAGTTGTCGCATCTCCTTGTCCGTTAATTTTAGCGGCTCCGATTGCCTTAGTTGCTGGCATGAGTCGTTCTAGCCGCAACGGAATTGTCGTAAAAACCGGTACCACGATTGAAAAATTAGCCAGAGCGCAGAGCATTGCCTTTGATAAAACTGGTACCTTAACAGAGGGCAAACTTTATGTCGATCAGATTCAGCCAACTTCGACAAGTATTTCTGCTGAAGATTTATTTCGCTTAGCAGCCAGCGCTGAACAAGAATCCACCCATATTTTAGCCCGCTCGTTGGTAGCCCACGCCAAAGAACAGCAAGTTTCTTTATTGCCGGTACAAAATTTAGAAGAAGTGACGGGAGCAGGAATTCAGGCTACGATTAACAATCAGGAAATTAAAATTGGCAAAGCCGATTTTGCAGCGGCGACCGATTCAACAACTGATTTAACAACCGATCAAACGGTTGTCTACATTGCATTGGATAATCACTATGCCGGTTACATCACCTTTAGAGATATCGTTCGACCTGAAGCCAAAGCAACGATTCAAAACTTAAAACAATTAGGTCTGCAAAGAATTCTGATGCTAACCGGAGATGGTCCTACAATTGCCAATGAAATTGGTCAAGAAGTTGGCATCACTGAAATTCATTCAGGCTGTCTGCCCCAAGAAAAAATTGCGGTCATTCAGGATTTGACCCAACACGTTTCCCCTGCCGTTATGGTGGGCGATGGTGTGAATGATGCGCCAGCTTTGGCGATGGCCGACATCGGTATTGCCATGGGGGCTCATGGTTCGACAGCTGCCAGTGAAAGTGCCGACGCTGTCATTTTAAAAGACGACTTAACTAGAGTATCAGAGGCGGTGCGTCTTTCTCAAGACACGATGAAAATTGCTAAACAATCGGTGCTGATTGGGATTTTTATCTGTGTTGTGCTGATGCTGATTGCTAGTTTTGGTGTGATTCCTACTTTAGTTGGCGCCATTTTACAAGAATGTATTGACACGATTTCGATTTTATCTGCCTTACGAGCTAGAAAAGATCGCTAAACTGTGGCTGTGACATTCGTTTTACGAACAGATGGACTCTCGAAATATATTGTATTTGTCTCTGCGGTCCAGTAGGTCTGCAAGACAGAAAGTGCGAGTGCGGTCTATTAGCCTTCGTCGTAAATTTTAAAAATTTGCTGGTGCTCACTAGATATTTTTCGGAAAAAATCCATTCCGTTGTAACTAAGGTCACAGCCTCGTCGTAAAAAATTTAAAGCAAAACGAAGTTGAACTTCCCTTAAAAAGTTGGCTCAAAGCTGATGATTCAGGGAAGTTTTTTTGATTTTTACTTTAATTGGAATTTTTTTGACAATTAGACGAACGGCTTTTTTGTATTTTAAAAATAAAACTGTAAGCTTAAAGTAGTGAAAGGACTGATTCGGATGAAAAAAATTGCCTTAGTGACAGGTGCCAGTTCTGGAATGGGCTTGGCGACTGCAACTGCCTTAGCAAAACAGAATATTCATGTCGTGATGTTGATTCGGAATTATGCCAAAGGACTGGCTGCTTTAGCTCAGGTCAAAAAAGAAAGTGGCGGTAGTGCTGAAATTTTGCAGGCTGATTTAGGAGATTTGCAGAGTCTAGAGCGTTTGGCACATAAATATCAAGCAGAGCACAATCAGCTGGATATTTTAGTGAATAACGCCGGCGTGTTGCCACCAAAACGCCAAGAAACCCAAGACGGCTTTGAAGAAATGTTTGCTGTCCATTTTCTGGGGCATTTTGCCTTAACTAATTTATTAATGCCACAGCTCCTACATGCTCCCCAGGCACGGATTGTCAATGTCGCCTCGCTTGCTTATCGTTTTGGCGAGATTAATTTTACTGATTTAAATAGTGAGAAACATTATTCCTTTGTTAAAGCCTATAGTAATTCCAAATTGGCTGTCCTTCTCTTTACGGAAATGCTAGCTAAACGCTTGCGTTTCACGCAAGTAACTGCCAACAGTTTGCATCCGGGAATTGTTAACACCAGTGTCACCAGTCGTTTTGGCGGTGACTATTTAGCAGCGGCCCCTTTTATTTCCAAGGTGTTTTTAACTCCGGAAAAAGGCGCGGCAACTGCGATTAAACTGGCAACTGATTCTGCTTTATTCGCTGTCTCTGGCAAATATTTTGACCAGGGGCGACGCCGCAAACTCGCAGCCAAAGCCACCGATTTAAATACGATGGAACGTTTGTGGTCAGTCAGTGAAAGTTTAGTCCAAGAAATTTTACCGGACTTTAAGGCCGTCTATCAGCCGTGAGATTTTATTTCTAGCAAAATGTTTTACCAAAAGACCCTTTGCTTTACTTAAATTTTTTTCTTCCCTACAATAAAGACAAAGCTTTATTTAAGGAGGAATTATCATGAAAATAGCTCTAATCGGTGCCACTGGTCACGCCGGATCAGAAATTTTAAAGGAAGCCGTCAACCGGAATTTAGATGTCACGGCCATCGTCCGCAGCCCTGAACGCTTAAAGTTGGATGTCCCTTATTTAAAAAAAGATTTATTTGCCTTAACGCAGGAAGATTTAGCCCCCTTTGATGTGGTGGTTGATGCCTTTCGTGCCCCAAATGGTCATGAAGAGCTCCACAAAACTTCCGTTGAACATCTTGTAAAAATCTTAACGGGCACTAAAACGCGACTGCTAGTAATTGGCGGAACCTCTTCGTTATTTATCAATGAGAACCGCAGCGAACGCATGATTGACGGCGTTGACCCTAGTGCACCATTTTATCCGACTGCCTTCAACATGTATGAAGCTCTTGTCGATTTGAAAAAAGCGAGTGACTTAACTTGGACTTATATTTCACCGGCAGCCTACTTCAATCCAAACGGAACCCGGACCGGTCACTATCAACTGAGTGATGACCGCATGAAGATGAATAGCCAAGGTCAAAGTGAAATCAGTATGGCGGATTATGCCATCGCCATGGTGGATGAAATTGAAAAACCACAGCATTTAAACGAGCACATCAGTGTCGTGAGCCAATAAAATAAAAACCGCTTAGCTTTCTAGCCTTTTTTAACGGGCTGTCAGCTAAGCGGTTTTTTTATGACAATAGCGGCTCAGCTTCTGCTAACAAGCCCTCTGCATTTAATAAACCATAATCTTTTTTCGAAATAGCCAAGACTGGTGTTTCTGGAAAATCCGCCTCAATTTTTTCCTTTGCGTTTCCATAAGTCGGCATCAATAAAATAAGATCGGCCTTTGGTCCTTCTGCTTTCAATGTAGCAGCTGAATGGGCCCTAACCTGATAATTTTTCCCAGATTTATTACTTAGGTTTTGCATTTTAGTGGCTAAAAATTGGCTGTACATCAAACCGTCCTGCGTAAAATCAACATTGATATCAAAAATTGTTATCTGTTTCGCCTGCTCCTGTGTCTGGGTCGTGTTCGTTGTTTTTTCCATTTTCTGTCTCCCCTTCTTGCCAAAAAGCTTTTCCAAAATCGTTGGCGGTTTTTGACCGAGGAGTTCATCCACCGAAACCTGAAAATAATTACTTAATGCCAACAGCATTTCTAAATCAGGATAACTTTTATTGTTCTCCCATTTCGAAATAGCCTGAGGGGTGACATGTAAAATTTCTGCCAATTGTTTTTGCGTCAGCTTTTTGGCGCTGCGTAATGTTTTAATTTTTAGGCCTAATTCCCTCTTCAGAATACCTCCGGGTTGTACGCCTGGCAATTGAGCAGTCGTTGAGTGCCTGATTTTTGCACTTAACTGCTGGTTGAGTTGTTGAATTACCAAGCTTTTTCTTATTTTCAGTATAACAAAGCGAAGCAAACTTTTGCTATGCCCCCCACATCGCAATTACCATTAAACTTAGAAAGATAAAAACCTGCTGAAAATAAAATGAAATTTTTCTGAGCATTCCTATTGACTTCGAGTCCACTCCAACTTGTACACTATAAACATCAACAGCCAAGAAAGGATGAAGACGATGCTATCTATCCAATTAACCACACCGTTAAGCAAAGATTTTTTTGAAGCAGTCTCCCTCAGAAAACAAACCAGTCCCAATAAAATTAATTATTTGAAAGAACAAAAGTACATCACCTTTGTCGCCAGATACCAACAGCAAATTGTCGGCACCGCCTCTTTACAGATTTTTACCAATTCAATGGGACGAATTCGTGAAATTGCCGTCACTCCGGATTTTGAAAATAAATTTGTCGAACAACGGCTAATCCGCTTCATTGAAGATTTCTTAACTAACCGCAATAGCGGCAATAGGCCAATTCTATTTGGAAAAAAGGCTTACCTGACGCAGGCCGTCTAACTAAAAAGGAGCAACTACTATGACTGAAAGAAAAACTAGAAACTTACTTGAAGAAGAAAAAATCAAAATAGAATTAGAATTAAAAAACCAATACTATGGCGCCTTTGTCTCAAATGTTTTACACGATTCCCATCTACAGGCACTAAAAGTTAATCCTCAAGCTGATTCTGCTGAAAAAAATCAGTCAAATCAGCCTGAGACTGAAAAAATAGCTTGTTAAAGGATAAAAAACGGCCAGAGCATAAAAATACCGCCACCAAAAAATAGATTTTTGGCGGCGGTACAACGCTAAGGCCGTTTTTTTGTTTATTCAATTACTTTATTCAGTAACATTTCTGGTTCGTGATCCAGTGCTTGCCAAGCCTGCTTGGTGTTGCCTAATTTAATCAACAGCCGATCTTTTGGCAGCTTTTGACTCTTGGTAAACAGCCACAGACGTAAATTGGCCGGTTCATAACATAAATCACCGGCGCTCACCTCTTCAATCACCCGACCATTTTGGGAGATGGCGTTGGCCTGTGCTCGGAATTGTGCTTGACAATCTTTTTCAAAAAAGATTGTTGCTGGACTGGTGGCGATAAATTCAGCCACACTTTGACTATCCAATAATTCTATAGGTAACTTTTGCTGGCCGATATAAATATTTGTTTGTGCCATCGCTGCAAAACTCCTTGAACCTCTTTATAAACTAAGGATACAACTTGAAGTGAACTCTAAGGCAAGTATTTTGCTGCAAAAAAATAAAAAAATTATTGCAGCTAAAATAATCTAGTCTACTATGTGTCTCACAGACTAAGAAAAGTGCACTCATGAAGATGGCGGCTTCTTATACAAAGGAGCCAAAAAAATTTCCCCCTCTATCTAAGCCAAGCCTTTTTATTTTTTTCAAGGAGAAACCAGCAAAATTTTTATTTGTGCCAAAAATTCTACTACTTCTTTTTTAAAAGAGCTTTCTCAAAGGCTTTTGGCTGTGCTAAACTTGAATTAATTCACCTAAGGAGTTCTTTATGGAAACTAATTTTGATTTAAAGGGTTGGCGCAAAAATTTTTATATCTTTTTAAGCGGGCAATTTCTTTCTGGTATCACCAGTATGATTGTCCAATATGCAATCATTTGGTATTTGACCCGGGAAACAGGTTCGGCAACAGTTTTAAGCTTGGCTACCTTATTAGGTATGCTGCCGATGGTTTTGCTTTCACCTTTCGTCGGCCCTCTAATTGACCGTTGGGATAAAAAACGTCTGTTAATCATCACAGATATTGTAGTGGCAATTTTTGCCATTATTTTGGCTATCACCGGCACTTTGGCAAATCATTTTCCCTTGTGGCTGGTCTTTGTTTCCCTGTTGATGCGCTCGGTGGCCCAAACGTTTCAAATGCCGACAATTCAATCCATTTTGCCCACGATGGTTCCAGAAGATCAGCTGACCAAAGTCAATGGTCAATTAGGCATGGTCCAATCCGCCAATTTTATTATCGCTCCTGCCTTAGGGGCTTTTCTCTACGCTGTTGTGCCGATAAATCTTTTAATTTTGTTGGATGTATTGGGTGCGGTTTTCGGCGTCAGTCTGATGATTTTAGTGCGCATTCCTAAGGTTGTCTCGCAGGGAGAAAAAATTCAGCTTTTAGCGGACACTAAATTTGGTTTTCAAAAACTTATCAGCAATCGCGGGCTGTGGTACATCACGTTAATTGGTGCGGCCTTCACGTTAATTTATATGCCGGCTGCCAGTATGTACCCGTTGATGACCATGCAATATTTTAATGGCACCGTTGGTCAAGCGGGTTTAGTTGAAGTGATTTATTCGGTGGGGATGCTCTTAGGCGGCAGTCTAATCGGCTTTTTTGGAAATTGGAAAAATCGGATGCTGCCGGTGTTAATTTCTTATATCGTAATTGGTGTCACGACTGGTTTAAGCGGTATTTTACCGGGCAATCAAACGGGCTTTTTATGGTTTGTCGGATTAAACGCTTTTGCTGGCATTGCCACACCATTTTTTAACACGATGTTGATGGCGATGATTCAGCAAAGCTATCCAGCCGCCCAATTAGGCCGGATTTTAGGCGTTTTAAATTCTTTAATCAGTTTAACCGGACCCGTCGGTTTAATTTTTGCTGGACCTCTGGCGGATTTTTTAGGGGTAGAAAAACTGTTTATGATTGCCGGGATTGGCACACTTATCTGTGGTGTAGCAACTTGGCTCGTCCCGGCCGCTCGTAATTATGATCGTCAACTACAAAAAAAATTGGCCGAAAATTCCTCCTTGAAAGATTCGCCTGAATAAAAAAACGAACTGCTTTTGTTAACCGACCTTATTTTTAAGGTTGGCGATAACAAAGCAGTTCTTTTTTCTATTAACTATTCATAATCTTTTCTAATAAATCGGGATCAAAGGTTTGTTCTTTGAAACTTTCAATTTCAAATTTATATGGAGCTTTTTTATTTTTTTTATCTTCGCCGACATAAGGAGTTTCCAAAATTTTAGGAACGTCGCTAAATTTCTCATGGTGGACAATTTTATTCAGTGCATCAAAGCCAATCGTGCCAAAACCGATATTGGCATGGCGATCCTTGTGGGAGCCCTGAGGATTTTTTGAATCATTGATATGCAAAACCTGCAGGCGCTCCAAACCAATCACCTTATCAAATTCAGTTAATACACCGTCAAAGTCTTCTTTGATATTATATCCGGCGTCATTGGTGTGACAGGTATCAAAGGTCACGGATAATTTTTCATTTAATGTCACACCGTCAATAATTTGTGCTAACTCTTCAAAGGTGCGGCCGACTTCCGTCCCTTTACCAGCCATCGTTTCTAAAGCAATTTTAGCTTTTTGATCCTTCGTCAAGACTTCATTTAAACCTTTAACAATTTGCTGAATCGCCGCATCCGGACCAGCACCCACGTGGGCTCCTGGATGCAAAGTAATTTGTCTGGCACCTAATGCTTCGGCCCGTTCAATTTCAGCCCGCAAAAATTCCGTTGCAAAACCAAAATTTTCCGGCTTAATTGTATTGCCTAAATTAATAATATAGGGAGCGTGCACCACAATATTGGAAAGATTATGCTCTTCCATAAAAGCTTCGCCAGCGGGAATATTCATTTCATCGATTGCTTTTCGGCGGGTATTTTGTGGCGCTCCGGTATAAATCATAAAGGTACTAGCACCATAACTAGCTGCTTCTTCAGCTGCCCCTAAGAGCATTTTTTTGCCGCTCATACTTACGTGTGATCCAATTAACATCTTGTCCTCCATTTTTCTGCTTTTCATTTAGACTAACCAAAAACCTGCTGCAACTCAACTTTTTTGTCTGCTAAAGTAAAATAGTTAAAGCGCCGGTCATCAGTGCAAAACTGATTAGAAAACTAATTGAAGAAGCAAAGCCAACCGCCTCAGCCTTCATCCCAGCCGCTACTGAATTAATTACCCCGAAAGTCGGCACTGGACCTAGACAAAGCAGACACAAAACTGTTTTCATCATGGCAGGAATCGGCAAAAGAAAAATAATTATTGCCATCACAATGCCGCCACCATAACGAGTAGCTAAAACCTTTACGACAATTTTTTGATAAGCTTTCGGTAAGACCAATTCCAGATACAAGCCAATCATCAGCATCGATAAAAAGGTATTGGCACTGCCAGCAACTTCTGTTACCGATAAAACAAATGCTGGTAAATTAATCGACAATAAGCGAATCAGTAACATCAAAACATAAGTTGTAAAAGGAACAGAAGCAAACAGACGTTTTAAAATCTTCAACAAAGAAAAATCATCTTTGACCTTCTCCAAACGATCGATAAAAATCGTCGTTCCACCAGAAAGCATAATGCTGTTGCCGATATCAAACATCGCCAGATAAGGGACCGCCACCGGCAAAAAGCTTTGAATAAAGGGTAGAGCAAAATTGCCGATATTGTAACCAGAACTGCTGAACATCACAAAGCGTCGTTCCGCTTCTAAAGGTTGCTTGCGGGTAGTTACATAGCCAACCAAAACCATCAGACCATTAAACAAGAAGCCTATTAAAACTAAAATTAACAACCCTTGTTCAATCACCAAAGTCGACATATTGGTAATCACCGCAGCCGGCAGTGTCAAATTAATAATAATTTTTGAAATGATATCGCCGTCTCGTTTGGCTAACAGATTCCAGCGTTTTAATAAATAACCAAAAATAATAATGGTAAACAACGCAAAAGCGTTCATTAACACAACAGCCAAAATATTCTCCTCCATATAATAGAAAAAGCTGGGAGTTAAAATTCCCAGCCTTTTTTCTTCTTAAGCGACACTCATCTGCTTTTTAAAATTTCAATAGGAAATATTTTTTCTTTCCTCGACGAACAACAGTGAATTGACCGGAAATTTTATCGCTGTCGGCTAGCTGATAAGCTAAATCAGTTTGGCGTTCACCGTTAAGGTAAATCGCACCGTTTTGAATATCTTCTCTGGCTTGACGTTTAGAAGCTTCAATCCCAGAAGCAATCAACAAATCAACTAAGTTCAAACTCTCATCAGTTTGCACTTCATAGCTTGGCACGTCTTTAAAGCCTTGTTTGATTTCCTCAGCTGTTAACCCTTTGATATCTCCACTGAAAAGAGCTTCTGAAATATGAACCGCTTGTTCGTAGGCCGCTGGGCTGTGAACTAAACTCGTCACCTCTTTGGCTAGAGCTTTTTGAGCAGCTCGGCCTTCTGGTGCAGCTGTAAACTCCGCTTCAATTGCGGCAATCTCAGCCAAACTCAAGAAAGTGAAATATTTCAAAAATTTCACGGCATCCCGATCATCGGTATTAATCCAAAATTGATAAAATTCATAGGGAGAGGTTTTCTCGGCATCAAGCCACACCGCATTGCCCTCTGTTTTACCAAATTTTGTGCCATCTGCTTTGGTGATTAACGGCATGGTCATGCCAAAGCCTTGGACTTCTTTTTCCCGGCGTAATAATTCAATTCCAGAAGTGATATTGCCCCATTGGTCACTGCCGCCTAATTGCAACAGACAGCCGTGGGTTTCGTATAATTTTAGAAAATCATAAGCTTGTAATAATTGGTAAGCAAATTCAGTGTAGGAAATTCCGGTTTCAATTCGGCGCTTCACACTTTCTTTACTCATCATATAATTAATCGTAAAATTTTTACCGACATCCCGTAAAAATTCAATTAAACTAATTTCACCTAACCAATCATAGTTATTGGCCACCAGTGCTGGATTTTTTTGATCTTCAAAATCAATAAAACGTGACAGCTGATCTTTGATACTAGCTGACCAGTTTTTGACAGTATCTAAGGTGTTCAACTGACGCTCTTGGTCTTTAAATGACGGGTCTCCAATCATACCAGTACCACCGCCAACTAAAGCAATCGGCACATGGCCATTTTGTTGGAAACGACGCAAAGTTAAAATCGGTAATAGATGCCCGATATGCAAACTATCAGCAGTCGGGTCAAAGCCGATATACAGCTTGACAGACTCTTCGTTTAATTGTTTTGTTAATGCTTCTTCATCGGTGACTTGATGAACCAAGCCCCGCAGCTTTAATTCTTCAAAAAAGCCTGAACTCATGTTGTTTCCTCCTAATTTAGCTAAGTTATTAATTTTTGGTAAAAGTTTGTGGCTATTGCCGTTGTTTCTAATAGAAAATTACTGTCTTGCCTTGGCCTTCATCAGCCGGTTCTTTTCGTTAGAAGCTTGGTAATCGGTCAGTGTGAACCAAACAGCAATCGGCGAAAATTCTACTAGTCGACTCTTAAAACCCGCTGAAACCGTCTGAAAAACGGTTCTACAAAAGATTTTAGCCACGCTGTACATACTTATTCATATTAACTGAAATAGCGGTGAAATAAAAGGGCAAAGTCTAGAATCTAGCGGGAAAATGCGATTTTTTTTTGGAATAGACCTATTTGTCCGCAAACCTATTCATTTATTTTGATTTTTGCTATAATACCATGAAGACTTTTATTTACTTTTCGGGAATTCTCAAGTCTTTGCAAGGAGGGAAAAGCTTTTGCCAATGGATCATGAGCAGCAGCAACAGCTCAAAAAAGTTGAAAAAAAAGCTGGGTTTATTACAAATGTGACACTAGGCATCTTCCAATCACTTTTTGTCTTTGTGATTGTCATTCTTTTGTTTCTAGGCGCATTAGGAGCAGGAATCGGGGCTGGTTATTTCGCCTCGCTAGTAGCAGATACCAGTTTAATGGAACGGGATGATTTTGACCGGGCCTTTGGAAATATCACGGAGACATCTTATTTAAATTATGCTGATGGCAGCCAGATTGCCACCATCAGTTCAGATTTATTAAGAACAACCGTTTCATCAGAAGAAATTTCTACCTTATTAAAGGATGCCATTGTCAGTGTCGAGGATGAAAATTTTTATGAACACTCCGGCTTTGTGCCAAAAGCCGTTTTGCGGGCTTTGATTTCTGAAGTTACTGGCTTAGGTTCCTCTGGTGGTTCAACTCTGACGCAACAATTGATTAAGCAGCAAGTCTTAACGGATGAAACGACCTTTGACCGAAAAGCCAATGAAATTTTATTGGCGGCTCAGGCCGAAAAATTTTATACCAAAGATGAAATCGTCACAACCTATTTAAATGTTTCACCCTTTGGCCGTAATAATCGTGGTCAAAATATCGCCGGCGTTCAAGAAGCCGCAGAAGGCATTTTTGGCGTCAGTGCAGCTGAGGTCAACTTAGCCCAAGCCGCCTTTATTGCTGGCTTGCCTCAAAGCCCGATTGTTTACAGTCCTTACACGCAAGGCGGTGCTTTGAAGGAAGATTATTCAGCTGGATTAGAACGCAAGGACGAAGTATTATTTGCGATGTATCGAGAGGGTTTGATTTCAGAAGCGGATTATAATGATGCTAAAAATTATGATTTGGCTGCTGACTTTTTACCGCAGGCCACTGCCGAAACTGATGATCGAGATTTTCTTTACTATTCGGTGATGGATGAGGCTATCAATGTCTTAGCTGAGCAGTTGGCTTTAAATGATGGTTTGTCCGAAACAGACTATCAAGAATCAACTAATATGAATCAATATTTAACCAGAGCCGAACGACAAATCGAAAATAACGGCTACACGGTTACTTCAACAATTGACCAGTCGTTGTACGACTCCATGCAACAAGCAGCCGTTGATTACGGCTACATGCTTCAAGATGGTTCCGGCAATGAAGTTCAAACGGGAACCGTTATGATGGACAATACCACCGGAAAAATCTTAGCCTTTCTCGGTAGTTTAGATTATTCCACAAATCAAAATAATCATGCCCTAACCACTCAACGGCAGCCGGGTTCGACAATCAAACCGGTCTTAGCCTATGGTCCCGCCGTCGATCAAGGATTGATTGGGACCGAATCAAAAATTGCCAGTTATGAAGTTAAGTATAAAACTATCGATCAACCAATTGAAAATGCGAATGGTGTCTCAGGTGTGGGCAATTTTCTATCAACCCGTGCTGCCTTACAAGCTTCAGACAATGTTACCGCCTATCATACTTACCAAGAAATTCAAGATACTTTAGGCGCTAATTATGTCTATGAAAATTATTTATCAAAAATGAATTTTCCTGACAATGGCGACTGGAACACGGAATCTGCTCCATTGGGTACCTCAATTGTTACTGTTTTGGATATGGTAAATTCTTATCAAACATTAGCAAACGGCGGTAATTATCTAGAAGGTTATCTAGTGGAAAACATTGTCGACAATGCCGGCAATGTGATTTATCAGCATCAAGCCGATCCTGTGCAAGTGTACAGCCAGTCTGCCGCTTCCATTATGAATAATTTAATGGAAAGCGTCATTACAGCAGCTCAGACGACATCCTTTAAAGGAATTTTAACCGGTTTAAACTCGCCAATTGGTCAAGCTGATTGGGCCGGAAAAACCGGGACTACAGAGGATAATACCGATTCTTGGTTAATTGTGCAGACACCGGCGATTACCATTGGCAATTGGTCCGGTAAAGATGACAATAGTGCCCTCTATGGCTACTCTGGCGTTAGGAGCGGTAACTTTTTAGCCTATATGGTCAATCGCCTTTACCAAACCAATAGTACGGTCTTTGGCGCTGATCAGAAATTTTCTTTATCCTCTGATGTTCAATCTGTTCAGGTTTCAGATGTGACGGGTTTAAGAAAAGGCAACTTTACCTATGAGAACAAAAGTTATTCAGATCCCGGCAGCTTAGTTACCTCACTGTGGGCATCAGGAGCCACTATCGCCAATAGTCGTTATAACTTTGGCATTGGCGGCACCACAGAAAACTATCAAAGTTATTGGGCGCAGCACAATGCTAGTTCGACAACCTCGTCTTCAGATTCTAGAAGTAGCGGCTCTAACTCGAATAATTCAGCTACTACAGATAATGATAGCGATGATGCTGATAGCGACAACGACACGGGAACGGATAACAATAATACCGATGAAGAAACCCCTGCAGATGATACAATCACTGAAGGGAATAATACCGAATAAACAAAAAGAGACTCTACAATTAGTTTTTTAACAGATGAAAGCCGAACTATCTTATATTTGCAACTGTGGTCCAGTTGGTCCTCATCGCAAATATAAGATAGTTCGGCTCTGTTTTAACTAATTGTATAGCCTCTTTAATATTTTTTTTAACTAAAAATTACGGAAACGCTGATAGCGTTCAGCCAAAAGTGTTTCTGTATCCTTTTTACTTAATTCTGTTAGTTTTTCAATTAAAGCCTTTTGCATCAGACGATTAATTTTGTCTTGTGGCAAAGCTTCACCGTTAAAGGTTTCTGGAATCACCCGTTCAATGACAGCCATCTCTTGAAGCTCATTGGCTGTGATTTTCATCAGCTCAGCTGCTTCAGCCGCCCGTGAGCCATCCTTCCAAAGAATTGATGCAAAGCCTTCTGGTGATAAAATGGCATAAATGCTATGCTCCATCATCCAGACCTCATCTGCAACGCCCAACGCTAAGGCGCCACCGCTGCCACCTTCACCGATAATAATGGCGATAATTGGAACCTTTAAATCTGACATTTCCATCAAATTTTTAGCGATAGCTTCGCCTTCGCCTCGTTCTTCCGCACCGACGCCACAAAAAGCGCCGGCTGTATTGATTAGGGTAATCACCGGTCGTTTGAATTTCTCCGCTTGTTTCATCAAGCGCAACGCCTTGCGGTAACCCTCCGGATTAGGAGCCCCAAAATTCCGTTTGATATTGTCCTGTAAATCCTTACCCTTTTGAATGCCAACCACTGTCACCGGCTTGCCGGCTAATTTAGCGACACCGCCGACAATTGCACTGTCGTCTGCGAATAAACGATCGCCATGAAACTCTTGAAAGTCATCAAAAATCGTTTCAAAATAATCTAAGCTGGTGGGGCGGTCCTGCTTTCTGGCTAATTGAACAATTTCATTTGCAGTTAAAGCCATTAGTTCCACCCCTCCATTGTATGCATGATTAATAACTCACTTAAACGCTCTTTTAATTCGGTTCGGGGTACGATTTGATCGACAAAGCCGTGGGCCAACAAAAATTCTGCTTTTTGAAAGTCCTCCGGCAGTTCTTGTTTGATGGTTTGCTCAATAACCCGCCGACCGGCAAAACCGATCAGACTTTGCGGCTCCGCTAAAATAATGTCGCCTTCCATCGCAAAACTTGCCGTCACACCGCCCGTCGTTGGATCGGTTAAGACTGTGATATATAACAGTCCTGCGTTACTGTGGCGTTTGACCGCCGCAGAAATTTTCGCCATCTGCATCAAAGAAAATATTCCCTCCTGCATCCGAGCGCCACCAGAGGCTGTGAAAATCACCACTGGTAATTTTTCTGCCAAGGCCTTTTCAAAAAGACGGGTAATTTTTTCACCGACCACGGTGCCCATGCTGCCCATGATAAAATTGGCGTCCATAACACCAATCGCCACTGAATTGCCGTTAATCTTGGCTTTTCCCGTGACCACAGCTTCATGCAAATCAGTTTTTTCCCGCAGCTGATCAATCTTACTAAGATAGTTAGGAAAATCTAGCGGATCTTTGGTTTCAACCTCAGTATCCCATTCTCGAAAACTTTTGCTGTCAACCGTTAAGGCTAAACGCTCCCAAGCATTAATCCGAAAACTGTAGCCGCAATAAGGGCAGATTTTTTCCGTACCGATATCCTTCGTGTAAATGGTTCGTTTACAGGAAGGACACTTGGCAAACATATCATCGGGAACCTCCGGCTTGCTGCTGGGTTGTCCGGGACGATTGGGATTGATGCGAATATAATTTTTGTTCTTTTTAAACAGCGCCAATTTCACGCCTCCTTCATTTTTCAGCCCAGATTAATTTAATCCTCTGGTGACCAGTTTGGTAAAAAGGTTTCTTGTAAAAAGGCAGTATCATAATCACCAGCTAAAACTTGGGGATGGCTGATTAAGTCTAATTGAAACTCCGCATTCGTGACGACGCCTTCTGTCACCAGCTCGCTTAAAGCCCGCTGCATCTTCATCAAGGCTTCAAAGCGGCTTTCACCGTGGACAATCACTTTTGCAATCATCGAATCGTAATACGGGGGAATAGTATAACCTGAATACATGGCGCTGTCCACCCGCAGTCCCATACCGCCGCTTGGCAGTAATAAATTTTTAATTTTTCCCGGTGAAGGGGCAAAATTAAAGGCTGGATTTTCTGCATTGATGCGGCATTCAATCGCATGACCGCTAAAACAAATATCAGCCTGCTGCAACTCTAAGGGTAAACCTGCAGCAATTTCAATTTGCTTTTTAACCAAGTCAACACCGGTCACCATTTCAGTTACTGGATGCTCCACTTGGATGCGAGTATTCATTTCCATAAAATAAAAATCCCCTGCTTCGTCCATCAAAAATTCAATAGTGCCGGCATTTTGATAGTTTACCGCCTGCGCTGCTCGAACAGCCGCTGCGCCTAAATCTTGACGCTTTTGTTTGCCGATGACAACCGAGGGGGATTCTTCTAAAACTTTTTGGTTGTTCCGCTGCAAAGAGCAATCCCGCTCGCCAAGATGAATGATATTGCCAAAGGCGTCCCCTAAAATTTGGACTTCGATGTGCCGAGCCGGATAGACAATTTTTTCCAAATACATATCGCCATTGCCAAAAGCGGCTAGGGCTTCTGAACTGGCGGATTGAAAATGCTGCGGCAATTCTTCAGCTGTTAAAACTTTACGAATACCTTTTCCGCCACCACCGGCTGCTGCTTTTAGCATCACCGGATAACCGATTTCTTCAGCAATTTTCAAAGCTTCTTCAACGTTAGCAACAGCACCATCACTGCCGGGAATTACTGGCACGTTGGCTTCTAGCATTAACGTGCGGGCATTGATTTTATTACCCATTGCATCAATGGTCGCGCCTTTTGGTCCGATAAAGGTGATATTTAATTCTTCACACATCGATGCAAAGCGGCTATTTTCAGATAAAAAACCAAAGCCGGGATGAATCGCCTGAGCGTTTGTCACAATCGCAGCACTTAAAACTTGTTGAATATTTAAATATGAATCGGTCGCTTTGGCCGGTCCAATACAAATTGCTTCATCTGCTAACTGGGTGTGGAGCGCTTCTCGGTCCGCTTCTGAATAAACAGCGACCGTCGCAATGCCCATCTCACGACAAGCACGGATAATCCGCACGGCAATTTCTCCCCGGTTGGCGATTAGAACTTTTGTAAACATAGACACCTATCCAATCATAAAAGTTAACTCGGCCTCGGCGACTTTTTTGCCGTTTACATAGGCAATCCCTTTACCGATGCCAGCTACTTTTTTTACTTTAATTATTTCGACTTCTAACATTAAGGTGTCGCCGGGCACCACTTTCTGACGAAATTTAGCTTTGTCGATGCCGCCAAAATAAGCGGTTTTACCTTTAAAATCCGGCAATGACAATAAAGCAACGGCTCCAGCCTGTGCTAAGGCTTCTAAAATTAAAACGCCGGGCATTACTGGATTACCGGGAAAATGTCCTTGAAAAACTTGTTCATTGAAGGTGACATTTTTTTTGGCAACGACCCGCTTACCTTCTTCTAATTCCTCCACGCCATCAATCAAAAGCATTGGATAGCGATGGGGAATAATTTCTTTAATTTCTTCTATTGATAATTTCATGTGCTTTATCCTTTTTGAGTAGTTTATTGAATGCGGAATAACGGTTGGCCGAATTCTACCACGGCTTCATTTTCCACTAGAATTTCAGCGACCACGCCGTCAATTTCACTAGTGATTTCGTTCATGACCTTCATCGCTTCCACAATACAAATAATGTCACCTTTTTTTACAGTGTCACCGACTTCTTTAAAGTTTCCTTGGTCTGGTGATGGTGATAGATAGACGACACCAACAATTGGTGAAACAATTTCGGTACCAGATTCCACAACGAACATTTCTGTTGGTCCATCATTGCTGCCAATCACTTCAGCTGCCGGTGTTACAGGTATTGGTTGTGAACTAACTAATGGTGCTTCTGTCACAGCAACAGTCGTTTGCTGGCCACGGGTCATATCATTTTTGTTCATATATAATTCAAAAGAGCTTTCCTTTAAGTCAAACTCTGTCAGGCTGGATTGGTCAAAACTTTTTAATAAATCTTTGACTTCATTAATATTCATGAATAATTGCTCCTCACTGTCTACACAGTTTCAAAAAATAATTGCAAAAAACGGGTCTAAAGACTTCCAACTAAAATGCTCTAGACACCTTAGACCCGTAAAAAAATAAAATATAAATTAAGCTTCCCAACGCTTCAAGCAAAGAACCGCATTGTGGCCGCCAAAACCTAGTGAATTACTTAAAGCATAAGTAATCTCAGCTGGTTTGCTTTCGTTGATGACTACGTTAACTTCAACGTCTGGGTCCAATTCAGTTACATTGATGGTTGGTGGAATAAATTGCTCCTGTAAAGCAACTAAGGCCGCTGCCGCTTCAATTCCGCCGGCTGCACCTAATAAGTGGCCCGTCATTGACTTAGTTGAGCTGACATATGGTTTTGCATAATCGTCACCTAATGCTAGTTTAATAGCTTTAGATTCTGCTACGTCATTTGTTGGCGTGCTTGTTCCGTGGGCATTGATGTAACCAACTTCAGCCGGAATAATTCCCGCTTCAGCCATTGCCAACTTCATTGCCTTAGAGGCACCTGAGCCGTCCGGTGTTGGAGCAGTCATATGATAAGCATCACAGTTTGCACCATAGCCGACAACTTCACCTAAAATAGTAGCCCCACGTTTTTCGGCATGCTCTAAAGATTCTAAAAGGAATACACCAGCGCCTTCTCCCATCACAAAGCCGTTGCGGTGAGCATCAAAAGGTCGAGAACCAGTTGCTGGGTCTGTTGCCGTTGATAAAGCCGTCAATGCAGCAAAACCGGCAATGCCGATTTCACAAATTGAAGCTTCAGCGCCACCTGCTAACATAACATCTTGATAGCCATGTTTGATATTTCTAAAGGCTTCACCAATCGAATGCGTTCCACTGGCACAAGCCGTAACAATTGCTGTACAAATTCCTTTTGCGCCAACCTTCAAAGCGATATTGCCGGCTGCCATGTTGGCAATCGACATCGGCACGAACATTGGTGACACCCGTTGTGGTCCTTTTTCATTCATGCGGGTAACTTGATCTTGAATCGTTGGCAGTCCACCGATACCAGAACCTACCATCACACCGAAGCGATCTGCATCGGTATCTTCAGCTTTCAAATTAGCCATTTCCATCGCTTCTAAAGCCGCATAAATTCCATATAAAGAAAACCAGTCCATCCGTTTGGCATCTTTTTTTATAAAATATTTATCATAAGGAAAATCTTTGACTTCCCCCGCTAAAGAAATGCCGGTTTCGCTGGCATCAAATTTAGTAATCTGACCAATGCCATTAGTGCCGGCTTTTAAACTATTTCTAAAGGTCTCAGCATCGTTGCCAATCGGCGAAGCAACACCATAACCAGTAATTACTACTCGTGTCATTTTTATTCCTCCTATTTAAGGTAATCCATTTTTCCAGAAACTCAGGTGTCAAACACTCTGAATTTTTTTAGCCGTTCATCACTAAGCCACCATCAACATTGATAACTTGACCGGTGATATATTGATTTTGCGCTAAAAACAAAGCCGTTTGGGCAACTTCTTCAACATTGCCATAGCGTTTTAAAGGAATTTGCTCAACAGTCTGTTCTTTAACCTTGTCAGAGAGAACCTCTGTCATATCCGTTTCAATAAAACCTGGGGCAATCGCATTGACTGTAATCCCGCGGGCAGCAGCTTCTCGGGCAACGGATTTGGTAAAACCGACGACGCCGGCTTTACTAGCAGCATAATTAGCTTGTCCAAGGTTGCCTATCAATCCAGAAACGCTGGCCAAATTGATAATCACGCCTTCTCTAAGCTTCATCATTTTTTTCAAAGCGTGCTGAGTCATGTTAAAAGTACCGGTCAAATTGATTTTGATAACTTCTTCAAAATCAGCCGCCTTCATGCGAATTAGCAATTTGTCATCGGTGATGCCGGCATTATTGATTAAGATATGCACGGGACCTAAATTAGCCTCCGCCTCTGCCAACATGCTAGCGGCGTTATCAAAATCAGCAATATCGCCAGAAACTCCGATACATTTCACGCCATGGGCAGTAATCTCAGCAACTTGTTCATCTGAAATCTGGCTGCGGCCATTTAAAATAATATTGGCACCCGCTTTAGCAAATGCGTGGGCCAAAGCTTTGCCGATGCCCCGGGTACTGCCAGTGATAAAAACATTTTTATCCTTAATTTCCATTGCTTCCTCCTGATAACAGCGCTAGCGTTTCAGCGAGGGTTTTACTATCCTCAACGCGGCTGTGTTGGATTGTCTTATCGATTTTTTTCAAAAAGCCGGTCAAAGTTTTACCGGGACCAACTTCAATCATCGTGTCGATGCCTAAGCCCTGCAACGTTGCAACACTTTCATAAAAGCGTACCGGTGACATGACTTGTCTAGTTAATAAATCTTTGACTTGATTTTTTTCCATCACCTGAGCGGTTGTATTGCTGACAACCGGCACTTTAAAATCGTGAAAAGTCACGTCTTCTAAAGCTACTGCCAATTTTTCAGCAGCCGGTTTTAATAGGGCTGTGTGGAAAGGTCCACTGACATTGAGGGGCATCATTCGTTTTGCACCTTTTGCAGTTAAAATTTCCATCGCCTTGTCAACGGCTGCTACTTCACCGCCAATTACGATTTGTTGTGGCGTGTTGTAATTCGCTGGTGAGACGATGCCAAATTGGCTAGCCTCCCGACAGCTTTCTTCAATCACTTCAACTGGTGTGTTCATGACCGCCACCATTTTACCGACGCCTTTTGGTGCGGCAGTTGCCATATACTGACTGCGTTTGGCAATCAAGGCGATTGCATCAGTAAAGCTTAAAGCTCCGCTAGCAACTAAAGCTGTATATTCTCCCAAACTCAATCCAGCGGCCGCGTCGTAGGTAATACCTTTTTCCTGCAATACTCGCAAAAATCCTACACAGACGGTCAAAATTGCTGGTTGGGTAAATTCTGTTTGATTTAAACGTTCATTTTCGGTGAAACATAATTCAGCGACGTCATAGCCTAAACTCGCGCTGGCCTCGGCAAAGGTCTCCCTCATAATCGCTTCTTGTTCGTATAATTCTTTTCCCATACCGGGATATTGAGCACCCTGTCCACTAAATAATATGGCTGTTTTCATGGTAGTTCCTTTCTCATCAGCAAAATAGCAGTAGGGACTGGGACATAATCCGGCAAAATGTTTTGGTTCAAGCCTTTGTGACAGCCGGGCATAGAATCCAGCCATCACAAAAGCTTAAACGTCTTCAGAACATTTTGGCCGTTAACTTATGTCACAGTCCCACTAATTCTTTATTTTTCTGCTAATTGTTTTTCAACATAAGTAACTAAGTCTTGAACGGTTGCAATGCCGTCTTCCGTTTCAATTTTCACATCGAATTCGTCTTCAATTTCATTGATGATTTGGAAAAGGTCTAAGCTGTCTGCTTCCAAGTCTTCTTGGATGTTTGTTGTCAATTGAATTTCTTCAGCGTCCTTACCTAATTCTTCTACAATGATGCCTTGAATTTTTTCGAATACCATAATAAATCCTCCGATTGTTTTGTTAGTTTTCTTGAGCAGTGCTCTGTATATGCAAACGGTCCTAAACGGTGACCAGGAGACTTCCCCAGGTTAAGCCGCCGCCATAACCCGTTAACATCAATTTTTGATTTGATCCCAGCTGGATGGTGCCGGCTTGAACGGCTTCATCTAATAAAAGCGGGATACTAGCTGCTGATGTGTTGCCATAGTCAGCCATATTGGTGAGAAATTTTTCTCGTGGTACCTTCAACTTGCGGGCAATTTTATCAATAATCCGCTCATTTGCTTGATGCAATAAATAGTAATCAATCGTATCTTTTTCTTCTGCCGCAACTGCTGAGATGTTTTTGACAACATCTCTCGTGGCAAAATCAAAAATATCGCGACCATTCATCTGTAAAAAATACTCATCTGTCGGTGGCTCTTGCCAAAAGGGACTGTCAAAATTTTTCTTACCAGCCGTCAGACTCTTTTGCCGAGTACCATCAGAGGCCAACAGTTCTCGGTGAAAATGTTGCACATCGCTGGCTTCAACTACGACTCCAGCGGCGCCATCACCGAATAAAACAGCAGTACTGCGGTCTTCCCAATCTAATAATTTTGAAGTGGTTTCCCCACCGATGACTAGTCCTCTTTGATAGCCGCCGCGAATAAATTTTTCGGCAGTGGCTAAGCCAAAGACAAATCCCGAACAAGCAGCCGTTACATCAAAAGCAAAGGCTTGCGTAGCCCCAATTGCCCCTTGGATCATACAGGCCACTGAAGGACAGGTATAATCTGGTGACATGGTTGCGACAATAATAAAATCTAAACTATCTGCTGAAAAATTATTTTCAGCGATAAGTTTTTCAGCAACTTGGATACATAAATCCGAAGTATCTTCGCCAGTCGTGATATGACGAGCGTGAATGCCTGTCCGACTGGTTATCCATTCATCTGAGGTCTCCATCATTTCGGAAAGCTGATCGTTGGTTACCCGATTAGCCGGCACATAACTAGCAGTAGCAGTAATTTTTGCATAATTTTTCATCCGTGATCCTCACTTATAAGAATGCAGAAAATCATGAAGGTTTTTTAACGCTTTTAACAACGCCGTTTCTTCATCTTTTTCCATTCCTGTCAAAATATTTTTCACCATTTGCCGATGAAAGTGCTGGTGCACTCGGAATAAAAGTTTTCCTTTTTTGGTAAGTCCCAGCTTCACTACTCGGCGATCATCTTCGCTGCGGATGCGTTCGACATACTCTTTTTTGACAAGACGATTGATTGCCGTCGTCAAGGTCCCAACGGTAATCGACAATTCTTTAGCAACTTCGGAAGTGGTTTTTTTGCGATACATGCCAATGGCTTCAATCGTGTGCATTTCTGTTATTGAGACATCATCGAATCGCGACTTTTTTAATTCCGATTCTTCAATTGTCAAAATATCATTAAAGATGCTCACTAAATAGTCGTTGACTGTTTCTAAATTCGGTTCCATGGTCCACCACCAATTAGTTTGATTATCAAATCATTTGATGTTCAAACTATATCTTACTGAAAAAAAAAATGCAATAGGATTCTAACAATAATTTCTAGACATTCTCAAGAAATAATTGTCAAAAACCCGTCGCATTCTTTTAAACCTATGCAAAATCAGCATTTCAAACTTATTCAATTTAGTTTGATTATGAAACTTTTTTGAGAAGCTTTAACTTTTTTTAAGATTTAATCAAAGAGATAGCGAATTTGCGGATTGCGGGCAGCCCCCACCTCATCCACTCGCCCGACTGGTGTCGTCAATGGATACTCATGGAAAACTTCACCATTTTCCACAGCTTGGTCATACAGGTCCAAGAAAATTTGAATTGCTTCATCTAAGGTTTGTTTTGATTCAGTTTCAGTCGGCTCTAACATTAACGCCTCTGGAACAATCAGCGGGAAGTACATGGTTGGCGGATGCATTTGATAATCCAATAAAGCTTTTGCCATATCCAAAGCACTTACACCTGTTTGTTTTTTCAACTGACTTAAACTAATTACAAATTCATGCATACAATGCTCGCCATAAGGGACTTGATATTTTTCCTTGAGTCCATGGAGTAAATAGTTGGCGTTTAAAACAGCGGCTTTAGCTGAGGCGGTGATACCGTCGCCACCAAGCGTCAGCAGATATGTCAAGGCTCTTGTCAAAATTGAAAAATGGCCGTAAAAGCCTTTGACCTGACCAATTGTATGTTTTGGTGTGGTAAAGGCCCAAGTTCCATTCGTTTCAACTGGATAATAATCCGGCAGAAAATCCTTTAAAATTGCTTTGCAGCCGACAGGTCCCATGCCGGGTCCGCCGCCACCGTGGGGAGTTGAAAAAGTTTTATGGATATTTAAATGAACAACATCAAAACCCATGTCCCCCGGGCGCACAATCCCCATAATCGGATTTAAGTTGGCCCCGTCATAGTAATTTAGGCCACCAGCATCATGTACAATTTTTGTAATTTCTGTAATGTTTGGATCAAAAATTCCAACCGTATTTGGATTTGTCAACATTAAGCCAGCAGTATCTGGTCCAACCGCCGCCTTCAAAGTCTCTAAATCGACACAGCCAAATTCATCTGACGGAATATTGACAGTTTCAAAGCCGGCCATTGCCGAACTGGCGGGATTCGTTCCGTGAGCGGAATCCGGCACAATAATTTTGGTTCTGTGGTGATCCCCGTTAAGCTCGTGATAGGCTTTAATCATCAGCAAAGCGGTTAACTCACCATGGGCGCCAGCAGCCGGTTGAAAAGTAAAAGCGTCCATGCCGTTGATTTCACTTAACCAGCTTTCGGCCGTCGTCATCACCTCTAGTGCACCTTGAATTGTTTCAATTGGCTGCAAAGGATGAATCTCTTTAAAGCCCTCTAAGCCGGCCATTTCATCATTGACTTTCGGATTGTATTTCATCGTACAAGAACCGAGGGGATAAAACCCATCGTTGACCCCAAAACTTTCTTTAGCCAGTTGAGTATAATGACGGCTTAATTCATTTTGAGAAAGTTCTGGCAGATGCAAGTCAGTCTGGCGCCGCAAATTTTCGGGAATTGCGCTGCTTGGCATATCGCTAGCCCCTAGCCAATCGGTTTCGTAACCGGGAATGCTTCTTTCAAAAACTAATTTCATCGTGGCACCTCCTAAACTTTCTCAGAAATCATCTGGTCAACAGCGGCTACCACCAAATCAATTTCTGCTTTTGTATTCATTTCAGTTGCACACCAGAGCAGGCCTTTGTCAGTAGGCAGGCCGCCTAAGATATTTTGCTTGGCTAATTCTGCTAATAAAATTTCATCATCAATTGGCATTTCCGTAACAAATTCGTGGAAAAAGTTTTGACTTAAAATTTTGATTCCGGGAATTTTTGCCAGCTCTGCTGCAAAATAGTGGGCCTTGTCATAGGATTGCTGAGCGACTTTTGCCAAACCATTTGGTCCCATTGCGCTGAGATAAATTGAGACAGTCAAAGCACAGTGGGCTACATTGGAACAGATATTTGAATTAGATTTTTCCCGCCGAATATGTTGCTCTCTAGCCTGCAACGTTAACACAAAAGCTCGGCGGCCTTGATTATCAACAGTTTGTCCGGCAATCCGGCCAGGTAGTTTACGAATCATTTTATTGCTAGTCGCCATAAAACCAATATAGGCACCGCCAAAATTTAGTGGCAAACCTAAAGGCTGGGCTTCTCCCACCGCAATATCTGCGCCTAATTCCCCCGGAGATTTCAATAGTGCGTTGGTCATCGGATTTACAGAAAGAACTGATTTACTTTGATTTTCATGGGTCAGGGAAATAATTTCTTCAACATTTTCCAAAGCTCCCCAATAATTTGGCTGCTGGACAATCGTACAGGCAACAGTTTCATCTAGTTGCCCCTTCAAAGCCGCGATATCCAATTGATTATCAACTTCTGGAATTAATACGATTTCAACATCGCGATAACGGTAATAGGTTTCAATCGTTGCAATCGTCATCGGATGCATTGTTGCCGCCACTAAAACTTTTTTCCGTTTCTTATCTGTGCACATATTCACCGCTTCAGCTGCCGCCGTCGCTCCATCATACACCGAAGCATTCGACGCTTCCATCCCCGTCAGCTCACAAATCAGCGTTTGATATTCAAAAATAGATTGCAAAATTCCTTGGCTAATTTCCGGTTGGTAAGGTGTATAAGCGGTCATAAATTCTTCTTTGCTGGTAATTTGCTGAACAACTGACGGAATATAATGACGATATGCCCCAGCGCCTCTAAAAACTGTTGGAAAAACTTGGTTTTTGTGGGCCAACTGACTCATTGCCCGACGGACTTCCCGCTCACTTTTTCCGGCTGGTAAATTCAATTGATTTACTTTAACCGCCTCGGGAATTTCTTTAAATAAGTCCTCTAACTGATTGAGGCCGATTTTTTGAAGCATCTCCTGCTGTTCTGCGGAGGTGGTGCCGATATAGTTTGCCATGATGTGCCTCCTCATTCATATTAAGGTAATAATTTTTTCAAAATTAATCTGATTTTCATTCCGTATACCATTCCACTAAACTGTTGACTGTTTACAAACTGCGAAAAGTGGTACTGGCATCCTTGCTCATTTTTAGGTAATAAATTTCTTCCAGAAATTTAGTTCTATTTTCGCGCCGTATACCATTCCATTAGAGTGTTAGCTTTTTGCAGAACTGCGAAAAATGGAACTGGCATCCTCATTCATATTAAGGTAATAATTTTTCCAAAATTAATTTGATTTTCGTACGAATACCATTCCACTAGACTGCTGGCTTTTACAAAACTGCCAAAAGTGTTACTGGCATCCTTATTCATATTAAGGTAATAAATTTCTTTCAGAAATTTAGTTTGATTTTCGCGCCGTATACCATTCCACTAAACTGCTGACTGTTTGCAAAACTGCGAAAAGTGGAACTGGTGTCCTAACTCAAAATTAAGGTAATAAATTTCTTCCAGAAATTTCGTTTGATTTTCGTACGAATACCATTCCACTAGACTGCTGACTTTTACAAAACTGCCAAAAGTGGTACTGGCATCCTCATTCATATTAAGGTAATAATTTTTTCAAAATTAATCTGATTTTCATTCCGTATACCATTCCACTAAACTGCTAGCTGTTTGCAGAACTGCCAAAAGTGGTACTGGCATCCTTACAAAATATTATAGTTTTAAACCTCTAATCATCAATTTCCTTTAAATAAGCGTCGTATTCTTCTTGGGTTAATAAATCCTCCAAATCACCTAATTCGCCGACTTCGATAATCCATGTGTCGTTGGCTTTTTCATTGATTGATTCTGGAGCATCTTCCAATTCTTCATTGATAGCAACAACTACGCCGCTGACTGGTGAATAAATTTCCGAGGCGGTTTTAACGGACTCAATATCGGCAAAGTTGGCGCCTTTTTTGATTTCATCGCCGATGTCCGGCAGGTCCACGTAGACAATGTCGCCTAATTCGCCTTGGGCATAGTCAGACACGCCGATTTTAGCAGAGTCACCGTCAATTTTGATCCATTCGTGGGATTTCGTAAATTTAATTTCGCTCATGTTTTTTCCCCTTTTCGTTTTATGAATTAATAAAAAATAATTACCTTATTTGGGCCGTTTATAAAAAGGCAGTGGAACAATGACAGCAGGCACGCGCTTGTTACGAATCTGCAATTCTATTTCCGTGCCGTTCTCAGCAAAATTGCGATCAATTGAAGCCATCGCAATGGCTTTCTTCAAATAAGGACTCATCGTGCCGGAGGTTGTTTGACCAATTGGCTGACCATCTTTAGCAAAAATTTCGACATGCTCTCTTGCAATACCTTTGCCGACAACTTCCAGGCCAACGCGGGTTTTTTCCGGCTTCTCCTTGTCAGTCAAAGCCTGCTTGCCGATAAAATCAGCCTTCGCCAGCTTCACGCCAAAGCCCAAATCAGCTTCAAACGGTGTGATTGTTTCATCCATCTCATGTCCATATAACGGCATCGCCGCTTCCAAACGCAAGGTGTCGCGGGCCGCTAAGCCAGCTGGAATTAATGCAAATTCAGCACCTGCCTGTAAGATGGCTTGCCACAATTTAGGAGCATCACTGGCCTGGCAATATATTTCGTAACCAAATGAGCCGGTGTAGCCGGTTTGAGAAATTAAACAACTGACACCAGCAAACAGAACTCCTTCTTTAAAGAAGTAATATTTTTCCGGCAAATTTTCACTGGCTGTCAATTGACTCAAAATTTCCTTCGCCACCGGTCCTTGTAAAGCAACTTGCGCTACCTCGTCAGAAATATCGGCAAACGTCACATCGCCAAATAAATGGCTCTCCATCCAAGCAACATCTTTTTCTCTATTAGCAGCATTTAAAACAATTAAAAATTTGTCTTCATTTAAACGGTAGACCAATAAATCATCTAAAACACCACCATCGTCATTACACATCAATGTGTACCGAACCTTGCCAATTGCCAATGTTGAAAAATCATTGGTCAAAAGCTGCTGCAAATTAGCTAGTGCGTCTGTTCCTTCAAAAATTACTTCCCCCATGTGGGAGACATCGAAGAGCCCGGCGGTTTCCCGCACAGCCAGATGTTCTTTGATGACCCCTGTTGGATATTGCACCGGCAATTCATAACCGGCAAATTCCACCATTTTTCCGGCAGCTTTTTTGTGCTCCTCGTATAACGGTGTGTGTTTTGGCATGGTCTTCCCCTCGCTTTCAATTTTTGGCCAGCAAAAAAGGACGACAGCATAAAAAAATATGCAGTCGTCCTCTGTTGATTGACCTGAGAGATTCTCTAAACTAGATTGCTCCTTCGGTGTATGTGCACTTTCCAGAGGTTTGTCAGATTACGGTCCTTTTGCCTGAGATCTTCATCGAGTTGTTCTGCGCAACTCAATTTATTCCTTCGGCGCCAAAGTAGCTCTCTCCCATAACCCTCACCCAATATAATTGATAATGGAACTAGTTACCTCTATTTTAAATAACTTTTGGATTTTTTTCACTAAAAATGCTTAAAAAAGTTTTAAGGAATTGGTGATAAGGTCTGCTTTTATAGAAAAAAGAAACTTCAGCAAACTTAAATTTAGTCGCGAAGTTTCTCGTTGTTTCAATTTAGGACCATTTGACTCTGTTTGTATAGCTGCCAGCCCATAAGCACCACCCAAACATAGGCCAAGGTTTTTGGAATCATTAACATTCCCAGTAGCGGCAGACTGCTACTGAATAAGACCACCGGAACATAGAAACCAAAGGAGAGCGTCACCGCTAACGGCATAAATCTGAAAATTTTATCATTGTCTTTTTTAACCTCCTTGGCAAAAATCACAATGACGATAATGCCCATCACAGCAAAAGGAATATTGCGTAAAATACCAAATAGCAACGGCTGTTGATAATCCAGCCAAGCATTTTGCGGCAAAAGACATAGAGCAATTCTGATAATAGTTAGAGCCCACATACTTATGGTCAACCCGTTTCTTCCTTTAATTGCAAAGTATTCCCGCCAAATGTAATAGAGAATCAAATAGAAAATCGTCATCGTGATCGAGGTGATAAACTTGCCGATTCCTAAAGCAGCAGCATTAGCCTCTAAACCCGTTGTCCACAAGGCATACATCCGAGGAACCAGATGAAAAGAATCTCCAGCTCCTAGAAAATTGCCATCAGACCGAATTTTTTTACAATGCTTTCATTTCTTCCTTTGGTTGCCATTAAGACACCAACTGAAATAACCCCCACCAAATAACATACATCAAAAATTGTTTCCACTAAAGCCTGTGCCATTTTTCATCCTCCGTTTTCTTTTTTCTCAAGCACTTGTTGTCTCTAATTTAAATAATTTCAGCAGTTTGAACAAATTAAATAAACAGAATTACCAATACTGTCGCCAATTTTTTTATCCTTTTTTCTGAAAATTTCTCTGTAAGGAAATTTTATTCTTTAATTTAATTTTAATATTATGTATAATAAGTGGGCTAGATGGCAAAGTGACAGCAAAAATTATCTGAGAAAATTTTCATTTTCTGAGAGATTGATGCTTTTATTTTTACATTCGTCTGGGTAAATTTTAGGAGGATTTGCGATGTTTTCATATTTAATCGGCGTAATGCCCCAATTATTACGGGGTGCAGTGACTACGCTGCAGCTATTTGGATTAACTTTAGTCGGTTCACTGATTTTGGGTCTGCTGCTATCATTCGGCTTGGCAATCAAATTTAAGCCATTGAATTATTTACTGCAATTATATGTGTGGATTGTGCGGGGAACACCTTTACTGCTCCAATTAATTTTTGTTTTCTATGGTCTACCGAGTATCGGTATTGTCTTCAGTGACCGCTTTGATGCCGCCGTGGTCACCTTTATTATCAATTATGCGGCTTATTTTGCAGAAATTTTCCGTGGCGGGATTCAATCAATTCCGAAAGGGCAATACGAAGCGGCGAAGGTCCTGCGGCTCTCCAGCTTTCAAACGGTGCGTCGCATTATTATTCCGCAAGTCTTTAAGATTGTCCTACCCTCAGTTGGCAATGAGGTGATTAATTTAGTCAAGGATTCCTCTTTAATTTACATCTTAGGCTTAGGTGATGTGATGCGCGCCGGTCAAATTGCAATGGAACGGGATGCAACATTGCTGCCCTTAATCGGTGTCGGTGTGATTTATTTAGTGATGACGGGACTTTTGACTGTCCTCTTAAAACAAGTCGAGAGCCGCTTAAATTATTATCGTTAGGAGCTTACCATGATTACTTTAAAAAATATCAATAAAAGTTTCGGCAGCAAAAATGTAATTCGTAATTTAAATCTGGAAATTCCTGAAGGAGAAATTTTGGCGATTGTCGGTCCTTCCGGCGGTGGCAAGACGACTCTCCTGCGAATTTTAGCCGGTTTAGAATCCGCAGACAACGGTGAACTGGTTTTAGATGGCACTTCGTATAATTTGGCTGATGGCAATCCCACGGAACAGATCGTCGGTGTCGTTTTTCAGGATTTTCAATTATTTCCGCACTTAAATGCTTTAGAGAATATTACTTTGGCGCCTAGACTCGTCTTAAAAAAAGATAAAAGTGCCAGTGAAACGGAAGCTCGTGAGTTAGCCCGATTGTTAGGCATCGAGGATTTATTAGCAAGCTACCCTTATCAATTATCCGGTGGGCAAAAACAACGGCTAGCAATAGCGCGGGCCCTTTCCATGAATCCAAAAGTCCTCGCCTATGATGAACCCACCAGCGCCCTTGATCCAGAGTTGCGCCAACAGGTAGAGCAATTGATATTATCGATGAAAAATGCCAAGATGACACAAATCGTCGTCACCCACGACTGGGATTTTGCTGAGCATATTGGTGATCAACTGTTGCGGGTTCAGCCACTAGAGACCGAGGAGCTGAGTGACAATGAAAAATAAAAACCGCAGCAAAAAAATTTTTGCTAGCCTATTGTTGTTGGTTTTAATGGTTTTTCTTGGCAGTTGCGGTATCTTGAAAAATACCAGCGGTGATACTTGGGAAACGATTCAAAGTAGCGGCAAAGTTACTATCGGCTTAGATGACACCTTTGTGCCAATGGGGTTTCGTGATCAAGACGGCTATCTCGTTGGCTTTGATGTTGATTTGGCGACTGCCGTTTTTGCGGAATACGGCATCGAGGTAGATTTTCAACCGATTGATTGGTCCCTAAAGGAAATGGAGCTGACTAACGGCACCATTGATTTAATTTGGAACGGTTACTCGGTGACACCCGCCCGTGAAGAAAAGGTTTTATTTTCTAATACCTATATGGAAAATGATCAGGTTTTAATTACTCGCAAAGATTCCGGCATTACAAGCTTTGCTGATATGCAGGGCAAAGTCTTAGGGGCGCAAACTGGTTCCTCTGGCTATGATGCCTTCACCCAGCAGCCGGAAATTCTTAAGGATTTGGTGGCCGATGAGGATGCTGTTTTATACAGCAGCTTTAATGAAGCCTTTATTGATTTAGAACATCAAAGAATTGATGGCCTTTTAATTGACCACGTCTATGCCAATTATTACTTGAGTCAAACTGGTGATTTGGAGAATTACAATTTATTGGAGGGCGGCTTTGTGACCGAGGACTTTGCGGTCGGAGCTAGAAAGACAGACACCACTTTAGTTGCCAAAATCAATGATGCGTTAAAAGCTTTGCAGAGTAATGGGAAATTTTTAGAAATCTCAGATAAATGGTTTGGCGAAGACGTTTCGCCAAAATGAAAAAGAGCAATTCCTTTTACGCAGGAATTGCTCTTTTTTGGAAAGGTTTATTGAATTAAATCATAAATTTCCATGGCTACAATATCAATATTATCAAATTGATAGCTTTGATTGCTGTCACTTTCAGTAAGTTCAAAAGTATCTGTGGATTGATCATAGGTAACCGTACATTTTTCAACTCCGTCTTTTTCAAAACGGCGAACTTGTACTTCGTTATCTGTGGCTTCCGTCATCGCTTCAAGACGTTTAATAATTGCCACCAGTTGTGAATGTTTCATACAGGCGCCTCCTCCTTATCATTTCTGTATTATTGTATCAAAAGAGTCTGCAACATGCATTACATTTCTACAGTTTTGAGTAATTTCTTAAAAATAATCGGGAATTATTTCCACCAATACTTAATCAGCGCCTGCGTTCCTTCATTTTCCAAGCCTTCGTTGGCCAGTTGGTCATAAAGTTTTTCTGCTAAGGTCGTCATCGGCAAATCAAGCTGCATTTTTTTCGCTTCATCCAATGCAATCCGCAAGTCTTTAATAAAATGCTTAATGAAAAAGCCCGGTTCAAAATCATTTTTCAAAATCCGTGGGCCATAATTTTGCATCGACCAATTGGCTGCCCCGCCACCGCCTAATGCTGCCATGACATCCTGCAAATCTAAACCAGCAGCCTTAGCATAAACCAACATTTCTGACACGCCTAACATCGTGCCGGCAATCATAATCTGATTGGCCATTTTAGTATGCTGACCAGCTCCAGAATTTCCTTGACGGGAAATTGTTTTGCCAATTTTTTCAAAGATTGGCAAGGCTGCATCGTAGGCTTCTTTTGAACCGCCTGTCATGATAGTCAGCGTCCCATTCTTGGCACCCACATCGCCACCAGAAACGGGTGCATCCAGTGCCTCGCCACCTTTTTCAGCCGCCGTTTTACCAATTTTTTCAGCCAAAGTTGGCGTGCTAGTCGTCATATCAATTAATATTTTACCCGTTACATCCGTCGCAAAAATTCCCACTGGACCATAATAGGTTTCTTCAACGTCACTGGGATACCCAACCATCGTAAAGACAACATCGCTGGCCGCCGTAATTTCTTTGGGATTGTCATACCAGACTGCCCCTTCTGCTACAAGCGCATCTGTCTTACTTTTCGTCCGATTATAAACATTGACTGAATAACCTGCTGCCATCAAGTTGCGGACAATCGCCGCCCCCATGACACCTGTTCCGATAAAACCAATTTTCATTTGCCAAACTTCCTTTCCTGCTGATTATTTTTCACATTTTTTGTGTACCATTTCAGTATACGCCAGATGAAATTATTGGCAAAGGGAAAGGTAGAAAACTCAGCGTTTTTTATGACAAACGCTTTTTAATATTCATATTCATTTTTAGCCGTTTAAATAGCTCTCCTGGAATTCTTTTAATAGTAGTTTGAAGAGTCAGCCCTTGTCTGGCAACTTTTATAAAAAGCTGGCTGGTTTTAAGATACTCAAAAATTGGCAACAGAAAAGCTGCCACGAAGCCACAGGTAAAGCCATTGTTATAGAGGTTTAAGCCGCCATGTAGGAAAAAGATATTGCCGACAATCGAAATGTGCAACACTCCAGCGATGATGCCGGCAAAAATACCAAAGCGCCGACTCAGTGGTGTCAGCCCTAGAGCGAATAGCGCAGACATGATTGCACTACAACTAGCGATGTCTACAATACCAAATAGTTTCGCCAAAAAGGCACCACAAAGGATTGGCCAAGCCTTGTTTACGCGTATCCCTAGGGGTGCAAAACCGATGATAGTCAGGATACTGCCGAGAATTGGCCCGTTGAAATCACCACCAATCAGGATAATATAACCGATTAGAAAAATTCCTAAGGCGCCCATATTGATTAAGCCAACAGCCACATGGTGTTTTTCTCGGTCAAAAACCTTTTGATTTTTGCCAACTTCAATATGATAATTCAAAGCCCCAACCAAAATCATTGTTAGACAAAGTCCGATTAAAAAAATTAATATCGGTCGTTGGGCGTTGTCAGAAATTAGATTGACTGTCTCAACTGTTTGTCCGAAAATCGTGAGCACGCCCATGATAAACATGCTGATAATCCCCGAAGCAAAACCAACATTGTACAAATTATAACCTTTATGGAAATGAAAGAAATGATCCGCTAAGAGGGGCAGGAAAAAGCCCATTAAAATACCGGCGATTAGGCCGATGAAGATTCCTGCTGCTAACGGTAGCTTTAGACCAAAAGCTAAATAGCTAATCACAGGCGAAAGTGAACTGCCAAATAAGGCTGTGTTGAAATGTTTATTGAGGGGTTGATTAACGGCCTTTGAATAGAGCCAAATGCCGATGATAATCGGCAGCGAATTAAATAAGTTTTTCCCGAAAAATGAAAAACCCGAAACGGAAAAAATAGCTGCGACAAATTTTGTATCCATTGGTACTTTGATACGAATTGCAATTATCAAACTCAGCATCGTTAATAAGCCGCTATTGATAAAAACGCTTCCAAAGTTCGTAAATGCGAAATAATCGGTAATTAAGTGACTGGGGGAATTAAATATTTTGCTGAGTCCTTTGATGATTTCCTGAGGTTTTGACAGGATCATGCCAAAAGCTAGCAAAGATAACGTGTAGACTGTCGTAAAAATGACAGTTAACTTTTGATTGTCAAAGTAATCGCCTCTTTTGAAGATGGCGATTTTCTGGCTAAAGTTAGTTTCCATAGAACCTCCTATTGAGATAAATTTTTCCCATTGCGCCTCCTTTTTATTTATAAACAAATGTTTTATTTTGGACATCAACTGAGTGTTAGGAACATTTTGGTCTAAAAACGGCATATGTATGCTGGAAATTTACTCGCCAAAAGGCTCGTAATTTTTATTCACAGGACGAAGCGTCCGTTTTCATGCTTAGCTGGCTGTGATTAAACACTCAGAGGCATAAAAAAAGCTGGAACAGGCAATAAATGTCGTTTCAGCACTAAAACTTAAATCCAAGTTCTCTTTGATTATACTAAGAAAACGTTTTACATTGCAATCTTTTTCATCTGAAAATAGTCACTTTTTTAAATAAATATTGTTCTTTATGTGTTTTTTATGCAAAAATAGCCTGAAGCTTTAGATTTGGCTACTAAAAAATTAATAATTTTCAGATTGCCCTTCTCTAAAACTTGAGACTACTAAATTAAGATGATTGAAGCGGCAGCCACACTTTCATCTTAGTTAGTCCCCGATTACCCCACAAATGATAGGGAATCAGGTGCCACACTGTTGCCGTTTCAGCTTTAAAATATTCTTGGTACAAAAGTTTTTCCTGCCAGGGTTTACTGGCAGTCCCCTGCACTTTAATATTCAGCGTCCGCGGTAAAATATCAGCAGTTTCAAAGACTTCGGCCGCTAAATCTTTCGGTTGCAAATGACATAGCTCCACCGAAAATTCATTCCCCGCCTCTTCCAAACAATAGACAAACGGGCCCCGTTGGATGGCCGTCTGGTTAATTGTCTGTTGAAGCAAGGGGTTCCCAATCATTGCTTTGACTTGTTGGGAAAACGTAAGTTGGATTTCTAGTTGCGTTCCCCCTTGAAATTCTAAATAATCGGCAAATTCTTGATACTTTCCATCGGTTTTAATCTCAAGATTTTGCCACCAGCTTGGCTTCCGCAAAATAATTTTTTGCGGTATTCCCTGATAAATCAAGCTAATCTGGTTATCATAAGGAAAATCAGTTTTTTGTTGCAACTGAAAATCAGCTGTCACGATTTGACTGGCGCCAAATAAATTTACATACAGAGCTTTTTCATCTCTTGTATAAAAATAATGCTGAACGCTGGCAACTGTCCGGGCAAAATTTGGCGGGCAACAGGCACAGCCCAACCAATCAGGGCGCTGTGATTTGACATGTCCTAAATCGGGATTTTCAGCACAGTGGTCCGGATTAACAGACAGCGGATTTACATAAAAGAAATGCTTGCCGTCAATTGCGGCGCCAGCCAAAACACAATTGTAAAGGGCCCGCTCCATTGTTTCCAGATACTGATGCTGGCTTGTCAATTTAAACATTTCAAAGGAAAAATTTGCCAAGGCAATGGCTGCGCAAGTTTCACAATACATCGTCTCGTTTGGTAAATCATAAGAACCCGTGAAGGCCTCCCCTTGCACCGTCGAGCCGACACCACCAGTGATATACATTTTTGTTTCAGCAATATCCTGCCAAATTGCTTCACAGGCTGCCAGCAAAGGCTTATCAGCCGTGTGCTGGGCAATTTTTGCCATCCCACTGGCCATGTAAAGCATCCGTACAGCATGTCCCTTCGCCTGGGTTTGATATTTAGGCTGGGTATAGGCCTGCAAATATTCTAAATTGACTAGCAGCGTTTCAGTCGATAAACCCAACTCGATATTTTCAGCAATTTTTTTTGCATAAAATTCCGGATCTTTCCCCCTCACATCAATAAAGAAATCCGCCAAGCTTAAATGGTCTTTGTTCCCTGTATGCTCATATAAGCGCACCAAGGCCAATTCAATTTCTTGATGGCCGTCTGCTCCTTGGATTTTTTGTGGCTCAGTGCCAAAATGAGCCGCAATATGCTCGACAAATTTTTCAGCAATTGCCAAAAGTTTTGTTTTGCCAGTAGCTAAATCATAAGCTATCGCCGCTTCAATCAAATGTCCTGCACAATACAGCTCGTGACTAAAGTACAATTGCCGATATTTTAAATTTGGACGAGTCAATTGAAAGAAAGTATTCAAATAGCCATCTGCCTCTTGCGCATCTGCAATCAAGTCTATCACTTCATCTGCCAACTTTTCTAAAGTTGCATCCGGCTGATTCAACAGACTGTAGGCTAATGACTCTAACCATTTATAGACATCGCTATCTTGAAAAAACCAGCCAAAGTGCTCGCCTTTTTCCTGACCCGCAGCAATCCGCAAATTGGCTAGCGCATGACTTTTACCGGCTGGCAGATTATTATCCTCACGCTCCGCCTGAACATCCACTTCAATTTCATCGTTTAAAACTTGGTATTGATAAGGAATGGTTTCATTGGCGACTAATTTTTGATAACCCCGCCAAAAATCATCCTGCATCTTGACTTCTTTTAATGAAAATTCCCGCATGCTAATTTTCCTTTCTGATCAAAGTTGCACCATGGGCCGCTAGTTTTCCAGGCTGCCAAGTTGTCCCCTGCCAAATATCAAAAAAGTTTGTTCCTGAAAAATAGGCTGACAATAAGTCGTCTGGTAGCTGGCGTTCTTCATCCGCCAAATTAAAAATAGCGTAATACTCAGCATCAGCACTTTTTCCAAACCAGATAACCCATTCGTCTGCTCGGAAGATTTGTCGTTGATAATTCAGACTCTCGTGCATTTTTAAATAGTCCTTATTAGTTAGCAAGCGGTACGTCGCTTCATTTATATCTGTCAGCTCGCCGCCGAACATCAGCGGCGATTGAAAAATCCCCCATAAAGTCATCATTGTCTGTTGCTCGGCAGGGGTAAAATTACTTTGTCGATTGCCGCCACCGCCATCAACTGAGCGAATCCCGATATGACCCAGCGGCAGCATATCACAATCAGGATAACTACCGTTTTCAATTAACGGCGCCCACTGCTCACATTTTTCAAACATTTGATAAAGCTGCGGCCAATTATCCCAAAAGTCATCGGTTAAGCGCCACATATTGGCGTGCTGCTGCAAGAAACTGCCATCTTCTAGATGAGCCGGTCCCGGTGATAGAGACAAGACAATTTCTCGACCACATTTTTTTATGGCTTGAGCTAAAGCCGCAATCTCTTCTTTGTGGGCACCGTGATAAATTTTTGAATCGGCAATATCATCGACTTTAATAAAGTCAACGCCCCAATCAGCATACATTTGGATAAGATTGTCATAATAGGCCTGTCCAGCCGGCTGACTGACATCGACACCATACATGTCAGCATTCCATGGACAAATATTATTTAACGCAATCTGATCCGCCGTTTTATCCGTACCAAAAACCGGCAAATGCTGATGCACTGCTTCTCTAGGAATCCCCCGCATTATGTGAATGCCAAATTCCAAACCCAAATCATGAACAAAATCGGCCAATGGTTTAAAACCTTTTTCGCCTGTTGCTGATGGAAACCGATTGACAGCCGGCTGCAGCCGACCGAACTGATCCATCGTTAAATGAGCAAAATTATGATACAAAGAGGAATCGGCCGTCGCCTCGTACCATTGAATATCGACAACGACATAATCCCAGCCAAATTCCAATAAATTTTCCTTTAACCATAATGCATTTTGCTTAACCTCAGCTTCTGTCACTGAGGCACCATAACTGTCCCAGCTATTCCAGCCTTTTGGTGAAATCATTGTTAGCCTCCTTAAATTTTTTTCCAAAAACAGCAACGCCCTGATGATTTAATCCAGAAAAATAAAGCTGCTGATCGATACTATAGGGAATAATTTGCATTTCATTCCAGTAATACTGATCATTCAGACGCTTAATTTCTACTTCTTGAAGGACACTTTTTTTCAATGTCTCAGTATAATCAAACGTCACCACTTTCCAAGAGCCAGTTAATGTATCTAACGTTTCTATCTCACCAATCTCTCCAATTGTTGCAGCAGCCACCACCGGCCAGCCATTATCCAACCAAAAAAGTTTGCGGATGCCTAAGTAAAATTCATCGGAAAAAGGCCGCCGCCGATAATGATGGACTAAAAATAACTCTCCTTGCGTCGTCTTTAAAATAGAATTGTGCCCCGGTCCGTAGATGGGATTTTCTTTAGCAAATTGATAACTCCCTAAAAGTTTAACACCAATTTCTCTTGGTGGGGAGTCAAAGTCCGTCATTTTGCGACCTGCTAAATCAAGATACGGCCCCGTAATTTCCCGAGCCCGACTGACCCGGATATTATAGCTATCGTTTAAAGAATCAAAGGAAACAAATAAATAAAAATAATCTGTTTCAGGATGATAATAAATAAAAGGCCCTTCAATTGCCCCATCGACTGTCTGCGGCCGCTGAGCAATTTTTATTCCATAATCGTCAGGGTTTAATAATTTACCTGTTTTAGGATTAATCTTCGCTAAATAAATCCCGCCAAAAAATGAACCATAGACTAGCCATTGATTGCCCTCACGATCCAAAGTGAGATTCGCATCAATTGCATTATGGTCAGCAATTTCTGGATTGGTTTTAACTACTGCCCCTTGATCGGTCCAGGGGCCGCTTGGGTCAGCGGCCGTTGCTAGACCAATCAGCGAGGTTTTACTGCCAAAAGTTGAAGCCGAATAATACATGCGAAATTCTGCACTGACTTGAACCACATCAGGAGCCCAAAGCCCTTGTGCCTGACTCCACACCTGTGCTTCTTGCGGTACTCCTTTTAGAGCAGCGCCGACAAACTGCCAATCGGACAAGTTCTTCGAGACTCGAATTGGCACGCCTTGAGTTGGTGGTTGTTGCGTGTCAGTTGAAAATAAATAAAATTGCTGATTCGCTTCAATAATCGTTGGGTCATGAACCCCTCTAACATCTTCCATCTATTCACCTACTAAAAAAAGCTTGGCACCTCCAACTGGATGTCCCAAGCCTATTCTTATTTCCAGAAACCAGCTGGACAATCTTTATTTGCTAAGTTGGCCCGAAATTCATAAAAACAACCACACTTGCTACAGTTTTCTTTAAAACGAAACGGGCAAGCCTCACAAATTGTTTTACGTTGTTCAGCAATTTCTGGATGAATTAAATTTATTTCTAAAGTCAATTGCTCGGCAATTAAGCTGGCAACATCGGCTGCCTCCACTTCCATCTGAATATCGCATCCACGGCAAGCCATTTTACAATTGAATTGCGAGCGTCATAACGCTCATCGCTGGAACTGTGATAGTTAAATTTTCCCCCGCAGTTGCGAAATCTTTAAAATCTTGAATAACAATTTCTTCTGGTGAATCAAAATCATTATGCTGATTCATTTTATCTGCCGTGATGAAGCGAGCTGACTTGACAGCTTTTATCGCTGATTCCATCTCAAAACTCAATTCCTCTGAGCCGCTGACTGCAAAATTACAAATCGATAACTGCAGGACACCGTCTTTTTTTGAAGCCGTATAAGTTATGGTTTCCGGTGCTTGACCATATAAATCCACCCGCTCAGCATCTTGATGCTCTTTGTATAAATCAAAAACGTGATAGCTTGGTGTTTTAATCATTTTATCGCCATCAGTTAAAATCATCGCCTGCAGGACGTTAACCGTTTGTGCAATATTTGCCATGTGCACCCGTTCTGCATGGTTATGAAAAATATTTAAAGTAATCGCCGCTACCATTGCATCACGAATTGTATTTTGCTGATATAAAAAGCCTGGATTTGTGCCAGGTTCAGCGCTAAACCATGTGCCCCATTCATCAACAATGATGCCCACTCGTTGTTCTGGATCATATTGGTCCATGATGGTGCTGTGGCGCGTAATTAACTCATCCATATGAGCCGCCTTTTGGCAGGTGATAAACCATTCTGCTTCATCAAAATCTAAGGCACTGCCTTTTTTCTCCCACCCTTGGGGATGCACATAATAATGTAAACTCAAGCCATCCATCAGCCAGTGGGCATTTTTCATTAATACATCAGTCCAATGATAATCGTCAACATTGGCCCCACCAGCAACTTTATAAATTTTTTGGTCGCCATATTGTCTAACATAAGTTTGATAGCGACGGTATAAATCTGCATAATATTCGGGGCGCATATTGCCGCCACAGCCCCAGTTTTCATTGCCGACGCCAAAAAATTTCATATCCCACGGTTCTTCTCGCCCATTTTCTCTGCGCCAATCGGCCATCGGTGAAACGCCGGCCATCGTAATGTATTCCACCCATTCAGACATTTCCTGAACTGTGCCGCTGCCGACATTGCCATTGACATAGGCTTCACACTCTAATTGCTTGACCAACTCAAAAAATTCATGGGTTCCGAAATGATTATTCTCCACAACACCGCCCCAATGAGTATTAATCATTTTTTTGCGGTTCTCTTTGGCACCGATGCCGTCTTTCCAATGATATTCATCGGCAAAACAGCCCCCCGGCCAACGCAACACGGGAATTTTAATGTTTTTCAGTGCTTCCACAACATCCGTCCGCATGCCATTTACATTGGCGATTGGTGAATCTGCTCCTACATAAAGACCTTCATAAATACAGCGACCTAAATGTTCTGCAAAGTGACCATAGATATATTTACTGATTGTTGGCCCTGATTTTTTGTTTAAGATTTTGATAGACATATTAGTTTTTCACTCCCAATTCTCGAGTATTTTCTACCGGTTCACCGAAGACTGGAAAACCTGACTCATTCCAATCAAATTGCTGGGCAATCGCATGCCGATTTGGATTACTCAACGGATCTCCTTCTTGATTTTTTTCTGGACGTGCGTGATAAATTAATATATCTTCACCATGGGGCCCAGTCGTAAATGAATTATGTCCCGGTCCAAATTGATGATGGCTTTCTGAAGAAACAAAGACCGGCTCTAATTCTTTATGCCATGAAAACCCATCTAATAAATCGCTGTTTTCATCAGCCCATAATAATCCCATTGCGTAATTTTCATCAGTAGCACTTCCCGAATAAGTAATGAAAACTTTGCCGTTTCTGATGATAGCCGCTGGGCCTTCGTTAACCTTGAAGCCGATTTTTTCCCAAGGCTCTGTCGGCATGCTAATTAAAGTTTGCTTGCCCTTTAAAGTCCAAGGATTTGCCATCTCAGAAATATATAAATTCGAATTTCCTGGAATATTCGGATCTTGTTGCGCCCAGACATAATAGAGTTTATCCTTCAGAGTAAAAACTGTGCCATCCAAGCTAAAACTTTCAAATTGCGTTTTAAGCTGGCCTTTTTCCTGCCAGCTGCCTTCTAAAGGATTGGCGTTGGTATTTTCAATTACAAACATGCGATGGTGATGATGACGATTGCGAACATCTTCTTCATCGCTTGCTGCGAAATAGATATACCATTTCCCCTTTAAAAAATGGATTTCTGGTGCCCAAATTAAGCGACTCATAGGTCCTGTGTCGTGAGCGTGCCAAACCAAAACTTTTTCAGCATTTTCCAAGTCATTTATGGACCGGCTCCTTCTGACTTCGATTCCCTGATAGCCTGGGACAGATCCAGTAAAATAATAGTAACCATCTGTGTGCAAATAAACCCACGGGTCTGCTCTTTCGAATACGATGGGATTTTGAATGCGCAACTTATCTTCCATACTTATTCCCCTCTTCCAACTAGAAATACAGGAATCCCATCATCTGCCATTCCACTGAAGGTAATGACTTGTTGTCCCTGATTTTCATCCCAATTTGAAATAAATTTTCCGTTATATTTTTTTCCATTCAAGATAACACTTGAATCCTGATTCAGATTGTCCTCTGACAATGTCCACTCACCGGTAACATCACCAGTAATAGTTTGCTTTGAAGTTAGTTCAATTGTCTGAGGATTATTTAGCCAATCAGATATATCCTTTGTGAAGGTAATCAAAGAATAGCTACCTGTCACTTGTTTTTTTGAATAGTCTGCCAACGACTCATCCGCAAACCTTAAAGGACTCATAATGGGCCAACCATTTTCAGTAAAATAATACTGATGCACTCTTACTTCATGTAATTCGCCCGAATTTGGAAAACGAGTATGGAAAATCAAATAATATTGATCTTGAGTTGCATCATAATATGATGAATTATGTCCTGGCGAAATGTAGCCAGCATTGGTTAAGCCATCGTCCTCTTCATAGAGAAAATTTCCTATCAGCTTAACACCATAATCTTGAATACTTGTATCGTCAAAAGAACTTCCCTCTGCACCTTTTACTTCAGACATCAGATTTCCTTGGCTATCTTCATAAGGTCCATCGGGATTCTTTGAGCGAGCAACACGAATGTTATAGCCACCGTATGAATCCAGTCCACCAAAAGAAGTAAACAAATAGTAATATCCATTTTGCTCGTTATACTGAATATATGGTGCTTCAATACGGCTATGGTTTCCGCCAATCAGATGGGTACCATAGGAATCTCTATCAACAGGTAAGCCTGTTTGATCATCCATTTCCAAAATAAAGATGCCACCTGAATAAGAACCATAAACCATCCACATTTTTCCATCATTATCGTAAAAAGCTTGCGGATCAATGACATTGGGATTGATTGTTGCATCATATGTCTCACCAAACTGAGGCGAACTTCCCGAATATAAAAATGATTCGACCTTCTTATAAGGTCCGTCGACATTTTCAGATTCCGCAACGCCTAAAACTGCTAATGGTGATGTTCCTTGGCATAAACAATAATACAAATAGAATTTCCCATTCTTTGCTTCGAAAATATCACTCGCCCACATTGTGTCCGTCTTCGAATAGGCAAATTCGTCAGCTAATTCTTGCCGCACATTTTCAAATAAACTATCTTCAGCAACAGAATTAGATACTTGTTCCCAATGCATCAAATCTGTTGATTTCGCAAATTGTGCATGGGAACCCACAATATAAAATTCATCTTGATCTTTGATAATAGATGGATCATGTACGCTGACATTCTCAAACTCTGGATCTTCAAGAGTTTGAGTGACCTGCTGATTATCGGCGCAACCAGCCAATAACAAGGTAGCCAGCAGCAAGCTGCTAAATTTCTGCGAAGGTTTCATTGGCAACCACCAACAGTCCCTTCTGCTCATAGCCGCTGGATAAAAGTCTAATCATCGTATAAAGTAGTGTCGAAATGGCTACAAAAAATAACCAATGATAAGCCAGAACTAAAACAAAAAATGAGACAATCATCAATAAACTGCAAATTGATTGTAATGGTAATAAGATAGGCGCTGCTAACGCAAATTTGAGTTTTTTAATCCATGATTCTTGACTAATATCCACAGCCATTATCAAATTAATAAAACTTAAAAAGAAATAACTTGCCAGAATAAGTAACGGCCATTGAATCATTGCCCGCAACAATTCATTTCCCTGAATAATTAGCAAATCAAAATAAAGTAATAAAGCGATTGTAGAAGGGATTATAATTCGCCAATTGTAGACACGAAAAGCATTGATATATTCTCTGGTAAATTGTTTAAGCAGTTCAAAATATGAGCTATAGTCGTCAAATAACTGAGGATTCCTTAGAATCTTTACAGCAGCTACCGTACTTGGAGTTAGCCCAGCAATAAATAGTCCCACTGCTGCTCCAATCAACCACATTCCATTGACTAGAATTAAAATGACAATTACATTTAATCCCTTCATTAATTTTGTCGTCATAAGAATTATCCCTTCGAACCAGAAAGTGCCACTGATTCAATGATTTGTTTTTGGAAAATAATAAACACAATTAATACTGGTAACAAAGAAACTACAGAAGCCGCCATGATTAATGGATAATCCGTTTGAATGGCGTAAGCCGCATTCAAATTAGCAATAACAACTTGCAATGTTTGTTTTTCAGGACTATTTAGATAAATTAATGGTGCCAAATAGTCGTTCCAAGCTCCCATAAACCACAAAATGAATTGAGCAGCTACTGCTGGACGAATCAATGGAAAGATTAGTCTGAAAAAAGTCTGCAGGTAACCTGCTCCATCGATTTTTGCCGCTTCAACAACTGAATCAGGAATATTGGATAAATATTGTCTCAAAAAGAAGATCATCGTTATATTCCCGAACATTCCAGGGATAATCAGAGGCAATAATGTATCCACCCAACCAATTTTCGAAAACATCATAAATTGCGGAATCATTACAGCTGGATATGGAATCATCAAGGCTGTTAACAAGATTAAAAATAGTAAATTCTTATGCGGCATCCTTAATTTGGCAAAGGAAAACGCCGCCAAGCTTGAAGTAATTGTTCCAACAACCGTCACTGAAAGGGAGACGATTACAGTATTCTTAATCCCTGAAAAAAGGGTATCTAGATTAGCTAAACGCTCATAAGCGTCAAACCTGATAGGGTTGGGAATCCATTGCGGAGGCAATTGAAAAACCCCCGTTCGATCTTTTAATGAAGTGGACACCATCCAAAGAAGGGGACCAATCATTACGATGGCACCAATCGATAAAATTATCACGATAATGATGCTACTGACTTTGCTCTTTTTCATCTTTGCTCCCCCCTAATCTATCTTATAGCTTGAGCGATTGTTCATATAAAATTGGAAAGCGGTAATCGCAAATACGAGGACAGCTAAAATCAGCGCCATACTACTTGCGTATCCCATTTGCCAATTGCCAAAAGCCTTCTGCCAGATATACCAAACAACTGTTGCACTGCTATAACCAGGACCGCCAGTCGGTGTCATGATATTAATTTCTGTAAAAATTTGTGAACCGCCAATGATATTGGTAACTACTAAAAAGAAAGTAACGGGTTTTACCATTGGCCAGGTAATATTTTTGAATTTCTGGAAGGAGGATGCACCGTCTAATTCAGCAGCCTCGTAAAAAGTTTTAGGAACACTTTGAATAGCGGCTAAATAGAGCAACATTGAATAACCTAAACCTTTCCAGACTGTCATAATAATAATTGCCGGTTTAACTGTTGCAGCATTTTGCAACCAATTGGGTCCATCGATACCAAACAAATCTAGCACTTGGTTCACTAATCCAAAATCACCGTTATAAGCCCACTGCCATAAAATTGAAATAGCTGCTAAAGACGAAATAACTGGTATGTAATAAACCGTTCTAAAGATAGTTGTTCCCTTGATGTCTCGGCTTAACGCAGATGCCAACATAAAGGATAGAATTAAGCCAATCGGAATTCCTAACATTAGATAAAGCGTGTTGTACATTGTTTTATAAAAATATTCATCTTTAAATAGATTAATAAAATTATCAAGACCGATAAAGTTCATTCTTCCTAAACCGTTCCAGTCTGTAAATGCTGCATAGGCTGAATAGAAAAGCGGAATTAAAGAAAAGAGAACAAAGCCAATAATTGGCAATAAAATAAAAAGGAAAGCAACTCGATGTTCTTTTGCATACAGTTTACTTTTTCTGGCAACATTTGCCCCTGATTGTTTCATGGATAAACCTCCACTTCTTTGTTGATAGTAACAACTTGAAGGATTCCTAAATTATATAAATAGGAATCCTTCAAGAATCCTTGCTTTTTGACTACTATCAGAAATTAATTCGCTGTTGCTTGTTGTTGCAAGGCGGCATCAAGTTTTTGCTGCATTTTTGGTTGAACTTCCTGCAAATAATCTGCTGCAGTCTGGTCACCATCTAAAACTGGTTGGATATTAATGAAGAATTCGTCATACCATTCAGCATTGTACGTTGTTGCTGCCGGTAGCGCCCGTCCATAATCTTGCACAATTTGTATAAATTCTTCTTTGTTAGCTGGAACTGTTGCTGTATCTGATGCCCATGTTTCCGCCATATCAATTAGATTGGGAATTTGAATCTCAGCATCGACTAATTGCTGTTGTCCTTCTTCAGAGGCACTCAGGTACTCAACTAATTTAACCGCTTCGTCAGGGTACTCAGTATTGCTTGAAACACCAATTCCTAAGGAACCCACATAAGTTGCAGGGACACCAGTTGAACCTGCTGGCCAAGGCATCAAATCGTATTCAAAATCTAAAGTGGCATATGTGCTCATATCCCATGGTCCGACTGGGAAGAAAGCAATCTCGCCATTCATCCATCTTTGATAAGTATCCAATGTTTGAGAATCTGAGATAGAAGGAGTTACTTCGTAAACATTTTGTAAATCAGCAAAGAACTGAAGTGCTTCAGCAAATTCTGGTGTGTCGACAGTGACCGTATCTTTGTCTTCGTTAATCCAATCACCATCATTACTCCAAACAAAGGACTGTAAACTCCAGTTTACGTTGAAACCTGTTCCCCATTGATCTAAATTGCCATCCCCATCAGTATCCTTTGTTAATTCCTGTGCAACTTGAGCAAATTCCTCCCAAGTGTACGGAGTATCATTGTCCGGAAGTGCAATTCCGGCATCCTCAAACATTTGCTTGTTATAGCCTAATGCAAATGGTCCCACATCTTTAGGCAAACCATATAAGGCTCCTTCTCCCACCTTCTCGCCATCATATCGATAACTATCAACACCATATTCCCAAACATTAGCTAAATCAAAATCTGAATTTTCAATCTCATCTGTGATATCTAGTAGAACACCATTGTCAACATAAGCCATAACATTTCCTTGCTCGATATAAAATACATCTGGCATATTTCCGCCTGATATAGCCGCTTGCAATTTGGTAGCGTATTGATCGGCATCTGTTGCAATAATTTTTACAGAAACACCCTCAGCCTCTTCAAATTGTTTAATTGCTGCTTCATAGGCCTTTTTCTCATCTTCCCCACCACGGAACATGAAGGTTAGTTCTTTAGAATCACTGTCACCACTGGAGCTTGAACTTCCTCCACCACAAGCTGATAATGTTAAGCCTGCCAAACCCAAAACTGCACCCGCTAAAAGTATTTTTTTGATTTTCATCCTTTGACTTCCTCCTATTTAGATAGTAATTCACTGAAGATAACCTAACGCATTTGCAAACACATCTAACTTACACGTAAACAATAATACAAATTGCAAACGCTGTCAACAATATTTTTACTAATTATAGAAAAAATTTTTAAATTAAGATTAACATATTTATTAATCAAAAGAAAATTCAAGTTTATCATTTACAGTGATTAATAAATATGTTAACATATTTATGAAATCGCTTTAATATAGAGGTGAATGGAAAATGCAATTAGAAATTAATCAAGATTCATTGAATGTGTACGAGGCGCTGGCGAGTAATGTCAGAATTAATATTATTCAGCTGCTGTCCAAAAATAAAATGAGCGTTAAGGAACTGGCTCAGGCTTTAGGCTTGAGTAGTGCTATTGTCACCATGCATGTTAAAAAATTGGAAGAGGCTAGTATCATCAAGACCGAAAAAGTTGGCCAGAGTAAAATTTCCAGTCTGCGGGTCGACCATATCGATATTAATTTTCCTGAAAAAATCTTTAATGCTTTTGATACCAAGGAAAATTCCATACCAGTCGGCCACTATACAAATTATTATGTTGAACCGACCTGCGGACTAGCTACCTTGCAGGGCTTTATCGGACCGGTCGACGAGCCAAAATACTTTATGGACCCTCATCGGATGGATGCGCGGATTTTATGGTTCACAAAAGGCTTCGTGGAATATCAGACGCCAAACTTTTTAGCAGTGACTGAAAAATTGGAGATGATGGAAATTTCAATGGAGATTTCCTCTGAGTTTCCTTTTTCTAATAATAATTGGCCTTCTGATATTACTTTCTCTTTAAACGGGATTGAATTGGGGACCTGGACTAGTCCCGGAGATTTCGCTGATATTCGCGGCAAATACAATCCGGATTGGTATGTTGATAATTTAAACCAATACGGTCTTTTGAAGACGATTCGGATTATGGATCACGGAACTTATATGGACGGTGAACCCCTGTCAGACGTTAAAATCTCTGATATTCCCCCGACTGAAGACACTTGGCATTTAAAAATTGAAGTCAAAGAAGATGCTAAACACGTTGGTGGTTGCACTTTATTTGGTAAAGGCTTTGGTAATTACGACCAGGACATTAAAATTAAAATGTTTTATAGTTAACTGCTGGCTTTCTGAAACAAAAATGAAATCTAGTGATAATTTATCTTTTAGAAATTTGCAAATCTCAGATGCTGATAAATCAGAAGGGAGCTGCATACTGAATAAATAGTCCCTTGCATAGAATTTACTACCAGACAAAAAAATATTTCTCAAAAAAACTGCCTATACAAAAAGGCCCAGTTGTCAGATTTATCTCTAACAGCTGGGCCTTGAAGTAAAGGCCGTATTTTTATTTTAGCGTTGACGCAAAGAAGTTAATTTTACTTTTAAACGTTCAAATGTGGGATCAAACTCTTTTTCATATTCTTTTTCAAAGCTTTGTTCTTGATAGTAATCAATCATATCATTGTAAAATTCTAACATTGATTCGCCAAAGTGTTCAGAGGAAATTTCATACATTTTGTTGGCTAACACTTCCGAGTCCATTTTGACCTCTGAGTGAATATAATCCACTAAAGCTGTTGGAAAATCAGCTTCTGTTTTATAAGTAACGCCGAGCGTCACATCGCTTAATAATTGTTCTAAATAATCATTGCCTAATAAGACGGACTGAGTTCCAGCGGCCATCGCTTCAGTGTAAGTCAGACCTTGGGTTTCTGAACGGGAAGCACTAATAAAATAGTCGGCGGCTTTATAATAGCGGGTTACATGATTGTTACTGATTTCGCCGGTAAATTGGACGTAATCTTGTAAATTTAACTCTGTGACCATCTCTTCTAGACCTTCTTGATACGGTCCTTTGCCGACGATGACCATTCTAACTTGTGGCAGTTTTTCAATAACTGCCGGTAAACCTTGAATTAAGGCTTGAATATTTTTTTCATAAGATAAACGACTCAATGATAATAGCATAATCTGATCTTCGGAGATGCCTAATGAAGCCCGCAGTTGTTGCGTGTCTTCAGCAGTCACTTTACTACCGGAAAATTTACGCACATCAATGCCGGTTGGAATAATCCGCATTGGTGAAGTGCCGCCATAGCTGCGCAATTTATCAATGACCCGCTGACTTGGACATACGACGCCGGTTGAATGATTAACGAACATTCTTGAAAAGTATTTTACATGGACTGGCCGAATCACTTTGCCGTGGGCGATATAATGCAGGTAGTCTTCATACATGGTGTGGTAGGTATGAATTACTGGAATGCGCATTTTTTTGCCGACGAGCTTGCCTAAAAAGCCAGCACCAAATTCAGTATGGGTATGAATTAAATCTAATTCTAATTCCCGGGCAATCAGATAGGCATACCACATGCCCCGCACCACGACCCGCCGATCTTTAAAGGAAACAAAAGGGACGCTGGGCATCCGAATAATATTGGGTTCAATTCCACTGGCATTGGGATCTGTAGTGGTAAAGATGTAGACCTCATGACCGTGTTTTTCTAATTCTTCTTTTAAGGTTTTGATTGACGTTGCGACCCCACTGACTTGGGGAAAGTACGTGTCTGTAAAAAATCCAATACGCATGTTGCGCCTCCTATCCCTTTTGCAGAACCTGCTCTTTCTTTTTGGCATAATCCGCTTGGTACAAAACTTTTTCATAAACTGCTTTTAATTCAAAACCGATTTCTCTAATGCTGCGCTGTTGAGCCGTATAATAGCCCGCCTTGACCGTTGACGGCAGCTCCTCTTCGACGATTCCTCGAATCAATTGACGAAAATCACGATTAGACTGACCCATGTAACAATTTTCTCCGGCAACTAGCCAATCCTGATAGACTGGGATGTCTCTAACTAAAACTTGCTGACGACTGGCTAAAGCCTCCAAGACAACGATGCCTTCTGTCTCTTCGTATGAAGGAAAGAAAAATAAATCCGCACCAGAGTATGCTCCTTCAATGATATCTCCTTTAATATAACCAGGGAAGATGACATTTTCAGGATGATTTTCTTTGACGATATCGCGAATATTTTTAGGAATACTCATCATTGCAACATGACCAAACCAGATAAAGGTATATTCTGGCATCTGTCTGGCGATTTCAACAAAATCGATAATCCCTTTTCGTTCAAAAAATAATCCGACACAGATAATGACTTTTTGATCTGGTGCTAAATGAAAATACTCTCTAAAAAGTTTTTCTTTTTGAGGATCCGGCCGATACTCCTCCAAGTCAATGCCATTGGAGATTGCGGTAATCGGCACTTGAATTCCGTAGCTTTCTAAAAGCGATTTTGAATAGCTGGTCGGAGTAATTAAATAATCCGCCCGCGTATATAAACTAGTTAAATAGCGTCTGACAAGTGGCGAAATTTGATTGGACCCAATGAATGAATTTCTAAAGTCCTCCTCGGTCGAGTGGGCATGATAAATGACTTTTTTACCCATTCGCCGCGCTTTAGCGACCATATTATGACTGTTAATGCCGTATGTGTTGATATGCAAAATATCGTAATCCTCACAGTTCGGATCAAGTGTATATTCAATACCAACTTCTGAGAGAGCACGTTTTTGATGGTCTAAGGCGCGACCAATACCAGACTTAGCTAAGATTTTTTCTCCTTCGAAATACAATAGCACTTTCATGGTTGCTCCTCCTTTCAGTAGTTCACAGTTATTATAGCATAGCTAGTTACTTTGTCTCTCAAACTAAAGTCTGATGTTTTTCAAAAAATTCAGCATTTTTTCATAAAAAACCCTACTAAATCAAGGATAATTCAATTTCTGATGTTCATTCTAACAATATTGTTAGGTGAAGCTTTGAGTTGAAAATTTACTGAAATGCCGGAAAATTATTGACAACTTTGAAGGGGGGAATAGTTTTTGGTTTTTAAATCACACATTCATTTTGGCAAACCTGTTGGCGAAATCATAAAACAAATTAAAAAATTTGAGTAATAATTTTTGCCATCCCAGACTTTCTATTGCAAATAGTTTAAGAACTAACTTTTTCGAAGTCCGATTAAATAGCCTCCGCGCGCAGTCCGCGTTTTTTTTTGTTTCAATCACTTACACGATTTTAAAATAAAAAAAGCTCCATTCTCCCCAGCGAAATGCTAGAGAGAATAGAACTTTCAAATTCAGATTAAGCTTCAGCAACGTATTCATTGACCAACTCAACAACTTCTTCCATTGTATCGCAGTCGTTAAGAGCACGATTTGCAAGTTCAGTCATTTTAGTTGTGTCAAGACGTTTCATTAAGCTGCGGGTTTTCAGAATAGATGTTGCACTCATTGAGAACTCATCTAAGCCCATCCCCATTAAAATTGGCACAGCAGTTTGGTCGCCGGCCATTTCGCCACACATACCTGCCCATTTACCTTCAGCGTGAGCTGCATCAATCACGTTTTTAATTAAACGTAAAATTGATGGGTTATAAGGTTGATACAAGTAAGACACCTGTTCGTTCATCCGGTCAGCTGCCATTGTGTATTGAATCAAGTCGTTGGTTCCAACTGAGAAGAAATCAACTTCTTTAGCGAATTTATCAGCTAAAACAGCTGCCGCTGGAATTTCAATCATGATACCCACTTGAATGGTATCAGAAACCTTCGTACCAGCATCGACTAATTTTTGTTTTTCTTCATCAAAGATTTTACGAGCCGCTCTAAATTCCTTCAAGGTCGCAACCATCGGGAACATAATGCGTAAATTACCGTGAACAGAAGCCCGCAACAATGCCCGCATTTGCGTGCGGAACATATCGTCGCCTAATTCTGATAAGCTAATGCGCAAAGCGCGATAGCCCAAGAATGGGTTCATTTCATGAGGCAATTTCAAATAAGGTAATTCCTTATCGCCACCAATATCCATTGTCCGAACAACAACTGGTTTGCCATCCATGCCTTCCAACACAGCTTTGTAAGCTTCAAATTGGTCGTCTTCAGATGGGAAATCAGGCGCATCCATATACAAGAACTCAGTTCGGTATAAACCGATGGCTTCCGCCCCGTTATTATGAACACTATCTAAATCTTTTGGCGTACCAATATTGGCAGCCAATTCAAAATGTTTACCGTCAGCAGTGACAGTTTCAGCATTTTTTAATTTTTCCCATTCAGCTTTTTGAGCCGCATAAGCTTCGCCAGCTTTTTTAAATTCAGCAGCTTGGTCATCAGTAGGATTGACAATAACGTCCCCTTCAATACCGTTAACTGCTAAAATATCGCCAGCTTTAACTTTAGCTGTGATTTCTTTAGTTCCAACGATTGCTGGAATTTCTAAAGACCGAGCCATGATAGCTGAGTGAGAAGTCCGTCCGCCGATGTCAGTGACAAAGGCTTTAACAAAGTTACGGTCTAATTGTGCAGTATCACTTGGGGTCAAGTCATGGGCAACAACGACCACTTCTTCATTAATCATAGAAGGATTTGGTAGTGTAACTCCTAGTAAATGAGCTAAAATCCGCTTGGTTACGTCACGAATATCGGCAGCACGTTCTTGCATATAGGCGTTATCGTCCATTGCTTCGAACATGCCGATGTACATATCCGTTACTTCTTTTAAAGCAGATTCTGCATTTACTTTGTTATCTGTAATATTTTGTTTAATTTGGCCGACCATTTCTGGATCTGCCAAAACCATTAAATGCGCGTCAAATACTTGCGCTTCTGCTTCACCAAGACTTTGCGCTGCTTTTTCCCGAATCGCTTGCAAGTCTTCTGTTGATTGTGCCAAAGCTTTGTCTAAACGAGCTGCTTCAGCCGCAGTATCATCAACAGAAAATTTACTAAAGGACAGATCAGGTTGAACTAGCAGGTAAGCTTTAGCGACAGCAACGCCATCACTTGCGGCAATCCCTTTTAGCATTTCAACCATTATTCAGAAAGTCCTTCTTTCTTCATTGTGTCAACGATTGCTGCCATAGCATCTGCTTCGTCAGCACCTTCAGCTGTGATTGTTACATCAGAACCTTGGCCAACACCAAGAGACATAACGCCCATGATTGATTTTAAGTTGACAGATTTGCCTTTGTATTCAAGGTTGATATCTGAGTTGAATTTACTAGCTGTTTGCACCAATAAAGTTGCAGGACGTGCGTGGATCCCTGTTTCAGCTACTACGTGAAAGTCTTTTTTTTCCATAATAAACATGCTCCTTTGAGTTTACATATTGTTAGGGTTTTCTTTTTTTAAATAGTCTTCAAACAGAAATTCCCTTCAATTTAAAAGATTACCATTTTTTCACGCTAGAGACAACTATTTTCGATTGATTTTCGGGAAATCTCTAGGGCTTTTTGCGGAATTTTTCACAAAAAACTAAGAAAGACCGTTATTTAAAAACAAACTTGATTTTTCTGGTGATTTCAAGTGCTTCCCGTCATATAAGTCAGCTTTTTTCTCCCCACCGTCTTAGCAAAAATTTTAAACTTTTGTCAGGAATGAAGGCTCCTGTTTGCATTTTTTTTAAAGATCTTTTCCTATTAAAATGAATTTTGCTTATAAAAAAATTTCTGGTAACACCATTGTTGGTCGTTAGCTTTATTCTGTCGGTTCCTCGGCCGCCTGACTTTCAGGCTGATAGCGATAAATAATCTTACCTTCTAATCCCGCTTCACCGACAATATCTTTTTTATCTGGTAACTCCTTCCAGACATCGCGAAAAACTAAAAATTCTTCCCGGGTGACGACGATTTCAGAAAGCTCACCAGCTCTTAAGGCAGTTATTTTTTCTGCAAAAGGATTTTCAAACATCTTTGACACCTCCTGTTTGTTTTTTCTATCATAAATAAAAAAAGTCAATCGGACAAGAACCAGAAAATAAAATTCTAAAAAAACATTTGGTAATGGAAGTAAACCAAGCCAAATACTTGCACTTCTTAGAAAATATCGTATAATAATTACAAAAGGTCAAATTTGGTCAGTAACTAAAATTGACTATCATCCTTTTTCTTTTACATTTTCTCTGGTGAAAAGTAAAATGACTTTTAAGGAATTTTTGAAAGGAAGTGTCTTCGTATGCTTTGTCAAAACTGTGGCATTAATGAAGCAACCATCCATTTATATGCGACTGTCAATGGTCAAAGAAAACAAATGGATTACTGCCAAAACTGCTATCAAAAAATTAAAAATCAAACGATGAATAATCCAACTGATAACCAACCAAGAATGGCCCAACAAGATCCCTTTGGTTTTAACAATTTGGATGATTTTTTCCGTTCTATGTCCCGTCAAATGCAACAACAAGGCGGTCCAGATCAAACACCGCCAACGCAATTTGGTGGCGGAAATAACTTTAACAATAACGGTGGCCGTCCGCCCCGTGGTGGTGCCGGCGCTGCTAGCGGCCTATTAGGTGAATACGGGGTCAATATCACAGCCCAAGCTAGAGAAGGCAATGTCGACCCTGTTGTCGGTCGGGATGAAGAAATTCAACGGGTGATTGAAATTTTAAATCGCCGCACTAAAAACAACCCCGTCCTAATCGGCGAACCTGGTGTGGGTAAAACAGCGGTGGTTGAAGGCCTAGCCCAAAAAATTGTTGACGGCGATGTGCCGCAAAAACTATTGGAAAAAGAAGTCATTCGTTTAGATGTGGCGTCATTGGTTCAAGGTACTGGTATTCGTGGTCAGTTTGAAGAACGGATGCAAAAGCTGATTGAAGAAATCAAATCAGCTGAAAATGTTATTTTGTTTATCGATGAAGTTCATGAAATTGTTGGCGCAGGATCAGCCGGCGATGGCAATATGGACGCTGGTAATATTTTAAAACCAGCTTTAGCCCGTGGTGAATTACAAATGGTTGGAGCGACAACTTTAAACGAATACCGCATCATTGAAAAAGATGCTGCCTTAGAACGGCGGATGCAACCAGTGCGGGTCGATGAACCAACTGTTGCTGAAACGATTACTATTTTGAAGGGTCTGCAAAGCCGCTATGAAGATTATCATCATGTAAAATATACGGATGATGCCATCAAAGCTGCCGCAAACTTATCCAATCGCTACATTCAAGATCGTTTCTTGCCGGATAAAGCCATCGATTTATTAGATGAAACTGGCTCTAAGAAAAACTTGACGATTCAATTTGTTGATCCAAAAACAATTGAACGGAAATTAGCCGAAGCAGATGCTCAAAAACAAAAAGCTTCTCAAGAAGAAGATTTTGAAAAAGCCGCTTATTATCGTGATCAAATTAATAAATTGGAAGAAATGAAATCCAAACAAGTTTCTGAAGAAGAAACCCCGGTGATTACCGAAAAAGATATGGAAATCATCGTTGAGCAACGGACTGGTATTCCAGTTGGCGAATTGAAGGAAAAAGAACAAACTCAATTGATTAACTTGGCAGATGACTTAAAAGCCAATGTCATTGGTCAAAATGAAGCCATTGACAAGGTTGCCAAGGCAATTCGCCGTAACCGTGTCGGTCTAGGTAAACAAAACCGACCAATCGGCTCCTTCTTATTTGTCGGCCCTACTGGTGTCGGTAAAACTGAGTTGGCTAAACAACTCGCAAAAGAAATGTTTGGCTCAGAAGATTCGATGATTCGTTTTGATATGAGTGAGTACATGGAAAAACACAGCGTTTCTAAATTGATTGGTTCGCCTCCAGGCTATGTCGGCTATGATGAAGCGGGTCAATTGACAGAGCAAGTGCGCCGCAATCCGTATAGCTTGATTTTATTAGATGAAATCGAAAAAGCTCATCCAGATGTGCTGCACATGTTCCTACAAATTTTAGATGACGGCCGTTTGACTGACGCACAAGGCCGAACAGTTAGTTTCAAAGATACCATTATCATCATGACAAGTAATGCTGGTACTGGAAATGTTGAAGCCAATGTTGGTTTTGGCGCTGCTCGTGAAGGAGTAACCCGCTCTGTTTTAAATCAATTGAATAATTATTTCACTCCAGAATTCTTGAACCGTTTTGATGGTATTGTAGAATTTAGTGCCCTTTCAAAAGAAAACTTGAAGGCTATTGTTCTCTTGATGCTTAATGAAGTCAACAGCTTGTTGGCTCCGCAAAAGTTACACATTGATGTCGCAGAAAATGTTCAAGAAAAATTAGTTGATCTTGGCTACAATCCTGAGATGGGTGCCCGTCCATTGCGTCGGACAATTCAAGACACGATTGAAGATGGCATCGCTGAATTTTATCTGGAACATCCAGAAATCCATGAGTTAAAGGCAAAACTGGATAAAGACGGTAATATTGTTGTGACCTCTAAACCAGAACGTTTAGCCAAAGAAAAACCTGAAGTTGAATAAGATTTATTTATCAATAACAGATTAAACCAATTAAAATTAACTTAAAGTAGCCAGCCTAATCCGAGGTTGGCTACTTTTTTAAGCAAAAGGCTTTTTTAATTCTTAAAAAATGATTATAATTAAGCTATAGGGAACTGACATGAAAATGTTAAATCTCCACGGCCGATGGTTTAAAAAATCGACCGACAAGCTTAAATAAAGTTTTATTAAACGTTGATTCTTGTTTTTTAAAAACAGAATCCGTATCTACTTAAAGCTCTCATAACTCACTCAAGGAGGTGAACCTATGAAACTTGTTAATGTAACCAACAGTCATGCACGCCTAGTAAAAAATCAGCTGGAAACGACGGATGCTCAAGTTGTAAAAGTTTATTCCGCTGGTAATACGACAGTTATTTTTACAGAAGCTCCGCTACATAATGAAATTGCGTTAATCAATAAAAAACGAAATATTCTGCCCTCTGAGGTTTCAGAAATCAAAGAGCGCTTTTTGAAAAAGCTGCCGCAAAATTCTTACGATGCTGCAAATATTACCACGATTGAAATTCCCGGTTTAGTTGAAATTTCCATTCCTAAAGTCATCGCCAGTACCCAAAGCAATGCTTCTTAAACAATTTTCTGTCTGTTTTTTTATCCAAGTTATTCAGTAAATTCATCCACTTCTGCTTCTGCTAGTCGCTTCTTGTCTTGTTGGGAACAGATGTGGATTTATTTGTCTTTATTGCCACCGTCAATTTTAGCAAAGTGAGGGGGAGAAACGTGCTAGAACAACTCTTATTGGAAAGTGTCGCAAGCAAAAAATTGCAGATTTATGGTTTTTTAACAAAGGGCAAACAGACGTTAGTCACCCCTGCTAATCTGCGGGAAAATTTTTCCATCAGCTACAACCGCCTTCAAGCTCTCTTAGAGGAAATTCAATTTGACCTGGAAAAGATTGGTATCACCCAATCTTTATGGGATGAAACCGGCAACCTAATCTGTTTGAATAATCCGGACCTGTACATGCGCTACCGCTCTTATTTATATAATCAAAGCTTACCTTATAAATTTGTATTGACCTCATTATTGGAACCGGAAAAAAACGCCGAAGTTTTTCTGAAGGAAAATTTTACCAGCCGTGCTTCCTTAGCCCGCAAGCTGACGCCTTTATCAGAATATCTTCAGGAAATCGGTTTAAAAATGAACCGCTCGCAGATTAAAATCAGCGGCGAAGAAAAAATTGTCCGGGTCTTTTATTTTAATGTCTGCTGGTTTATTTCCTATGGGGCAGACGTTATTTCCAATGTTGATTTTATCGGCTCCATCACCCCATCGGATTTTCTCTATCTTTTTTTACAGCAGGCCAATCAACAGGCCTGGAAATTAATGACCGCCATCACCCATTTACGGCATCAACAAGGCTTTTTCGTCAACGATGAAAAACTTGAAGAACTGTATTTTCCCAATATCGCCAATCCTTATCCGCAGCTTTTCGGTGAAACCATTGATTATCACGGTCACGAGGCTGCTGAGGTGGACTACCTCTGCTTTTCGATTTTTTATTGGCCGAATTATTTTGATATTAAAGACCCGCGGCTGCCTTTTGTGATGCATTCCTTTGATGATAATTTTCTCCATATTAAAGAACTCGCCAAGGATTTGATTGCCGATATTAAAGGCGGCTTATTGAACGGTGAATTTGATGACGAGGCCCAGACTCTGATGAAGGCCAACTTATTCGTGGTTTTTTATAATCAGGATTTGACCTCTGCCAGTGTGCCGTTGCTTTCTGCCTTTATGACGGGTCGCATCGAATCTCAAAAAACCTTTTATCCGTTTTTATACAAACATATTTATCATTTTCTTAAGGAAAAAAGTAAAACCGCAAAATTCAGATGGCTGGGGAAACGGTTGGAGGATTTGGTCTATCTTTCAGCTTTGATTATCTTACCAAAACTAGAAATTACCGATAGTTCCGCCCGTTTAAAAGTTGGCCTAATTCCCGGTCCGAATTTTGCGGTGATCCACGCAATTCAAAACTTTTTATATGATTTGAACTACGTTGATGCCGAATTATTAACAAATGTTGAAGAACGCAGCTGCGATTTTTATATCAGCAGCTCCCCTAGCTTTCTAGCGGATATTCCTCCTGAAAAGATTTTTGTCGCCAATAGCTTTGAAGGTGACGACTACCTTAGCGAGCTTTATTTAGTCTTGAAAAAAGCTTATCTGCAAAAAAAATTGCAGCTGCTGGCCCCAGAAGAAGCTCAAGACTCCGTTGACTAGACAGATGCCCTTTCTTTATCATTCACACGTTCTAAATCCTGCTGGTTGACAGCAGGATTCAGACTGTAGACAAAGTCCAACTTCTGGATGAAGTCTACAGTCTTTTCTTTTATAATAGAATTATGAAAACGAATTTAAGGAGAGAAAGCCTATGATGTCCAAACATGATGCCAATGGTCGCAATC
>NZ_JBTXLV010000009.1:0-150389 GCF_054871765.1 Enterococcus sp. LJL120
CTCCGGTGAAAGAAAAAGCGTTCGACTTGCATGTATTAGGCACGCCGCCAGCGTTCGTCCTGAGCCAGGATCAAACTCTCATAATAAAAGTGTTTGCACAATCTTGCGATTGTTAGCTCATTAATTGTTTGCTAGCTTTTGCTTGCAATGTTTATTTTGTTCTTGAATATCAAGAACGCCCTACACATTGGTTCGTTTGCTTTGTTCAGTTTTCAAAGGTCTACATGTTGCGATTCAGCCTCTCAAAAAGAAGCGAATCTGTTGTTTCAGCAACTTTTATATCTTATCAGCTTTTCAGATGATTGTCAACAACTTTTTTAATTTATTTTTCAATAATTTAAAATTAGTCGTTGGATATACAGGGCTGAAAATATTTCTTGAAAATCCGGTAAGCATTGGTATGACTAATGTTTGACCGTCGTCTCAAGCAACTTCGTTAGTTTATCATGGGAAGCAATCTCCGTCAACAAAAAAAGTGAAAAAAGTTTAAAAAATCTCAAAAAAATCAAAGTTGTTAAATATCTTCATTTTTCTTTTGTAATTGAGACATAAAATGACCTTCTATAAAAAAATACCCTTCTGATAAGTAAATTTATCAGAAGGGTATGCGCTGTTTTCTAACTTATCTCATCGTCGGGAATAATAAGACATCGCGGATAGATTGAGCATCGGTTAACAACATTACTAGACGATCAATTCCGATACCTAGGCCTCCGGTTGGCGGCATGCCGTATTCCAGTGCTTCTAGGAAATCTTCATCCACTCCATGGGCCTCATCGTTTCCTTGCTCCCGTTCTTTTTCCTGCTCTTCAAAACGGCCTCTTTGATTGATTGGATCATTTAATTCGGTAAAGGCATTGGCAAACTCTTTGCCGACAATAAATAATTCAAAGCGATCGGTGAAACGAGGATCTTCAGGATTCTTTTTAGCCAAAGGGGAAACTTCGACTGGATGTCCGTAAACAAATGTTGGTTGACGCAGAGTATCTTCAACAAAGGTTTCAAAAAATTCATTGAGAATATGGCCGACTTCCATAGCATCGGTGATTGCCACGTCGTGTTCCTTCGCTAAAGCCCGTGCTTCTGCCACTGTCATTTCCTTCCAGAAATCAACACCGGTTTGCTCTTTAATGGCATCGACCATGTGAATACGTTTGAAAGGAGCTCCCAAATCAACCGCTTCTTCATTGTAAGTGATGTTAGTGGTGCCGAGAACTTTTTCAGCAGCATTTCGGATAATGCCTTCTGTCAATTTCATCACATCTTGAAAATCAAAATAAGCTGTATAAGCTTCCAGCATCGTGAATTCAGGATTATGGGTCGTATCAATGCCTTCATTACGGAAGACGCGACCAATTTCGTAGACTTTTTCCATACCGCCGACGATTAATCGTTTCAAATGCAGCTCAAGGGCGATGCGCAGGTACAAATCAATATCCAACGCATTGTGGTGAGTAATAAATGGTCGCGCTGCTGCGCCACCGGCTTCATTATGCAGAGTTGGCGTTTCAACTTCGATATAGCCTTGTCCGTCCAAATAACGGCGGATTTCACTAATAATCTGGCTGCGTTTCATAAAGCGGTCAAAGCTGTCACGATTGCTGATTAAATCTAAATAGCGTTGACGATAGCGCTGTTCAATATTCGTTAAGCCGTGGTATTTATCTGGTAATGGGCGCAAGGCTTTAGAAAGCAGAGTAATTTCTCTAGCTTTAATCGAAACTTCCCCCATGTCGGTTTTCATAATTTGTCCGGTAACGCCGAAGAAATCTCCTAAGTCGCTGTGTTTAAAAGTTTCATAGGCTTCATCGCCGACTTCATCTTTGCGGACATAGATTTGAATTTGGCCTTCCCGGTCTTGCAAATGCGCAAAGCCGACCTTGCCTTTGCCCCGTTTGGTCATCATTCGACCAGCAACGCTGCTGGATAAATTCATTTCAGCGAGTTCTTCTTTGGTGCGTTGGTCGAATAATTCATGCAGCTCTTTTGAATTATGGGTGCGGTCAAAACGTTTGCCGAAGGGATCAATGCCTTCTGCTTGTAGTTCTTCCATCTTTTGACGTCTGACCAGCATTTGATCATTTAGTTCTTGTTGACTGTTTTGTTGTTCCTCTGTCACTCTGTTTCCTCCGTTCTTGATGTCTCTTCCCTATAATGCCAATGAAGAACAGAAAATGCAAGTTGAAATTCTTTTCCTTAAAAAATAAAAAACTGCGACCCCATTGCGGAAGTCGCAGTCAAATATTTTACAGCAGGTTTCTTTCTATAGAAGAAAGCTGGTGGAACTGTTGCGTCTTTTTTCAAATAAAAATTTTCGGGAAATTTTATTTTGTTTTGGCTGAACCGACTACTAGACGGGTCTTCTATCTCTAAAGAGCAACAAGGCGCCACTTTGCAAAAAATTTTGCTACATATTAGATGCTAGTAATTTTCTCTCTACTCTCCAATTTATCCACTAAATCATCCAGCAAACCTGCAATCGTCGCTTCGTTTTCTGTCTGATTAATCGCCGCCTTGACTTTGGCAGCCCGGGAAACACCTTTTAGATAGTAGGCTGCGTGCTGACGGAATTCTCGACAAGCGACCTTTTCGCCTTTTAAAGCGACTAAACGCCTCAAGTGCAATTTCGCCGTGGCAATCTTTTCCCGCGGACTAGGTTCTGGCATCAACACACCGGTTTCCAGATACTGCTGGGTGCGGTGAATCATCCAGGGATTGCCTAGCGCAGCTCGGCCAATCATCACGCCATCTGCGCCGACTTCTTCTAACATGCGTTTGGCGTCTTCTGGGGTGCGGACATCCCCGTTGCCCATGAAGGGTATCGTTAAATGCTCTTTGACTTCTTTTAAAATTTCCCAATTAGCATGGCCTTCGTACATTTGAACTCGAGTGCGGCCGTGCATCGCAATCGCCGCCGCTCCCGCTGATTGGGCAGCCAGGGCATTTTCCACCGCAAAGACGTGGTCTTCATCCCAACCGGTGCGCATCTTAACCGTCACGGGAATATCGACGGCAGCGGAAACAGCCTCGACCATTTCGTAAACCTTGTTGGGGTCCAGCAACCATTTGGCACCGGCTTCGGCTTTAATCACTTTGTTGACGGGACAGCCCATGTTGATGTCAATGATATCTGCGGTGGTATTTTCTTGGACGAAGCTTGCCGCCTCCACCAAGCTCTCCTTGGAGCCGCCAAAAATCTGCACGCTTAAAGGATGTTCCGTTTCATCAATGTAGAGCATTTCCAAGGTTTTTTTGTTGCGGAAATGAATCCCTTGATCGCTAATCATTTCCATCACCACAAGGCCAGCACCGAACTCTTTGACGGTGACCCGAAAGGCGGCGTTGGTGATACCCGCCATCGGAGCCACGACGACCCGATTGGGGATTTCAACATCGCCGATTTTCCAGCTTTGATTTAATGCAGACATATTATTCTCCTAGCGCTTCGGCCTTCAAGGCTTGAAGGTCGGCTTCATCGTAGTAGTATTTGTTGTTGCAAAATGCGCAGACGGCTTCAGCACCGTGGTCTTCATCAATCATCTGCTGAATTTCGTCTGGTCCTAAGGCGATAATTGCTGAAGCAAATTTTTCCTTGGAGCAGTCGCATTTAAACTGAACTGGCATTTTTTCTAAAATTTCTAATTGTTCGGTTCCAACTAGCCCTTGTAAAATTTCCTCCGGCGTTTGACCTTCATCTAATAATTTTGAGATTAATGGCGTTTCCTGTAATTGCTGTTCAATTTTATCAATGATGGCTTCATCGGCCCCTGGCATGATTTGAATCAAAAAGCCGCCAGCTGTCTTAATGCTGTCATCAGTGTCCACAAAAACGCTTAGGCCCACCGCTGAGGGGATTTGCTCAGAAACTGCTAGGTAATAGGTGAAATCTTCGCCAATTTCACCGGAGACAATCGGTGTTTGACCAGAAAAAGGTTCCTTCAACCCTAAATCTTTAATTACCACGAACATGCCCTCTGTTCCGACAGCCCCTTTAACATCCAATTTTCCTTGAGGATTAGCCGGCAGACTGATGTGGGGATTTTTTATATAGCCTTTGACATCGCCGTGGCCATTGCTGTCGACAACTATCGCACCAGCCGGTCCATCCCCTTGAATTTTTACGGTTAATTTATCGTCGCCCTTGAGAGTCGCGCCCAATAAAAGGGCGCCGACCATCGTGCGGCCTAAAGCCGCCGAAGCGGTATGCCAAGTATCATGGCGGCGCTGAGCTTCTGCTACAGCCTCTGTCGCCTTCACTGCATAAGCCCGCACAAATCCGTCGTAGCATAAGGCTTTTACTAAATAATCTTCTGTCATCGCTTTTTCTCCTCTTGAGTTGCATTCATTCTTGCATAATACTAGCCTTCAGAAAATATTTCAACTTTTCTTGATTGGAAGAAGAGCGGTGGAGCTACTTACTAGCTCTTGGCAAGGCTTCTAAAAACACATAAACGAACTATTTTTTTGGTTTTCATTTTTTTATTGCGCAGTATTTTGAATATTCTTCTGACAGTTTTGAAACTGCCTATGCCAAGAAATTTCGTCCTTTGCATCTCAAAGAGGACAAAAATTGCTGTACTGATAGACTTCTTTTCCTAGCAAGTCCTTGGGTAAAAGCTATCCTTAGTTGAACTGTATATAAAGTGAATAAAAGCTAACAGGTCTAACAAACTTGTTAGTGCCTAATTCCTTATCAAGAAGGTACAATAATATTGGAATTGATAAATTAATCATAATCCCTATAATTTATTTTATTAATCGCTTATTTTTTTATTGATTTATCGAAATTATTGTAAAAGGACGTGACTTATGTTTACTAAATTACCGAAGATTCCCAGCATGAATCTAATTGATGAGCCGGCCAGCCGCAAATGGTGGCTGCCTTTTTTCAGCACCATGCTTATTTTTCTTGTGGGCCAAACGGTCGCAGGCACTCTGCTAGGCGTTGCGATAGTCATCTATAGCGCCGTCAACCAACAGCCCAATGCCATTGATCGCCTAACCGAGCTCTCCCAATCGACACTGCCAAATTTATTGTTCTTTGCGGTTCCTCTACTTGCGTTATTATTGATTTTTAAATATTTTAACAAGCAGCCGCTAGCGGCCTTAGGATTTGTAAAAATAAAATTGGTAGCAAACTATTTGACCGGCTTATTGCTGGGGGCAATTGGTCTTGTGCTGGTCTTAGGTCTGTGTCTCGTATTCAACAGCGCATCGATTAGCTTGAGTCAGTCCACCAATTGGCTGTTGATGCTTCTGTTGTTTTTAGGTTTTATGGTCCAAGGGATGACAGAGGAAGTCTTTTTTAGAGGCTATCTGATGAACCTAGTCGGCCACCGGAAAAATGCAACGGTCGCAATTGTCGGCAATTCGCTTTTGTTTGGATTATTCCACGGTGCGAATCCCGATATGTCGGTGATTTCACTTGTCAATCTGATGCTCTTTGGTTTCGTCTTTTCGCTGCTGTTTTATCTGACTGAGAATTTGTGGGTGGTTGGGGCAGCCCATACCATTTGGAATTTTATGCAGGGCCCCGTCTTTGGCATTGCCGTCAGCGGACAAGACCTTGGCAGCAGCTCGGCGATTTTTACGACAACGCTATCGCAGCAGACTGCTTGGTTAAACGGCGGCAGTTTTGGCTTAGAAGGCGGCTTGCCCTGCACACTTATCGGCCTGATAGCAGCTGGCCTTTTGCTGTATTTAATTCAAAAAAAATTGTCAAAAGCCGCGCTGTAATTCTGTTGCGTTAAAAACCGAGCTTCTCCACCAGCAAGCTGGTTTGGGAGAAGCTCGGTTTTGTATTTTCTAATGCTAAACATAAAACTTATTCGCTTTTTTGAATTGAGGTCACAATTGGCTGTGCTGCTTCCAAGGTCAGCGCTTGGTCATAAAGTTTCAAGTCTAACGCTGCTCCGGCCTTTAATTTCAAGGTGACTTGACTTTGATCAACAGTCACTTCGATTTGCCGTTCCCGATATTTAATCACAAAGGAGTAGCCTTGCCAATCGGCTGGACAGAAGGGCTTAAAGCTTAGCGCTTCGTCAAAGGTCCGCATGCCGGCAAAGCCTTGGACAATCGCCAGCCAACTGCCGCTCATTGAGGTAATGTGGAGGCCGTCATCGGTATCATTATTATAATTATCCAAGTCTAGACGAGCAGTCCGTTTGTACAGCTCAATCGCTTTTTCTTCTTTGCCTAATTCTGCCGCTAAAATCGAGTGCACACATGGTGACAATGAAGATTCGTGGACCGTCATCGGCTCATAGAAATCAAAGTTGCGCATTTTTTCTTCTCTAGTAAACTGATTACCGAAGAAATACATCCCCTGTAAAACATCCGCCTGCTTGATAAAGCAGCTGCGTAAAATTTTATCCCAAGACCAATGCTGATTTAGCGGCCGGTCTTCTGGAGCCAGTTTACTAGTGGACATTAAATCCTTATCCAAGAAGGTGTCATGTTGGACATAAACATCGAGTTCTTCATTGTAAGGGAAGTACATATTATCAATAATATCCTGCCAGTGGGTCAGTTCTTCTGGGCTAACATCCAATTCCTTTTGCGAAGCCGCTAAAGATTTGGGATAGTTTTCCGCCGCATATTTTAAGACCCAAGCGGCAATATAATTGGTGTACCAGTTGTTATTGACATTATTTTCATATTCATTTGGTCCGGTGACGCCGTGAATCATATATTTTTGCTGGCGTTTAGAATAATGCACCCGATCCGCCCAGAAGCGGGCAATCGAAACCAAAACCTTGATGCCATCACTATAAAGATAGCTGGTGTCGCCGGTATAATTGGTGTAATTATAAATGGCATGGGCCACTGCACCGTTACGGTGAATTTCTTCAAAGGTGATTTCCCATTCGTTGTGGCACTCGACTCCCGTGAAGGTCACCATTGGATAAAGCGCACCCTTTAAACCTTGACGGCGGGCATTGATAAAGGCCCCCGGCAATTGATTATAGCGATATTCCAATAATTTGCGGCTAACTTCCGGTTCCGCCACAGACAGATACATCGGTACGATATAGGCTTCGGTGTCCCAATAGGTTGCCCCACCGTATTTTTCGCCGGTGAAGCCTTTTGGTCCAACATTTAAGCGGGCATCTTCTCCATAATAAGTTGAAAACAGCTGGAAGAGGTTGAAGCGAATACCCTGTTGCGCTTCCGGGTCGCCGTCAATTTTGACATCCGCCTGTTGCCAGCGGGCTCCCCAAGCGGCAGTCTGCTCAGCTAAATGTTCAGTAAAATCTTTGTTGCTATTTTTATCAATTAGTTTTTGAACTACTTTGACCTGCTCAGCCTCTTCGACATCACGGCTGGTGATGACCGCCACCATTTTTTCAACGGCGAACTGATCACCAGTTTGTCCGTTAACAGAGAAACACTCGCCAACCTGTAGTGGACTGCTGCGTAATTCCCGCAGACTTTCCCGGGAGATATGATTTTTCATAGCAGTTGTCACTGAAAAACGCGGGGTGCCAAAATTATTAGGAATCGTTTCGGTTGTCAGAAAAGCCAATTCCGGTTGACTGCCGCGATTTTTTTCCAGCCAGAAGGTTTCTTCGTAATTGCTGTCTTCATTGCGGACATTGCCGTCAATTTTTGACAGGATTTCAATTAGCGGTTCGCCGGCTAAAATTTCAACCGATACTCTGACAAAGGCCAGCTCCTTGGTGACAATGCTGACAAAGCGTTCAAAGGTCAATTTGACTTTGGCATCTCCTTGCTGATAGAGATAGCTGCGTTTTAAGACACCGTTGCGCATATCCAACTCGGTGTAAAACTCTTCATAAGCTCCCTGCGCTAAATCAACCTCAGTGCCGTCGATAACGATTTCCATGCCGATAAAATTAGTGGCATTGATGACTTTGCCGAAATAATCGGGGTAGCCGTTTTTCCACCAGCCGACCCGGGTTTTATCTGGAAACCAGACGCCTGCTAAATACGTGCCGGGATGAGTTTCACCCGAATAAGTTTCTTCAAACATGCCCCGCATCCCCATATAGCCATTACCGATGGAGGTTAAACTTTCCATTAAACGTTTATTTTCCACATCTAATTGATGGGTCGCTATTTTCCAAGGATCGATTTCAAACAACCTTTTATACATTTTCTCCACTCACTTTCTGGTCTTTAAATTTGGTGCGGATGTAGATTGCAAAAAGCAAAATAATCATCGTCAGCATTTGAACAGCAATCATCATGGTCACGTCATAGTAAATCAGCCCAAAAACAAAGGCTAAAATCGTGCCTAAGCCAAGACATTGAATGATGATGCTCAGGCTTTCTTTAAAGGAGCCGATGGAGGAAAAGCTGCTCTTTTTGGTCAGCCAAAGGAAAAAGGCGCTCCCCAAAACTAAGAACAAATTCATCACAAACAGCAGAAAGCCGGTGGCCAATAGAGCGCTGATAATAATCGGCAGCCGCTGATTGGCAAAAAATTGCTGGCCCAGCAGCTTTTGCAATGCTGCACCGCTAGTAGCTTGACTAGGATTTAAACTGTCGGTGTAATACAGCTCAAAGCTGTACTCCCGTTCCCCCTGTAAACCTGTAATCTGCCAAGTGGTCGGGGTAAAATTAACAACTGTCGTTTGCCCCGCCAGCTCTGCCTCAGTTAAATTGACGCCGACAATTCCATCGGCGCTTTGATTTAAAATAGTTGACTCACTGGTCTCTAATTCGCCGTTTTCAATTGGCAACTCAGAAAAGGCGGCTGCGGTCTGGTCATCTAAGAGAGCTGCGACCTCCGGCAGTGAATCCGCTAAAGAAAACTGATAGCTGGTGGCCAAATTTAAAGTGACCGGAATCAATAATAAAGCATTTAAAAAGATATAGATGAAAATCAGTTGAAACCAACTGAAATTTTTCCTGCCTAAAAAGATTTTTCTTGGTGAAGCGATACCGCTAAAATAATTAATCGGGAACTGTTCAGCTTTCAAGTTTCAACATCCTTTCAAAAAATAATTAGCCTTTGGTTCCTCCAGAAGTTAAGCCGGTGACAAAATGTTTTTGTAGGAAGAAGAAAAGGATTGAAATCGGCAGGGCAATTAAAATGGCTCCCGCCGCAAATAGCGACACTCTTTGATTGGTGACATCGCTGATAAAAGTTTGCAATCCTACGGCAACCGTTTGATTTTCTGGGGTCCGCAATAAAAAGCGGGCCAACATAAATTCGCCAAATGGTCCCATAAAGGCCCACAACGCTTGCACGGCAATCATCGGCCGTACTAATGGCAACACGATTTGGGCAAATATTCGGAGATGTCCGGCACCGTCTAATTCCGCCGACTCATCCAAGTCAATCGGTACAGTATCAAAATAACCCTTCATCAGCCAAGTATTCATGGGAATCCCGCCGCCGATGTAAATCATCGTCAAGAACCAATAGCGGTCTAAAGCATCCAATAAGAAGGCCATTACATAAAAGGCCGTCAAGGCTGCCATTGTCGGCACCATTTGAATGACTAAAAATAAAATCAGACTGAATTTCTTACCGGCAAAGCGGTAACGACTATAAGTATACCCCGCCAGTGTAACAATCGCCACTTGAACAATCATGGCAGATATCGCAATAATCAGAGTATTTTTATACCAAATGCCGTAAAGGGTTTCGGTAAAGAGCCGCTCAAAATTGGTCAGCGTCCATTCGGAATTGAAATCCAATGAGAAGGAGGCAATGTTCCCTGATTTAAAAGCGGTACTAGCCGTAATCAAAAGCGGATAGATAATAATCACCGATAGCAAAATCAGAAAGAGATAGGTGAAAATTTTCGGCAGCATCTTTTTGAATTTGTATTTATTCATGGTCTACTCCCCTTCCATATTAAAGGCGTTCGTTCGTTTAAAGACAATTAACGACACTGTGATAACGATGGCCGAAATAATCAAGGTGATGGCCGATGCCAATGAGTATTGCGGTGATTGTCCGGTGGTCAGTTTGTAAATCCAGGAGATTAGGATATCCGTCGAACCGGCACCGCCGCCGACACTGCCGGGGCCACCATTATTAAAGAGGTAAATCATCGAGAAATTATTAAAGTTACCGGTATATTGGGTGACAAAGGTTGGGGCTGCCACTAAGAAAATTGCCGGCAAGGTAATATTGCTGAAGCGTTGCCAAGCATTCGCTCCGTCAATTCTAGCTGCTTCATACAAGTCTTCTGAAATCGACTGCAAAATCCCGGTGACCATCACATAAATATACGGGAAGCCCAGCCAGCCTTGAATCATAATAATCGCAACCTTGGTCCAATTGGGATCGGTTTTCCAAGAAATCGCTCCGATATCGACAAAAGGCAGATTATTTAAAAAGGGAATAACTTGGGTGTTAATCGCCCCGATACTATCGTTGAAAATATTGGAGAAACTCATAATCGTGATAAAGGCCGGAACCGCCCATGGTAGCAAGAAGATTACTCCGAAAACCCGTTTGAATTTGATGAATTTTTGATTGGCTACTACGGCCGTCAAAATTCCCAAAGCAATTTGCAGGGTGGTGGCACAAACGGTCCAGATAATTGTCCAGGTAAAGACCGCCACGAAGGGTTTGCGATACGTGCTTAAGAAGAAAATATCGACAAAGTTTTTGATGCCGACCCAATCGATTAAATTCGCCGGTGGAATATGGCGAAAATCATAATTGGTGAAGGCCATAAATAAGGTAACCAGCACTGGAAAAATAATCGTAAACGTCATTAAGGCATAGGCCGGTAAGGTTAAAAGATAAGGAAAGCCTTTATCTGTAACATTTAAGAAAATTTCCTTAAACGTCGTATTGACCTTGTGACCACTCTGCCATAATTTTGCGACTTTGCGGGCATCATAGATATTAATAAAATAGAAGAATAAAAAGATTGCAGTGATGATTAATTGTAAGACGCCGCGAATCATCAAGAATAGCGAATGATCGACCATCGGCGTGCTTCCCAGTGAAATCAGATTGGCAAAGGTCTGGAAGCCGACTAAAACCATTTCTGCAGCAAAGGCGATAAAAATTGCGAAAAAAATCAGCGCCTTGCTCTTTTGCTTGTTGTAAAACTGCCCTAAACCTGGAATCAGTGATAACAAGGTTGCTTTATTGACACTATGTGTTGTTTCCACAGAACCATCCCTCTTTTCTAAAAAATAAGTGCTGCGACCTGCCTTTTAACAATAAAATAACCGAACTATCGAGAAGTCGCCCTGTCACTTCCCAGTGACAATGCGGAGCGTTCATCAAATATAGTTCGGCTATTTTTGATTGGCGATTGTTTAGGTCACAGCCCCTTATCTTGCATTGTTTAGCTGTCTGCTTTAAAAATTATCCGTTAAGCGGCTTAATATTTTTGTTCAATCGCATCTTTAATGGTTTGAACTGCATCGTCAGCAGCTTCTTGAGGTGTTTTTGTGCCGGAAGCCGCTTCAAACATCATGTTTTCTTCACCCGTCCAAACTTCAGCCATTTCAGGAATATTCGGCATTGGTTGCGCACTTGCATATTGCTCAATTACGGCAGTTGTCAATTCGTTGCCGGCAGCACTAGCTGTTTCCCGAGCTGCTTGGTTCGCTGGAATTTCTTGGGTGTCTTCGTATAATTTTTCTTGATTTTCTTGATTTGTTAAATAGTCTAAGAATTCTTGTGCTGTGTCTTTATGAGTAGAGTAATTGCTGACAACCCAGCCTTTACCACCACCAAAGGCTTGATAATCTTCACCGTTAGCTAATGTCGGAATCTTAGCAATCCCAAAGTTCACGCCAGCATCGGTATAAGTGGCAGCTTGCCAAGGGCCATCGATAATTGCTGCTGCGGCACCAGAAGTAAATTGGTTAGTAACAAAGTCGCCGGCACTTGTGATATCTTGCATCCCTTGTGGCCATACATTTTGGAACCAGTCAGTTGCATAAGTGATACCTTCAACTGCTCCGCTGTTATTCAAACCAATGTCGCTCGTGTCTGTACCGTCTTCACCGAAGATGTATCCGCCATAGCCGGCCATCAAACCATATGAATAGTAGAAGTCAGTCCATTTTGCTAAGAAGCCAGTATTTTTGCCTGATTCAGAAGCAAAATCAAAACGAGAATCTTCTGCTAAAGCTTCTAATTCAGTAAAGCTAGTTGGTGCCGCATCAATCAGGTCTTTATTGTAATAAAGAACCAATGTTTCAATGATGGCTGGCGCCCCATAAACTTTATCGTCCACCGTCACTTGTGCTTGGTCAGTTTCATCGTAATCGTCAGCATTACCTAAAGTCACTTCGGCTAAATGGCCTTGTTGAGCTAAGCCACCGATTCGGTCGTAAGCAGACATCATCACGTCTGGCGCTTTGCCAGCAGGTCCATCTAATGCCAAGGCGTCTAATTGGTCAAACATGTCTTTTTCGATGACTTCAATTGTTACACCGTTTTCATCTTCAAAGGTGCCTTTGATTTCATTGATATAATCCACGTAGCCTTTGTCGACAGAGACCGTTAACGTATTGTCATCTGATCCACCACTAGTACTGCTGCCGCTATCGGCTGTCGAATTGTCAGAACCGCCGCCACACGCTGCTAATGTTAATGCTGCACTGGCAGCCACTAACCCAAGACCAAATTTTTTATAGCTTTTCATGTTTTATTTCCCCCTAAATGTGTTTTGTTTACACGTTTATTATGCTGAGGAAAAATAACTTTTGCAACCGTTTTCTCTCTGTTACCGGTAACAGGATTTTGTTACGCTTCAATTGTCTTAAGACTAATGCTAAAGCCGTGCTGTTTTAAAAACTGTTCACCGTGCTCTGCGGTGTATAAGCCTTGATCTAGTAAAACTTGCTCTGAATCAAAAAGCGGTAGGGTTTCTTCACTCTCATTAAAGGAGGCGACCAACTCTTGATTACCATAACGTTTGCGGAAGATGACACTGTCGCTATCTTCATCAGCCTGCAGCCAATCAAGTTGACCATAAGTTATTAAATCGCTGTACTCTTTTCTGAGGGCAATCAATTTTTTCGTAAAGGCCAACATGTCTAAATCTTGATTTTCCGGCTCCCAAATCATACAGCGGCGGCAATCGGGATCATCAGCTCCCTCCATCCCAATCTCAGTTCCGTAATAAATACAAGGCGAGCCTTTTTGTAAAAACATAAAGGCCAAAGCCGCCTTCGTCAGCTCCTTGTTTCCTTGACTCAAAGTTAAAACTCGGGCTGTATCGTGGGAATCCAAGAGGTTAAAAGTAACTTCATTGGCTTGATCCCGATACAAAAGTTGCTGCTGATTCAACCCGCTGACCATTTTAGCCGCCGAGAATTTCTTTTCAAAAAAGAAATCTTTGATATTGTCGGTGAAAGCGTAGTTCATCACGGCATGGAATTCATCCCCCTGTAGCCAGCTTTGGGAAGAGTGCCAGATTTCGCCTAAAATATAGAAGTCCTTTTTCAAATCGGTCACTTCAGTGTGGAATAATTTCCAAAAATGATGGTCTACTTCATTGGCAACATCTAGGCGCCAGCCGTCAATATCAAACTCGCGGATCCAATAGCCGGCAATGTCCAGCAGATATTTCTGAACTTCTTTATTGGCAGTGTTCAGCTTTGGCATATGCGGCGTAAAGGCAAAGGTGTCGTAATTTAAATTGGCCGCCGTTTCCGGCAAGTCCGTCATCTGATAGTCGTCCACCGGGAAATTATGAATGTGGAACCAGTCTTTGTATTTAGACTTTTCACCATTTTTAATGACATCCTGCCATTGCGGTGAAAAATCCCCCATGTGATTGAAAACAGCATCCAACATAATCCGCATGCCCCGTTTATGGGCCTCATCGACTAATTTCTTAAATAATTTTTTGTCGCCAAAATCTGGATCAATTTCAAAATAATCAATCGTATCGTATTTATGATTGGAAGTCGCTCTAAAAATCGGACAGAAATATATGCCGGTAATCCCCAAATCACTCAGATAATCCAAGTGGTCCAACACCCCTTGCAAGTCCCCACCGAAAAAGTCCTCCCGATCCGGTAATTTGCTGCCCCAAGGTAACGTACCTTCTGGGTCATTTTTAGGATTGCCGTTAGCAAAACGCTCTGGAAAAATTTGATACCAAACCGTATCCTTGACCCATGCCGGTGCTTTAAAGCGGTCAATCTCTTGGAAATAAGGCATCCGAAAATAAAAATTAGCATTGGCCAAATTTTCTTCCGTATAAGGGTAAACCCCTTGATCACAATATAAAAGTTCTAGCCCATCGTAACCCTCCACATAAAAGCCATATTGCAACCGGCGAAATTCAGCGCCGACTTCAATCTCCCAATAATCGTGCAGGTCAGTGCTGAGAAGCTTTGCCATTGGTGTTTTATCCAAATACCAGCGGTCGCTGTCAATTTGATAAGGGTCGCCTTTAATTAAGGCGACTTTGCGGGCATCTTGGCGCCCGGTCCGCAGACGAATCCGCATTTTATCCGGTGTATAAAGATAAGCAAATTCACTTTCAGGGCGGTGATATAAAGCTGCTGTATTCATAAAACGTTTCCTCCAAGTCAAGTTTAGAATGCACTTTCATGATAGCGAATCTTGCCCGCCAGCTCAATCAATTCCTGTTTGTTACCGGTAACAAAAAAAGCTAATAAAAAGCCACAAAAAAATCAACGAACTTAATTTTAGTTGGCTGCTGGGTTTAAAGCACTGCTTGGTCTGCTTAAAACTTGCAGGCTGTTCATACCTTGAGACAGCTAGCTGTCGCCAAAAAATTCGTTGATTATCTCAATTTTTAATTTCTGTTTCTATGGGGTTAGTTTTTCACTTGCCGAGTAGACTCCCTAACAATCAATTCCGGCAGAAAAATTCGGCTGCCTTGATTGGCTCCGTCTTCAGCAATTTTTTTCATCAACAGTTCACCGCAGACCTCGCCCATTTTGATGATGGCCTGTTTAGCAGTCGTCAGTTTCGGCGAACTGACCTGATCTAAAAAGACGCCGTCAAAGCCGATAATCCCGTAATCCTCTGGCACATCGCCGCCGCAATTTAAAATTCCCCGCTCAATCCCTAAGGCCAAACGGTCGGAGCTGCAGACAAAGCAAGTATTTTTTGGAAAAGGCCAATTGTCCTCAATAAAATTTTGCGACATTGTCGACCGATTTTTAAAGCGTTGGATTTCCGTCGGCAACTGATGTTTTTTCATGGCATTGAGATAGCCGGCCTCTCGAGAATGCTCAAAGGCCTCATCAATATCAATGCCGATGTAAATAATATTTTGATAACCGACTTCTAAAGCATGATGGGTCGTCAAATTAGTACCGTAGCGATTGTCGCTGTCGACAAAATCATAGCCATAATGATTTTCGCCGAAAAGTACCACCGGCTTGTCCAATTGACTCATCCACTGGAAATCTGTGTCCCGAAAACCAGTAATAATATAGCCATCACTAGCTCCGATGTCAAAGCCAGATTCTGTCACCAACTGCAGGGAATAATGGGCCTTGCCGACTGCTTCGGCAATCCCCATCAATAAATTCATGTAATAAGGCTCTGTCGTGTCAATTTCTTCTAAAATCAGCAGCTTAATAATCTGCGAACGCTTGGAGACTAGCGCCTTTGCCGCAATATTCGGCTGATAATCCAGCTCCTTCATCGCTTGGAATACAAGTTCCTTTAACTCATCCGTCACTTGATCCGGGTGATTAATTACCCGGGAAACAGTCATCTTCGATACATTAGCTTTCTTTGCAACATCTGAAAGCGTCGCCATGAGCTTCACCTCTTTTAAATAGTATAACAATTTCTTGCTAATGAGAAAACAACTTCACTCAAATTGCTCTAAGCAGAGTGTTGTTTTTAAGCTAATCTGCGCACCATTTGAAAGTCGATGGCTCCGGTGGCATTCCCCACTGGCCCGCTAATTTTTTGAAAACCATTTTTCTGATAAAATTCCAGTGCAGTCTGGCGAGCGTCCACTTCAATCAGCTGGAAACCTCGCTCCAGCAAATCAGCAACTAAAAAATCTAATAAACAGCTACCTAAGCCCCGCTGTTGATAAGCTTCCGCCACCGCAAAAGCCGTCAAATGCGCAGTTTGCTCAGTCACTTTAAACCAGCTGACTGTGCCAATCAGCTGCTCTCCAATAAAAACTCCGTAGAAATCATTTTCTGCTTCAATCAGTAGGTCCTCATCATAAATTGATTTTCCTAGCGGCTGACGCAAGAGTTTGTCTCTTAGTGACAAGGCCTGTTGATAGGCAGGCGCTTGGCTAGTAAATTTTTGATAGGTGAACATAGCTGGCCTCCTTTAATAAAAGTAATGTTACCACATTTTAAGTTGTCAAAAAAACCACCCGCAAAATCGATATTTTGCAGGTGGTTTTCAATTTGTGTTTATTTGTAGCGATCTTCAAAGTTGTTGCGGTCATAATCTGAATCATCATGATCGTCGTCATCTTTTTTGTCTGCTTTTTCTTCAGAAATTTCTTCAGAGACTTTATGACTTTCTTGGTCAGCCTCTAATTTAACTTCTTCCGTTTCCTCGTGAAGCTCTTGTTTGGCAGCTTCAAAATCACGTTTTTCTTCGGCTTGCTTTTGCGCATCTTTTTCTTCTAAAGCACGTTTCGCTTCTTCAAAGGTTTGCGCTTTTTCGCTTGGGAATTCGCTGCTAGCAGCATCATCCGGCATCTTGCCTTCTTCATATAATGATTTGATTGCCTTAGCATCAAGGGTTTCAAATTCTAATAATTTTTGGGCAATCAGTTTGTGTTTGTCCCGGTTCGTTTCAATAATTTCCCGAGCTTTATCATGGGCTTCCACTAAAATCTTGCGGACTTCTTGGTCGATTTCAAAGGCAACTTGTTCAGAGTAAGCCTTAGTTTGACCATAATCACGGCCGACGAAGACTTGGTGATTACCTTCATACTGAACTGGTCCTAAGCGATCGCTCATGCCGTATTCAGTTACCATGCTGCGGGCCAATGAAGTGGCTTGTTCAAAGTCATTAGAGGCACCAGTTGATTGAACGCCGAAGACGATTTCTTCTGCCGTCCGACCACCTAGTAAACCAACGATTTGTTCAAACATGTCTTCTTTGGTCATTAAGAATTGGTCTTCTTTTGGTAAAGCAATCATGTAACCGCCAGCGCGGCCACGAGGAATAATCGTTACTTTATGGACAACCCGGGCCCGGCTTAAGACTAAACCGACAATCGTATGACCGGCTTCGTGATAGGCCACCATTTCCCGTTCTTTTTTGTTGATTACCCGATCTTTTTTAGCAGGTCCGGCGATTACCCGGTCTTCTGCTTCATCGATATCAGAGGCATCAATTTTCTTCTTGTTGCGGCGAGCCGCTACTAAAGCTGCTTCATTCAAGACGTTTTCCAAATCAGCACCGGCAAAACCTGGTGTTTGTTGGGCTACAACCTTCAAATCAACATCATCAGCTAAAGGTTTGTTTCTCGCGTGAACTTTTAGAATCGCTTCACGGCCTTTAACGTCAGGACGTCCAACTAAAATTTGGCGGTCAAAACGACCTGGACGTAATAACGCAGGGTCTAAGACATCAGAACGGTTTGTTGCGGCAATCACGATAACACCTTCGTTACCATCAAAACCATCCATTTCAACTAACAATTGGTTCAAGGTTTGTTCACGTTCATCGTGTCCGCCCCCCATACCAGCGCCCCGTTGACGACCAACGGCATCGATTTCATCGATAAAGATAATCGCAGGTGCATTTTTCTTAGCAGTTTCAAATAAATCCCGCACTCGGCTAGCACCGACCCCAACGAACATTTCCACGAAGTCTGAACCAGAAATCGAGTAAAATGGTACGCCGGCTTCACCAGCAACGGCTTTAGCAAGTAAAGTTTTACCAGTTCCTGGAGGGCCCTCTAACAGTACCCCTGCTGGAATTCTGGCACCTAGTTCAACGAAGCGACGGGGATCTTTTAGAAATTCCACAACTTCAACTAGTTCTTGTTTTTCTTCTTCGGCACCGGCTACGTCAGAGAAACGTACCCGATTGGCTTTTTTGTCGGCCTCTTTGGCTTTTGATTTACCAAAGCTCATCACTCGGCCGCCACCGCCACCAGAACCGCCGCCTTGCTGACTCATCATCATATAGAAGATGAATAATAAGAACACAATTGGCAGGAAGCTGATTAATAGAGACACCCAGACACCGCTGGAGGATTCTTCCCGGACCGTTGTGTCGACATCATTGTCTGTTGCCAGATTTAAGACTTCATTTAAAGTCGAATCATTTGGCAGTACAATCGTGGTAAAGCTTGTAGTAGAACTGCTGGTGGAGCCTAAAATTGCTAAGCCCCCAGAATTGTCAACCGTTTGCGAACTAGTGTATTCACCAGTAATGCGATACACACCGTTAGCCGGTTGGATAGAGAAGGATTCAATTTCTCCATCTTCAAGTTGTTGCTTAAATGTTGAGTACTCGATATCTGTTGATTGGGAAGAATTGTTGCCGAAAATAAAATAGACAACCATCACCATCGCTAAGATTACGAGGACATAATATAAGGTATTTTTCATCATACCATTACCTTTTTTGTTCATATTCGCCCTCCCATGACTATAAGAATTTTACTTTAATTTTTTTAATCAATTCTGACCATTCAATTGTAACATAACTCACAGGGAAAAAGGCACTAATTTGTTTGATAAACTTCAGGTTTTAAAACACCGACATAAGGCAGGTTGCGATAATTTTCTGCGTAGTCTAAGCCGTAGCCCACCACAAATTCATTTGGCACATCAAAGCCGACATAATCAGCTTGAATATCCACCACACGACCCTCTGGTTTATCCAACAATGTCACAATTTTCACAGAGTTGGCTTTGCGGTATTTAAACAAATCCACCAGATACGCCAACGTCCGCCCGCTGTCGATAATATCTTCGACAATCAACAGGTCCCGACCTTCTACATTTGTGTCCAAATCTTTAACAATTTTGACTTCTCCAGAAGAAACCGTAGCAGCTCCATAGCTGGAAACATCCATGAAATCAATTTCCAAGTGGCCGTCAATTTCCCGAATAATATCCGCCATAAAAGGTACAGCACCCTTCAAAACACCGACGATTAAAGGACTTTTACCGGCATATTCCGCTGTCAAAACTTGTCCCAGTTCAGCACAGCGAGCCTGAATCTCCTCTCTGGTAATCAAAACTTTTTCAATGTCTTTTTCTAACATTCTCTAGTAAATCCTCCTCATTGATTTAAAAAACGAACTATTTTTTTAGCAGGTTAACATCATAAATTTTTTGCTCGATAAAGCAATGTGTAGTGTATTGTATCAGTTTCTGGAGCAATACTCAAATAGGAAAGCAGGTGGGGAACAAGCGCCAAAATCTGCTCTTCATCAGATAAAATCACTAAAGCTTCAGCCCGCTTTTCAGTCGGGATTTTTTCATCGATAAAATAGCGGCGAATTTTTTTATGCATTTCTGACGATAACTGGATGAAATCCCCCGCCTGACGGGAGCGGTAAAAGAATTTGCTGTTTTTTTGATAACTAAATTCCCGCTGCCAAGCTGGCCATGCTTGGGCTATTTCAGGGATTGGAACTGGCTGTTCTGTTGGGAAAATCGCCAACCAGCTTGTTTCATTAATAAAAATACCTTTTTCTAGAAGCGGTAGAGCTTTGACAATTTCAGTTGTTTCAATTGTTTCGTTTGAAATAGACTTTTCAAAAATCAGTCGTTGGTAGCGCCGCCGTAGCTGCCAACCGTCAGCAAAGTCCACCTGCCATTGCGGAGCCTGAGAATTTTCCAGCAGCTCTTTCACTTGATTGAGTTGGCTGTTTTTCCCGACCACTCCAGTTTCACTGCGGACTCGTTCAAAAAAGTAATCCCAAAAAAGTTCTTGACGCGGCTGTGAATAAGTCAAAAAATCCGTTAAGTTTAGCTGATAACTGACAGGATTTATCTGCTTTTGGACCAGCTTTTGATAGAGCTGGTTCATCTCCTCTGCTACCAGTTGATTAGCGGCTGCCAGTTTAGTTGAAAATTCCGCCAGATGAGCCACAGTCCGGGGATTTTCTTCAACTAATAACGGCAAGACCTGTTGCCGCAGCCGATTGCGCTGATAGAGTAAACTTTGATTACTAGCATCTTCAAAATAGTCCAGCTGCTGCTCAGCGGCATAGGCTCTCAGCTCTGCTTTTGTAAACGGCAAGAGCGGCCGAACTAGTTGTTTGTTCGCAAAGGGCTGGCTTGGAGAAATGCCCACAAAATTTTCCAGATGACCACCACGAATTAGCTTCATCAAAATTGTTTCTGCAAGGTCATCCCCGTGGTGGGCCGTCATCAACAGCGAAAAATCATTTTGTCGCATCGTTTCTGCAAAAAATTGATAACGAAATTCCCGAGCAGCCGCTTCAAAACCGCTGGCGGGGACTTCCTGCCAACTGGCTTCGCAAAAGGCCAGTCCTGCTTGCTGACAAAATTCTCGTAAATAATCTGCTTCCATTATGGATTCTGCCCGCAAATTATGATTGACATGGGCGACGGCCAGTTGAAAATTTCCAACTGGTGCCAGCCTTTGCAGCAGATTCAATAGGACAATTGAATCAACTCCGCCGGAAACGGCTACTAAAATTTTTTCTTTCTGCCAAGACCTTTGATATTGCTTTTGAAATTCGGCAAATAGATTTGCTGCCGCCATTTTGCGGACCTCCTTTGCTAAAATCAAGAAAAGAGGCTGTGGCATTAGTCTTGTTAACAGTTGAAATCCCGCAGTAGCTTGAACGTGCGCATCATCTTAGTCGGACTTTGCGCAAATTCATACTATTTAATTGGCATCTGCCAATTAGTCTTTGGAAATTTCTACTCTGTTACACCTAATGTCACAGCCTCTTTTTTACATTTAATTAATTGCGACGGCCGCCACGACCACCACGTTTGCCTTCGGTATTTCTTCTTAAAGAGGAAAGGCGATCATCACTGTCTTTAAGAAAAGAGCTCATCAAAGTGTCAAAATCATCTTTACCGCCGCTGTTGCCGGCAGGTTTACTGAAGTTTTTCTTTTGCGGAGGACGAGGACGAAATTCTTTTTTCACCTCGGGTTTGGCATCGGCCGGTTGTTCCTGTGTTTGACGAATCGAAAGACCAATTTTCCCATCATTTCCGACTGAGGTAACCTTAACCGTTACTTCATCACCAACTGTTAATACATCATGAATATCTTTAACATACCCATTAGAAACTTCACTGATATGAACCAGACCAGTTTTGCCGCCTCCTAAATCAATAAAAGCACCAAAATTGGTAATACCTGACACTTTTCCTTGTAACTTAGCTCCTACTTCGATTGACATCTAAAAATGTTCCTCCTAATTTTTTGTTCCTAATTTATATAAATTAATTATTGCTTTTACTGAGCGGCGCTGTCTTCTGTACCAGAATCCTCAGTGGTTTGACTGCTATCTGTGGCAGTATCGCTGGATTCAGTAGTTCCGCTAGGCAGTACATAGACCGATTCGCCTTCCCTTGAATAATAGAACCGGCTACGGGCTTGTTTCAGCACGTATTGATTGTCTTGTAAAAGGTCAACATCCGTCTGCAAATCCGCTACTTTATCAGTAACAGTTTGGGCCTCAACTTCAGCTTCAGATTTGATATCTTCTAAATTCGCCAATTTCTGATAATTACCGTAAACGTTATAGCCCATAAAGGCAAAGACGCCAATGGCCACTAGACAGATGAAAAATAAGCGGCGGCGCTTGAAAACGACTTGGCGACGCTGTTTTTGAAATTGTGCGTATTGTTCTTTTGTATAGTCATTGGTGAGTTTTGTAATTTTATCGTCTTTACTCAAGTTAATCCCCTCAGCCTTTCTAAGTTCGTTTTATTATACCAACATCTCAGAACCTTGTCTAACCTAATTCTCTGAGGAATTGACGCGTTCTTCAGATAAAATCGTATACATTTTCGCTGCGTCTTCTTTTTTAGTGGATTCATGCAGCTCGGTAATTTTTACAACCAAAATTTTATTGCCGAATTGAACCTTTAATTCATCGCCAACCTTAACATCACTGGAGGATTTCGCCAGCTTGCCGTTGACTTGAATCCGGCCTTTATCGGCAACTTCTTTAGCCACCGACCGTCTTTTAATAATTCTCGAAATTTTTAAAAATTTATCTAAACGCATTTATTTTTTCTCCCATCTTTGAACAAATCTTAATATTTTTTCCCCGAAAGGAAACATCAGCCATTCCCGAATGGTAAACAGCCGGACTCGGATTGCCGTAATCACAAAGGCACTAGCGCCAAGAGCCACCCCTGTCAGTGACCACCAAAGGGCCTGACTTCGATGAGTGTATAAGCCGCTGATCAAAATCACACCATACAGAATGAAAATGACTGCCGTCATCACCGCCAAGCAGCGGTATAATTTACGATTAAACTGCTGTTTGCGCCAAAACTGATTGATTTCTGGCGGCAGGAGTCGAATCAGGTAGACCAATGTCACCAAGAGGCCTAAAATTGTCGACAGACTGGCTCCTACAGTACCAAGAGTATAGGTTAAGAGGCCGGTTGTCAAAAGTTTCGTAAAAAATCCCAAAAGCGCCCCCCACAGTGGTTTGCGGAAAATATTTTGACTTTGAGTGATACTTTGATACGTCTGAATCAAAGCCATCAGCCCCACCGCCAAGACAAAGACAATCAAGGTTGGATTGCCGACCAAATCTTTAAAGAGGGCGTAGTTGATAAATGGTGCCAACAGCACTAATCCTAAGGTCGCCGCCAAGGCCAAACTGGCGGTCAGCCGCAGATAAATTGTGGCATTTTTTTGAAACTGTTGTTGATTGCGAGTTAAAAAGCTCTTGGTCAGAGGCGGCAAAAAAGTCGCACTCAAAGCCGTAGCCACCACCAAGCCTAGTTGCACCAACGGCTGGCCCCGGTCATAAACTCCCTTGGCAATTTTGGCAGCTTCTTCGCTGAGGCCCGCCACCACCAGATAATTTTTGACAAAAAAGGAATCCACCAGCTGAAATAAAATCAAAAAGCCGCTGTAAATCGATACCAAGCCGCCTTCAATGATAAAGCGCCGCAACAGGGCTTTGTCCGGCCAGCTCCGCAGAGAAATATCCCGCGTCGACAGGCCGTGGCCGTTAATTTTGCCGTCATAATAATACAAGACAGCATAGGCCAATAAGCCACCGGCAACGGAACCGGCCATGGCCAATGTGCCGGTCTGGTAAACATCCCAGCCTAAGTAATAGAAAAATAAGGCGGCGATTATAATAATCCCGACTCTGACTAGCTGCTCCAAGACTTGCGAAATCGCCGTTGGAATCATCTGCAGGCGGCCTTGAAAATAGCCGCGGTAATAAGATAAGCCGGGCATCAATAAAAAGGTGAAGGAAACTACTTGTAGCAAAGGCTGAAGATTTCTATCCCCCATCAAGCCGGCAATCCAGCCGCTGCCAAACAAGGTCAGCCCCCACAAGCCAATACTCAGGGCAACCAGCAGCGGCATTAGCCGCTGCATCGCCTGTTTTTCTTCGGCTAAACTATTTTGAGCCGCCACATACTTTGAAACAAATTGAGGCAGACCGCTCAAGGCCAGCGTCATGGCAATTCCATAAATCGGATAAATCTGCTGGTAGACGTAAAAGCCTTCGTCCCCCACCAGATTTTGAAAGGGCACCCGATAGACCGCACTCAACAACTTGGCAATAAAGGAAGCGATGGTCAAAATCGCTGCCCCTTTCATAATTGATTGCATCTCTCTGGCCATGGCTACCCTCCTTGTCTGTCTGCATCTGCTTTTTTCCATTTCTTATTTGTCTAGCAATTTACCAATTAGCTACTACTTTCTTAATTAGCTATCAATTTACTACAGCTGTGATTTTTCTGCCTTCAGCTATTCTCATTCAACTGTCGTTAATTCTTCGGTACTCTTTAACTGCCGTAGTCCTTTGACGAAGCTACTCAGCTCCTGCAAGAGTTCCGGCTGTGACATGTTTTTACCGATAGTTAACTTGATGACCATTTGTTCTTTTTCAATTCCTAGAGTCGCCTTCATTTTCGTAGCGGCTAAGGCTTCAAAAATCTGCTCCACAGAAAAACGCTTGGTGCCGACTTTGCTCAAGACAACTTGGACGGTCATCTGCTGTTTGCGGATGGTTTCTAGTAATGCCCGATCGCCGTCCATCTTCAATTGGCCGATTGCCAAAAGATAGGCGACTTCGTCAGGAAACTCGCCGAAGCGGTCTAAGAGGTCCGCCTCCAGTTCCTCCAGCATTTCTTGATTTTCCAGCTCCCGAATTCGTTTGTAGATTTCGATTTTTTGGCGTTCATCTTCAATGTATTCAGCCGGAATGTAAGCATCAATGCTCAAATCAATCTCCACAGATGTCCGCTGAATTTGGGCATTTTTACCCTGCTTGCGGGCCACCGCTTCAGAAAGCATTTGTGAGTACATATCAAACCCGACGGCATCGATAAAGCCGTGCTGCTGGGAGCCTAAAATATTACCGGCACCGCGAATCGATAAATCCCGCATAGCAATTTTAAAGCCGGAACCCAGTTCGGTGAAATCTTTAATCGCCTGCAGCCGTTTTTCACTGACCTCATTTAAAATCTTTTGCTGCTCATACATAAAGTAGGCATAAGCCACTCGATTGCTCCGACCAACGCGGCCCCGCAATTGATAGAGGGTCGATAGCCCCATATAGTCGGCATTTTCGACAAAAAGGGTGTTGACGTTGGGAATGTCCACGCCGGTTTCAATAATCGTCGTGGTGACTAAAATATCATACTGCCCCTCAATAAAATCAAAGAGGGTGTTTTCCAGCTGCACCTCAGTCATTTGACCATGGGCAAAGGCGATATTGGCCTCTGGAACTAAAGCCTGCAGCTCCTCTACCTTTTGTTCAATAGTATCGACGCGATTATATAAGTAGAAAATCTGACCGTCCCGAGCTAATTCCCGCTCAATTGCCTCACGAATGGCACCAGGATTTTTTTCCATGACATAGGTTTGAATCGGATAGCGATTTTCCGGCGGTGTTTCAATCACCGATAAATCCCGCACTCCCAGCATTGACATGTGCAAAGTCCGCGGAATTGGTGTCGCTGTCAAGGTCAGCACATCAACTTGCGAGCGCAATTGTTTCAAGCGCTCCTTGTGCTTAACACCAAAGCGCTGTTCTTCATCAATGATTAACAGACCTAAATCACTAAAGGTAATGTCCTTCGATAAAATCCGATGTGTGCCAACAACGATATCAATCTTGCCTTGTTTTAATTGTTCCAAGGTCTCGTTTTGTTGTTTTTTAGTTCTAAAGCGGCTTAAAAGACCAACATTCACGGGAAAGCCTTCAAAGCGTTCCAGCATGGTTTCATAATGCTGCTGAGCTAAAATCGTTGTCGGCACTAAAAAGGCGACTTGTTTACTTTCTTTGATTGCCTTAAACGCCGCCCGCAAAGCGACTTCCGTTTTACCGAAGCCGACATCGCCGACTAAGAGACGGTCCATCGGTCGTTCCCGCTCCATATCGTGCTTGATTTCAGCGGCACTCCGCAGCTGGTCATCAGTTTCTGAGTAAGGAAAGGCATCTTCAAATTCCTTTTGATACTGGTCATCGGGTCCAAAGGCGAACCCTTTTTCCGCTTCTCTGGCAGCATAGAGCTGAATTAAATCATCAGCGATATCTTCAACCTTAGCGGCGATTTTCCGTTTGGTTTTGGTCCATTCGCTGCCGCCGAGTTTATTAATCCGCGGGCTCTTGCCTTCAGAGGCAACATATTTTTGAATCAGGTTCAGCTGGGTGACGGGAATAAAAATTTTATCATCATTTTGATAAAGAATCGTCATATAGTCTTGGTGGACGCCATCGACCTCTAACGTTTCCATACCGATATATTTCCCAATCCCGTGATTGGCATGCACGACGTAATCGCCGGTTTTTAGCTCGTTATAGCTTTTCAGACGTTCTGCATTAGAAATCGTCTGGCGCTTCGCTCGTTTTTTTGTCGCCTTCTGGAAAATTTCGGTTTCCGTGATCACGACTAGTTTTTCCTGCAACAGCTCAAAGCCGGTCTGAAGATTGCCGGCGACTAATTGCAGCTTGCCTTCAATCAGCTCCTCTGGCTTGGTGACCACACTGGTGACATCAAAGTCCCGCAGCATCTCTTCCATTTTTTTCAGTCGCTCACTGGAGGGTAGTAAAATCACTACGGTCTGCTGTTGTTTTTGCCAGCGGTCGATTTCGACTTTTAAGAGGGGCATTTGCCCGAAAAATTGCTGCATACTGCGGTATTGAAAATTGTAAATCCCTTGAAAGCGTAGATTGCCCATCCCCTTTTGAAAAAGGGAGAAAAAGCTGGTGTTCAGCGTTGATTTCGTCAATAGCTGATGGACATCGCCGCCAAAACTCTGTTCTGGAAAAATTCGCAGCTCTTCAATTTTCAACGTCTGCCATTCTGCTGCTTCCCGCTCAATTTCTCGATTGGTTTCCATGACCCGAGAAAAATCATCGACAAAAAGCAAACTGCCCTCTGTCACATAATCTAGTAAAGTCGTTGCCTCTTGATAGAGAAACGACGGATAATAATTAGCTTGTTCACCGGGAACTCCTTGTTCCCAAGAAGCAATCAGCTGACCGAAATAATCGGTTAAAAAGTTTTGGTCAACTTTTTCTTTGGTAATGGCCAACCTTTTTTCCAAAGCTACCTGTAAATTGGCGACACCTGTCTTAAGATTATCAGCTGAAAATACCAGCTCAGAGGTGGGACTGATGGTGATTGTCTCCAGCGTTTCCACTGAACGCTGGGTATCGGCATCGAAAAAGCGCAGCGAATCCAGCTCCACGTCAAATAACTCCCCCCGCACCGGATAAGCTGTATCAAGGGGATAAATATCAATAATGCTGCCGCGAATACTAAATTCGCCAGGGCGGCCCACCATCTCTTGGCGCTCATAGCCCATTAGTACTAGTTGTTGAGGCAAGTTATCAAAGTCGATTTCAGTGCCGACCTGCCAATTTAAATGGGCGGCCTGCCAAGTATTTTTTTCCGGCAGCTGCTTGCGTAAAGCAGCCACTGGGACGATGTAGATGCCCCGTTCCTCCGCTGCTAAAGCATTCAATGTGATGACCCGATTGGCTTTGGCTTCAGGAGAGGCAAAGGCCATTTCCGCTGACATGACTTCGTCCACCGGGAAAATATGAACTTCATTTTCCGGCAGCACATTTAATAAGTCCTCCATTAATTGATTGGCGTAATACAAATTTGGAGTGACGACCACAATGCTCCGCTGCATTTTTTGGTAGGCGGCGACAAAGGCCAGCATTTTGGCGCTGCTGGAAAGGCCCGTCAGCAGCTCGCGATTATTTTTTTTCGACAACAGCCCAGTCCACTCCTGCAATAAAGGACTGCGGCTGATTAATTCAACCAAATTCATGATAGTGCTCCTCTTAAGGCTGTGATTTTTACCAGCTGATAGTTTTCTACCCGGATAAAAACAACAACTGCTTGATTAATTAAATTTATTCATGGTATCAATAAAATTATTTTGTTCCAAGTAAAACTCGCTGGCGGCCACCGCTTGATCAATGGCGCCTTCGATTAAAGGCAGATCATCTGTGTCAAATGGGCTCAAGACATGATTGACAACACTCATCTGTCCTTTTGGCCGACCGATGCCGATTTTTATTCGATCAAACACATTGTCATTTAAATGGGAAATAATACTTTTCATACCATTGTGCCCACCGGCGCCGCCCTTTTGCCGTAAGCGGATTTTACCGACCTCTAAATCTAAGTCGTCATAAATTACCAACAGCTCCTCGGGGTACATACCAAAATAATTCATTAGGGGGACCACCGCTTTACCGGATTCATTCATAAAGGTCTGAGGTTTCACCAGATATATTTTTTCTCCCTTGAGGAAAAAATTGCCGACCTCGGCTTTAAAGCTGTTTTCTTTAAACGTCACCTGATACTTATCTGCTAAACGATCGACGGTCATAAAGCCGACGTTGTGCTTGGTCTTTTCATATTTACTGCCGGGATTGCCCAGCCCTACAATCATTTTCATTTTCCACCTCGAAGATTATCAGCGGCTTTTTCCCCGCTCCAACACAAAATACTGGATAGCTTCACCGCTACCCAGTTTTTCTTTCAAAATTATAGCATACTCCGCTTAAGAAAACCCTGTTGAGACTTTAAGACTTCGTTAAAATTTTTGGCTGTTAGACAGGGGCAGGCCCTTTCTTCCCACAAGGTATTCTAGCAGCAAATTATTTTCAGCCCACGCCCTAATTCTGTTACATAATTTTCTTGAAAATTTTCTTTTTAATTCCTTTTTCCGATAATTTTCATTTAAAAATGGAAAATATTGCTCAAGTTTTCATTCTCGTTGTTTCCAATTGGAAACTCCAAGGAAAACTTTACTATTCTGCTATTTTATCAGTTCGTCATTTTTTTCAACTCTTCAAAAAATATCAAAAGGTTAGAAATCGTGAAAAATCACACATGTAAACAATTCCAAAAGAAACAGTTGATAAATCTGTATTATTTTTGCGAGCGTCTGAAGTGACAAGGGCCGTAAATGCTGTTAGTATGTGTAGTGAAATACAACTTGAAAGGATGATCCAACATGACAGATTCTGCAATCAAAAATCATCAAAAAGTAATTTTAGTCGGCGACGGTGCTGTCGGTTCCAGCTACGCTTTCGCATTAGTCAATCAGAACATTGCCCAAGAAATTGGTATTATCGATATAGCTAAAGAAAAAACTGAAGGGGACGCGATTGATTTATCCCATGCCTTGGCCTTCACTTCACCTAAGAAAATTTATGCCGCTGAATACAGCGACTGCCAAGACGCTGATATCGTAGTCTTAACAGCTGGTGCGCCGCAAAAACCCGGTGAAACTCGTTTAGACTTAGTTAGCAAAAACTTAAAAATCAACCGCTCCATCGTGACAGAAATTGTCAATTCTGGTTTTTCTGGAATCTTTTTGGTGGCGGCTAACCCAGTAGACATCTTAACTTATGCCACTTGGAAATTCTCCGGCTTTCCAAAAGAGCGGGTCATCGGTTCAGGAACTTCCCTTGATTCAGCCCGCTTCCGTCAAGCGATTGCTGAATTGGTGGATGTAGATGCCCGAAACGTCCATGCTTATATCTTAGGGGAACACGGGGATTCTGAATTCCCAGTCTGGTCCCATGCCAACGTAGCCGGTCTTCAAATTTATGAATGGATTAAAAACAATCCAGATGTCGATGAAGAAGCAATGGTTAATCTCTTCTTCGGTGTGCGGGATGCCGCTTATACCATTATCGAGAAAAAAGGCGCGACCTTCTATGGTATTGCCGTCGCTCTAGCTCGGATTACCAAAGCGATTTTAGACGATGAAAATTCTGTCTTGCCATTGTCTGTTTACTTAAACGGCGAATATGATCAAGAAGGCATCTTTATCGGTGCGCCGGCGGTTGTTAACCGTTCCGGTATCAAACAAGTGATTGAAATTCCTTTAACCGATGCTGAAAAAGATCGAATGAAGGCTTCAGCTGACCAACTAAAAGAAGTCATCGACCAAGCCTTTGCCCAATTAGACAACGAATAAGCAGCGAGATTTTGACGGCCAGTTTTCCTTTGGAGGACTGGTCGTTTTTAGACGAAGATAAAGTTCTCTACAAAGCTGCCTTTTTATGTTACAATTGTTACCGATTGACATTTTTTTGACTAACTATAAGGAGTTGCTTTTATGAGCAGAAGTGCTAGAAATGCAGGTAAAAAAGGACGCTTGAAAAAAGTTCTTTTAATTGTAATTCCAGCTGTTATTGTTGTTTTACTCGGTGGTTATGCCTTTGGAAGTAATTATTACGCAAGTCGCTTTGAACCTCAGACTTCGATTAACAATATTGACGTTAGCGGAATGACGGCCAATGAAGCTCAGGAAGCTTTAGCAAATTATTACAATGGTCAGAATTTTACGATTACCGATAATGGCCAAGAGTGGAAAACTTTACCGATTGCTGATTTAGGTGTGACAGCTGATACTATTAATCAAATCAGCGCCCATCTACAGGATCAAAATAATTGGGCCTGGGGTACAGCGCTATTTTCCGATAGCGATTTATCGGTTGACAGCCTTTCATTAGATGAAGAAACTTTAAACACGGCTTTGGCTGAAATCACTAGTGAAATCAATACTTTAAATGAAGGCCGCACGGTAACTCAAGATGCGACCATTGTTAAAAACGAGACTGGCTTTAGTGTTCAAGATGCTGTTGTAGGTGATAACATCAACGCCGAAGCTGCGATGGCTGCGATTTCTGAAGCGATTGCCAATGGCAGCTTCACAATCGAGTTGGAAAATTACATCACCCAACCGACCATTACCGCGGACAATGCTGATTTACAAAATCAATTAACCAGCTTAAATAACATTGCCCAAGTCAATGCAACTTATTCAATTAATGGCACCAGCTTCCAAATTCCGACAGAAACAATTGCCGATTGGTTAACTTATACCGACGGCCAAGTTGGCTTGGATAATGACAAAGTGACCGCTTATGTGACTGATTTAGGTACGCAATACAATACGAGCACCAACCCAACCAGCTTCGCCAGCACGCTACGGGGGACTGTTTCAGTGCCAGCCGGTACCTACAGCTGGTCGATTCAAACCGGCGATGAAGTCGCTGCTTTGACAGAACAGATTTTAGCTGGGGAAGATTTCACCCGCACGCCAATTACCAGCGGTGCGACAACTGCCGACCATGCATTAATCGGCAATACTTATATTGAAGTAGATTTAGTCAACCAGCATATGTGGTATTACAAAGACGGCGCTTTAGTCTTGGAAACTGATATCGTCAGCGGTCGACCTTCAATGGCGACCCCAACTGGTGTAAACTATGTCTGGAACAAAGAAAGAAATGCAACTTTAGTCGGTGAAGATTATCAGACACCCGTGAGCTATTGGATGCCAATTGATTGGACGGGCGTTGGGATTCACGATTCCAGCTGGCAAAGTGCTTACGGCGGCGACCGCTACACAACAAACGGTTCCCACGGCTGTATCAATACACCACCAAGTGTGATGGCAACCTTGTATGAATCAGTTTCAGTTGGTACGCCTGTTTTAGTTATTTAATCACTAACCTCAAAACCCCTTAGCATTTTTGCTAAGGGGTTTTTCGTTCTTGGCTTTTGTCCTATAAATACCAGTTTTGTCCGTTTGTCAGTAGAATTTTTTTGGCATCGACGGCTGAAAACTGATCTTGAATCAGTTTGATATCATTGATTGTGAACCGCTCTCTGGCTCTGGTCCCCGGCAAATCACTGCCGAATAATAAGCGGTCTGGGTTTTCGGCAAATAATTGCGGCAGTAAACGGGCAATTTCTTCTCGGGAGTAATCCACCCGCCCAAAGCCGGTCACCTTTACCGCTACATCAGCCGCTAAAAATTTAGCTACACGCTGTGAGTTGGCTTTGCCCATGCCTAAGTGGTCGATGGAAACCTTTGGCAGTTTTAAAATGACGGCTTCCAAATCTGCGGAAACTGTATCTAAATTTAAATAAAATTCCGTCCGCCAGTTGACTAAATCGTAGACTCGACGAGAAAATTTTTCGATAATTTTCAAATCGCTTGCGGCTCCTCGGTATAGATTAAAGCGAAGCCCTTTGACCCCTGCCGCATCCAAACGGAGAATTTCTGCATCAGAGGTTTCTGGCGGCAATTGGGTAATGCCGACAAAGTTCGGTCCGAATTTTTTCAAAACCGCTTCTAAATAAGTTTGATCAAAACCTTGAAAGGAACCGGCGACCACTGCTCCGCCAACCGCTTCTAAGCCGCTAGCTGCCAATTCACCTTGATAATCCTCAACCGTGTAAAACTCCGGTAAAAAGCCGTTATTTTCAATCAGTGGAAATCCCGGTTCAATAATATGAAAATGACTGTCAAAAAGCTGCATGTGTAGCTCCTCCTTTAGATATTGCATGAAATTATTTTCCAAAAATGGAGTTATCCCACAAGTTAAACAGAGAAACATAGCGGCAGCCTTTAATGCTTGTGCTATTGAACCTACCTAAAACGAATACTCATCGCTTCAGGTCGGCCTCTGTAAACTTGTAGGATAACCCCGCTAACTATCTTATCCGTCAAATTTTGACGGTGGTAACCTTTTAGTTCTCTGCAACTTTGTCCTGCAACACCTTGTTTAAAATGCCGCCTAACTGATAATAGGCCAATTCAGCATCGGTATCATAACGCAAAGTCGTCATAAAAGTGACAATTGTCCCGTCAGGTTTGGTTGCAGTTACTCTGACATCTTGTTTTGGTACAAAGTCTGCTGGCAAATCAATGTCAATGACTTCTTCACCGGTTAAACCGTGGGTCGCCGCACTTTCTCCTGACTTGAATTGCAACGGTACTAAGCCCATCATCACCAGATTTGAGCGATGAATTCGTTCAAATGACTCAGCAATAACTGCCTTGACCCCTAACAATTTAACACCTTTTGCAGCCCAGTCGCGGGAAGAACCCATGCCGTAATCTTTGCCGGCTAAAATAACGAGTTCAGTATCCCCTTGAGTATACTGCTGGCTAGCATCGAAAATCGGTAGAATCTCATCAGTCGGGAAGAACTTGGTAAAGCCGCCGATTTTGCCATCGGCTAAAGCATTATTCAGACGCGTATTAGCTAGTGTTCCTCGAGTCATCACATGATGGTTGCCTCGACGGGAGCCGTAGGAATTGAAATCCTTCGGTGCAACTTGATGCTCTTCTAAATAATGAGCAGCTGGTGTACCCAAAGCAATTGAACCCGCTGGCGAAATATGGTCAGTGGTCACGGAATCACCTAATTTAGCTAAAACCCGCATGTTCTGCAAGCTTGGGGTTTTCGTAGTGCCCGCTACTTGTTCATCAAAATACGGCGGATTGGCGATATAAGTCGAGTCTTGCTTCCAATTGAAATTGGTTGAATCCGTCACTGCCAATTTATTCCACTCTTCAGTTCCTGAGAAAATTTCTTCGTAGGCTTCCCGATAGACATCAGAAGTCACATATTTTTTCGTCAGCTCGTTGATTTCTGCTGTCGTCGGCCAAATGTCCTTCAAGAAAACCTCGGCGCCGGCCTCGTTTATGCCAATCGCCTCCTGGTTTAAATTGACCCGCAGATTGCCAGCTAAAGCGTAGGCGATGACCAACATCGGCGAAGCCAAATAATTGGCCTTAATCAGCGGATGAATCCGGCTTTCAAAGTTACGATTGCCGCTTAGAACAGCGCCAGCAATTATCTCAGAATCGACTAAAGCTTTTTCAATAGCAGGCTTTAGTGGACCAGAATTTCCGATACAAGTCGTACAACCATAGGCGATAATATTGAAGCCTAATTGGTTCAAATAAGGCATCAAACCGGCCTCTTCTAGATACCGAGTCACCGCCTGAGAACCTGGAGCAAAGGAGGTTTTAACCTTGGGCGAAATCGTCAAGCCTTGTTCGACGGCCTTTTTAGCAATCAGGCCGGCACCAATCAAGACTTCAGGATTTGAAGTATTGGTGCAGCTGGTGATAGCGGCAATCAACACATCACCGGTTTTTAAAGATTCTGCCTGTTCTAATTCAAAAGCAAATTCCTTGTCTAAATCAGCCGGCGTCCCGCCAAAACCATGATTGCCAAGGGGCGCTGAAACAGCTTTTTCAAAGGCTTCATTTAAATCTTCCAACAAGACTAAATCCTGCGGGCGTTTTGGTCCGGAAAGACTAGGCGAAATTGTCGCCAAATCTAATTCAATCACTTTTGTATAATCGATTTCCGCCGCTGTTGCCGCCGTATAAAATAGAGCATTAGCTTTGGCGTAGGCCTCAATTGCGGCAATCTTAGTTGCCTCCCGATTGGTTAACTCTAAATAGCTTAAGGTCTGTTCGTCAATCGGGAAATAGCCACAGGTGGAGCCGTATTCCGGTGACATGTTGGCAATTGTTGAACGGTCAGCCAGACTCAAGGCTTGGTAGCCTTCGCCAAAGTATTCCACAAATTTGCCGACAACATTATTTTCTCTTAATAAAGAGGTAATCCGCAGCGCCACATCAGTTGCGACAACGCCAGAAGGTAATTGACCAACCAGTTTAACACCAATCACTTCTGGGATACCAAAAATCGAAGGCTCACCCAGCATGCAGGCTTCCGCTTCAATCCCACCGACGCCCCAGCCAAGTACGCCGAGGGAATTGACCATCGTCGTGTGGGAATCAGTTCCAAAAACACTGTCAGGATATAAAATCTGCTCTTTTGATTCTTGAATCACCGGCGATAAGTATTCCACGTTAATTTGGTGGATGATGCCGGTATCCGGTGGAATCGCCCGGAAATTATCAAAGGACTTTTGAGCCCATTTCAACAGTTCATAGCGTTCGTGATTGCGCTCAAATTCCTTTTTAATATTGTAGGCCATCGCTGCCGGTGAGCCTGCTTGATCGACTTGAACGGAATGGTCGATTACCAAATCTACGGGGATTTCTGGATTGATATCCAAAGGGTCTAAGCCCAGCGCTTTTGCGGCATCCCGCATCGAAGCAATATCCACTACACAAGGAACACCTGTATAATCCTGCAATAAAATCCGTGCCGGGTAAAAGGCAATGTCTTCACCGGTGTTTTGTTTCCAATTGCGAAGCTTCGCAATATTTTTTTCCAAATCCGCCGCAGATGATTTCCGCAGCACATTTTCTAATAAAATCCGAATTGCATAAGGTAACGTCTTGATATCCAAATCGTTTTCAGCTGCTGCTGCTTGAATATCAAAGTAGTCGCCATAATTTTCCAGCTGTTTTAAATAGTTAGTCTGACTCATAGTCTCTCTCCTTCGTTAAACCTAAACGGATAATGGCATCAAGCCGAAAATAATTCCTACCACCACATAGATGATAAAAATTCCGATGGCGTAAAGGGCGCTTTTCTTTTGCCATTGCCCCATGTCAACGTCTGTCATTCTCAGTAATACGTAAATAAATGGTACCAATGGACTCAATAAGTGGAAGGCTTGACCCATCAAGGAAGCAAAACCTAATTGCAATGGTGTGAAGCCGTATTGGGCACCAGATTCAGCCAAGACGGGTAAAACACCATAATAAAAGGCATCATTTGATAAGAAGAAGGTTCCTGGTGCGGATAAAATAGCAACAATCAAGCCCCAGTAGCTGCCCATGCTGCTTGGAATAACCGCAGTTAAACTGTTGGCAATGGCATCGTTCATGCCTGTGCCTGATAAAACTCCCATAAAAATTCCGGCAGCAATGACCACCATCGATACTTGACCGGCATCCGGCAAGTTGGCTTCGATGCGGGCCCTTTGATCTTTTAAGTTTGGATAGTTGATAATCAAGCCTAAAGCCATCCCGACAATAAATAAAATCGCAGAAGGAATCGTCCCCATAATCAACAGAATGATAACCGCTGCGGTTAAAATAAAGTTGACCCACAATAATTTTGGACGACGAATGGCTTGCAATTCAGGATCGGTAATCGTAGTCATTTCTAAAAGCATCTCATCGGTAAAGTCCATGATGCCTAGACGTTTCCGTTCTTTTTTACCCATGAAGTAAGCTACTACTACCATGTAGATGGTCGCTGCAATCATCATCGGCACCAAACCACGTAAAACTTCTGACTCATTTAAATTCAAGACGGTAATCACCCGGGCAGTTGGTCCGCCCCACGGCAGTAAATTCAACACGGAGTGGGAAAGAATCGTTAGAACCGCCAAGTCCAGCATACTCATCTTCAGCTTCTTATAGATGGGAACAAAGGCCGAACAGACGATAATCATCGTCGTGGTACCGTCACCATTTAAAGAAACTCCGGCAGACAAGATAACGGTTGCCATCATCACCTTCAAAGGGTCCCCTTTAGCAAAGCGAATCATCGCATTGGACAAAGGATCAAACAAACCGGCATCAATCATTAATGTAAAGAATAAAACAGCGAATAATAGCATAATTGCTGTAGTACTGGTTGTTTTCAGCCCTTCCAAGGCCGCTTCCCCTAAATTAACATCCCAGAGACCGAACAATTGCCCCGCAATCCCAAAAAGTAGCGGAACAGATGCCAAGGCTGCAAAGGGACTTAATTTTTTGGTCATAATCAGCACTAAGAAAGTCGCCACCAGTGCATACGCCATAAATGTAACCATATAAAAACTCCTCACCATTTTTTATGTAGTTGCTTAAGCATCTTTAATATAGCACCATTCATTTTTTCAATGAAAGCGATTTCTGTCCAAAAACTGTACCGCCTGTTTTTTTTCTGTTTTTTTCTGTCTGACGCTTAAAAATAGAAAAAGAAGTTTCAGCAGGCACAGATGAAGCTTTGATGAGTTTTCCCGGTAGGTCTCTTGAAAAAGAATATTAAAGTGTTTATTATAAAGGAACTAATGCCCTTACTGTAAATGGAGGTCAAAAATGAATAAGTATGGATACGAAGAAAAACTGCTGGAGAAAATTGATTTCACTCAGCGCAAGCCCCTTGCCGAAGTTGTCTATCTAGGGTTGAAAGAAGCCATTCTAGACGGCACCTTTCCTTTGGGGGAAAGGATTAATGAAAACAGTCTGGCGGTACAATTGTCAATTTCCCGCACACCGATTAGAAAAGCCCTGAATCGTTTGATTGAAGAAGATTTAGTCGACCACGTCTATGACTACGGCACCTTTGTCAAAAGCGTTAACTTAGATAAAATTCGCGAGATTTACAAAATCCGCAAATCTTTAGAGGTCCTACTCTACGATGAAGTTGCCCGCAAAGCCAATGCAGCCGATTTAGTCTTTTTGAAAAAATCCGTTCAAAAAATGCTCGAATTGGAGGACCAAAACCAGACGGATGCCCTGAATTTAGAACTCAACGACTTCAATCAACGCATCAATGAGATTGCCCAGATGACTACCTTGACGAGCATTTTGTCAGACTTACATACCTACTTCCGCAACTTCCGCAGCTTTTCCTTTGATACGCGGGAGCGCCGCAAAATTGCCACCAAGGAACATCAGATTCTCGTCCAACTCATTGAAGCTAAAGAGGCCGATTATTTAAAACGGGCCGTTGAACAACATATCAGCCACGCCGAAATGGCCGCTATCCAATTTTTTGATTCCCGAGAATTAAAGGCTGAAATGCTAAAAGGTAATTTTTATCAACCAAAAAAATCCGCCTACTGTGCACCTGACTGCCCCATCTTAACCGAAGAAGCTGCTGAGCAGGGCGGTCTTGCCGCAACCTAGCCCAGCTTAACCAAACCCAGTAGAGAGTTGTCCGTCTAAGTGACAATCCTCTGCTGGGTTTATTTTGGTGTGCTGTGTTTTACGTTAGAGAAAATTTTTTTTAAAATCTTGCTGCTTCGCTACAAACCGCTCCTCATCACGCTTCATTCATATTCCATTAAAAATTTTTAATTTTACGGGAATTTTTTTCACGTAATAAAAAAAACATTGAGGTAGTAATCCTCATCAAAAAACGTTGCACTATCAATGAAACCGAGTTTTAAAAAATAACCACACTTTTATATTTTTTCACAAAAAAATTCTCTTTTTAACCTTTAAATGTAATAAAATTTCATATTTGTTAAAATATTAATCATTTTTATCGAAATATGTTATACTTTTTATATAATGTTAAGTTTTCCAGTTTAAAACTTCACATGCAAACGCTATCATAGCAAGCGGAACCATACATAGAAAATGGTCTACATCCAGATAGAGGCCCAGAGTTTTATTTGGAGAGAAAGTTATTAAATTGGTCTACGAATAAACCTGTTTTTATTTACATGAAAGGAGAACTGCGAAATGAGATTTCCAGCTAACCGGCTCCCTCATAAAATTTTCTGGTACCAAGATTCGCTACCTTTTTCTTTTGGCCCATAAGCAAAACATTAAGCTGGTGCTAAAATGAGCCTGCCAAAGCGTAGAGTGGCTGGACTATCAGAAAGTCGCTTCAAAAGCTGATGGATTAGGCTGGCTTTAAGCAACCTACCAGCTGCTTGACCCAATCCAGAACTAGTTATCAAAGAACTGTCCTCAACAAATTTATTATGGTAGCGTTCTCGAAGTTTTTTAGACATACGGCTCTCAGCCTACTAGGTATGCCAAAAGGAAAAAGCGTTATTAGGAAATTAGGTAGGATATTGTTAATTTTTTAAAAGGAGTGAATAGGAGATGAAAAGGAATAAATATTTTCGGTTTTTATTGTACTCAAGTACCGTTTTAATGGGGTTGACGACACCAGTCAATGTCCTTGCTATCACCACTTCCCAAGCGGAACAAAAGGAACAAAAAAATCAAGCTGCTGAAGCCCAAGCGGCAACTGAACTGCCAGCCGCCTATACCGAATACAAAGAGGCTTACGACAAATACGCAGAAGCAAAAGCAGCTTTTGAAGACTATAAATTAGGGGAAAACACTTTATATACGAAAGCCGTTGCAGCGAAAGATGACTATGATAAAGAGCTGCTAAATCTTGAAGCTGCCGAAGCTGAATATCTGGGATTAAAAAAAACTTATGAAGATGCTCAAAAAGCATATAATACCATTCTTGAAGAAGAATTCAATCCATTGAATTTACAGTATATGCAAGCTTTGCCGGCCTACAAAACCGCTAAAGAAAATTACGAAAAGCTGATAGAACCTTATAACCAGGCTGAAATAGCTTTTAAACAACAAGAAGGCGTCTATCTGAAAGCATTAGCTGATTACAATGCGCTTAAAGATTCCTTGGCAGCTGATAGCCAACTGCAAACTGACTTTTTAGCAGCGAAAGTCGAATATGATGCAAAGTTAACCGAGTATAAAAAAGCTAAAGCCGCTTACGAACAAGATCAAAAGGACTATCAAGTTTTAGTCACAAATTACACAACCTTGCTGACGACTTACGAAGAAAAGCAGCAAACCTACAATGAGAACTTAACAGGCTATAATCAAAAGAAAGAGCAATATGAGGAAGTTTTAGCTAATTACAACACGGCCGTAGCTGAGCTGACGAATCTAAATAGTGAAGTGGACCGTTTAACGCTGGAATATCAAACGAACTTAGCCCTTTACGAACCGCTTCAAGAGAAATATGAGGCCCAATATGCAGAATTGGCAGCACTGAAATCCAAATATTTTGAACAGTTACGTGCTTATGAAGGTGAATTGGCAACTTTAGAAGGCCAAATTACTACCCACAATCTCAAGGTTGAAGAGTACAATCAGTTGCGGGAGACTTATCTAGCTACCAAAGAAGCTTATGAAACGACGGTGACGACTTACAAAGAAACCACCACTAAGCTGAATGAGCTTTTACCAACCTACGAAGCCAAAGCCGCAGAATATCAAGCAGCGGTCCTCGTTTATCAACAGGAAACTGAAGCCTATAATTTAGCAAAAAGCACCTACGATGAAAATAAACGTAGCTACGAAAGCCAGTTGACTGCACTTGAAGGCGAACTAGCCACCTATGCGGCTAACCGAGATAGTGCCCAAAAAGTGATGGACCAATATGCTGAAGGCAGCGTCGAATACGCAACAGCTTACCAAACCTATAGTGAAAATGTTGCCTTATACAATCAGACGATGGAAAAGTACCAGCCGGTTAAAACCGCTTATGACCAATTACTAACTGAGTTTGAGACGACCCAAAGTAATTATGACACAGCAAAAACCGCCTTCAGCACTTTAGAAAGTAATTATCAAAGTCTGAAAACGGAATATGATGAGTTGAATGAGCAAAAGCTTTATGCTGAGTCCACTTATGAAACACTAGAAACAAATTATCAAGTAGCTGCCGACCAATATACCGCTGTCCAAACCGAGCACGAACGCTTGTTAGAACAAATCGCTGAGCTGACTGCGGAAAAAGATCGCGTTTCTGGTTTGTATGATGATCTGCTGGTGGCCTATGAGGAAGTAGCCAGTCAAATTCCTGAGGGGGATGCAAACTATCAGGAAGTGACAGCAGCCTATCAAAAAACCAAGGCGGCTTATGAAGCAGCGATGACAGCCTACACTACTGCCAAAGAAAATGCTGACAGTTTAAATGTCACAAAAACTGCTTTAGAAATTGACTTGGCTAGCTTGAATGCGACATACGACCAAGTAACCATTGAATTAGGCGAATTGAATGCTCAATTAGCGACGGTCATCAGCCAAAAAACAACGCTGGAAACACAATTAAAAATCCATTCAGAGACTTATGCGACGGTTTCTGCACAATTTGAGGAGGTTAAACAGCTCTTAGAAGTTGCCCAAACAGCTCGCCAAGCTGTGATTGACCAAGTAGCCGTGGCGGGTGCCGATTTAACAAGAGTTCAAGGCTTGTATACCGCTTTGCAAACTCAGCACGGCACGCTGAAAACTCATTTTGATCAAGTGATGGCTGAATATAAGAAAGCGGCAGATCTTTATGGTCCTCTTGCTACACAAAAGGCTTCATTGGATATTCTGTTGACAAATTTAGAAAGCCGCTTGAATGATGCCGGAGGTCTAAAAGATCAGTTCGAAGCGGCGGATAACTATTTTAAGAACGACTTGCAACAAACGCTTTCTAGCGCGCAAATGCTTTATCAAGCAGCTGTAGATGCAATTGATGACTATAAAGGAGACCCAGATGTAACAGCAATAAAACAAGCATTTACTGATGCAAAAGAAAAATACGATAAGATGCTCGGACTCTATCCAGCTGCTGAAACAGCGGTCAATGACTTTAACGACCCAGATAAAAATTCTGCTTATCAAGAGGTTCTGACGGCTTATAATGCAGCGCAAGCAGCTGTAGCGACAATCCAAGACGAAGCTTTTAAACCTTTAACAGACTTACTAGCTAGTTACCCAATCCAGTCCGAGCAAGCAATTGCTAACCTTATAACTTCTAATACAAAAACTGATGATCAGGAGAAATTAGTTGCTGATATAAAAGCTTGGCGGCAAGAATACCAAGAACAACAGGAAAGCAGCGCTAAGATCTTTGCAGAAAATAAAACAGCTATTACAGACTATCAAGCAAGCTATGCAGAATATGCCGCTAGCGGCCTCGTGACAATACCACCGGGTTCTGAGGAGTTTGATCCAACTGCCTTTATCACGGATGCGGAAGCCGTATTTGCAATTGACACTACGGAAGACCGCAATGTGACGAACTTAAATGCCTATATTCAATTAGTAGACCGTTTTATGGACGTGTTAGTTGAATATGACAAATTTAGGGCAGATTCTGTAGTGAACAAGGATGACGAGGACGGCCCTAGTTATGAAAAGAATTTTGCAGATTGGGCGGAATACCTTCAAAGTCCAAAACTTGTAGGTCAAGGTCTTGGTGCCACAATTGATTTTAGCTTTATAGACGAGAAATATGCGACAATCGATTCCAATGAGGAATGGGAAGAGATGCGGCAGGCTTATCTAGCTAAAGGAGAGGCGTATTCCAAAGAGATACCTGCCTGGAGGGAATATATAAATAAGGTAACGAATGCTTGGCTAGATGCAAAGAAGGCTTTCAATGCGGATGCCGAAGCAATCATGGATGGTACCGACGTTTCAGTTCGAAGCCTGCTAAGCCTAATCGATAATGGCTCTCTTTACACTATGGCAAATAAGTTAGAAGATGATTTTGCCAGAATTCCTCCATTAAATTACGAGGAAATGGAAAGAGCTCTGACATATGGGCTATACCGAGTATATCAATACAATAGAGACGACGATGGTGACCCTTTCCAATTTTATTTAGATTACGGAAAAGATTACGCTTCATTGGATTATTTTATGGCCTACGGTAATTTCAATCCTGTACAGGCGCAGATATTAACGGAAATGCCATTAACTCCTAGCTTGAGACTTGATCCAGAGTTGATATTAAAACCTTTTGCAATCGAGACACCGACTGTTGCTATTCCAGTGCCTGAAGAACCCGATAAGCTGACGTTACCGCTATTAGGTCCGGTTTCCATGACAGATTTGGATATCACGCTGAGGGAACCAAGTATTACGGCAACAGGTGTGAAAGAAACCACTTTGCCAGGCTTGGAAAACTTGCCAGAGGTCAGCCCGCTTGAGTTTATTACGATGACCACAGAGGTGGCGACACCAATTACCGTAGTGCTGCCGGATTTGGAAACTACCACCGGTGTCACGGAAACTACATTGAATGTCAGTGATCCAACGCCAAATGCCGAACCAGAAAAAGCAGATAGCGTCATTGTTGACGTGCCGGAACCAGTCAAGCCGACTCCCGAATTCACGGAGTCGCCAGCCTTTGAAGGCGTCGAAAAACCGGAATTTGACCCGACGCCGATTGAAACACCTGAGGACCCTGGCGATGGCGTGATTAAAGAGGAAGAAGAAGAAATTATTATCACTGAACCACTGGAACCAGAGGAAATCGAAACCGTCGAACCGGTCGAGCCAGAACCAATACCAGAAGTTGACCCACCGGTATTGGAACCAGAGGATCCGACCGATCCGACTGATCCAACCGATCCAACCGATCCGACCGATCCGACTGACCCGACCGATCCAACTGATCCGACTGACCCGACCGATCCAACTGATCCAACCGATCCGACTGACCCAACTGACCCAACCGATCCGACTGACCCAACTGACCCAACCGATCCGACTGATCCAGAAAACCCTGGCAATCCGACAAATCCAGGTAATCCAACCGATCCAAATTCAGGTGTCGGTGGTACCAACACCAATCGGACACCGGGAACAGGCGGCACGATTACCATTAACTTCAGTGGCAATCGGACGGCCAATAGGCTTGCCAACACATCAGGGCTGCCAAATACCGGCAGCAGCAACAATCAGCTTTTACCGCAGACTTCAGAAGTTAATCCAGCTTGGTACCAACGCCTTGGTGCCGGCATGCTAGGTCTGTTGGGCGTGGTGGGCATTGGCCGCCGCAAACGCAGAAAAGCTGAAGAAAATAAAGAATCTAAATAGATGATTTATCAGCCAAGCAGCGCCGCTGCTTGGCTGTTTTTGTGCAGGTCAAAAAAACTTGTCCGGCAGGTCCGTAGTTAGAATTATTTTTGCGCTCTACTTGGCTAAGGCGCTCCCCGCGCCAAATACGCCTCTTGATGAGAGGCGGCCCTGTGATTTGCAGCCGGCAGAAGCAGGCAACACTGCTCCCACAACAGACTCAGCGGCTTTTTGAAAAACAGCCGGAGAAAGCTGGCTTTTACTGTAGTCGCAAATTCAGCTGCTTGCTGCTGGCTTGATTTGACAGCTAATTGATTTTCGCCACAGCTGTTTTCTGCCCTTTTCTTTAGACTTAATTCTGGCTTTCTCTCTGCCAACAGCTCAGCCCTCAACTCTGGTTCCAACTTTGCTTCCAACGACGGGCTAATTTCCTTAGCTGACAATGGCTGTGGCGACTTTTGGAAAGGTCGCTGGCGCATTTGTCGTTTGGCGACTTGGTGGGGATTAAAGTCATCAAATAGCGGTGTAATTCGCTTTTCAACATATTTCGCTCCGATAATTTCCGTGTACAGTTGCACGCCGTTACGAACAAATAGCTTTAAGGCGATGATTTCACTCATCGCCCAGTGGACAATGGCTGGACTAAGATTTTGATGACAGCAGTGAATAATCAGCGTTTTGCGGCTGCCGTCTGCATTTCTAAAGATTAAATGTAATTTTCGCACGGTATCTCCCCCTTTTTTCCCTTCATAATATAAACAACCTGAGCCGGCCAAAAATCAACACCTGCAGAAAAAAATTTTTTCCGTCAAGTTCGAAATTTGCTTCCTTATTGTCAAAAATGGGGAAGCAAATTTTTTTTGACTTTAACTTTTAAAAAAAAGATGCCATCAAGAAAAATATTTTTTCAGGTTCCATCTGAGGGGATGTTCAAAAAATTAACAGCGGGCGGAAAACCTGAGAATTCAGAGTTAGCCGTCAAACATCCGATAAAAGACTTATCATTTCGCAATTGTGCAGCCTTGCTCAAAGCTGTCAAACCTGAAAAAAATAAATTTTTCAGCTCGCCGTAATTAAATCCGTATACAATGAAGGTGATTTCTTAACGGTTCTATTTACCATGAAACGGAGGGAGAAAAATGAAAAAAGGTCAGCCCTTGTATAAGTCCCGCTTGCTTTTAAGCTCGTTTTTGCTGGTACCCGTCTTAACGGCTGCACTGTTGAGCGATCAAATCGCCCAAGCCGCCGATGCCGATGCCACCTTTGACCAGAGCGGGCCAAATACTGCACCCGTCACACCAGAAGTAAGCCCGCCCCCTGAACAAACACCCGAACAGCCGCCGGAAACACCAGTCACTGAACCGCTACCGGAACCGACACCGTCCCCCTCGCCTGAGTCGCCAGCTGAAACACCAAATGAGAATCCCAGTGAAACGCCTAGCGAAACCCCAGCGGAAGTTCCCGCCGAAAGTCCGCCGCCCACTGCTACTCCTGCTCCGCCCGCAGAACCCGCTGCCCCGTCGGAAACCGCCAACTCACAAGCACCTGCCGAAAAGTCCCAGACACCAGCACCGCCGCTAACTATCAACTTGACGACAGATGTTACCACCGCCCAGCAAGCACTGCGGGAGGTTGCCTTGGCTCAAGTTGGCAAGCCTTATGTTTTAGGCGCACATGGTCCCGATAGTTTTGACTGCGGCGGCTTGGTGAAATACAGCTATCAGCAGGCTTTGAACATTGACTTACCGATGGGCACCACCAATCAAGAACGCTACGGGGAAGAAGTTAGTTTTGAGACTTTACAAGTCGGTGATTTATTATTTTACGGAGAACGAGGCGCTGCCTATCATGTCGCCATGTATCTTGGCGACCAACAGATGATTTACGCACCGCAGCCGGGAGAAACCGTCAAAGTCACGCCGGTCAACTATTATCCACCTAGCTTTGCCAAACGAATTTTACCAACCACTTCATCCATTCAAACAGAATTAGCACTTATTGGGGATTGGCAGGGCACAGGTGTCGATAGTCTTGGCGTCAAAAAAGCGACCAGCTACTTTCTCAACTATTCACTGACTGATGACCAAATCGATTGGCAATTTGACTATGGTCTACCAGAAGATCAAGTGCTGGTTGGCGATTGGAATGGTGATGGTCAAGATACGTTGGCTTTGAAACGGGAAAATCGTTTTTATTTTGACAATGATTTGACTGATGACTTGATTGACCATGAACTGGCCTATGGCAACTTGGAGGACACAGCGATTGCTGGTGATTGGGATGGTGACGGCATTGATACAATTGCCGTTAGGCGGGGAAATGTCTTCTATTTTACCAATAATTTTGAAGCCACGACAGCGGAATTCACCTTTGCTTTTGGCCACGATGATGACGAATTTTTAGTCGGTGACTGGGAAGGTGATGGTAAAGACAGTGTGGCGGTTAAACGGGGAAATGTTTATTATTTTACTAATTCGCTTGAGACAGAAGAACAAACTTTTTCTGTAACCTTTGGTGCTGCTGAAGACGTTGGTTTAGCCGGCGATTGGAATGGCGACGGCCAAGACAGCATTGCCGTCAAGCAAGGTAGCGACTACTATTTTTGTAATGACCTCACTAATCCAATCGCAGAATTTCCATTGCATTTTAATCCGTAGAAGAGCTAGATAAAAAAATTTCAACTTCAATCTATTTAAACTATCAAAAATTTCAAGCTAGTATTTTAGCTTTGCAACTCTGACTTTAAACAAAAAAACTAAAACAAGGCCCGGCAAAAGTTCACTCTTGCCGGGCCTTGCTAGTTATCTTTAGCTATCTTCTTTTTCGTTTCTTGAATATCAGCCCGACTAAAAAAGTCAGCACAATCGCTGTCGCCGCCCCCACTGAATCCAGCATCACATCTTGGAATAATGGCGTGCGGCCGCCGGTCAACATCTGATGAAATTCATCTGTCGCCGCATAGCCGGTGGCCGACAGCCAAGCCAAAATCATCGGCAAAGCGGTCAGCTTGGTTTTGTTGCGGGTGCCTAAAAACAAGCCCCAGCCCATTACAAAATACGTGCCGAAATGGGCGCCTTTGCGAATAAAAAATTCGACAAATTTAAAATAGCCAGAGGCGGCAATGCTGACCTCTGAACCGCCGTAGACAAAAGAGATGCCGCTGAGTTGGTCTTTAAAGGGTTCATTTTTCAAGAGGCTTTGCAAGAGGCCGATTTGTGATTGCTGCTCATAGGTTTGCGATGAGCTGATAAATAAGATAAGCATGATAAGAGCGGCCACGGCTAAATAAAAATTGCCGTTTTTCATGGATTTACTGATTGTTTTCTTCAAAAATTTCGCTACTTTCTATTAAAAAATATCTCTGCCTTCTATCTTACCACGCCAAATTTGAATGCCAAGCCTTACAGCAGAAAAAAACTTTGCTATACTTAGGAAAGTATGAAGAAAGGTTGGTACATGCATGAGATATTCAATGAAATGGGATTTAGACAGTATTTTCACCGGCGGCAGCAGCTCGCAAGGCTTACAGGAGCGGATGACCTTATTAAAACAGCAGGCCAAAGATTTCTATGACTTAGTTGACCGCTATCAAGGGAGTGATGCTCCAGAAAAGCTCGTCGAGGTTGTGACGACTTTAGGCATCGTCACCAATGGCTTTAGCCAATGCAATAGCTTTATCACCGCTTTAAACTCAGCTGACGTCACTGATGCCAAAGCCAAGGTTTTAGCCGGCGATTTATTTGCCCTTTTGCCGACAATCCGCTTGGCTGAAACGTTATTTTCTAAAAAATTAGCGGAAATTTCCGATGCCGCTTGGCAGGAATTAGCTGCCGACAGCCAAATTTCTCCATTGGCTTTTCGCTTAGGTGAAATCCGTCGCGACGGCCAACGCCTCTTAAGCAGCGAAGCCGAAAACATTATCCAAGTGCTTGCTTTAGACGGCCTCAATGCTTGGAGCTCGCATTATGATACGATTGTTGCCACAATTCAAATTCCTTTTACAGAGGATGGTAGTGAAAAACTGTTGTCAGCCGGTCAAGCCTTCAACACGATGATGGGGGATGCCGATGCCGCTGTGCGCCAAGAATTATTTACAAAATGGGAAGCAGCTTGGCGGGAAAAAGGCAGCATTTTAGCCGATACCTTAAACCATTTAGACGGCTTCCGACTCTCCACTTATAAGCTCCACGGGGAAGACGACTTTTTACAGGAGCCGTTGGAGTATAACCGTCTCAAAAAAGAAACCTTGGATGTGATGTGGTCGACCATCGCCAAAAACAAACAGGGCGTGATGGACTTTTTGACCCGCAAAGCCCAATTGTTCGGCAAAGAAAAACTTGATTGGCAGGATCAAGACGCACCGATTATCTTAGGGGATTTAACGGAAAAAACCTATTCCTTTGATGCGGCCGCCGACTTTATTTTAGAACATTTCCAAAGCTTTAGCCCGAAAATGGCAACCTTTGCCCAATCGGCCTTTGAAAAATCTTGGATTGAAGCGGAAAACCGCCCCGGCAAACGTCCCGGTGGCTACTGTGAAGGCTTCCCAGAATCAGAAGAATCACGGATTTTCATGACCTATGGCGAATCAGTCAATGAAGTGGCCACCTTGGCCCATGAATTAGGCCACGCCTTCCACAGCAGTTTACTGTGGGATTTACCGGTTATCAATCAGGAATATGCTATGAACGTGGCGGAAACTGCCAGCACTTTTGCGGAATTAATTGTTGCCGATGCGACCTTGAAGGACGCTCAAACCACCGAAGAAAAAATTAATTTATTAGATACTAAATTGCAAAATGCTGTAGCGATGTTTATGAACATCCACGCCCGCTTCATTTTTGAAACCAATTTCTACGAAGCCCGCCAAAAAGGCTTAGTTTCAGAGGCAGAAATTGCTGACATGATGCTGGCGGCACAAAAGGAAAGCTATCTCGATCAATTGGGCAGCTACCACCCTTATTTCTGGGCAGCAAAACTGCATTTCTTTATTGATGATGTTCCTTTTTACAATTTCCCATATACCTTCGGTTATCTTTTCAGCATGGGCATTTACGCTTACGCCAACCAGCATCAAGGAAATTTTGAGGACCAATATATCGCATTACTGCGGGACACTGCCGTGATGACCTCAGAAGATTTGGCCCAAAAACATTTGCAGGTTGACCTGACTAAACCTGACTTCTGGCAGGCCGGCATTGATATGGTCATGCAGGATATCCAGCAGTTTATGGACCTGACAGAAAGCTATGTGAAATAAAAAAACCTGCTGCTCGCTCCAAAAAAGCTAAGTCCAGCTGCAGCCTACATGATTAAGAGGAGGACTTTTGATGAATCAAGAAGAAATTTTCGCCAAATTACAAGAATTAATCGGCCAAGGAAATCTTGAGGCCGCTCAAAATTTCTTTGATGAACACAAGGAAAACTTGGGTGATTTAGCCAGTCAAGCCAGCAATCTTTTAGAAAATGCCGGCGGAGTTTCCGGCATCATGGATAAAGCTCAAGAGTTTATTGGCAATCCAGAGGGCCTTAGCGGTCTGGCGGATAAATTCAAAAACTTTTTCGGAAATTAAAATGTTTACCTTATCTTAAACAACAGCAAGAAGAAGCAAACAGACCTGAATCCGCCTTTTTTTCGCAAAAAGATGTAAATCTTTTGAAAAAGCCAAAGGATTCTTAAGGTGCTGTTTGCTTTTTTTGCTGCTAGGCCTTTAGGCGAGCTTCCGGCAGGCGAGCGGCCCTTGAAACTTGAAAACTTTCTGTTATTATATAAAAGAATTATCTGAAAATTCCCACGATATTTTCGGATAAATTATTTTAAAAAGAAGGAAGAGTTTCATGGAGAAAAATTTACAAAAACGGATGACCTCCCGACATATCACGATGCTGGCTTTAGGTGGAGCAATTGGCGTTGGCCTGTTTAAAGGCAGCGGCGAAGCAATCGGTCTGGCTGGACCGGCTGTTATCTTAGCTTTTTTAATTGGCGGACTGTTATTATTTGTCGTGATGAACGGCCTCGGCAAAATGGTGGTGGATCAAGAAAATCCCCACGGCTTATCAGGAATTATCCAGCCTTATTTAGGCGATCATGCGGCGGATTTTATCGACTGGCTCTATTGGTCCTTGTGGATGATTAATATCATCGCTGAAGCGGTCGCCGCCGCCAGCTTTTTACAATTATGGTTTCCCCAGGTGCCAACCTGGGCCTTTGTTCTGATTTTAGCTTTGTTGACTACCATCATCAATTTATATTCCGTTCGACTATTCGCCGAAACCGAGTATTGGCTGGCCTTTGCCAAAATTGTTATCATTCTATTACTAATTTTATTCGGCCTTTATCTGGTCGCTCAACAAATTTTTGCAGGCGGCTGGCTAACAACCTTCAGCCAGCTCACCAGTCATGGCGGCTTTGCTCCTAAAGGTCTTTCCGGTTTGGTCAGCTCCCTGCTGATTGTGATTTATTCCTATGGCGGCTCAGAGCTAATCGCCATCACCGTTTCAGAAACGGAGGACCCGAAAACAGCCATTCCCAAGGCAATCAAAGGCGTAATGGGCCGCATTGTGTCTTTTTACATTGTACCGATGATTTTACTTCTGACGATTTATTCTTGGCAGACTCTAGCGGCAACTTCTGTTAGCCCTTTTGTGATGGTCTTTGAAAAAATGCAAATCCCATACGCAGCCGATATCGTTAATTTCGTCATTATTCTGGCCCTCTTTTCGTCGATTAATTCCGGCGTCTACGCCTCTTCTCGGACATTATTTTTCCGGCTGAAGGATCAGACCGGCATCGGCAAGCAGCTGGCTCGTCTAAACAAACATCAAGTTCCACAGCGGGCGGTGCTATTTTGCACCGGCACCTTGTATGTCGGCGTTATCCTAGCTTATTTTTTAGGCGATAACCTTTTTAATTATCTTGTCGGCAGCCTCTCCTACTCGGTTTTAGCGACTTGGATGCTAATCAGCTGTGGCGCCTTCGTTCTCGCCCTTAGAAAAGGCCGCCTCTTTGAAAAAATACTCAGCGGCGGGGCAATTGTCAGCCTCAGCTTGATTTTAATTGGCATTATCGCCTCAAACACTTGGGGCGTGACGCTATTCACTGCCCTTTTATATACGGTGATTTTCTTTAGTTATCGGGGGCGAGGGACGGTGCCGGCTTTGGAAAAATAAGCATAAAAAAGCTAATGGAGTGAGCTCGTACACATTCACCCCATTAGCTTTCGTTTTAAATTGTTTCATTACATGAGTATGCTTTTAAATATAACAAGTAATTTCGCATTAGCGTATCAATACAAAGATTTAACGGCAGATAGGAATGGATTTGGGTCCCTTTTAATGGATTAGCAATCGGCGTGGAGTAATAGAACAAATTATAATTAGCCAGACGCACAAGCTTATTATTTGAAAAAGAAGTAATACTAATAATTTTAGCCTCTCTTAACTTTAAAAGCTTTATTACTTTAATTAAATCTACTGACTCACCACTATGGGAAGCAATGAAAAAGCAATCGCGCTTCGTTATCAAAGGAATCACCGATTCTAACTCACTCATGCCAGATAGATAGATGACTCTTTTATTCCCGATACCCATTAAATTTCTTGAAAGCTCACGAATATAATTTTGATTCGTGTGTCCTGTTCCAAAGCAGTAAATAAATTCAAGCTGTTCAAAGTCATCAAAAATTGCTGTAAAGTTTATCTGTCTCAACAAACGTTTTGTTTCAGCAAGATCTTTAGTCTGTAGTTCAAGCACATCTGCATTTTTTTCAGATATCTGAGCATCAGCTTCGATTTTTAACTGAACCCGAAATTCAGCAAAGCTAGAGTATCCTAATTTTTTGATTACTTTAGAGATATATGATTTAGACATATGCACTGCACTAGCAATTTCATCAATTGTCAAAGTTTCAATCAATTTACGATTTTCATATAGCCAAGTAACGACCGTGTTTTCATTGAAATTTAATATTGAGGTTTTGTCTATGATTTTACTTTCAAAACTCATTTAAATAACCCCCTTCAGGTATATATTAATGAGTTTTAAATGAAATAGCAATTTAAAATGAATCAGTTCATATCCTCTAAATAGTATTCTTTGAAACGCTGGATAAAGTCTTCTGATAGACCCATGACTTTTCTAAAATAGTCAATTACTGTACCCCCAACTTTTTTTATTTCAATAATTGTATCGTAAATTACATCTTCCCTTGTGGCCATGGCGCTTTCTAAATAATTTAATACATTTTTATTATCAGTATATTGCCGATATTCTGCCATTCTTTCATCGTTTCTCGTCTGATTATATTTCCCCGTGGCCATATAATCTTCAATAATAGTTTCTTCCTCCACTCCTAAAAGCAGCAAAACTAAAGCAACTCCATAACCCGTACGGTCTTTGCCGCCGCGACAATGTTGCAGAGAAATAATATTTGGTCCTCGGCCCAATATTGTCAGCATTTCTTTATAAATCCCTTGTGAATGTTTATCTTTTACATAGGAAAGCATGCTTTCTTTTAGCATATCTGACGATAAATTTAGTTGATTGCTTACATCAAGCTGAATCAAACTATTAACTTTTTCAAAATCTGTTTTCAAATCGCTACTTGCCAAAGCTGCAATTTTACTATCAGGTGATAATACATAGGTTTTAGCGCCAGCGATCTCTTGATTAGGCCTCTTAGAGCGTTCAGATTGATTTCGATAATCAATAATTGTGTTTATACCATACTTTTCTAGAATCTCAATATCAGAATTTGTTAGTAAAAATAAATCATCTGATCTGAACAGCTTCCCTTTTTTTATACGACGACCGCCCTCTGTTTGATATCCTCCAAAATCTCTTGTATTAAATGTTCCGTTTAATCGAATGAAATGTTCATCATTAATATTCAAAATAATCTCCTTATTAGTTAATAGTCAGTAACTCATTCTCTAGATTCTTCTTATCCAAATACTTAATGAACGGATAATACAAGAGCATTACAACAACTACTTGTACAAGCTGTAAGACCCCAGTCCTCCAATCACCAATAACTAAACCGCTAAAGAATGGAATATTCCATGGAAATGTCACACCATTTGCTCTTGGAATAATGTTAAAGAGCGTAGCGACATAAGCCATCGCAATTGAAATAACTGGAGCAAGACTCATAGGGATAAATAAAACTGGGTTTAAAACCATCGGTATACCAAATTTCATCGGCTCACTAATTCCAAAAAAGCCAGGAACAATTGCGATTTTCCCCACCGCTTTCAGTTGCTTACTATGACAAAAGGCTAATAACAATAATGCTAAAGCAAAATGACGTGGACCTTTGAGGGTATTGATAAAAGTCATAGTTAAAATATTCGGCAGAGGCTCCCCACTCGAAAATGCAGCTAGGTTTTGAATTTCTAAAGGCTGATATAATGTATATAAAATGGCTGAAGTTGCTAAACTACCGTGTATCCCAAAAAACCACAGTACTTCAGAAAAAAACATCAAAAAAAGAAGAGCCCATATTGAACCTCCTAAATATTGTAAAGGTTCTTGAAGCAAAGTGTAGATTAAGTCGTGAATGTTTCCAAAACTAGTAAATGAAAGAACTCCTGAGAGCACTAACATAAATGCAGCGATAATGACTGCAGGGATTAGTGCTGTAAAGGAATTTGCCACATTTTGGGGGACACTTTCAGGCATTTTGATAGTAATTTTTTTCTTGGTCAAAAAATGGTAACACCAGGTTGTTGACAAAGCGACTAACATTGCTACAAACATTCCTTTTGAGCCAAGGTATGAAATATCAAAACCACTGATTGTACTATCATTTACCTCAAAGTTACCTAACGGAGTCGCAATAAAAAAACTCATGATGGATATTAAAATTGAAGAGATAACGTCACTATTTAAGGTTCGCGCCATTTCATATGCAAGGGCAATCAAAACATATATTGAAATTAAATTTGTAGTCATCGTCGTACCGACTTTGATTAAGCCAGTTAATCCAACATTGTCAATGAAGTTTTGATAGACGGGGATACTAAGATTAGACAAAATGGCACAAATTGATCCCACCATTGTAACTGGTAATATTTTGATCATTCCATTGGCGATTGACATAATAACAATATTTGTTGAGAATTTCCCCATCACTGTTTGAAATTTATCTGTTAATAAATGCATTTTATTTCCCAAGATAAGCACCTCATATACTTAAATTATTAAGATTCAAATATACTTCCCTTTCTTATAAAAAAATTTTTTTAAGCGATTTCATTTTCTAGAAGATGATGTGCACACTCTTAGAATACTCGAATAAAATGTAAAAACAATAACTCATCTCGAATTGTGTCTCATTTTCCGAAGATAACAATAGTTTCCATATTAAGAACTAGTTTCCACAAGGACTTTACTCAATAAACTAATGATATTTTTCGAGTATTTTTAAATAAAAAACTCTAAACCCGTTTAAATCACGAGTTTAGAGTAAAGGTGTCTTATTTACACACTGATTCTCCCTTTTGCCTCCTCAACAACTGCTACCACTTCAGCATAGCGCCTTGGCTCGCTGCCGAAACGGCCAACTAATACTCCGTCAATCGCATCATCAGCAACAATCAGCCGGGCATTTTCCGGACTGACAGAGCCGCCGTAAATTACTCGAATGGCAGCCACCGTTTCTGCGGGATAAAATTCCGCCAAAATCTCACGGATGACCTGTCCTACTTGGTGAATATGAGGAGCATTTGAAGCCCGGGTTTTGCCGACTGCCCAATGGGGTGTATATGCCACCACTAGTCGCCGGACATCCGTTTCTTTGGCATCTTGCAAGTCGTTGAATAGCTGACGTTTTAAAATGCTATACAGTTTATTGGGATCTTCAATTTTTTCATCCTCACCAATACAGAGAACTGGTGTTAAGCCAGCTTCTAGGGTTAGCAGTAATTTTTTATTAATCAACTCGTCAGTATCGCCGAACATACTGCGGCGCTCCCAATGTCCTAATTCAACATACTGCCCGTCAACATCAACTAAAGATTCAATAGAATATTCACCTGAGTATTCACCAGCTGCAAAAGGGGCAATATTTTGTGACCCTAGCCCTATCCGACTATCTTTTAAAACTGTCGCAACAGCGGTGATAGTCCCCATTGATGGAAAAACAATTTGTTCAATTTCCTGATTCTCATTTAGTAAGTCAACGAGTTGCTTGGCAAAATCAACCGCATCTTGATTGCGATTTTGCCGCATAGCCCAACTCATTCCGACGATTGGTTTTCTAGTTGTCATCTAATCGACCTCCTGCTTTGACTAATTCTAAAATTGCTTGATAATTTTGCGGCTGATGCCCGAAGCGTCCAATAAATACACCATCGACATCGGCGCCCTTGATAATGGCTCCGGTATTTTCTTTTGAGACTGAACCGCCATAAATAATTCGGCTGGCCACGGCCACTTCCTGATTATAAAGTGTTGCTAGAATAGTGCGGATTTCCCGATGGGCTTGATGGACAAAGGCAGTCGGAGCCGCCTCTGCTTTGCCAATCGCCCAGCCGGGTTCGTAGGCGAAAATAATTCGACTGATGGCTACCGGCGCAATTTCATGAAGATAGGCTTGCAGTTGCTGTGTTAAAACAGCGGTAAAGTCTGCCATTGAAAGCTGCTGATTGCCCTCGCCAATACACAACACTGGCGTACAGTTATTTTCTAAAGTCAAACGAGTCTTTTGATTAATCAGCTCCGGAGTCTCATGGAATATTTGAATCCGCTCATTATGCCCCAATTCCACATAACTGCCGCCTAATTCCAGCATACTTTCAATTGAATATTCGCCGGTATAAGCACCATTTTGCCCTGGTGCAATATTCTGGGCACCGTAGCTAATATTACTTTGATGCTGCAACTCCACCTGTGCTGCGGGAATTGCCCCCAGACTCGGAAACAAAAACTGCTCCACCGCCGTTTCATTACCGGTAAGTTGGCGGATATTCCGGCAAAACTCAGCCGTTTTCACGTTGGTATTCATATAATTTTTTAAACTCATGCCGACAATCGCCTTACGCTTCATAATATTCACCTAATTCATCTTAAATGGATTGATTTTCCTACTAGGAAATTTGTTCGACTTTCAAGCGGATAACAAATATTCCGCTATAGTTTTTGACTCATGTTGGTTGTGGAGAATGACAATAACCGATTAATCAGTAATCCTAATTACATCACCTGCTTGTAAACTAGGTAAAGGCTTCGCTTCAACATAGATGGTACCAGGAAGCTCTGCAGCTTGGCTCCCATCGGCTTTGATAGTAGCATGGCCAATGTCCGCCAGATTATCCTGTGCGATATTGCCAACTGCGGTGATGGTAAAGCTTTCTGAGCCCAGCACCAGATTTTGGCCAACCTTTATATCACCTGCTAAGCTAATATTACCGATTGTAATACTATAATTTTTAATTTGAGTCATGACACTTTCAGCGGAAAACAGTAGCAAAATCCCTTCATCTAAAAAACGGGAAGCTTCCGGCCCGATTGTCACTACTTGACTTTGAAAAATCATCTTTTTCCCTCACCTTCTCTAAGCGGTTTTCGGCTCTGGTTCCACAAATTCTTCCATATTTGGCTGTGGATTGAGCTTGTCTTGACTGTAACGTTTTTTCAACCATTTATCAAAATAAGCTACTAAGAAAGGTGCTACCAGCAACGTAATGATACTGGCAGTAGCGCATTGTGCTGTCGCCATATCAGCATATTGTGCTAAAGATGGATCAGCTGCAACTACAATCCCTGGAGTCAAGGCAGAGTTTGCCGCCACTGTTCCTAAAACGGCCCCCAACGGAGTTTTCTTCTTCAAGAACAAGTTGTAAATAAAGAAGTAACCAACACCAATCACTAATGCCAAGACACCTAATAGCACACCTGACAGGCCTGCTTGTAAAATTGTTGAGACGCTAGTATTTGCTCCAATCGCAAAGGACATAAAAATAATGATTAAGGGTTGGGCTTGACTACATAAATCTCTAAAGTTCTTATCAAAGTTGCCCCAAACTGCTCCCACCAATAAAGGAATAATCATCGCGACAATCTGCTGCCAAGGAATATTGGCTAAACCAGACATCCCCATTGCTACCATCGTGATGAAGGGCCCATCTTTAATACAAAAAACTGAAATGGCACCGGTATCGCTAGAATTGCCATATTCAGATGAAAGTGCGATGTAAAGAGAGCTGTTGGAACTGGTTAAAGCCGCAATCAAAGCCAATGGAGTCAAGCCAAGAATACCGGCAAAGCCAAAGAAATGACCGACTAGAAGGCCAATGCCTGCACCGACAATGAATTTTAGACCTAAAAGAACAGTTCCCTTATACAATGGTTCACCAGCCTGCTTAAAATTGATGGAGGAACCACAAACAATTAAAAAAAGTCCCATCATTGCTTGATTACCTTCTTTAAATAATGCTGTTGCTGGACCGCCAATCATTAAAACATCTGGAAAAACTGTGTTGATTAAAATAGCTAATAACAATGGGACAATAATAAAACCACCTGGTACTTTTTTTAGTAGATTCACGCTGCTTCCCCCTTTAAATACTCACCTTTTTATCTGCTTCTTGGAAAATCCGCTTAACCGCTACGATTGCCGTATCCTCTTTCCCGGTTAAACCACCTTTACCAATTGTGACAACACCATCATAGGGTCCACCGATAATTCGACCTAAATCTGTTTGCGGTATCACATAATCAACCAGGGCAATGCCAGATGCACCTAATGTTTTCAGCGTTGAAACCATCGTATCGCCACCAGTCATATATATCCCTTTGATTGGCTGTTGCGTTTGTTCCAGAGCTGTTTTTACAATTTCCGACAATGCTGCATTTATATTGCGGGCTGCTTGACCTTTAGCCATACCTTGATTGGACTCAACATCTGCTAAGTCCAAACGGGGACCTGAGACAGCTGTCTCCAAAACAATGACATTGCTCTGATTATCTGACAATGCATGTCCAACAGCTTCAATAGCTTCTAGTTTAGCAGCTTCCCCTTCTGCATTATCAAGGGCAATTGCCAGCGGCGCTACCGAGACCTTCGAAACGCTTTCATTTTCACACAAAAGATTTATCTGCTGTTTGGTGACAGCTGTGGCACTTCCGGCGACCACAATTACTTTGCCATCCATAATCGCTGCGACAGCTTCACTTGATTCTGGTTCAGCCTCTGAGCCAAAGCCCCGCTGAATTGCTAGCTTTTGTGTGAAGGGTCCAGGATCAATGGCTAAAACAGACCATGCTAACTCATGGACGCACTCAGCAATCAGCTCAATTTCATCCAGACTGATTGCATCACAGATAATTATTTTTGCGCCTAATGATTTTTGGTGACTCAAAGCTGCTTTAACAGCCTCTTTGCCTGCCAATAAGGAGGAGAGGCCTAATTGCCCGGTCCGATGCTGTGTTTGTTTATCAATCATCGTCGGGACGTGGGTCTCTTTAATTGGTGTCAAAACATCCTGAGCAACATCCGTTTTTTGTAACGCAGTACCATCAATGACTGAATACCCGCCAACTAAAATCCGGTTGGACTGGGGCATTGCTGGCACCATGATTCCCACGGTATCTTCTGGTAAATGAGCTAGCATCTCATCAATTTCATAGCCGATGCCACCTCGTAAAGTTGTATCAATCCTTTTGGAAAAATAAGTAGCCCCCTCAATTTTCAAGGCCTCAATCGCTTCGGCAATTGCAGCCTGAGCATCAGCCGGTTTCATATGCCGGCTGTTACTGCTGAGGACAATAGCTTCTTGATCAGCAGTATCCACCATTTCAGTTGGTGAAAAATAGGCTGCTGTTGTAATTCCAGAACGTGCTAGGAGCACACCAACAGTTGTTGCTCCAGTTAAATCATCTGCGATAATGCCGATTTTCCCCATGGAATGTCCTCCTTAATTTGCTACCTTCGCCTTATTGTCTGCCTGCATTTTCCAATAGTCAGAAGCGACCATCACAGATTCCATCAGACTGATATAATTTGCCATATTTTTTCCAGCGATATCAAACGCTGTCCCGTGATCGACTGAGCAGCGCATAAATGGTAATCCCCAAGTAATCGTGACTGCCCGTTCAAAATCAAGTGTCTTACAAGCAATATGTCCTTGATCGTGATACAAAGATAAAATAGCATCATAATGACCTTGACGCATCAAGTGGAAAACCGAGTCTGCCGGTACCGGTCCAACAACGTTTAACCCCCGGGCTTGAGCCTCTTTAACAGCGGGAATTAATTCGCGGGCTTCTTCATCACCGAATAAGCCATTATCTGACCCGTGGGGATTCAAAGCAGCTAAGGCAATTTTAGGATTGGTGTAGCCAAGCGTACCAAACACTTCATCAATATGTTCGAGATTTTCCACACAGCGCTCTTTAGTAGCATAATCACAAGCATTTTTTAATGACATGTGACGACTGACGAAAAAGACCCGCAAATTCTGTACATGAAACATGGTTAATGCATAATCAGACACTGTATTATTATCAAAAATCTCTGTATGTCCTTCTTCTTTAACGCCAACCAATTTGATTGCTTCTTTGTGGATGGGTGCAGTTCCCACCACGTCCACTTTGCCAGCGTTACCTAATTCAATAGCCTTCATTACAAAATCATAGGACATTTGGCCTGCTAACTTTTGAACTTTACCATATTCAATCGCATCACAGTCATACTCCCCCGTAGTCAACAAGTCGATAGTGCCGTATTGATAAACGCCTTCGCTAGGATCGCTAATAATATTTAAGTTAAAATCACAATCCTTTAACTTCATTGCTTTACGGATGGTGCCTTCAGCGCCGATTAAAAAAGGTTTCATTTGTTCATAAACTTCCTTTTGCTGCAAGGTTTCAACACTGGTTTCTGGCCCAATGCCAGCTGGATCGCCGATAGTAATACAAACTGTTGGTTTAGTCATAACTTATTCCTCCAAGTCGCCTTTTTATTTTTTCATCTCTGCTTGATAAGCCTGCCAATCCGCTTCAAACTGGGCAATTCCATTAGTTGTTAAAGGATGGCTCCACAACTTAGGAAACAGACTACCCGGAATCGTAGCAATATGTGAGCCCGCTAAGGCTACGCTCTCAACATGACCAATATTGCGAACACTAGCAGCAATAATCTCAGCTTGATAGTCATAAATATCAAAAATTTTCCGCAGGTCTGACACTAATTTTAACCCATCAGCAGCAATATCGTCCAATCGGCCTAAAAACGGACTGACATAGGTAGCACCGGCTTTAGCAGCCATTAATCCTTGGGCTGCAGAAAATATCAGAGTGACATTAGTTTTAATACCTTCTCGTGAAATTACATGAACAGCCTTTAAACCCTCTTCGGTCATCGGAATTTTAACTACGATATTATCTGCCCACTGTGCGATGACCCGAGCTTCTTTAATCATCCCCTCACTATCTAGAGAAGTTACTTCTGCACTGACCGGCCCTGTAACCGTTTGACAGATTTCTTTTATAACCGTTTCAAAATCCTTACCTTCCTTAGCAATAATCGTTGGATTTGTTGTTACGCCATCAACTAAACCTAATGCATTGATTCGTTTGATTTCAGCAAGATTTGCTGTATCTAAAAAGAATTTCATTTTTGGCCTCCTGTTTTTTAGACTAGCTAATTTTTTCCATTTCCATAATCTCATCAATCTTGCGGGCAGAGTTTTTACCGCTGCCGCTCATCGTGAAGGCGTTGCTTAAATATTCTCTGGCAATTGTCTTGGCAGTTTCATGACCAATTACTTTTGCTCCCATTGTAATAATTTGTGCGTTATTACTTAATTGTGCCCGCTCTGCTGAGTAAACATCGTGGGTTTGTGCTGCACGAATGCCCTTAACCTTGTTGGCAGCAATCGCCATACCGATACCAGTTCCACAAAATAAAATTCCTCGCTCCACTTCGCCAGCTTTAATCGCATGGGCAACTGTCGCCGCAATTTGCGGATAATCCGTATCATTTTTTTCATAAACTCCGTAATCAACTACTTCATAACCTAACATTGCCAAATACTCTTTTACATCTTCTTTCATATCAAAAGCGTTTACGTCTGCACCTAAACCTACTTTCATATTCTTTCACCACCTGTAATTTATGGTTTCATATTACTTCGATAAAGTTCGTTTGTCAACTGTTTTTTTCATTTATTTTTATTTAAAGATTAAACGAAAACAAATGAAACTAAAAAGCTTGCGTTTTTCTAAAAACCTTCGTATAATAAGAAATAAGTTGAAAGGAGTTGTCACCCATGTATGCAACTGAAAGAAAACAGGCGATTTTACAACTGATTGAGCGGGATAATTCTGTCTCCGTCGAAGATTTGGCCCAAGAATTCCAAGTCTCTCCAGTCACCATCCGCTCTGACTTAAAGGATTTGCAAGAGCAAAATTTATTAGTCCGCACCCATGGAGGAGCGACTAAATTAACTGATAATCAACAAAATATGAAAGTTGACACTGAATACGAAACTCGTAAAAAGAAAAATATTACCGAAAAGCAAAATATCGCAAAAAAAGCCCTCGCTCAAATTAACGAGGGAGATTGCATTATTTTAGATGCCAGCTCTACCTGTTACGAGCTAGCAAAGTTATTGTTGAATCAACCGCTACGGATCACAATTTTGACCAGTGGCTTGCGGACTGCCAATCTTTTGAAGGAATCCAATTATTTTACGGTGGTGATTATCGGCGGGATTGTCAAAGCCAATTCGAATGCAATTGAAAGCACCATTGGCATTCAGATTTTGGATAATTTCAGTGTCGATGCCTTTTTTACCTCCAGCTACGCTATTTCGACTGTCGATGGCCTATCTGATTTCAGTTTGTATGAAGCAGAGTTAAAAAAAGAGTTTGTTCAAAGTGCCGAAAAAACCATTGCCCTAGTTGACCACAGCAAGTTCGACAAAAAAGCAATTGTCCGTTTCTGCCCTTTGGATAAAATCAGCCTACTGATTAGTGATGATGCGCTGCCGGAAAATCTCAAACAAAGTTATCGCCAATCAGTAAAGGTTCTTTGATAAAAAATCATTTGCTCTACATTTAAAATAAAAGCGCCACAGTCTCCCCACTTGCAAACAAGTGGAAATCTGTGACGCTTTTTAGCCTTTCAAATTATCAGACTATCCGTGTCGTTGCTTCAACACAAACAAAATCCCCAGCAAAATTCCAAAGCTCAAATCTTTTCCTGAAGTGTGGCCGATTTTCATGATTGCGGCCACGTCCTGCGCCAAAATGTCAGCAGAACTTGCTTGAAGCAGATCTTGATAGAGCTGATAAAAAGGTGAGCTGACGTAGCCCTTCATTAGGACCTCTAAATAATTTTTACTGATATCTGTCGTTGGTAATTTGGATGCCACCAACGCCTGTTGCAAATCAGCTACATCCGGTAGACCCGCAATTTTCAATAAAAATAGATAACCCGTCAATAGATCATCCCCGCTCGGAGTCAAGCCTTTTCCACGACCAATCAGCCATTCGATGATTGGCTGCCAATTCGTCAATGGCAGCTCGCCAGTTAATTGGGGCAGCAAGTCAACAGGAATTGTCTGATAGTCCAGCCCCAAAAGTTGGCTCAGCTGTTTCTCCTCTAAAATAGTTTTCAACGCCAGCAAGGTTGCTTGCTGCAAGTTGGCTTGACTAATTTGCAAGGAAACCAATTGATAATCTGCCAAAACAATTTTGGCTACACCTTGACGACTATAAATCGCAAAGCCATCTTCCTGTAAGCGCACTACATCCCCCTGCTGATAATTTTTCAACTGTTTTTCAAATAAATTATCCGGCAGAAAAATGCCATAACAGGAAAGGTACTCACGATAGTTGGCGACATTGATTAATTGGCCGCTGACTTCAATATTGAAGGAATGCTCAAAGCGGCTGTGGATTTTCCCCACCTTGCCAAATTTATCTAAAGGAAAAACATAATCGCTGATTAAAATAGGTTGACTCATGGTGCTTACCTCCATTGTGGGAACTAGGGCCTTAACATAAAATTTTATCACAAATACAGTTATCTGAATTTCCCTGTATCTCTGTGCTTTAGCAGTCTCGTGAGACAGAGCAGTATGGCTACGACAACACTCCTACAGTCCCTAATCTCAAGCCCAGAATCTTTAGTGAATTTGTTGAATGACATAAAAAAATCATTCTTATCTTAATATCGCAAAAATTACTGGACTATTTTCTACCCTCTATCATACCCTATTTGTTAAAATGGATTCAACGCAAGGATAAACGTGAAGTCTTGAGCTGAGAAATTATTGTATTTTTTTATCATCAGGCTCTCAATTATAGTCTACGAAAAGAATTCACAGTGGGAAAAAAATTTTTTAATTAGCTCACATGACTATTTATTGATAGTAAACTTCGATAACTTAATTGGAACTATCACCTTGAATTCTTTTTCCCGAAACTCTGTTCAACCTAAAGAAAAGAAGGGCTCAACTTGAATAATACCTGGCACCTTACGAACGGGGCTAACGTTTCCGTTACCCAAACCGCTGATCGTCCCAGCAAATATCTGATTTATTTCCACGGTGGCGGCCTCGTTTATGGAACGAAGGCTGACATGCCGCAGGCTTTGCAAAAAATTTTTCTTGATCAGGGCTATGCTGTGTTGGCTGTTGACTATCTGTTAGCTCCCAACAGCTCGTTGGCAGCAATCCTCGCTGATTTAGAAAAAACTTTTACTGAGATTCATAAGAAAATCGCTGACGCAGATTTTGTCTTTTGCGGCCGTTCCGCCGGCGCTTATCTGATGCTTTTATTGACGGAAAAACTGATTGCAAAAAAACAGAAACTGCCTAAGCAACTGGTCAGTTTCTACGGCTATACTGATTTGAAATTCGTTGAAACGCCGCGGGCCATTTTCCCAACGAAAATTCCTGAGGAAAGTTTGCGGGCAATCGAAACGGTCAAACCAGTCTACGATGACCCAAATTTGCGACGGGTACTGTTATATATTTATGGGATTCAGCACAATTTGCTGTTGGACTATTACCAAGCTAGTGCGACTGATTTCCAGCTGGCGGCGGCGACTTTTTCACAGCTGCCACCGGTCTTTACCAGCGCTAGCACGAATGATTTAGAAGTGCCTTTTCACTACAGCAAGCAATTGGCTAAGCAAGTTTCTGCCAGTCAGTTTGTTCCTGTTTATGACTTGGAGCATGATTTTTTAAAGGATACTGATAATTCACAGGTTCAAAAAGTTTTTCAGCAACTGACTGACTGGTTATTTTAAAATAAGCGAGGTGCATTATGACAACAAGATGGCTTTACAACGTAAAAATTGAAACAGAGTACCTACAAACGGCGGGCATTACCTCTGGCACAGCAACTAAAAATGTGGATCTTAAACTGGTGGATGGCTTAATTGCAGAAATCCGGCCAGCGCAAAATTTTGAGCCAGCTAAAGATGATTTTAATGGCCGAGGATTATTAGTGCTGCCGGCGATTCGTGAGATGCATTGTCATTTTGATAAAAGCAAGCTCGGCCTGCCTTGGGCACCAATCAAACCGGCCGCCTCAATTGTTGAGCGCTTTACTCAGGAAATGAGCGACTTAACAGCGGTCAATGCCTCATTTGAAGACCGAATGAGCCGCTTGATTGAGCTGGAATTAGCTAATGGCACCACTTTTTTCCGTTCCCACATTGATGTCCACCCGAAAATTGGCCAAAAATTTTTAGAACAGGCACAGGCTGTCTTAGCCAAGTATCAGGGAAAATTTGGCTACGAGCTGGTCGCCTTTCCGCAGCATGGTTTGTTATTATCTGAAGCTTACGACGAGATGAAACGCGCCTTGGCAAATGGCGCCATCCTCGTTGGCGGTGTTGATCCTTTCTCTTTGGATGGCAATCTAGAAAAATCATTGCAGCAAACTTTTGACTTAGCAACGCAGTTCAACGTGCCCATTGATATTCACCTCCACGAGCGGGGCGACGCTGCTCGGCAGACCTATCAAAAAATGATGGCCTTAACGGCAGACGCCGGTTGGCAAAACCGCGTCACCATCAGCCACGGCTATGGCCTACAGGATTTTTCGCCGCAGGAAAGCCAAGAAATTTTCCACGGTCTGGTAGAGCAGGGTATCTCGCTGATTTCCAGCGTGCCGCTAGATAGTGTTAGACCACCGCTGGAAGATATTCGTCAAGCCGGCGTACAACTTGCTTTAGGTTGTGACAATATTGATGATTCTTGGTCACCTTTTGGAGATGGCAGTGTCTTAGAAAAGCTGAACCGTTACACAGAAATTTACCAACTCACCACGCAAGAAGCCTTGACTGAAGCCTTAAGCCTGGTCACCGGACAAACCACAATGGGACCCGACAATTTTTTAACCAGTGGCAAGCCAGCTAATTTTATTTTGACTGATAGTAGCTGTTCTGCTGAATTTGTGGCCCGTAAAACATCGGTGGAAACGAGTTTTTATCGAGGAGAGATTTGTTTCCAAAAATAAACAAAAATAAATTAGTTACTTGGCATTTGCTAGTAACTGATTCGTTTATTTATGAATTCATAAAGCTCTGACTATGATTTTATCTGAAATCAGCATTTAAACAGTTTGATAAGAACAATTCGCTTATCATATAGCTGTGCCAAGTTTTTACAGATGAATTATTTGAAGCATATTATTCATAAAGAGGTTTACCGTAACGTATCAGCTGACACCCCTTAAAGCTGGCTCGCCCTTTCTATATAAAACTCTCTCTGTGGCTTTTAACTCTCATTACTCTCTTTGGGGATTACAATCCGGATTCTGGTAAAATCGGCTGCTATTTCTTCAAAATAGATATGTCCTCTTTCACCATAGGCTAATTCTAAGCGCCGTCGAAGATTATATAAGCCATATCCATTGCCCTTGTGTTCCAAGGCCCTTGCCAACTTTTCACGGTCAAAGGTTGCTCCGTTGTTTTCAATTTCAATTATCAGCTGGTCTTCAGACAAATAAATTCGGATATTTAAAATAGACACTAGCCCCTTCATATCATTCATTGCAAAGCCATGCTGAATACCATTCTCAATCAAGGGCTGCAACAGAAAATTAGGCATGCGGCAGGCTAATGTCTCTTCCTCAACAGATTCATTGACCGTGAATTTTTGCTCATGCATAACTTGTTGAAGGTCAATATAAGCATGGACGTTCTCTAATTCATTTTCAACTGTGGTGAAGAAATGGCCGCTGTTGAGACTAGTTCGATAAAAAGTTGCCAGCCAAGAAAGTCCTTGGGCTATCTCTGTCTCATCATGATAAATCGCCTTCCACTTCATACTGGACAAGGTATTGTAGAGGAAATGAGGATGAATCATTGACTGCAATGATTTTTTCTCGACATCACTACGCTCAATTTCAGATGTCACCAGCTTTTCGGTCAATTCATGCTGTGATTGCTGCATCTTGGCAATACTATTGGTCACAATACCAATTTCATCTTGATCTTCAGTAAACTCTATACTATTTAAAGCACCATTGGCAACTGAATCTGAATCTGCACTCAATTGATACAAACGGGACGTAATTTGTTTTGACAAATAGGAAATTAAAATGATGGAAAGCATTAAGCAGATAATTAATACCAAGATTGTTTGTTGAATAATTGGCCATAAAATCCCGGTAACTTCCTGCTTGCTTACTAGGTAAGCGAGCTGCCAATCTGTATTTTCAACCGCAATTTTTTTAACGAAATAGCCCTCCTGCACCACCTCTTGACTTTTACCGAACTGAACATCCTCTATAATGGATTCTGCAATAGACTCGGTGCTCTGCTGATAAACTAAATTTCCAGCAGCATCTGTTAAAACTAAGCTGCCCATCTCGATATTATCATTTGCTAAAGCGTAGCTAAAAAAAGACGGAAATAGATTAAAACGGATGTGGCCGATTACCCGGGTGCTGGAAGCGGCATCGAGAATTTTCCGATCAATGTAAAGCTGTTGCTCAACTGTATCCCAAACGACCTTTGCATTACTTTCAATAGCCGACTCATTTAAATCTTCCATTGGAACAAAATAGTTTCCGATGGCTCTACTAAAATATGGTGAAGAGACGACAATCTCTTTAATATTTTGATCACTAGCCAAATAGTAAGAAAAGGTTGGTTCGATTTTTTGAGTTAAAATTCTTGCCAGCTCTATGGGATTATCTTGGTATTCAACAATATCATTGCGAAATTCTTTATTGTATGCCAAAAAATTCACATTTTTCATTTCCCCCTCTAGCTGACTGGCAAGTTCATTGCTCATAATTTTGATGTTGTTGCTCATATTACTGACAATCTGCTTTTCCGCTGCCTGATAAAAAAGGTAAAATGAGAAAAAGCCGATTAAAACTATCGGCAGGCACACCAAAAAACTATAACTCAAGACCAATTTTGTTCTTAAACCTGCATTATGAAAAAACCACTTTTTAAATTTCATCGGCCTGCTCCCCAGTATAGTTACTTCATTTTACGATAATGATTCGGCGTAACACCATATTGCTTTTTAAACACCCTGTCAAAATAGGAATGGTTTTTGTAGCCAACCTTTTCCGCAATTTGAATCACTTTTAAATTTGTTGTGTCTAGTAGCTGCTTCGCTTTTTTTAACCGAAAATTCGCTAAATCTCCCATGATGGTCCGGCCGGTTTCCTGTTTATAAAGCACACTAAGGTGACTGCTAGAGAAGTTTAAGTCATTGGCAATGTCTTCTAAACTAATATCATGCAGATAGTTACGTTCGATATAGTTTAAAATTTGCCGTGAAATATCAATCTGACCTTGCTGAGCCAAGCCTTGGTAAAATTCAGTGACCTTCATCAAAGAGTGAGAAAAATCTGTTATCGATTGCCATCCGGTATTATAGCTTTTGGGCAATTGTTTAAAATAGGTTTTTTCTAGAGTAGAGCTGAGCTCAAAAAAAATTTACTGAGCTAGACTAGTAGTCAAAATAACTTGTCTATCAATCAACTTTGCAAGCTGTGAGAAAGCTGCTGCCAGCTCATGATTTTCTTTTCTTCCTATCGCATTTAAGCAAGCTTCTAAGTGAATATCAAAAGGGCGCCGATCCTCTTTATACTCTTCAATCTCGGTTTCTGGATAAAGCTGGTTCTGGGCTAGTAGAAATTCTCGATGATATTTCTCAAGCTTCGTTAATTTTCGTAAAAAAAGCGGCAGTTGATCAACCTCCTCCATGACAATTATCCGTGGGTAAATTTTCTGTGTCTGTTTCAAATGGATAATACTTCTTGAAGCAAAATCTCTCACTCGTTCCTTGACAAATTTTTTTGTACTGACTAACAGAATAAAGAGAGTCTTATTATCAATTTTGACATAAAATTTAGATGCTTCTTTGAATTGATCGAACTGTTTGATTACCATGCTTCGCTCTGGTTCAGTTAGCTCTGTTGGGAAGTCCAATTCTAGTAGTTGCAATTGTTTCTCTTGTAAATATTCGTCTAAAATACTGGAAATTTGAAGAGGCCAATTCCCAATTTTTGAATTCATAAACAATCGACTTAGACTGCGGGTCAGCTCTTCTTGACTTTGATTTTTTTCTTTAAGCTCTCGAGTTGCCAGCTCCTTTAAAGCCTCATTAATTACTTTAGCAAATTCCTCTATCTCGATTGGTTTTAAAAGATAATATCTAACATTGGCCTCCATGGCTCCTTTGGCATAATCAAACTCCCCATAAGAACTGAAAATGATTCTGATGACCTGTGGAAAATCTTGATTGACTTGTGAAACAAGAGCAATACCATCCATCAATGGCATTTTGACATCCGTAAGCAGGATATCTATTTTTTGACTTTGTAATATTTCCAATGCCTCTAAACCGTTGGCAGCCTCATAGGTTTTGATTGGGAAATTAAATTTTTCAATCAAATACTTGATGCCGTTTCTCTCTTCCCTCTGGTCATCAACAAGCAACATATTGCGCATAATTCAGCCCCCTTAAAACTTCTCTCCCTTTCAATCCTCCATGCTCCAAAAAGATTTTAGAGTAATTTTCGTTCCACTCTTTAGTTTGCGCTTTCATTTCTACTAAAAATAACTTTCCAAGTAACCTATGATATTAGTCTTATTAACAGATGAAATCCCAAACTATATGATACTTGCTCCTGCGGTTCAGTAGCTCCTCATCGCAAATTGACAATATCTAGTGGTTTTCACTAGATATATTTCGTAAAAGTTCAGCTTTGTTCTAACTAATATCACAAACTCATCTATATACAATTTAATTATATAACAATTCCCTTACCTTTCCAGCTACAAAAAAGGTTTTTGTACTCTAGGGTGGTTGATGATTATTTCAACAGTCTTCAAGCAGAGATTAATTGAGCAGGAAAAACCGCAAAGCTATCTTTCATTTTTGAAAAATAGCCCTGTGGTTTCCGGTATTTAAATTGTCTCATTTATATCTGCATAATTTCCAGACACCTGTTTAAGCCCAACTATTCTTATCTTATAGCCTAGTTTGTTCTTGCAAAAAAACTGAGAAAGGTCGGTACACCGCCGCCCAGCACTTGAACTCCTTTAGGCCGTTGTCCCACAGCATCAGAGACATCAAAGAAATCCCCTGCTGCAGCCTTTGTTGTCTGCATATAGCTATCACTACCAAATAAGCCGTCAGCATATTCAACAAACTCATCGCCCCAAAAGCTGCAATCTGCAGCGGTTATTGCTTTTTCATTTAATCGCTGCAGAATACTATCGACATTATCACTTTTATCAGAGAGGCCAACTTCTAAGTATTTTGCATCACTAGTGATTTTCAATGGCAAGCCTTGCTTAACAGAAATTTGCTGACAATAAGCTAATAAATCAGCTAACGAACCCGCAAATTGATGCTTTTCCAACAGAGCTAATACTTTTTGCAAGTCTTCTCCTTGAAAGAAAAGTTGCTCTCCACGGTCTTGATTCACCAAAATATCAATTTTACAATAATTAGGTCTTGAAAACACAATGTCACTGGCAATCCCATAATCCCGCAATAATGATTGATGAATCTCAAAACAAATTTGATGAATCAACAACAATTCACTTTGATCTTTCGGTAAATTATCTGAAAAAGTTTGCCGTTTACCTTGCTCAAACTGATAATTGTAGGCTCCTCGTCCTAGACCTAAATAAAGATTAGCCAGTTCATCTGACGAAAAATACTCATGTAACTTGCCACCTGCAATATTCTCATACGTGGTTCCACTTACAATCACTAATCTGATTTCTTTCTCAAGCAATTGCTTCATGGCGGCGATTATCTCATCAACGGGAGCATTTCTGGATAAGACGGCAGTCCCATCCCAATCGAAAAAAATTGCTTTATATTTTTTGAACATAGCTTTCTCCTTGTTTTAATGAGATTCTTACACCATTAAAAGTCAACTCTTGCAGTTGATTACTGTGAATTAACGTCACTTTTGTCTGTTCTTTAGTCCGCTCAATCTCAAATACACCTTTTTGGTATTGAAGTTTGAAGCGATATCCTTGCCACTGTTCTGGTAAAACCGGTGCAATTGTTAGCTTGCCAGCGTTGAGCCTCACCCCACCAAAACCATTGACGACAAACTGCCAGGTGCCAGCCATATTTGCAGCATGAATGCCAGCATAAAAATTATGATGGTAATCATCCAAATCCATTCGAGCGGAATCCATAAAATAGGCATAGCTCTCAGCTAGTTTACCAATTTGACTGGCTATAATCCCAAAAATTGCCGTGGAGAGTGACGAATGATGCAGAGTGACTTTCTGATAAAAGTCATAGTTTTGCACCAATTCATCTGAAGTGAATTTATCGCCATGTAGGTATAGTCCTAAAACAGCATCGGCCTGTTTACTCATCCGTTGACGCCAAACAAAAAGCGGATGGTAATTTTCATATAGTAGATGCCTTTTTTCTTCCGGAATAGTCGCTTCACTCAACGGCTTTCTCAGCATATAATTATCATCTTGCAGGTAGATTCCCTTTTTCTTTGTCCATTGGAAAATACATATTATCCGCAATCAATTTCCAATTTGCCAGCTCTTCCTCAGTGAGCCCCAGCTTCTCAATCAACTGCTGATACGCTTCTGATCGATTTACTGCCATCAGCTTCAATGCCTCTAAAGCATCATAAAGATTTTGCTGAGCCATCAAGTTTGTGTAGAAATTATTATCAACGATTGCGTTGTACTCATCTGGCCCGGTTACCGCACAAATACAATATTGATTGTTACGGTATTCAGAAAAACTCCCGACGTCTGCCCATACTCGAGCTGTTTCAGCTAATACTTCACAGCCTTCTGCAAATAAGAAATCACTGTTTCCGGTGATTCGATAATAGTGCATAAAAGCATAGGCAATATCTGCATTAATATGATACTGAGCAGTTCCTAAAGGAAAATAGGTCGAAGCCTCTTGCCCATTAATCGTTCGCCAAGGATACAATGCCCCCTTTTGATGACCGAGAATCCGAGCTCGATCACGAGCTTCTGGCAGTGTATGATACCGATAACTCAATAATTTTTGAGCGATTTCAGGATTCGTATAAGTGAATAATGGAAGCATGTATATTTCTGTGTCCCAAAAATAATGTCTTTCGTATCCTTCACCGCTTAAGCCTTTTGCCGGCATCCCCCGTAGACCGTCTCTTCCAGCATGCTGAAAAACGTGGAACATGTTAAATCTCAGGCCTTGCTCTGTCTCTTCATCTCCAAAAATTTCAATTGCCGCATAATCCCAAAATTTTTGAAAATGCTCAGCTTGTTTCTCAGCGTAAAATGAATAGTCTAACTCTGTTGCTTCAGCTAAAGTCTCTTGAATAAAATTCTTAAAATCAGTTTTTTCCAAGTCTTGGTTAGTAACATACGCCAGTGCTTTGGTAAGTCTTATGGTCTGCTGCTCTTTACCTTGTGTGGTATACGTTGCCTCACAGGATTCTTCAATTACATTTGCTTCACCAAGAGTAGGTTGGTTAAACATAATACTGCAACCACAGCCAAGGGATAACTGGCTATGTTTTGTTGTCCCTTGATAATACATTAAATTATCTGAAAAACTCACCTGTTTATGTTGCAGCCGCTGCCCAAAGGGACCATAGTCAACTAAGGGATTTGTCTTGCGGGTATGATTTTGAATTTTGCCGTCAAGTTTCAGATGGAAGTTGATTTCGCCGGAAAAATTCAAAGGGGTTACTTCATAAAGCTGGAACATCAAATGTTTATTTTCCAGCGAAACCAATTCTTCATAATGGATTTGGAGTTCTCTTTGACTAGGAGAACGCCATACAATATCCCGTGAGACAATGCCGCGTTTCATGTCAAGCTTACGTTCATAGCTGATAATGTCTCCAGTAAATAAATCAAATAACTCATCTTCAATACTCACGCCAATTTTTTTCATATTCGGAACATTTAGAAGACTCTGACTCCATTCAGGAAAACCATAATTCCATTCTCCGTAACGGACTTGGTCGCTATCGTAAAAACCATTGATAAAATTACCTTCTAATCCCTCATCAATTGTAAAAGGGTAGCTTTCCGCCAAAGTACCACGAGTGCCAATATAGCCATTCGATAATGAAAAGGTTGTCTCATTGCGATAATTATTTTTCGGATCAAAGCCAATCTCTCTAACTATCCATGGCTCAACTGGATAAATACGTTGTTGTTTTTTCACTATTTAACCCCCACTTCCCAAAATATTTCCTCATTTTTAACAAAGGCAGACAGATACGCTGCATCATCAGGTTTCATTGCTGTTACATGACTGGCTAATGCTTGTGCCTTTAAATTTCCAGCAGGTTCAGCTAACATCTCTGGTAGCATCGGAAATACCTTGCGCTCACTCCATATGAAGTCAGTTTCTGCTAGAGTTTTTGGTTCAGAAAAAGCTAATTCATGATGATTTCTTAAAGGCCAGTTGTCATCTCCATCGAAAGAATGAACAATTCCAGTATAGACAGTTGGTGAATAATCAGGAATTTCTGCTAAGGCGTCCTGTAAAAACCAAAACAATCCAACATGATCACCATGCAAATCATATTCTGAAGTAGTAAAAATAGCATCTGCTTGCTCGTTCATAAGAATTTGTTTTAAATCTTCTTTGAAGGTTGTTCTCGTATACATGCCAGCTTCACCTGTCCAAAGCTCATGAAAAGAATCATTTCCAATAGGTCCATATGTAGAGCGGCCCGCTTTTCCATCATGAATAGCATAGGCGTCTTGTTCTAAAAATAAATTGTATAAAAAGCTATTACCATAGGACATCCCAGTGTCTGGGTAACCCATAAAAATTAGTTTATTCTCAGAAAGTCCCAACAACTTACAAGCCGCTATACTTTCTAACATTCGCTTTTTCCCGATTTCTCGATGCGGGGCGTCATAGTCCCCGGTTGTTGCTAGAACAACTTTTACTTGCTTGTTAAGCTGCAGCCCTTGAAAAATTATTCCACCACTCAACAGCACCTCATCATCAGGGTGAGGCATTAAAATTAAGATTTTTTTGAACTGTTCAAGTGTCATCATTAGCCCTTCACTGCTCCTGCTGAAACACCGGCAATAATATATTTTTGCATGAACAAATAAAAGACTATTAATGGTGCAACCCCTAACATCATCATTGGGAATAGTGCTGTCCAGTCGGTTGAAAACTGCCCAATATTACGGGACACTTCCTGCAAAATAACACCTTTATCTCTTGTTTGTAAAAATAATAATGGTGTCATAAATTCATTCCATACATTTAAAGTGGTGATAATTGCCACAGTTGAAATAACAGGCGTCAATAACGGAAATACTATTTGGAAAAAGCGTCGTAACACACCGGCGCCATCCACTTCAGCGGCTTCTTCCAACTCAATTGGAATAGTCGATTCGATAAATTCTTTAAAAAGAAAAATCGCCTGTGGTAAATTAATGGCGATATTTACAAAAATGACTGCCGCAAGTGAATTCATCAAACCTAGCATTTTAACGACTTTATACAAGCTCACGATGTTCATTTGGAAGGGAACTACCAATCCAGCAATGAAAAATAAGAAAATGCCATTAGAAATTTTGGTTTTACTACGGGCTAAGGCATACCCCACCATACTAGATAAAATAATCAATATTACTACTGAGCAGACTGTAATGATTAGAGTATTGCCAAACGCCCGCGGAAATTCCATCTTTTCCCATGCGGAAGTATAGTTAGAAAATAACCATTCATGAGGCAAACTTAAAGGATTATCAGTTGCATCCTTGGCAGATTTAAAGGTAGTGACGAGCAGATAGTAAATTGGAATGAACCAAATTACCGCCAGAACTATCATGGATATTTCCAGACCAAACAATTTCTTTTTTGATTTACTTTCTAGTCCTGAGTTCATCGTATTGCGTCACTCCATTTCTTCATAAGTTTATTTACTATAAAACTGATAATCATAACAATCACAAAGAAGACAACCCCAAAGGCAGCCCCTGTGCTATAAAAGCCCTCAGAGATCCCTCTTTTCATCATAACTGTCATCACAGTCTGAGTAGCATCACCTGGACCGCCGCTAGTCATCGAATAAATGATATCAAAGACCTTCAAACCGCCGACTAATCCGGTAATGACAACAATTTTCACTGATGGCGCCATTAAAGGCAGTGTGACTCTGAAAAATTTTTGTAAGGCTGAGGCTCCGTCAATTTCAGCAGCTTCATACAAGTCATAGGGAATACTTTGCAAATTGGCTAAGAAAATCACCATACCCCACCCGGTCCATTGCCAAATTTGTGTAAAAAGAACTGAGTACAAGGCATTATCTGCGGAAAAGAAATTGATTGGTTGCATCCCTAAACTGGTTATTAAGTTGTTGATTAAACCATAATTGGAACTGGACATTAAGTAACTCCACAAGTAGCCGATAATCAGTGGACTAAATACCGCTGGGAAAAAAAATATTGCTCTCAATGCGTTACGTGTTCTTAGCTTTTGATTCAATAAAACAGCTAAGGGCAACCCTAATACTGTCTGCATGCCTGTCATGATGATGGCGTAGATGATTGAATTTTTAATCCCGGTCATCATTAAGGGTGTTTGAAAAACTTTAATATAGTTTTTCAAGCCCACAAAGCTTAAGTCTGTCGGATTTAAATCTGTGTAATTAGTAAAGCTGTAGTAAAAAGTTGCCAAAAAAGGAATAATACTAAAGATGGCATAGATAGCTAGTGCTGGCACTAAGAAAGCATACAAATAGAAGCCTAGTGTTCCGTAGGCTGGTTTCCTTATTTTGTTTAGCAAGATGGACGCCTCCAATCTAAAATTTGAAAAGCGGCTGTCTCACAAGCAACCGAGAGATTGAATCCTTAAGTAGTGCTCAATCTCAGCTATTTAGTAAATAATCGGAAATTTACCATCGACTGCCTATGCTACAACCGCTTTTCCACTTGCTCTGTTTTATTTAATTACCAGATTTTTCTAATAGCTCCTGTGCCACTTTATCAACATTCGTCAACATATCAGCAATTGATTCTTCATCTAATAAATATTTTTGCATTTCTGTACCGTAATCTTTATGAATATCACCGATGCTGCCCCATTCTTCCCAAGGGCAAGCGACCCGACCGGCATTAATCGTTTCTTTTACGCCATCATATTCTGCAGGTAACGGGAAGTCTGCATCCTTCAAATAAGAAGAGCCACCTTCATTGTTTTGCCATAACGCTTCTTGGCCTTCTTTAGATGCGATTGCCTCTACTACTTTCATGGCAATGTCTTTGTTCTTAGAGTTTTTATTGACAGCAAAGCCAGCACCCGGTCCACCCACTAACCAACCTTCATTGCTAGTAGTACCATACCAAGGCATCATATCAAATTGTAAATCAGGATTTTGCGACTTGATTGCTTCCACATCCCATGCTCCTGATGCAAACATCGCCGCTTCACCAGTTGCAAACTCTTTCAATGATTGGTCATGGTCAATTCCTGTTTGCTCCTGAGTATAAATTCCTGCCTCAATCATTTGTGACCATTGTTCGATGTAAGGATCCCAATTACCTTCTAAAGTTGTTTCACCTTCTCGGTACTCTTCATTAAAGTTTTCTCCAGCTGGTTTAGATAAGTATTCAGCCTGTACAAAAGCCATTGAGCTCTTTAAAAGAGGTTCCCAAGATTTTAGCCCCGCTGCTAATGGTAGAATATCCTTGTCTTGCAGTGTTTGGCAAACGGCGATAAATTCATCAAAGGAAGTCGGAATTTCAACGCCGTTCGTTTCAAAAATTTCTTTATTATAAAAAAGTCCTTCAAACCAGCTGATGCCTGGTACTGCATAGGCCGTTCCTTCATAAGTAAATGGTAGAATACCGTTTTCAGTATAATCTCCGGTTAAACTAGTTACATCTTCAATATAATCTAACCGAGCATGCTTCAAAGCAGACGCTGGTGTTTCACTGATAATGTCTGGCCCCTCGCCAGCTGCCAATTGAGTATCAATAATTGTACTGTAATTGGTATTGTCAACGAATTGAAACTCAATTTTTGCTTCTGGAACTTCTTCCTCCAAATAAGCCAATAATTCCTTAACTGTGTCTTCACTATTCCAATAAGTTAACCGAATTGTTTGCTGCTCACCAGAGCCTTCTGAGCTAGAACTGCCACTACCACTATCTGAAGTACCACAAGCTGTCAATGTTCCAAGCAATAAACTTCCAGCAAATATACCCGTCATTAACTTTTTAAACTTCATCTTCTTTTCCCCCTAAATTTTATTCCTTACAATGTTATTGTAAGCGGATACATATTTTTTGTAATTAATACTTTTCTTTGAAAAATTGACTTTTCTTTCGAAGTAATATAAAACTTAAAAAAATCCACTAACTTCTCTTTTCTGATTGATTAAAAAGAAGCAGAAAACTGAATACATCCAATTTTCTACTTTTCACTACTTTATATTTCTTTTGGTTCAAACTAGCTATAGAATCTCTTGGTTTTTGTCAACTAATAGAAATTAGAATCAATTTGCTTCTTCTATCTCTTTTTATGAATTCATAAAACACTGACTAAACAGCTCTGTCCCCAAAATCTGTGTATCCAACACTTGGTCTGACTTCACAATTTCCCGATAGCGTTCGGTGGTTGCCGACAAATAAATGCCGGTTATTTTTACATCATTTTCTTCAATATAATCTAAGGCCTGTTGCAAATATTCAGTAGATAAAGGCGTTGCCTGATTTTGCTTTTCTAATAAGTCATGATTGTCTAAAAGATATCGCAAGCAGGATGTAAAATGTTCTTTAAAGTCCTGCCGTAGATTAACGTCTGTCGCCCCAGCCTCAGTGCTCGGCAACAGATGAGGATATTTTCCATTTAAATCTGTGAGATAAGAACTGCTAATGCCAATATAATTGGCAGCATAATCAAAGGTCGCAAACCAGTTGAATCCCAGTGGCAGTCCATCGCTATCGCCGATGTCCACGCTAAACCAGTTCACACGATAATCGGTGTCACTGAAAAAACTTTCTGTACCAAAAATCTCCTGGACTTCCCCAAGGCTCAGTGGTGTAGCAAAAGTCAGTCCGCCGGCGATTTCGCTAGTCGCCGGTAACGCTGTAAGTTTTTCGAGAGTTTGTTCCTTGTTTGCGAGAAATAATTGCCGACTCTCTTCACTCAGATTGCCGGTAACGCCAAGCAGACCGCTGGCGGCAGGCAAACTGCTGCTGGTTTCCCCCACTTTTCCCCGCACAATTTCAAAAGTTTCTTGATTGTTTGAAAGGGGGACTGCTGGCAGATTGGTCTGATATGTTTTGGTGACAGCATATTTTCCAATGCCATTATGCTGATAATCAACCGCTGCTAGATGATACAAAGGACTCGTCACCTCCGTCTGAATCGCCGCCACAATATTATAAGGAACGACTTCTTCATGAACTACTTTTTCTGTTGGATTGAAATAGAAAAAATTGGTCAATGGGAAAATCAGCCACTGCAAAACCGCGAAAACAACGAGTAAAATCCCAGCTACCCCTAACCCTAATCGTAAAAATTTACGATTGACTTGGCGTTTCAATTTTTTTGAATCGACTGTTTCTGCCTCAGTCAAATTCGGCAATTCAAAGGCTTCGCCAGCTTCTTGCTCCAATAAAACCTCCTGCAGAGCAGCAAATTCTTTTAAGCGTTCCTCCACATATTTTTTCTCAGCAGCAGTAGCTTCCCCCCGCTGATATTTTTCCAATAAATCAGTTAACTTTTCCGTCATCTGTTAACACTCCCTTCAATTTGCGGCGGCTGCGATGGAGCAGCACCCGCACCTGCCCTGGCTTTAAGCCTAAGTATTGGGCAATATCGGCTGTTGACCAATGTAAAAAATAAAAGAGCAAAATAATTTCACTTTGGGGTGGTTTCAAATCGTTGATTGCCTGATAGAGCTGCTGATAGTTTTCCTTTTGAAGCAACTGCTCATCTGCTGACTGAAATAGTGGCGACTTGGTTTCTGTCGCCTTTTCTAGCGGCAACAGCTGCCAGCGGCGATTTTTCCGCTTCAAATCAATAAAACGATGCTTAACCACTGCAAAGAGCCAGAATTTCATATTTTCAGGCAACACTTCTTGCATCGCCAACTGAAAAAAAGCATCACTGACTAGCTCTTCAGCCCCATAATTATCTTTGGTAAAGGAGCGGGCATATAAAAATAGTTCCTTAGCATACAACTGATACAACAATTCCAATTGTGAACTTTCCATCCCACTCCCCCTTCACTTTATATACGTTTGACGTTGGATAATGTTACAGCTTTATAAAAATTTTTTTATTTTTATTATAGCAAGAGTAGCCTTCACATTTTCTCTTCCACAAAAAAATTTAATAAACAGTATATACAAAATAGTATATACTAGTTATAATGAACTTGAAAAAATCAACGGGAGATCAGTGCTATGCCAAAAGCTAATTTTTCAAAAATGGGAATTGCTTTATTGTATGCGGTGCTATCATCGATTGCCTTAAACTTTTTTTGGTTGTCTGGCAACATTTATGCAAACGGTATCACGGGCTTATCGCAGTTGTTGTCCGTCAGTTTAAATCACTTTGCTGATGTACAGCTGTCGATTCCCTTGCTCGTTTTAATTTTTAATCTGCCACTATTGATTGTCGCGTGGTTTAAAATCGATAAAGAATTTACCTGCTATACAATTTTTGCGGTTGTCATCACCTCATTTGTAATGAAACTTATTCCGCCGCTTGTGATTACTACCGACCCTTTTATCTGCGCATTATTTGGCGGCGTGCTCCACGGAATTTCGGTGGGCATTACGTTAAACAGTGACTTTTCAACTGGTGGGTTAGACATTATCGGCATCATCGCCCGCAAATATACCAAACAAAGCATCGGTTCTGTTTTTATTGTTTTTAATGTCTTGATTGAGTTTGCGGCGGGCTTTTTATTTGGTTGGCAGTATGCTTTTTACAGTGCCTTTTCGGTTTTTATCAGCGGCAGGGTGGTCGATTATGTCAACGCCAAGCAGCAAAAGGTTCAGCTATTAGTTGTTACGCAAAAAGCGCCACAGTTGGTGCCGAATATCCAAGAAAAAATTTCTCGGGGCATGACGATTGTCAATGACGTTGAAGGGGCCTTTGACCACGAGTCCCGCAAAATGCTGATTGTCGTAGTTTCCAAAAGAGAGCTAGCGGCCGTTAAAGCAATTATTACGCAAACCGACCAGCAGGCATTTATCAGCATTGCTTCCGGTGTTGCTACCAATACTAGTTTTTTTGAATGGTAAAAAAAGGATGGATTAGGATGGAAAAATTACCGAGTTATCAACTCGTTGCGAAAGAAATTGAAGAAAAAATCAAGACAGGCGTTTACGTCAGCTCGCAAAAGCTGCCTTCAGAATACGATTTGGCCACTGAATTTGCTGTCAGCCGGCTGACTGTGCGTAAAGCGATTGATTTTTTGATTCAGCAAAATTTGCTTTTCAAAATGAAGGGCAAAGGCACCTACGTGATGCAGCCGAGTGAAAAATATCAAAGCGGCAAATCCGGTCTAGTCGGCTTTACCGAGTCGGCGAAGGCCTTTGGTAAATCTTCTAATACAAAGGTTTTAGTTTATGACCAAACACCACAAGCGCCACAAACTATTTTAAATGCTATGCAATTGACCAAACAAGGTGATTTGGTCTATATCGAGCGGCTACGCTCCTTTGATGAAGAGCCGATGACAATTGAACATTTATACGTGAAGAGCAGCACTGTCAAAGATGTTACCAAGGAACAGTTAACGAATTCGCTTTTTGAACTAATTGAAAAAACTGTTGAGATTGCCTATTCCCATCAAGAGGTGGAGGCCATGCTAGCTGACCAAGAGTTGGCGAAGCTTTTGCAAATCAAAAAAAATGATCCTGTACTAAAAGTTAATTCGATTGCCTATTCTGCCACGGCAATTCCGATAATTTACGATACTTCCTATTACCGTGCTGACAAATATACTTTCAAGAACACCTTAATTCGTAATCATTAAAGGAGACGTCACAATGAATGAACTGAATTATCAGCAGCTGATTCAAGAGCATGCTGCAGAATTTTTGACAGATTTAAAAAGTGTCCTGCAGATTCCCAGCGTTAAAGGACCAGCCGCTACCGGCGAGCCCTTTGGTTCAGGGCCGCGGGCAGCTTTAGAACAAACGCTAAAATTGGCAGAGAGCTACGGATTCCAAACAAAGACCATCGGCGATGCCGTTGGCTATGCCGCTTTTGGTGAGAGCAGTGAATATATCGGAGTCGTTGGGCATTTGGATGTCGTGGCAGCCGGCAGCGGTTGGGATTATCCCCCCTTTGATTTAAGCGAAGATGTCGAAAATTTTTATGGACGGGGCATTTTAGATAATAAAGGTCCGATTCTCGCCTGTCTGTTTGCTTTGAAACTTTTGAAGGACGCCGGCTTTCAGCCTAAACGGCAGATTCGCATTATTTTCGGAACGGACGAAGAAAGTGGTTCGGCAGATTTACCGCTCTATTTAGCGGAGGAACAGCCGCCGATATTTGGTTTCACGCCGGATGGTAAATATTCAGTTGTTTACGGAGAACGAGGAGTTGTAAATTATCAATTGAGGACTGCTTTTTCTGAAAGCGCTCTTTCTGACCTTGATGCTTTTAACGGCGACCAAGCTCGCGACCACGTCCCCGATGAACTAACTGTCACCTATCAAGGAAAAACTTTTTCTGCAGTTGGTAAACGAGCCCCTTCAAACGCCCCTGACTTAGGCTTAAATGCCATAACACTTTTGGCCGAAAAATTATTAGATGAAGCGGCTTTGCCAGCAGAAGTTGAAACGTTTTTTTCTTGGCTTTACACAAGTTTCCATCAAAAGCACGCCGGCGAAGGCTTGAACATCGCCTTTGAAGATGCCGATTCTGGTAAATTGATGATTACGCCTTATCAGCTGCAAAAAGATGGGAAGCAGCTAGTCCTAGATTTTGCCGTTCGTTATCCCGTAACTTTTTCTGAAGACGATGTCACAGCTGGACTTTTACAAGTGATTCCAGAAAACAGTCAGCTAAACGTCACTCGCCGCATCAAAAGTCATGTGATCCCTAAAGAAGCTGCCGGCATTCAGATTCTGTCACGAGTGTATGAGGAAACTAGCGGTTTAGATGGGACGCCGGTGACAACGACAGGAGCCACTTATGCCCGCTCAATGCCAAATATTGTCGCCTTTGGTCCATCATTTCCCGGACAAAAAGGCATTGCCCACAATAAAAATGAGTATATGGCGAAAAAAGATTTATTTTTAAATATGGAAATTTATCTCAAGGCAATCTGCGCTTTAGCAGTTGCTGATTTATAAAATTGGAGGAATCAATATGAGTTGGGGAACCATAGCAACATGGCGGATGGCCGATGACGGCGTGCAAAAAGCCGCCGCATTATTAGCAAACCGAGGAACGGCGGGGGACGCTGTCGAGACGGCCATCAAAACCGTCGAAGATTATCCCTATTACAAATCGGTCGGTTACGGCGGCCTGCCCAATGCCCACGGAATTTTAGAAATGGACGCGGCTTTTATGGATGGCGACTCCTTTAAAATTGGCGCTGTCGCAGGTATTGTCGATGTTAAAAATCCGATTTCAGTTGCCCGTAAATTGAGCGATGAAAAATTTAACAGCTTTCGGGTTGGTCAAGGAGCGACCGAGTATGCCATGTTGGCGGGCTTTGAGCGCTGCAACATGTTAACCCCCCGAGCAAAAAAAATCTGGGAACAACGGGTGGAGGAAATTTCCAAACACAATTTAGACCCTTATGACGGACATGATACCGTCGGCGTGGTTTCTCTGGATCAGTTTGGCAAAATGTGTGCCGGTACCTCCAGCTCAGGCTTGTTTATGAAGCAAGCTGGTCGGGTTGGCGATTCACCCTTATCTGGCAGTGGCTTTTACGTGGACAGTGAAGTCGGCGGTGCCGTTGCCACAGGCTTGGGAGAAGATTTGATGAAGGGTTGTCTCTCCTATGAAATTGTCCGCAAAATGTCTGAGGGCTTAGCTCCGCAACAAGCCTGTGACGAAGCGGTCTATCGCTTCCACCATAAATTGAAAAAACGCTATGGCAAAGCCGGTGCCTTTTCGTTAGTCGCCATGAATCCCAAAGGCGAATGGGGCGTTGCCACCAATGTTGAATTTACTTTTTCCGTCGCTGGCAATGGTGAGGACAGCCAGATTTTCATCGCCAACATGGGAGCAGACGAGCAAACAATAATTGAGCCAATTACCCAAGAATGGCTCGACGCATACGAAAAACGGATTAAGGCACCAATCGATTAATCGTTTAAATAAAATAAGAAAAGAGGATGAAAAAATGTTTAGTAAGTTGGAAAATGTTTTGATGCCAGTTGCCGTTAAACTGGGCCAGAACAAAGCACTGATTGCCATTCGTGATGGCTTTTTAATCACGACCCCTTTGGTAATCGTAGGATCAATCTTTTTATTAATCGCCAATTTCCCGATCACCGGCTGGTCTGAATTTTGGGCGGGGATTTTTGGAACTGGTTGGGAATCTTGGATTACCCGAGTCTCCGGTTCTGTCTTTAATACCGTTGGCTTCTTCTCCTGTCTTGGTACGGCTTATGCCTATGCTCGGGAGAAAAAAAGCGATCCGATTCAAGCGGCGGCTGTGGCAGCGATTGGCTTTTTGATTTTAACACCCAACAAAATTTTTATTGAAGGTGTTGCAGATCCGGTAAGTGGTTTGTCCTTTGACCATCTGGGTACCAATGGGATTTTCGTTGGTTTAGTTGTCGCTTTTGTTTCAGTAATTATTTATTCCTATGCGACTAAAAAGGGTTGGACAATTAAAATGCCTGACGGTGTGCCGCCAGCAGTTACTAAATCCTTTGCCGCTTTAGTTCCAAGTGCGCTCGTTATGATGACCTTCTTCTTAATTAATATTTTATTTGGGATGACTTCCTTTGAAACCGCCCACAATTTTATTTTTGAAGTCCTGCAAACACCTTTGCGGGGGGCCGGTAATACTTTGACAGCGCAAATTATTTACAGCTTAGCTTGTACTATTTTCTGGTTTTTTGGGATTAATGGTCCGGCGGTAGCCAATTCTGTTTTTGCTCCAATCACCAAAATTTTAACAATGGAAAACTTGGATGCCTTCCAAGCCGGCACCACTTTACCAAATATCTTTACCGATCCGTTTTCTAATTTCTTTACCAATTTCGGCGGTGGCGGTTCGACCCTTTCATTAATTATCGTGATGATGCTCTTCTGTAAATCACGGCGGATTAAAGAACTGGGAAAATTATCGATTGTCCCAGGGATTTTTGGTATCAATGAACCGATTATCTTCGGTTTACCGGTCGTCTTAAATCCGATTATCATCATTCCCTTTATTTTGACACCAACGGTTAACCTACTGCTGTCAACTTTTGTTACAAAAATTGGATTGATTCCTTATACGACCGGCGTTTCGCTACCATGGACCACTCCGATTGGTTTTTCTGGTTACTTGAGTACCGGTAGCTTAGTGGCCGCTTTATGGCAGTTTGTTCTGCTGGCTCTTGGCTGTCTGATTTATTACCCGTTCATCAAAACATTAGACAAACAATATCTTCAAGACGAAGCCGATGCGGCAGCGGAAAAATTAGCCGAAGAAGAAATTTCCTTTGACGATATTTCAATCGAAGACTTATAGGAGGTGGCTGACATGAAAATTATTTTTATACTCGATCAAATTCAAGCCGGTTTAGGAGGCGCTGAAAAAGGCGACCAACCCTTGGGCGGCAAATATATGGCGATTGGCTCGGTCCAGATGTTTGAAAATTATCTTGGAGCGGTCAACGGCGAAGTCATGGCAACCTTGTATTGCGGCGATGATTATTTCGCCGCCGATGCTGAAACCAATGCCTTGAAATTAACTGCGATGGTCAAAAAATTAAATCCCGATGTCGTCATTTGCGGTCCTTGTTTTAATTATGATAAATACGGCTTGATGGCCGGCAAAGTGGCAGCGACGATTACTGACAAGCTCCACAAACCGGTGATTGCCGCCATGTCTCAGGAATGTGCCGAAGCGATTGAATTGTACAAAGACCAAGTCGACATTGTTAAAATGCCGAAAAAAGGCGGCACTGGCTTGACGGAATCAATGGAAACAATGCTGAAGCTTTGCCAGCTGAAAGTCAATCAGGAAGACACCACGGCCTTTACTGCTGAATATTGCTATTAAAAGAATCGAGGATAAAAGATGGACTTAGTTGAACAACTGCAGGCTCTGGCCACAACGCCGGGTATTGCCGGCAATGAAAAATATATTTCCCATTTTTTAAAGGAACAGTACACAGCTTACTGTGACGAAATTATTTATGACAATCTGGGCTCCATTTATGCGTTGAAAAAAGGCAGCGGGGCTAGTCAGCTGCGGGTAATGGTCAACGCCCATATGGATGAATTGGGCTTTATTTTGAAAAAAATTAATACAAATGGTACTTTAACAGCTTTGGCGCTGGGGCAATTTAACGACAAAGCCTTATTGGGAACCAAAGTTAACCTAATGACCCGCAGTCAAAAAACTTTCACCGGCGTCATCCTAGGGCAAGACCAAGCTGGCACTGCCTTAGGCAAAACCGGCGATGTGCTCTTGGATTTTGGCTTTATTTCAGAAGCCGAAGCGGCGACTAAGGAAATCATGGTCGGCGATATGATTACTTTAGCAGCTGATTTTTTCACTTCAGAAAATCAGGAAACTTGGTATGCTGCAAATTGGAATGGTCGCTTGGCCGTCAGTCAAACAATTGACATCCTACGGGCATTAGCTGATGTGACTCTGCCTTTTGATTTATATGTCGGCTGTACAGTGCAGGAACAAGTCGGTACCCGCGGCGCCCAAACCGCCGCCAATTTAGTTCAACCTGACTTGGCGGTGATGCTGGATACGCAGCAGGCGTGGGATTATCAAACAGATGCGAATGACCAACAAGGGGTTTTAGGTGAGGGCTTATTACTCACCTACTACGACCCCTCCGTTTTACCAAATCGTTTGCTTTTAAGTGAGCTCCGTCAGTTGTGTGATACAGAAAAAATTGCTTATCAAAATTATTATTCTTTAACTGGCTCTGATGCCGGTTGGATTAATAAATTGCGGACCGGCTGCCCGACTTTATTAATCGGACAAGCTCTGCGTAATTTAGATGCTGGTTTGCAGGTCGCAAGGCAAACAGATTATCAAGCAATCGCCGCTGCCTTAGTTGCCTTCTTGAAAGCCTTGACCCCTGAAAAAATTATAGCTTATCAAGAAGAAAATCGTTAGGAGGCCTCACTATGACAATTCAAGCAATTGACCTTGAGCTCCTGAAAAATTTAAGTGAAGCCGATGGTATCGGCGGCTGTGAACGGGAAGTCTCCCGTGTCGTCAAAAACTACGGCGCACCGTTAGTCGATGAGTATTTTTATGACAATCTGGGCTCTTTGATTTTGCACAAAAAAGGTCCCGGTCCGAAAATTATGCTCTCCGCCCACATGGATGAAGTCGGCTTTATGGTGCGAAAAATTACACCTGACGGCTATCTTTATCTTTTACCTGTTGGTGGTTGGTGGGGCCATGTAATGCCCGCCCAAGAAATGAAAGTCACCACCGCCACTGGTCAAAAATATATTGGGGTTATCGGCAGTCGGGCGCCCCACGGAATGCCTGCTGAAGAAAAAAATAAAGTCTTTGCACCGATGGATTTCTATTTAGACATGGGGGTTAGCAGCGCTGCAAAAATTAACGAGCTGGGAATTGCCGTGGGCGATATGATTACGCCAAATACGCAATTTCGGCAAATGAATGACCCTGAATATTTAATGGGCAAAGCCTGGGACGACAGAATTTGTCTAGGGACAAGCTTAGAAGTGCTACGTAATATAGCGCAATCCGAAATTGCGGCAGATGTTTATTTTGCGGCAACCGTCCAAGAAGAAGTCGGCATTCGGGGCGCACGAACGGCCGTCCATAGCATCAAGCCTGATATTGCGATTGCTTTAGATGTCACCACAGCAAAAGACACTCCCTTTGATAAAGACGGGCTGCGATTAGGTGATGGCTGTATTTTAGCAGTGTTAGATTCCTTGACGATTGCCAATCGTGGTTTACTAGAGCGCATGGAAACAATTATTAAAGAAGAAAATTTAAATGTTCGCTATGACTTTATGACTGTCGGGGGCACCGATGCGTGTAATATTCACAAGGCGATGGAGGGCGTTGTCACCATGACCCTCTCTTTGCCCACCCGTTACATGCACTCTTCCCGTTTATTGATTCACCAAGAGGATTATCGGCAAACCATTCAGCTGTTGGTGGCCTTTATCCGTTCCTTGAGCATGAAGGATGTAGCAGCCTTTAAAGAAACACTACGTTAACCATAAAAAAGCAAGCCGCCTCTTTGAAACTTTTCTCTAGATTGCTGTTCTAGCTTTTTAGAAAACTTTTCAAAAAGCGGCTTTGATTTTCTGCTTAGATTAGATTATGATAAGAAGGTATCAAAATATAAGGAGTGATAACAATGGCTAAAAAAACAATTATGCTGGTTTGTTCAGCCGGCATGAGTACGAGTTTACTAGTAACAAAAATGCAAAAAGCGGCGGACGAACGCGGCCTGGATGCAGATATTTTTGCAGTGTCAGCTTCTGAAGCGGACAATAATATCGAAAGCAAAAATATTGATGTCTTACTTTTAGGCCCGCAAGTGCGCTTTATGAAAAATCAGTTCGCTGATAAATTAGCACCATTGGGCATTCCTTTGGACGTTATCAACATGTCTGATTACGGCATGATGAATGGCGAAAAAGTGTTAGACCAAGCTGAAAGTTTAATGAAATAACAAAATTTGGAGGGAACAACGATGGAAGATCAACAAAATTTAGAAGCAATCATGGGCTTAATTATGTACGGAGGCAATGCTAAAAGCGATGCAATGGAAGCCATTCAAGCAGCCAAAGAAGGCAACTTTGAATTAGCTGACCAAAAAATCGTCGATGCTGAACAATCTTTAGTACAAGCTCACCATTCTCAAACCAATATGTTAACTGAAGAAGCCCAAGGCAATCATATGGAAGTGACATTATTAACTGTTCACTCACAAGACCATTTAATGACAGCGATTGCTTTTACTGACTTAGCTAAAGAAATCATCGACTTGTACCGCAAAATCGATGTGGAATAAGCACCACAAAAAATGACTATTTGCCAACTTTGAATGGCAACTGAAATAAAAAGACAAGCAGCCAGACTTGCTTTGTCTGCCTCAAAACAAAATGCGACCTCTTTAAGCTAGATTCTTTAGCCTAAAGAAGTCGTATTTTATTATACTAAAACTTCCGTTTGAATCGCCGCTTGGTGCTGCGCTTTAATTTGCGCCAATAGCTCTGGTTGCAAAATCAAATCCAGTGCTGTGAGGGCTAATAATTCTGCTCCGATGCCGATAGAGGCTAGCCCTTTTTCACTGCGGGCCGCCGCTTTAAATTCAATGCTGTGACCAGCGATGTAGTCGTCCGAAATGGAGACTAGAGGTTGAATTGTTGGAATGACTTGGCTGACATTTCCTACATCTGATGAGCCTAAAGCATCTGGTTTCTTGGTGGCAATTTCCTCCTCAGAAATACCCAAATCCCGCAGATGTTTTAAAAAGACTGCGTCAAAGGCTGGCGTCACGATGATATCATCGACAGAATTTTGGAATAAGCCAAATTCATAGGTTGTTCCGGTGGCCAAGGCAGCCCCCTTCACAATATTTTCAACCTTTTGATACACTTCATTTAAAGTATTGCGTTTTAAAGCCCGCAGATAAAAACGAGCTGATGCAAATTCCGGCACAACATTTGCTGCGACACCGCCGTCGGTGATAATGCCGTGAATCCGCACATCGCCTGGCAAATGTTCCCGCAAGGCGTTGATACTGTTATAGACTTGAATCACCGCATCCAAAGCGTTAATCCCTTTTTCCGGAGCGGCCGCTGCATGGGAGGCCCGCCCGTAAAATTTAATATCCACCGGGTCATTAGCTAAGCCGGGACTCGTCAAACTATAGCGATGGCCCGGATGGCAGCAAACCGCCGCATCCACATCCTCAAAAAATCCTTCCCGCACAAAGCTGCCTTTCGCCGATCCATTTTCGCCGCCTTCTTCGCCGGGTGTTCCATAAACCCGGATTTCGCCACCAATTTCATCAATAATTTGTTTGAGCGCACTGGCTGCTAAAATCGAAGTAGTGCCAAATAAATTGTGACCACAGGCATGGCCAATGCCTGGCAAGGCGTCGTATTCGGCTAAAAAGGCAATCGTTGGACCAGCCTTGCCGGATTGATAGCGGGCATCAAAGCCCGTCCGGTGACCGGCAACATCTTTTTCGACGGCAAAGCCTTCTTTTTTCAGACGGTCAATTAAAACGTCTGAGGAATAAAATTCGTAATTGCTGACTTCTGGATGGTCATGGATGTCTAAGGCCAAGGCTTGGTATTCTGGTAAGCGTTCTGCGATAAATGTTTCAAATTCTTCTTTATAGGTCATGGAAATTCCTCCAGTAAATTTTTTATTTGGTTAAATTATTTGACAAGCCGGCTGCTTCACTCCTGTACTGTTAAACAGCCAGCTTTTTCAATGGTTACTATTCTATAATTCAAAATCATTCCAAGCAGCAATTGATGAGCCTTTAGATGTGTCATCAATTACTTTTTCGGTTTCCTCAGTTTGGTAAGCTGCGACAATTTTTTGATAGGCTTCATTGTCGACATCTTCACTGCGGGCCACAATTACATTGACATAAGGTCGGGACGTGTCGCTGACTGGCTCTAAGAAAATTGCATCTTCACTCGGTGTAAAGCCAGCATCCACAGCCATGCCGCTATTGATAACTGATGCATCGACATCTTGCAACGAGCGAGCGGTTTGGGAAGCATCGACTTCTTCGATATTTAAATTCAATGGATTGTCTGTGATGTCAGAAGTTGTCGGCGTTGAACCAGCGGCATCATCTACTTCAATTAAGCCGGCTGTTTCCAATAATAATAATGCTCTGCCGCCGTTCGTCGTATCATTCGGGATGGCGATGGTCGCCCCTTCTGTTAGATCCTTTACATCTGTCACCTTATCTGAATAAATTCCTAGTGGCGCAATCACCGTCAAGCCGATGGGTGTCAAATCATCGCCGGATTCTTCATTATAAGCATCTAAGAAAATTTCCGTTTGAAAGGAATTCAAATCAATTGAACCATCACTTAAAGCGACATTTGGCTGTGTGTAATCAGTAAATTTTACATATTCAATGTTGATACCTTCATCGGCCAAGCGTTCACTAACGCTGTCCCAGACATCCGTATTGTCCCCGACGACACCTAATTTTACGGTCACTGCCTCATCGCTAGAGCTTTCTGATGGTGAGGCGGAGCTAGTGGAGCACGCCGCTAAGGTAAATCCTGCTAATCCGATAAATAAACCTGCAACTAATTTTTTCATAAATAATTTCCTCCAAATGGTTGTTTGCTATTTTTTTTAATGAGTTACTCTTTTAATAATTAAGTTACTGATAAATTGGCTGATAAAAACTAAGATTAAAATCAACAAAGTGGCGACAATCGTGACATCTGTTTGAAAACGATTATAGCCCCGGGTGATGGCCAGATTACCCAAGCCACCGGCACCAACCGCTCCTGCCATCGCCGTTAACCCAATCACATTGATAATCGTCAAGGCCGAGGCCCGGACAATTCCCGGTAGCCCCTCCACCAGATAGACGCGTAAAATAATACCGATATTACTCGTGCCCATCGCTTGGGCCGCTTCAATCACGCCGTGGTCAACTTCCAAGAGGGCATTTTCAACTTGGCGGGCGAAAAAGGGAATCACGCCGATAATCAGCGGCACTAAAGCCGCCTGTGCGCCAATCGTCGTCCCCACGATAAAGCGAGTTACGACTGCTAATAAAGTCAATAAAATAATAAAGGGAATCGAGCGCACCACGTTGATGACTTTATCAAAGAGTTGATAAACGTAGCGGTTTTCCAAAATCCCCCCCGGGCGGATTACCACTAAAAAGACGCCCACGATAATGCCTAATATACCGGCAATTAAAGCCGTCCAAAAAACCATGTATAAAGTTTCCAGCGTGGCTTCCACAAAATCAGTCGGGTAAGCCACTACATTCGGCAGCCATTTTTCTAAAAGTTGTGATAGGTTCATCGTTGATTACTCCCTTCTAAAACATAGACATTCGTTGCGGCGGCATTTTCTTTTTTCAAGACTTGCGTCCGCACGCCCTGCTCGGCTAAATAATTTAAGGCCTGCTGTCTTTGCTGTAAGCCACCTTGTAGCGTGACAATCAAGCTACCCAGCGGCGTTTCTTGAATAATTTCAACATTGCCGTAAAGAATATTGGTGGCAACTTGGTAGCGGCTATACAGCGAAGCAATCAGCGGTTCGTTAGTTTCATCGCCGACATAAGCCAGCTCCACCAGCCATTCATTAGGCTGCAAAGCGGAAAATTTCGGATGTTCCAAAATCGTCGCTAAGGCTTGATCGACATGGGTGGCCGTCCGAATAAAATCCTTCGTCAAGGGTTCATGTGGTGCGCTGAAGACATCAATCGCACTGCCCTTTTCGATGATTAACCCCGCCTCCATCACTGCCACTTTATTGCAAATTTCTTTGACGACCTGCATCTCATGGGTAATTAAGACAATCGTCAGTCCCAGCTCTTTATTTAATTTTTTCAACAGCTCTAAGATTTGCAATGTCGTTTTTGGGTCTAAAGCGCTAGTGGCTTCATCACACAAAAGAATTTCCGGATCATTGGCCAACGCTCTGGCAATCGCCACCCGCTGCTTTTGCCCGCCAGATAATTGACTGGGATAAGCTTGAGCTTTGTCGGCAATCCCGACTAGCTCTAATAGCTGTGTGACTTTTGCTTGGCGTTCCTGTTTATTCAATTTTGAATAGCGCAAAGAAAAATCCACGTTGTCAAAAATCGTGCGGGCCTGCATCAAATTAAAGTGCTGGAAAATCATACCGATTTTCTTGCGAGCCTGCCGTAATTCCTTTTGGTTCAGCTTTGTCAGATTGACCTGATTAATCAAAACTTCGCCATTGGTGGGGCGCTGCAGCAGATTAATTACACGAACTAAGGTGCTTTTGCCAGCACCGGAATAGCCGACAATTCCGTAAACATCACCGTCTTCAATCGTCAGGTTGACTTCCCTGACTGCGGCAATTTCCTGTTTTTTCTCTTTAAACGTCACGTCAATATTTTTCAGTTCAATCATTTTTCCCTCTCCTTTGCCAAATAAAAAAGTCCCCATACAGCCGTCAAAAAATTGACAGCTGTATGAGGACGCGATTGCGTGTTACCACCTCAGTTTAGTTTATGCTCTGACATAAACCCTCTTCAAGTACTTCCATACTCTAGCAATATAACGGTTGCTCCCGTCGCCACCTCACAGCATTTGTTAAAATAATTTGCTGCTTGAGACGAATTGCTCCTTGACCATTTTCATAAAGTTTCTCTCTGCCTTTTTTCAGCTACCAAGGCTCTCTGTCAAAAGAGTTGCTCTATTACTTATCAATTCACTGCAATTTTGGCTATAAAAAAAGTCCCTTTACTAGATTAACTCTAGTAAAAGGACGACGATGCGTGTTACCACCTTTTGTTCGGAATAAAATTCCCTCAGATCCATCGTTATAAGTGTGCTTATAAGAATGGTGCTAGTGGTATCGGACTAGCGGACCGTGACTGCCTACCTATCGACAGTCCTCCTCAAAGGCCATTTTTCCTTTTGTTTCACTGATGCTTTTCACCAACCAACATCTCTCTAAAAGTTTCCCAAAAGTACTTTCCTCTTCAACGGAGCAAGTAATTATTAACTTGGGATTAGAATACAGGACAAATAAAGAGAAGTCAACACCTTTTGCCAAAGTTTTTTTCATTTAATTTTAATCTTGCTTGAAATTTCAATCTGTCGTTACTTTTCTTTCTATAATATATTTTGAAAAAAGGTGCTGTTTTAGCCTGTAAAATTTTTTCCCTTTACTGTTTGTTTTTGGCTAATTTATAAGACGCTGTTCAGTTTAAAAGAAATTATTTTGTGGGTGATCCGCTTTCCTTCAAGGAGCGGATTTTTCCAGAAAATTATGAACCCTCGTTTTCTTTTAATAATGAAAAAGCTCTTAAACCCTTGAATAAATAGCGTTTAGATGAATTTCCATTTGTGACAGCTGCTCCTGACAAGCCTGCGTGAAATCTCTTTGAAACAATTGCCAATCTTTCTTAACAATCGTTAAAAACTACTGATATAACAACCTTTATTTAATTATATTTCAAATTTCTAACGCCGAAAGCTAACAATCCTTGTAAACTTGTCGGCTGGCTTTATTTATTGATAAAAAAACAGTTGGCTTGTTAGAGTAAGGCTGTTACTAAAATTTATTGGGAGGTACATTTGTTATGAATAGAGGATTTAAATCCTACTTAGGCGCAGGCGAAAGAGAGGCCGGCTACAATATTTCTTGGGGAGCGATTTTTGCAGGTGTTGTAACATTCTTTGCTTTATTTTTCACCTTATCTTTAATCAGCTCTGCTATCGGGTTTGGCATGACTGACCCAACGGCCGCAAATCCCCTTGACGGCGTAGGAACCGGCGTATTAATTTGGACGGCAATTACTTTAATTTTATCTTTCTTTGGCGGCGGTTTTGTTGCTGGGATGGCAGCACGGCGGGTCGGCCTGCTCCATGGATTTTTATCTTGGGCAGCCAGCGCTTTCGTTTTAGTTTTAATGCTTTCTTATCTGACGGTCGGCGTTTTTTCAGCAGTTGGTTCTTTGTTTGGAAACATTACCGGTGCTGTGACGGATGGCGTCGGCAACGTCGCTTCAACAGCTGGCAATTTAATCTCAGATGGTTTTGATGAAGTCGCAAATAATATCGATTCAGTTGATGTCGATGCCTTGCAAACAGATGTCGAAGCGGTTTTAACCGATACAGATATTCCAGAATTGCAACCAGATTATTTGCGGAATGAATTAACAGAAGCAACTACCCAAATTACGGATGCCGGGCGTGAATTGTTAACCAATCCAAATAATTCGGATCAAATTATTGATGACTTGTCAGCCGATTTAGAAGAGCGGGCCATGACCATTGGCGACGCTATTGATGAAGATGTCATTGCCAATGCGGTCTCTGCTAACACTTCTTTAACGCAGCAGGAAGCTCAAGAAGCAACCACAAATATTGTGACTGCTTTGAACACTGCCAGTGAAGAAGCGCAAACCCAAATTGAAAATGCTCGTGACGGTCTAGCGCAAGCTCGTGATGATTTAGACGAAGCGATTCAAGAAGTCCGGGAAACAGCTGACGATGCCACTGATGCAACGGCTAGCGCTTCAATCTGGGCCTTTGTTGCTATGGTTGTTGGCTTAGTCTTAACTTCTGTTGCCGGCATGCTAGGAGCTAATTTTGTCAAAGCCACGCCGATGGAAGACGAAATGTAAAATAAAAATTGAATAAAGTTTTACCCTTTTAGGTTGTAAACAGCTGAGGGCAGGTCGACTTCCAATAAGAACGCAGCAATTGCGATTCTTACTGCCAGCCAGCTTGTACCTCAGCTGTTTTCAGATAAAAATTAAGAAAAGAGGCGAAGAAAATGGGAATCATTGAAAAAATGCGTTTAGATGGAAAAGCAGCTTATGTCACAGGGGGAGCCGGTGGCATTGGTAAAAGTATCGCCACCGCTCTAGCAGAAGCCGGCGCAAAAGTTGCCATCGTTGATTTGGAGGGTGGCAAAGCACAAGAGGTCGCCGATGAAATTGCTCAAGCAACCGGCGGTCAAACTTTAGCAGTCCAAACAGATGTCACCGATGCAGATTCAGTCAATCAAATGATTGAAACAATTGTCCAGGCCTTTGGCAGATTAGATATCGCCTTCAACAATGCCGGTATCACCATGAACATTCCCGCTGAGGAAATGAGCCCGGAAGACTGGCACAAAGTAATTGATTTAGATTTGAATGGTGTCTTTTTAACCTCTCAAGCAGCAGGAAAAGTCATGTTAAAACAAGGCAGCGGCTCGATTATTAATACCGCTTCAATGTCCGGCAGTATCGTCAATGTGCCGCAACCGCAAGCTTCCTACAATGCAGCCAAAGCCGGCGTCAAACACTTAAGCAAATCACTCGCAGTCGAATGGGCCGACCGAGGCGTGCGGGTCAATACTATTAGTCCCGGTTACATCGGCACAGATTTAATTTTCGAAGCCGAAGAACTGCAACCGCTTTTAGAAAAATGGGAAGAAATCACCCCGCAACGCCGCTTAGGAAAGCCGGAGGAATTACAGGGCATTGCGCTTTATTTAGCCAGTGATGTCAGCTCTTTTGCTACTGGTGCCGACTTTATCATCGACGGCGGCTACACTGCCATTTAATAAGGCTGGCCGTTTTATCCAATTTTGAAAAAGTGAACTAAATTTCTGTTTTTGAAGAGATTTACAGTCACAAAAAATGACCGCTCGCTGTTAGTTTTTAGCTAACAGTGAGCGGTCATTTGATTATTTACAAGTTTACAACAAGCCGTTTAGATACTGCAGCAAAGCTGGTGCAGTATTTTTAGCCGATGTCGTGTCTTGGCTGTTTTCCATCATTGAAATTGCCAGATAATTTTTCTTTTCGGGATTGAAGGCCAAAAGAAAACTATTTTCCTGACCAGATTCATCCTGCGTTTCTTTAATTTCAGCCGTCCCAGTTTTAGCAGCCAACGGAATGCCTAAACTACTTAGTGAATGAGCCGTGCCATTCGCGTCAGAGACAACCGCCTGCATATCTTCGACGATTGTTGCCACCGCTCCAGCCGATACCACATCGGCTTTGGTCTTAACTTCTGCATCTACGATTAATCTCGGATAAACTAAGGTGCCGTCATTTGCAAAAACCGAATACATCGTTGCCTGCTGAATTGGATTAATCAGCAGCTCCCCTTGACCGTAACCGGTATCTGCCAGCAAAATTTCTGAATTAAAGCTGTCTTCATTAGAAATCTGAGCGGTATTCATCGCAATCGGCACATCCAAAGTTTCTCCGAAAATAAATTTATTCAGGCCCTCTCGAAAGGCCTCCTCACCCATTTTTAAAGTTTCCTGCGCCATGTAAATATTATCAGAATAAACTAAAGCGCTCCGAAGATTAACCGGGTCCACATCAGAAACCCGTGTCACTTGATAATCCCCCCAAGAAGCATCTTTTTGCCATTTCAAGCCCTCAATGCTGACTTCTTCCTCCGGCGTAATCGTGCCGTTATCCAAACCAATCGCTGAGGTAATCACCTTAAAGGTCGAGCCCGGTGCATAACCAGTAGCAAAGCGACTGATAAACGGCAGCTCAGGATTATTGGCGTAGGCATCATAGTCAGCTTGGGAAATCCCTTGACTCATCTTATTAGGATTAAAGCTCGGCGAACTCGTCAAAACGATTAAATCGCCAGTCGTCGGCTGCGTCACCACCGTCGAACCCGCTTGACCCTCCAATGCATCATACGCAATTTGCTGCGCTTGACTGTCAATCGTCACATGAATTGTCTGACCATCAGTTTTTTCTGCCTCCACCAAAGTCGTTTTCAAATTGCCTTCTTCATCGGTGATAGTGATGCTGCCGCCATTTTGCCCCCGCAGCTCCTCATCAAAGGTCGCCTCCAAACCAGCCCGACCAATTTCACTATTGCTGGATAGCGTCGGATCATTTTCTAAATCCTCCGCCGTGACTTGTCCGACATAACCGATTAAATGGGCTGCTGCTTCCCCCAAAGGATAAGTTCTCGCATCCACCAAACGAATGTCTGCTCCGGCCGGCAATTCCTCAGTCGCTGCAACTGCACCTTCCGGTAAATTTCCAGAATCACTGTCCACCACCTTCAGCGGCACAAAATAATCCGGCTGAACCCATTCCTGCTCCAAAGCCGCTTCAATCGTCGCCACTTCCAACGAAAATCTTTCTGCGATTGCAGCGATATTTTGCGTGCGCTCATCCCCTTCACCTAAGTTTTCCGGGACTACACCCAACTCATTTAACTGACCATTAGCCGCCAACTGCCGCTGATTGCGGTCTAAGATTTCCCCACGCACCGCTTCATCCACCGACACGCTGACTTTATCCTGCCCGCTCATATCAGGAAAAACTAGACTCGGCGCCCAAATCATCTTAGCCCCGCCATCTTCTAACACGACCGTGCCAGAATAAGCTAAATTCTGTAATTCTCCAACAGAGGTTGTCATGCTTAAATCATAAGTAAAATCATACCCCTCATCGCTGGCAGTCACCGAAAGATTTTCCACAGAAAGATTTTCCGCCCCAACACCGCCATAGACGGCCTGATATTTATCGATAATTTCTTGATCGCTATAATCACTTTTCTGTGCTTCATCCGTTACTAATAATTCCGGCAGTGCTTCATAATCAGCCGCTATCAAATTGTCCGTAAATTCGGTGACAGTCGTTTCCGCTGCCTGCAAATTTTGACTGCTGCTATAAGCACGATAAGCAAAAAAGCCCCCGACACCTAACACAATCACAACGCCACCAATAATCAGCGGCCATTTTTTCCCGCCTTTTGTCTGCGGCCCGCTACTTCTTCTATTTTCTGACACTCAGATTTCTCCCCTCGTCCTAACATTCACCTTTTCTAGAATGGTAGCAAACTTTTGCTATGCTGTCTTTAATACAGAACAGATATTAAGTAATCCTTTAGGAAGAAAAGTGGTTGAAAATGAAAAAAAGTGTAACATTTTTATGGAGCGTCTGAGACAAATAAAAAAACAGATGGCATAGTATCTATAGCCATCTGCCCGCTTAATATTTCAAGTAAAAAAATTTCAAACTACTTGTGTTATTGGTTGGTAAATTCATCCATGCTCAGCTTGGAATTTTAAAGATATTTTCCAACACTACTCAGAAAAAACATTATTAACAACCTTATCAAAAACAATTTCGACATATGACAAATTATCCAACAAACGCCCTTTGAACCATTGTAAATACCACTGTTGTTCTGCCTGATCATCATTTTGCCAAAAGGTCTGGGCAGCGACATACTCGTCGACCATCTGATATTTCATGAACAAATCAAGCCGACGGATCCATTCAGGCTCAATCGTTTTTTTCTCTAAATAGCCTTTTAGATAAGCAATCAAAAATTGTTCAGCAAATTCGCTACGCTTTTCCTCAGCCAATCTTTTTTGTGGCCCGGCTGCTGTTTGAACCATAAAAAATAACGTGCTCGCAATATCCGCCGCATACCAATTAAACTGGCAAGCATCAAAATCAATCAGCGTAATCTGCGTTTCCTCCACCAAAAAATTTTCAGGATGAATATCAAAATGGACAATCCCGTAAATTGCCGACTCCTTTGGCAAACAAGTTAGTTGATGAATCAACTCCTGCTCCCGCTGGCTGACTGCCTTATCCAAAATCGGAATATTGCTGCGCCAAATCTGCGGACCATTCCAAGCAAAGCTAAAATCCTCTTGATTTTCAGGATAGTGCCGGGTCAATTGATGCATCTCGCCCATCACTGCTCCAAGATTTTCAAACAATTGTAGATTAAATTCAGCTGGATTTTCGCTGTCAATCAATTTTCCAGCGGCCTTTTCTTGAAGAAATAAAAGATATTCTTTGCCATCCTCCGTAGTAATTGTTTCAACCAACCGCTTATTACAACTCAGCACTGGTCTAGCGACGCCTGTCATATTTTCCGCCAGATATGCTGTCCACTTGGTTTCAAAGTTAAGGTGAGCTGCTCTAGCTTTGCTATACTCAGAAATTTTTAGAATTCCCGGTAATCGCCCCTGTGTTTCAAAGACCCAACTGCCAGAAAGACCGTTTTTGATTTCCTTTTGGACTTTGAAGGTATAGATGGCTTCAGCTTGTTGGAAGATTTGGGTTAGGGTGGGGGGATGCGTCATAGGATCTATTTCCTTTCTCATTTTGCGATTTTCAGCTACAACAACGATGATAAGTTAGAAAGAACTAAAAAGGACAACGAAATCTACTTCTCAACCGTTTGAAAACAAATTTTGTCAAAATTATTTTTTCAGTTTTTTTAATTAAATGACAATCCACTGTTTTCCTCGCTTAACAGTTGAGTAAGAAAGATATACTGGACAGCTAAATCCCAGAACCAAGAATAAGAAAACACCAAAATAGGGTGAAATTAGCATTATAAAAAAGGGTAAAACACTGACTACGATTATTTTTAAAGAATCACCTAGCCGCCCCATTGTGAAAAAAAAGCTTTGGAAAAGTAACTCTTTAATTTTTCTTGTTTGAGTGAAATTGATTATTGTAAATAAGTTTAAAAATGTCAAGCTAAGAATGATTAAACTAAAGATTAAAGCCATGTACAACATTACTGCTAATAAATCATTTGTTAGTAATTGAGAAAGCAAGAAAAAGTCGAAACTTACAAAAAAAACACTCACAAAAAGTAAGCTAGTAAGTAAAAGTTTGCTAATAAAATTTTCTCGGAAATGATGGAAAAATGTTCGAACTAAATTTGAGTTTGAGCCTTCTGCCACCTGTTGATAAACAGCAGCTGCTCCACTTAGCGCAGACCCAAAAGTAATCAACGGAAAAGATGTCAACAAAACTAATAAATTAACTAGTAGGGCAGTCCCTAACCAATCAAAAAAATGAAGTACTGTTTTATTTTTCATAACCTTCCCTTCTTTCTAAAAATTATTGAGCCTGTGACTTTAGTCTTATTAACAGATGAAATCCCGAACTATATTATATTTGCTCCTGCGATCCAGTAGGTCTTCATCGCAAACCAACCATATCTAGTGGTTTTCACTAGATATGGTTGGTAAAATTCGACTCTGTTCTAACTAATGTCACAACCTCAATAATTAGCTAGTTTAATCTGCTTGGTTTGCGACAGAATCTTGGGCAGTCGCCAAAGCTTCTGATACATCAGTCCCACTTTCCAGCACATCATTCAACGTAATACTAGAAAATTCTGTGTTGATTAATGGATAATAAGGTGTTGTTTCTGCATGCAAACCTTTAATGCCATCCTTCATTTCATTCAAGATGTCAAATGGGTTATTTGCAAAATATTCTACAAATTTATTGTCTGGATTATGGGTAACTGTCTCATCTTCCCATACACTCATATTACAAGGATCAAAGCCTAGTTGATTCCAAATTTCAATATTTCCTTCCACTGAAAGTTTAGCATATGCAATGAATTCAGCAGCTAATTCTGAATTAGCTTTGTCGGCAATGACTGCCGTACCAGTACCACCGCCACCAACTGTAACTTGATCACCAGCAGCTACTTGCGGAACAGGAGCAATTGCAATTTTCCCTGCTAAGTCCGGCATATATTCCAAATAACGGGACATTTGCCATAATGGCATAATTGCTGTTGCATATTCGCCATCATTAAAGGCTCCGAAAGCTTCTTCAGTGTCTGGATTTCCGCCAGGAACTGTTGCTGTTGCATTTGCATCCCTCAATTCAACAATTGTATCTAGTCCTGCTTTCACCGCTGCACTATCAATCGTTAAATCACCAGCCTCATCCACATAATCGCCACCATTTTGAACAGTTAATAAATTTAGTTGCCACAATGCTCCAGTATCTGCTGTCCCTAAATAATTTCCGGTGGCCTCATAATATGCTTCACCAGCAGCTTGATAGTCTGCCCATGTTTCAATTGTTGCATAATCAATATCTGCTGCTGCTAATAATTCAGTATTGTAAAAGGCGACAGTAGTTCCAACATGGGTCGGCAAACCGTACAAGTGGTCATCTTTAGTATACAATTGCATTCTGGATTCCACAATATCTTCTCGGTAAGGAGCCGCTACATCAGTTAAATCCATTAATCCAACATTATCGCCTCGAGTAAAATTGGAAAATTTTCCAACTTCAATATCTACAAAGTCTGGTGTCCCTTGATTGTCAGACAAGGCAATTTGTAATTTGTTGTGCATGTCCTCATACGGTAGTACTTGGGCATTGATTGAAATCAAATTGTCGGGATTTTCATCATTCCATTTTTCTTCCATTGTTTCAAAAAATTCTTGATGTAGTTCAGTAAAAGTCCAGTACTCCAACACTGTCGCTCCATCTTCAGTAGTCGCCGATGTACTGGAAGATGACCCAGCGCTGTCACTACCGCCACACGCCGATAACAAGCTTACCCCTAAAAGACCTACGACTGCCAATTTCCATTTGTTTTTCATGTTTTTTCCTCCTCGTTAACTCACTTTTTATTAACCTTTTACAGCACCAGCTGTCATACCTTCAATAAAATATTTCTGGAAGCAAAGGAACAGGATTAGAATCGGGATGACCGAGAAAAAGGCTCCCACAATCAATAAATCGTAATTATTTCCGTATGGAGTGACTAGAGTATTTAACCCAATTGGTAAAGTATATTTTTGTGATGATCTTAAGACTAACAGTGGCCAGAGAAAATTATTCCAACTATTCATCCCATTTAAAATTGCCATCGCTGCAAATGATGGCTTCATAATCGGCACGATAATTCTGAAAAAGATTCCGTATTCTGTAGCACCATCTACCCGGGCTGATTCAACTATCTCTAATGGGATTCCCCTCAAGTACTGGCGGAAGAAAAATATTGTTGAGGCATGGGCCAGAAATGGCAGTAAGATTGCTGTGTAAGTGTCACTCAGACCCATTTGATTCATTTGCGAGTATAGTGGTAACATGACCATTTCGAAAGGGACAGACATAATAATCAGAACGCAGATAAACAGGACATTCTTGAACCGAAAATTGTATGCTGCAAATCCATAAGCAACAAAGGAGCTGATAAATAATGTCCCTAAGACCTGAACGACAGTTAGTAAAATACTGTTAAAAAACCAAGTGAAGTAATCTCCTGAGTTAGTAAAAAGCAGCTTATAATTTTCCAAATTGGCTGTTGCAAAGTCGAGAGTTAAATTTAAGCCATTTCTAACCAATAAAGTACCATCTTGAAACGTCCCGACAAAAATTGCCCACAAAGGAATCAAAATAACCACAATTAAAGTAAAACTAAACAGGTAGGCAATGATTTTAGGGAATTTTGTCACATTCTTTTTCCTTTTGGCACCATCCATCCTACCTCTCCTCCTTTTTAAACATACCGGTGGCTGTTAGCTGAATCAGATTGATCCCTAAAACTAAAATTAATAGGACAATTCCAACCGCTGAGGCATAGCCCATCTGATTTTTTTCAATTCCCTGTTGATATAAATAGCGAACGATTGTTAGACCGATATTATTCGGTGAAGCTTTGCCCGCCCACAAAACATAAGACTCATTAAACATAGATAAGCCGCCATAGATACTGATAGTCAAGACATAAACCATCGTTGGTTTCAACATTGGCAAGGTGATTTTTGAGAACCCTTGCCATTTGGTAGCGCCATCAATTGAAGCCGCCTCATAATAATCTTCAGAGATGCTTTGAAGCCCGGATAGAAAATACATTGTATTCACACCAATCCATTTCCAAGAAGCCAACAGGACTAAGGCAAACATTGCTGTTGCACGATTTTTTAACCACTTAATCGGTGCCAAGCCAAGTAGGCTAATTAATTCATTCATTAGAGAAGAATCTCTTTCTCCAAAAATCAACCGAAAGATGGTACCAGCAACAACTACAGATGTCAGAGCCGGAACAAATAATGAGGACTTAAAAATATTTTTAAAGCGTGAACCAAGCAATTTTGAATTAATCAAAGTAGCTAAAAATAATGGGATAGGAATCAAAACAACAATTGTTAGAACGGTGTAAATAAGACTATTTTCAATAGCTAGCAAAAATGTCTTGTCGTTGAGTAATTTACTGTAATTTGCCCATCCAACCCATTTATCTGTCATTAAAATATTCTGAAAACTCATAATTCCAGAGCGAATGATTGGTGTCAGCCAAAATAGCAGAAATGTTAAAACAAACGGTAATATAAAAACATAAGGTGCAACTTTCTGTGAATACAGCAACCCTTTAAGAGTCCTCCTCTTAGTCTTTTTCATAGTCACCCCTCCTCATCAATCAACTATTGTATTTGTATCTTTTTAAATTTTCACTCGGATCATATTCCATGATAATGGTGCTAATCTAGCTGTAACGGTTTGCTGATTAACAATCGTAATTGCTTCGCTATTTTTAGGTTTAACATCTCCAATAGATTTAGTATTTGTCTGTTTTAAATCATGTCCCTGCATTGACTGAAACTCAATAACTTGCTGAAGCTGATAGTTTGCTAAGTCCATTGACAACTCTAAGCTTTCTGTTTCCGAACGATTAACTGCATAAATAACTAACTCTCCAGCTTCTGAGTTTTCCACGACGACACTTTCTAAATAAGGAACATCAGTAAAATCTAGGCTGTCATATTTATCAGCAATCACTTCAGTTTCCAAAACTGATCCACGCGCAAAAGTTGCTACTTGTTGGAAGGGATAGAAGGTACTTTGCCGCCAGCTTGCACCACCTGTTTCAGTCATAATTGGCGCAATAACATTCACCAACTGTGCCAGACAGGCAATCTTCACACGGTTACTATTTTTTAATAAAGTAATTAGTAAACAACCTAAAACTAAAGCATCCTCAAAATTGTAGATGTCTTCTAAAACTGGTCTAGCTTTTTGCCATTTTTCAATTTGTTTATCAGAATCCAAAGTGTGGTACCAAATATTCCACTCATCGAAGGATAGATTAATCGTCTTTTTACTATGCTTTTTCGCCTTAATTGAATCGCAAATGGCTACGACACCTTTGATGAACTGATCCATATCCAATGATTTAGCTAAATAATTTTTTATGTCATTTTCTGAATTTCCATAATACATATGCAATGAAAGATAATCGACATGTTCATATGTGTGGTCTAAAACTGTTTCCTCCCATGAACCAAAGGTCGCCATTGAACTAGTTGAACTACCACAAACTACTAATTCAATCTTCTCATCAACTAATTTCATCACTTTAGCTGTTTCACAAGCTAAACGTCCATATTCTTCGGCAGTTTTTGCACCAATTTGCCAAGGACCGTCCATTTCATTTCCCAAGCACCAAGTTTTGATTGCATAAGGGGACTCCTGACCATTTTTTCTTCTTAAATCACTATAATAGGTACCTTTAGGAAAATTACAATACTCAACTAAGTTTCTAGCAGCGTCAATGCCTCTAGTACCCAAATTAACACCCATCATGACTTCAGCATTAACTTCATTAGCCCATTTCATGAACTCGTGCAATCCTACTTCATTTGTTTCAATTGTTTCCCAAGCTAAATCTAAACGAGTTGGTCTTTGATTACGGGGACCGATGCCATCCTCCCAATTATAGCCCGACAAGAAATTCCCCCCTGGGTAACGAATTAGCGGTACGTTCAATTCTCTAACTAATTTTTTTACATCTTCCCTAAACCCATCCGGATCTGCCGAATCATGTTGAGGATCATAAATCCCACCATATACAGCTCTTCCCATGTGTTCGATAAATGACCCATATAAACGGTTATCAATATGACTAATAATTCGTTTCTTTTCTACCTTAATTTTCCCGTTAAGCATTGGTTTGTGTCCTTTCTGTTGATGATATTCCGTTTGCAAAACCCTCTTTATTTATATATATTATATAATGTAATCGCTTTTATTTTTTATAGATATTTAAACTTAATTTATAAAATTTCACACTATAGGGAGGAATAAATAAAAATGAAAGAAAAAAATATCTTGTCTTTAATAGTACCTCCTTTTCCTACTTTTATTGAAGGTAATCTCACGCGATACAATGCAGGTCACAGTCACCCTAAGCGAAATCATCTTCCTTACTTTGATTTGATTTTCGTTATTAAGGGACAGCTTTTCCTCACCGAAGACCAGCAAGATTATACTGTCAGCAAAGGCGATATGCTTATTTTATCGCCTTTTTCCAACCATTATGCAACGCAACCTTGTCAAGAGGATACTAATTTCTATTGGCTGCATTTTCATTATGATGGACACTGGGAAATGTCTGATTATCCTGTTGACTTAAGTTCTAATATTTTTATGCCTGATCTTCATTATCACAATGAAGACTACACCCTACATCTTAGGAAAAATCAAAAATTGTCTGATTCAAATTACATTTATAATTTGTTGGATAGGCTGTTACTCGGTACAAAAGGTGAAAAAAAATCAATCGTTTTTTGGGATAATCAAAAACGCTTTTCACAATTATTGAAAGTTTTGGAGGAACAAAGTTATTCAAAAACTAGCGGGATTGAACTAGCTGAAAATATCGAACTTTTCCTAAAAGAAAACTATAATACCAGCATTACTAATCATTCTTTAGCGAGCCATTTCCATTTTCATGAGAATTATCTGATTCGTTGTATGAAACAAGTTTTTCAGTGTACCCCATTAGAATATTTATCTAACTACCGTCTAGAAAAAGCAGCTGGTCTGTTGATTAAAACAAACTCTTCTGTTTCAGAGATTGCCCAAAAATGCGGGTTTCAAAGTGCGGCTTATTTTTCTCTTTGCTTTAAGGGAAAATATTCGCTTTCCCCTTTGGCTTATCGAAAGGCTCATTCCGGACTTTGATAGGTAGTCATAGATTTGCCTCTTTTTTTAATGAGGGTTTTGGTAAAATTGCCTCTCTGCCATTTCCCTCTAGAGAGAATAAATGTTGTCCTTTTAGGAACTTTATTTCTTTAGGATATGGAGCCCATGAAGAAATACGATAGCATTCATCTTCTTCTTGATAACAGCCGTTCACTACATGTAAGATTTCTCCTTCAAAAAAACAATATGCAGTCTGACCAAAACGATCCAGATAGCCGACCAGCTCTTCTCCCATATCCCAGTCACTGGTTTGTTGGGTATCTGGTTCAAATATTTTCGAAAATATTCCACCATCCTTCGCAAAAACCTCTTGTCCAAAACGATTATGAGAGAGGTCTGGTCGGTTATCTAAAGGATTAGCCACAGCATATGTTGATGCTGCTTGTCCTTTTTTTAAAGGAGTGGTTGTGGTGGAGTGACTATCATAACAATATAGAACAGCTGCGTAAGCCCGATAACTAGCAAGTAAGTATTCAGGATTTAATGTAGCTAAAAACACATCTAGAGCTGCTGCCGCACTGACTCCCCCCCATAAAGAATGAATCATATACGCTAAACTCTCCCACCAACGATCAGGATTTTGACTTCGAAAATCATTGCTAAAACCAATATTAGCCAATAGTAAGTCGCAATACCCCTCCGCTTCAGAAACATAGCCGGCATTACATAATGCCGCCGCTGCAGGAGCAAAACCAGCATTATCAAAATAATGTTCTGTCATCGCAGCTTTCAGATTCTGCTTTTCCTCTAAAATCAAAAACAAATTATTCTGCCATAATTTTGCTAGCTGCTCTCCTAAAGGGAAACCTCTTTTTATTAATTCTGAAATTAAATCCTCAATATAAAGGAAATAAACACCTAACATTTCGGCTTCTTCTTTTTCTCTTAGCGTATGATGTAAGGAAGGATTTATTCTTTGATTTAAAATTTCACCCGCCCATAATAAATAGGTATCTGAATCCTGCAAGTGCAGTGAATCGGCCGGTAACAGTGCCAACAGATAGAGTACATGAGCTAAATATTCAAAATCCATGACTCTATAAAACTTACCATACAAATCGCGTGGCTTTTTTAAATCCCCTGATTCAAACCATTTCGGCAATACATAATAGTTAACACTCATCTCAACCTTTTTTATCTCTTCAAAATCCGGAGTTGCCAATAAATTTTTTTTTATAATTAGACTCAGCTTCCCTAAGGATTCCCCTTGATTAGACACGGGTAAAAAAGCAAACGGCATCTCTGAATCGGCCGGTTGAAAAGCGACGTTACACAAATAATCTACTCTTTGCGTTACAATCTCAGCAAGGTTCTCCATCACATTCATGATTATTTGATCCTCGCTACCATCCGCAAACGTAATCAAGATTTGATGCTCCCCTAACTCTTCTAAACTATCTATTATCCGATTCGATTCAAAATTTAAAATTCGGTTTTGTAATCCTTTGTCGTCTTTCCATCGAGTAAACACATTCGTTATCGTTTTACCAGAAACATCAATAGATAAAGGGCTCCCTCTTAAAATAAAGGGAGGGTAATCAATAATTGGATGCCCCAAAGATAGCCCCATTTCTTGAAATCCATTAAAGTTGTTAATCTCATTGATTGAGTAACGCCAGCTATAGCTTCCTTCTGGCATAACTTCTATAACTTTTCCTGAATAAATCCAATCTTTTGGATTCTGTTGAAAATGTTCATCCACTGCTAAAATTAATTTATGATACAGCAATCCATCCAACGACGGTGAGACATCCTCAAGAAAACGATTTGTAAATTCACAATAGCTTCCGACTGAACAAGTTTGACCCTTCAACTGATACATTCCTAAACTTGTGTTCTTTTGACTGCGCCGCATTATCGCAATTTTGCTGTAATCTGGTGATATTCCAGAAAATATAGCCGCTGAATGTTGAGCATTTCTTAAAACATTTTTATCCCTAAACATAATGTAACTAAAGGAGGTCCAAAAGCTGAAATGCTGAATTTTCAAAGGAATAAGTGCCTCATTCTTAAATTCAATATCAAGGAGTAAGCTTCTTTCCTCCGACACATCGAAAGTCACTAACAAAGAAAATGAGCCAAAATTATAAAGACAACTAATTTTTTGCGCCTCTTGCATGATGATTGGTCGTAGATTTTGATTGGTATAAAACTTATCTTCTACTTTTATTTCAAAGTTTCCAAATAGCTTATCACAGGAAAAATAACCTGCTTCCTGCAGATAATCCTCTGAAATAACCCAATTCATCCTCTCAACATCATTATTTAAGTATAAAGATTTCACAATCCCTTCTTTAGATACTTTCAAAGAGAAGGTTTCATTTTTTAATAGCATTTGTCCCACTCCCAGATTTCTTTTACCTATATCTTAATGAAATTTTCTAAAAAAGACTTATGAATTTCCAACCTGTTTTTTTACATTTCAACACAATTCGGAAATAAAACAAAGATAGTTTTATTAGAAATAATTTCACCGTTTCTAAATAACCGATTGATTATCAAGATTAACGAGGAGTGACCGCATAGATTATTTATCTAAGCCGCTTATTTTAAAACAAAAACTAACCATTAAAAATCCTAGCGTCCTCCAATACTTCTAACCAAACAAAAAAACTACCTCCCTTGAAAAAATCATCCAAGAGAGGTAGTTTTTATTGTTTAAAATATTATTTTGCTAAAGCTGTTTTAGCTTGGTCAGCTAGCGCAGTGAATGCTGATGCATCGTTAACTGCTAAGTCTGCTAACATTTTGCGGTTGATATCAATCTCTGCCAATTTCAAACCGTGCATTAATTTAGAATAGCTCAAGCCGTTCATACGAGCTGCCGCGTTGATGCGGGCAATCCACAATTTGCGGAAGTCGCGTTTCTTTTGACGACGATCGCGGTATGCGTAGTTGTATGAATTCATTACTTGTTCTTTAGCTGTTTTAAATAAAGTGTGTTTTGATCCGTAATATCCTTTTGCTAACTTAAGGATTTTTTTACGGCGTTTACGAGTTACAGTTCCACCTTTAACACGTGCCATGGTTAATTCCTCCTAATTTTTAAAACCTTCACAACGACTGACAAGCAGCGGTGAAGCTAGATAAATTTTTGTTTTCTTGAAGCCAAGTAAGGCTCTTATTTTAATCTTGCTAATTGTTGACGAATACGACGGTAATCGCCACGAGATACCATACTTGCTTTGCGAAGTTGGCGACGTTGTTTCTTAGTTTTTCCGTGAAAACGGTGACTAGTAAACGCGCGGAATCTTTTCAAACCGCCATTACCAGTACGTTTAACACGTTTTGCTAATCCGCGGTGGGTTTTTTGTTTTGGCATGACTAATTTCCTCCTCAAAATCTTTCATCGGTGAATTTTTCACCGGTTATGCTTACTTTTCGTTTTTCGGTGCCAGCGTTAGAAACATGCTGCGTCCATCCATTTTCGCTTTTTGCTCAACTGTAGCAATGTCTGCAGTTTCTTCAGCTAAGCGATCAAGAACTTTTTGACCAATTTCTTTGTGGGTAATGGCACGGCCTTTGAAACGGATTGAAGCTTTCACTTTATCGCCTTTTTCTAAGAATTTCCGTGCATTACGAAGTTTTGTGTTGAAGTCATTGACATCAATTGTCGGACTTAAACGAACTTCTTTTACGCTGATCACTTTTTGTTTCTTACGAGCTTCACGATCTTTTTTCTGTTGTTCAAAGCGGAATTTCCCGTAATCCATAATTCGTGCAACTGGTGGTTTTGCGGTTGGAGCGACTAAAACTAAGTCCAAGTTGGCTGCTTCAGCAATTGATAAAGCTTCTGCTTTAGTTTTAACGCCTAATTGTTCGCCGTCTGCACCGATCAATCGTAATTCTCTAGCACGAATGCCGTCGTTAACCATCATATCCTTTGCTATGGTCATTCACCTCCGAATATATTGAGAGAAACAAATCAAGACACAAAAAAACGCGTCCTTTTTCAGAACACGCCCGTACAAATTAAACTGAGTTACCTCAGGAAAATTTCTATCTAGCCCAGTGACACTGTCAACTAAGGCGAGAAGCGGGGCTTCTGCTTTTATTTCTCAACTTTTACAGTATACAGACTTTTAGAAAGGATGTCAAGAGGATTTTATTTTGGAAATTAGTTGTTTTTTTTTACAAATCCTAATAGAATAGTATTGAGGAGTAGCCCTCAGTCTGAAAAAATCTTATATTGGGTGTGAAATAGTTTGTGATTATGATCATTATACTTAAGTTTTTACTTAAGTAAGAAAAAGTCCTAGATTTCCAAAGATCTATAGCACCGTGAGGAAATTATGGATAGGAGGAGATTCTTAAGAGTTAAGAAAATATCAAATTATTTGTTTTACTAATGAAAAAGTAAATGGATAATATTTTTTATGAGAACAAAAAAGAATATGAGATTACTTTTTTAATTGGATTTTAATCAAATACTACCAGTCAAAGTCAGATACTAACTTCAATTAATTATCAAGCTACCTTTATAAGGTTTTTCAGAAAAAATAGCCTCCAGATGAGTAATTACGACTTACTCATCTGAAAGGCTATTTTCTTTCATTCTACGCTCCTACAGTACTTGTTTATTTACGAAATGCACGGTATATCCTTGTGAAATTAAGATGCAAAATGAAAGTTTAAAAGAGATGTTAATGAGCTACTTTTTTCTTCTAAAAAAAAGCAAAGTATTGTTATATAATTCAAGAATTTTTAAAAAAACCCATTTCGCTTTTTTCTCACGTAGTGTATCACTAACCAAACAATAGTAACAACCAAAAAAAACTAACGACATAAACAGAATTGTAAAGAATAGGAGTAGCATATTTACTGAATTAAAAATATTCATTTAAATGACCTCGCATACAAGACCAGTAGGGCATTTTCTATATTAGATTATATCATTTTATTGTGAAAAATAGAAAAGATTTTATTTTCGTCTCAATAAATTTTTTAGCTTGGATCAGATGTTAGTAATATTATTCTCCGACCAAAGTCCCGTTGCCATTTTTAGTTTTCTAAGGGATACTAATAAAATAGAAAACAAAATAAGGAGTATCTCTATGAGAATAAATGGTCTTGCTTTGGTTGGTTTACTATTTCTTGATGTGGTTTTATTTGGTTTTGCGGTTGGCTTGGTGGCAATTATCTTTTCGTTGTGGGTGGTTGTGGCTACATTTATCGCATCGCCACTGCTAGTTGTTTTAGCTGATGTCATGCACCTGCAAGCTTTTGCTTTGTGGCGGCTAATTTTAGCAGCGCTACTGGCGGCAGTTGGTTTTACAGCAGTTCGCCCCTTCGCCACCTTTATCACCTGTAAAGTCAAAGAAATCTTTGTCGGCTATTGGGTATTTCATCAACAAACCTTGTACCGCAAATTTTAAACGAGCAAAAAATTTATTGGAGCGAAAACAAATGAAGAAAAATAATCCGGCGCTGCCTGAGTTGCCCGCCCTCACAGAAGGTTTCTTTGATGTGGAGGAAGAAGCGCTGTTTGAAAATTTACAATTTAACAGTCAGGATATCAGCTATCAAACCGCCGATAATATTGCGGTCAGAAGCAGTCATTTGGACCATGTGATTTTCCACAAAACCCGATTGGATCATCTGGATATCAGCAATACCATCTTTGACCACTGTGATTTTTCCAATGCCGAAATGTTTGGCGGCAGCTTTCATCGAGTTCTTTTTAAAAACTGCAAGCTGACCGGCACTAATTTTGCCGATAGTTATTTCCGCGACTGCCTCTTTGATGATTGTCTGGGAGATTTCAGCAGCTTTAGCAGTACCAATTTGAAAGTTGTCACCTTTGAAAATTGTCAGCTGCCGCAAAGTGAATTTTTCGAAAGCACTTGGCAGCATTTAAAATTAATTAACTGCAACCTTGACGACAGCAACTGGTTTCGAACAAAGCTCAGTGGCCTTGATTTCTCCAGCAATTCTTTTCAAAAAATTGCGTTATCTCAAGAACTTTTGAAAGGCTTGAAGGTCAACCAAGAGCATGCTATCGTCATTGCTGCTGGGTTAGGTTTGCTAATTGAGGATTAAAAAGCAACTTCTCTAAAGGAGCATCAGCTTCAGCAGGTTAACTTAAGCTACCTGTTGAACTGTCTGCCTACTTTAGAAAGGCTGCTTTTTAATTTAACCATTCTGATTAAACCTTATTTTAAGTCTCTATTTTATCCGCCGCCACAAAATAATCAGTAGCCACAGGGATAGTCCTAAACTGATAACCACCACAATTCCCCAGCTAAAGGCTGAATTAGTAAAAGGCAGGTCCATGTTCATGCCGAAAAAGCCGGTGACAATTGTCGGAATAGTCAGTAGTAAAGACCAGACCGTTAACAATTTCATGGTGTCGTTCAAATTATTATTCAATAAATTATTGTAAGTGCTGGAAAGCTGACGCAGGATGTCGGCCGCCATTTGCGCCATGCTGTCGGCCTGCTTGGCTTCGACTAGCGCATCATCCAGTTCTTCTTTTTCATTGGCCTTCATTTTGCGATAGACCTCCAACGTTTTGATGGATTCCAAGAGCATCGCATTTTGTTTAGTGGCCGTCACTAAATAGACCAGCCCTACAGAAAGATCTGACAAGGCAATCAAATTTTTATTAGTGGTATGGTTCCGCAAGCGATCATTTAATAAAATCCGCTGGGCCGTGATTTCCTCCAGTAGCGGAAAATAGCTTTCACTAATCGACAAGAGACTGTGAAACAGCAAGCTGTAGATGCTTTGATCGGGATGTTGATGCAAAATGCCTTCAATCATCGGTACGATAAACTCGTTTTCCTTCATTGTGAAGGTGAAAATATTTTCTTCTTTTAAAATAAAAGTGATTGGCTTTGTCATATAATGATTGTCCGGTTGTTTTTTAAAGGGGACATTGAAGACTACCAATAAAGTAGCCTCATCGCCATCATATTCCACTCGCCCTTGCTCATGGCGGTCCAGCGCATATGCCAAAATTTCATCGGTGAGCTGGTATTTTTCCTTTAAATCGGTAATCGTATCTGAATTGTGACTGCTGATTTGAATCCAATTGCTTTTGCCTTGATTGAATTGACGGCGTTTTTCCACTTTTTTCACCTCAAGTTCAATTATAAAGGAGAGGGGCACTTTATACAAAAAAGAAAGAGCCCTATAGTTTTACTGGCTCTTTCTGATTCTTTATTTTTTCCTAAGGCGTGATATAGGTGTACATGTCTCCCGATTGAATAAAATGAGCTGGGACTTTTTCACCTAGAGCCTCATCGAGATATTCAAGCATATATTCCATACCAACTTCTTCAGTGTTGAAGTGGCCGACAGTTAAAATTGCTTTATCTTGATTAAGAAAGCTACGGTCATGGATGTTTTCAGTTAAAGTATAATCTATTAGTTCCAACGCAATTAGTAGCTCAATTTTTTCTTTTTCAGCCAGAGTGATTAGTTCACGATCGTGCTCCCCCATTACATGGGCACAAATGAAGGTCTTGCTCACCTTCGTCTTAGAGTTTCCGATTATCTTTGCCCCATTTAAATTAAGTTTTTGAATAAAATCGTTGGCAACTTCTTCGACAGTCGTTTCAGGTAACAAAAAACTTGTGACTAATTTTTTGTCCTCTTGAATATAACTTTCCCAGCCTAGTTTCTTGGCTAAGCCATAAAAAATTCCGTCCACATACCCTGCCCCATTTAGAGGAAAACCTGAATGAATATAATCATGATTACGCCATACCACAATCTTGTTTTCTTCTAATAATTGTTTCTTTTCGAGATATGTTTCGTTCTCTTTGAGCCAGTCAGTACGATCTCCATGATTCCAGAAAAGAGCTTCATGACAAATTATTAAATTGGCATTCAATTCACCAGCTTTTTTAATTACCTCTGCTGAAGCCCAGCAGCATGTTACAATCCCAGTGCATTCTATGTCTATTTTTTCGGAGCCAAATAGAACTTTGTCTCTAGTTGTCTCTTCATCTATTATTTGACCATTAAAATCAATTCCAGAGTAATACCCTTTTAATTTCGTAATAATTTCGTTAATTTTCAAAGCACTTCACTCCTTTTGTACATAACAAAACAATCTTTACTCATCATCGATATTTACAGTTTCTTCTAACTTAATTTGTACAATCTGGTCCTTTGCTTCTCGAATCAATTCGTCAATTTTTTGATAACTTAACTTTTGATCTGTAGCTAACACGATTGACAGGACTATCGGCAAGTTAATCCCACTTACCAAAAAAATATTTTCTTGTTTTAGATAAGGATAAAACTTTTGGGTCACGCTGCCTGAAGCAATATCCGTAAAAATGACTAATTCATCATCTGCAGATAGTGGAATGAAATCGTTGATTTCATCAGACTGTAATTCATTGTTATCCATATATGCCGATAAAGCACTAATATCATAAGTTGACCCAGTAAAAAAATTGACTGTATCCTTAATACCCTCAGCCATACTCCGGTGGGTGGCTATTAAAAATTTCCTCATATTTTGGACATCCTTTCAACTATTTTTTCTGGTTCACCTTCAGGAACCAACGAAGCGATTGTCTCGTATGTTTTTCCGTATAATTCCTTCTCCATAAAATACATGTGAAAATCATTTGTATACCCGAGAATTAGCGCGATTTCAGGAGTATAACTATCTGCTACTATCTCGCCTAATTTTGAAGACAATTCCCCCGGAAAGGTTATTAAGATAATCTCCCCAAAATCAATCTTCACCATCTCTACGTCCATATGCACATGCTTTGTCATTAATTTACTTTCAAGGGCACTCTTTTCAGATTTTTTCAGTTTAATTTCATCAAAGCTAAGTGTCTCTGGCGCATTTAGAATGCTGTCAATCCTAGTTAAGGACTCATGATAAGCTGGAAAGTTAGTTTGATTATCATAATCGATGATGTAAGAAAATGCCTGGATCTGCTGATAATCCATCGTAATCTTTTTGAAATCCTTCGCATCTATAATTTGGCTTGTGATTCCTTTTACCACTCGACTTAATTCAGCGAAATCATTCCCTTGCCGGTTATGCCGATTTGAGACATCCCCACAAGCTCCTGGAAAAGCATAATAAAGTACACCGAGTTCTTGATAACAGGTTTCTCTGATACTGCCAATCAAATCCTTGGAAATCCAAGTATTTTCTGGACCAACTACAGTTGAATGCACATTTATATTTAGCATACCTGCTATAATTTTATCTTCAGAATTGATAAAATTTAGAATCCATATTTTATTATTATACTTTTTTCTTGCGTCTATTCGATTGCTATAGAACCCTTGACTGGTTGTTTCACATATTTCCGCAGATACCTGTTGTAGATTCTCTCGTAATTGATTAACAGATTCTTGGATTTTTTTAATCGACCAAGTAAAAAAGCAACTATTTTCATTGTCGTCTGGAATCTTTATCATCGTATCAAAACCACTTGGCCCTGAATGTGTATGAGTTGCTTCAACAAAAATCTGATTCATGGGAATTTTATTTTTGCGAGAAATTAATTCTCTTAACTTGTCTGCTCGATCTTTTGTGACAATGACCACGTCTACACTGACAAAAAGAATTTCAGTACCATTTGATTTTAATAGTAACATAACTGCTTCAGGATCATCATGTATCCCTTGCGCCTCTTGCAGTCGAGGATAACCTGGCATATAAACTTTATAACCGGTTGGGTTAATTGATATTTTTTTAATTGCTACTTCTATCAGATGACATCTCTCCTCTTAAACTGTAAATACCCCTAAAAAAGCTCCCAACAAAGCAACTGCTATTACCAACAGAATAATCGTCGTCATTTTAATATGTTTTTTAGACATTAAGAAATAGATTAGCCCTACTAAGAGAACCGGAAGTAAAGCTGGTAGTATTTGGTCCAGCATTGACTGCAGTTCAAGTTCAACATCTCCATTTTTAAATACAAAACCCGTAGAGAGTTTAATCGTAGTAGGAATAATCGCTCCAACTACAGCTAATCCGAGAACAGAAATTGCATCGGTAAAAGCACTTAGTTGACTCCCCATCTGCGTGATTAACTTGGCTCCTTGTTTATAACCAAATTCATACAAGCTAGGACGAATAAATAAAGACAAGCCGTAAATTAACACCCAGATAAAGACACCAATCGGGCTACCTTCTTGGGCCATAGAGGCTGCAATAGAACCAAGTATAGTTGGTAGCATTGCCCAGATAATAGTATCACCAATTCCAGCCAAAGGTCCCATCAAACCAACTTTCAAATCTTGAACGGCTTCCAAACTGTTCAATTTCCCCTCATCTTCAACTGCTAGTGCAGCACCTAGTACAATATTAGCAATCCAGGGATGCGTATTGAAGTATTTATAATGGTTTTCAATTGATTCTAGTAAGTCATCATCATTGTCATAAATTTTTCTTAATGCTGGAAAAAGTGCATATACTACACTAGGCGCCATCTGAGTTTCATAGTTGAAAGTTGAAACTCCGATAAACCAGCGATTACCAACCTTTTTTAAATCTTTTTTTGTTAACACACCGTTTGTATTTGGATTATTCATCTTCCATGTCAACTCCTATCACTTGTTGATTATCTCCACTACTATTAATAACTCTTTTATAAAATTCAAATGCTAAAGCTGCTCCGATGATTGCAACACCTAGGACCGGTGTTCCTAGATAAGCTGATAAGACAAAGCCGATTGCTAAATAACTCCATAGTTTCTTAACAGGCATATACATTAGCAGCATGGCAATACCAACAGCCGGTAACATTCCACCAGCGACTTGTAAGCCACTTGTAAACCAATCCGGTAAGAATTCTAACAGCTGACTAACGACACTAACACCTAATGTAATTGATAAAAAGACTGGAACGGCAGCCGTCAAGCCCATCGAAAATGTCGATACAAGAGTAATTCTTAACATTTTTCCGAAATCTTTTCTTCTTGCATACTCCATCGCTTTTCTCGTAATAAAACCATTAAATAATTTCCAAATAATATCCAGCTGAACACCTAACATTCCTACAGGTAGTCCCAAAGCTAGACCGGCAGCAATTCCTTGACCAGTAGTAACCGCAATTGTTGTAGTAATAATTGCTGCTACGGGATAATCCGGCATGGATGCTCCTCCAACAGCCACAACACCTAAAGACATTAGTTGTAAGGTTGCCCCTACTGCTAACCCTGTACTAACATCACCTAAGATTAAACCTGTCAAAAAGCCATAGATTACTGTGTTAAAAGCAGTTATCTGAGTAGTCCCCCACTCAATCACTTTCACATACGCCAGCAAAGTAATTAAGATAATTTGAAGTATTGATAATTCCATATGTCCTCATCCTTTCTTATAATAATGAACTCAACTTGATGTCTTTATCTGATGGAACAAACTTAACTAAAATATTCGTACCTTTTTCCAATATTTTTTTATATGTCGAAATTTGTTCTTGCTCGACGTAAGCTCTTTTCGAAGCCTTGATGCTATCTTCTTTTTCGGAAACAACTGTGCCCCCTAAAACTAATTCCGGAATGGTAATAGGAATTTCCAAGATATTCAAAAATATCTCAGGTGTTTTAGCAATTACAAATACTTTTTGATTATCATATTTGCCAGCTTTAAAATTTGCTAACGCTGTTTCCTCAGTAATGATTGAGATTGCCATACCACTCGGTCTAGCTAATTTCATACTCTCTTTTAAAATTGGATCGTTAGCCACATCATCATTGATTACCATTACTCGGCTAGCACCCGATTGCGGTGCCCACTGAGTGGCCACAATTCCATGTAGCAATCGATTATCAACTCTTGCTCCTACAACTGTCATAAATTTTTCCTCCAATTTCCTTATTTGATTATATATAAGCAAGAAGCATGCCAACTCCCAAACACCTTTTATTGCAGTGTAATCGCCACCTCAATGGACACTAAATCTTTTTTTGGACACTATTTACGCTTTACTATAGATGTGTTAGCATAAATTTTGAAAGGGGATACATCCAATGGAAGATCAAATACTAACTATTTTAGAAAAATATTTCGATGCGTCGTTCGTCGATAACTTAGATGCCAATATCTTAGCCCAAGAATTATCTATAAGCAGGAATCGGGCTTCTAGCTATTTGAATCAGCTAGTCAAAGATAATCTCGCTATTAAAATCAATTCTCGACCCGTCCTTTTTTTCCCTAAGAAAAAAATAGAATTAGCTTTTAACAACTTATTACTTAAAACAGAATTCGATACCCTAGAGGAATTAAAACGGAATCTCCAAACTCATAATCAAGATCCTTTTTCAGAGGTAATTGGTCATGCATATAGTTTGGCAAACATTATTTTCCAATGCAAAGCTGCTGCAGCGTATTCCAAACAAGGTTTGCCAATTATGTTGGTGGGAGAGTCTGGCACAGGAAAAACATTTTTGGCCGAAAAAATTTATCAATATTCCAAATATGAAGGGCAAATAAAGGTCACTGCACCATTTATCCATATCAATTGTAGTGAGTACGCAAATAATCCAGAGTTGTTTTTAGCCAATTTATTTGGCTTTGTCAAAGGAGCTTATACTGGTGCATATAAGGACACTGCAGGAATTATCGAAGAAGCGAATCAAGGCTATCTTTTTTTGGATGAGATTCATTGTCTGACTCCTTCTTGTCAGGAAAAATTATTCCAATTTATGGATACAAAAAAATATCATCGATTGGGAGACAACGAAAAATGGCATACAGCTGAGGTCAGATTCCTCTTTGCGACTACGGAATATCCTAGCGATAACTTTTTAACCACATTTTTAAGAAGAATTCCAGTGATTTTAACAGTACCTAGCTTAGCTGAACGAACTCATCATGAAAAACTTTCCTTAATCTCAAATCTAATTCAAAGAGAAGAGCAAAAGGTAAATAAAGAAATTAAAATTAGTAACCAACTTATTGAATATCTACTAAAAGCGACATTTGCAGGAAATATTGGCGAGTTTAAAAATATCCTGCGTCTAGCAATTGCTAAGGAGAGTTTTGCATCGTCTGAAAAACAGATTAATATCGACTTAAGTGATTTAATAAGTACCCATCAAGAGTCAATACCACAAGACTCCTTCCGCCCACTAACTTATCGAGGAGCCACGGATTTAGTTGCCGTTGCACAAATCTTTTCTCCTTGGACTACTTTGGTGAAGGAACTTGAGCTGAATTGCTTAGAAATAAACGAGCCTTCCGATCGACAACAGTTAAATCTATTCTTTAAGAAAAACTGGGAGCTTTTTAAAATATATTTAGAAAATTCTCCTGTACCTGTGGCTTCGAAGCCAACTGACTGGATTCAGCAATCAAAAAAAATTTTCAACCAACAGTTTGAGATGGACGACAGCAGTTTCTATTCTTTCGCTGAAACTAATGAAGATTTCCATAAATTGCTCTATATCTTGGATCGGCTTTACAATGAGGTCTCAGATGAGATTGAGGTGAAGCAATCATTTTTTCAAGATGTAATAATAAAACTGGATATCCAACTAAACAAGCAGCTCCAATTATCAACTGTTTTAGCTGATCGTTTAAATTTCCCAAATACATTAATCTTAGAAGTAGCTAAACTCTGTTTGTTAAGCTATATCGAGATTTTCTCAATAAGCAGTACACAAAATGATTTTATCGGCTTGATTATGGCCCATGGAAAATCTGTGGCAACAGAAATAGCAAAGACTATCAATCAATTATTGAATAGTTATCTTTTTGATAGTATCAACCTCCCTTTAGACGCAAATTCAAAAGAGGCCTTGCTCTATTTAGAGAAATGGCTTAGTTCTAAAAAAACTGCAGAAACGATAGTTATCATGTCCGATATGGGGAGTTTGGCAAGTCTGAAGGATAATCTCACTGAAATTCATTCAAACATCCTGTTTATTGACACAATAAATCCACCTGTCGGTCTCACGATTGGCAATGATTTGTTGCAAAAGAGTCATATCACATTAATTGAAAGTAATGCTCATGAAGCAGCATCAGCTTTTCAGACGCAGATTGTCCAAAAAAGCACTAAAAATAATACTATTCTCTGTTCTTCGGCTGCCGGTCCAGAAACAGATAAAAAAATAAAACAAATCTTAGAAAAAGCCTTTCCTGAAAATTCTAAGTTATCCGTCCACACTATCAACTATAATGAATTGGCAACAGTTGGCCTTTCACAGTCATTTCTAGAAAATAATGAGATAAAATTTATTATTGGTACCCTTGATCCAAATATTTCTCATATACCATTTATTTCAATTGGAGATTTAATTGCAAATAATTCTTTATCTTTTTTAAGCTATGTATTATCTGATATTTTTACCGATAAGGAACTGCGTCTATTAAGTAAAAATCTCTTAAATGAATTTGCATTGACTAATTTGGTTAATGAATTAACTATTTTAAACCCCGTGAAACTCCTCTCACTGGTTACAAAAGCAATTGATGATATCCAAAATATTTTAAAATTTACTCTCCCAATCAACACTAGCTTTGGATTGTACATCCATACATGCTGCATGATTGAAAGATTAATTCGTACGATTGATGAAGAAATCGAATCAACAGACCAACAAGCTGATTTCGATCAGACCTTCTATCAAAAATTTAAAGAAGCTTTTTTACCTATAGAAACTTTCTACTCTGTTGCAATTCCATACGAGGAAGTCAACTATATAAAAAACTATATTTATAATGAGTAAAAAAAAACAAGATAGCCTTTTTCTTCAGGCCATCTTGTTTTTTGCTCTTATATAAAAAAACAATCCAGTTTCAGCGATCTTAAATCACAACATTCCCGCGAATCTCCGCCAACTTTTCCTCCACTAAGCGCATCACAAATTCCTGCGCTTGAGGGTCCTCCACAAAATTATGGCGGTCGCCATCAATTTGAATTTTAGGACTTTCATTGTAGTTGTCGTACCATGAATCATAGCGGCGATTTAATTCTTCATAATAATCATACAAGCTGGGATCAAACTCCAGCTGTTCGTATTCTCGGCCCCGCTTTTGAATTCGTTCCAGCATCGTCTTAAAGGAGACTTTGATGTGAACCAATAAGTCTGGGTGCTTCTTTTCTGAAGCAAAGGGCAGTTCTTCCATCATGTTGGCCAATAATTCGTCGTAGACCTTGACTTCAGTTTCCGTTGCCCGACCTAAATCGGCATTTAAATGAAACAGTAGTGAATCTTCATAGATTGAACGATCCAAAACATTATCATCATCCTTCATCGCCTGTTTGATACTATCAAAACGACGATTCAAAAAATAAATTTGTAGTAAAAAAGCATATTGTTCAGGGTTGGCATAAAATAATGGCAACACCTCATTATCATCAATGGATTCATAGAAGGCTTGACTGTTTAACCGTTTGGCCAACATCGCTGTCAAACTAGATTTTCCTGCCCCAATCGTTCCTGCTAATACTATCACGCTCATTAACCTCCAGCTCTCTTCTTAAAAAGTTTCCACACAACCAACTTACTATACGCCCTTCGAAAAAAATCGTCAATCGCAAATACTTTCAAGAAAGGCTTATTTTTTATTAAAAATTTTTGGGATTCCCTTAATGTTTGTAACTTTTACTTGTCAGAATCCAAAGACCTAGCATAAAATAGGAAAGCATGGTTTCTTACAAAATTGAAACATTACCAAAAACTTCCCTAAAATGGAAGCTAAATAAGGAGTCTTTCTTGCAATGGAAGCAGTAGGTCTTGGCAAAGCAACAGGAAAAATTATTTTAATGGGAGAACATTCTGTCGTATATGGCGAACCGGCGATTGCGATGCCGTTTCTCGCGACCCACATTCAGACACAAATTACGGATGGACCAGAAAACTCTCTCGACTCTATTTATTTTTCCGGCAAGTTGGCCGATGTGCCCGCCCCTTTGAAAAATATTCAAGCATTAATCACGGCTTTGCAGGAAAAATTCCAGCAGCAAACGGGCATTCATTTGGAAATTACCAGTACCATTCCGGCTGAACGAGGCATGGGCTCCAGCGCAGCAACTGCCGTGGCGATTACCCGGGGCTATTTTGACTATCAAAAAACTGATTTGTCTGATCAAGAATTATTGGACTTTGTCAATTTATCAGAAAAAATTGCCCACGGAAATCCCAGCGGTATTGATGCGGCCGCAACCAGCGGACCAAATCCTCTTTACTTTATTAAATGGCAGGAATTAAGTTCCTTTCCAATGAATGTCGATGCCTATTTAGTCGTCGCAGACACGGGTATTAAAGGAAAAACCCGTGGAGCCGTAGCCGATGTTGCTAAACAATATCAAGAAAACCCAGCAGTACCAGAGCTTATTCACATTTTAGGGCAATTAGCCAAAGATGCGAAACAAGCAATTATTTCAAATCAACCCGCCTTACTAGGCAGCTTGATGACAAAAGCTCATCGCAATTTAAAAGCCTTAGGTGTCAGTAACGATGCCCTTGATTTATTGACGGACACGGCGATTGCCAACAACGCCCTCGGTGCAAAATTAACCGGTGGCGGCCGAGGTGGCTGTCTGATTGCCTTAGCAGAGGATTTAGCGACTGCCAAACAAATCGCCGCAGCCCAAGAAAAAGCCGGCGCCAAACAAACATGGATTCAAGGATTAGGAGTGTATCAAAAATGAGACAGGGAAAAGCCCGCGCCCATACCAATATTGCTTTGATAAAATATTGGGGCAAAGCCGATCAAGAATTGATTATTCCAATGAACAGCTCACTTTCGTTAACCCTTGATGCCTTTTACAGTGAAACGCAGGTCACTTTTTCAAAAGAGTTTACTGCCGATAGTTTCTATTTAAACGGCGCTGTCCAAAGCGCCGCTGAAAACAAAAAAATTATTCAATTTCTAAATCGCGCCCGCAAGCTCGGCAAGACGACTGACTTTGCCAAAGTCGAGAGCCAAAATTTTGTTCCGACAGCAGCCGGCCTCGCCTCTTCAGCCAGCGGATTAGCGGCTTTAGCCGGGGCTTGTAATGAAGCTCTAGATTTACAGATGACGCCGACTGAATTGTCCCGCTTTGCCCGAAAAGGCAGCGGTTCGGCCTGTCGCAGTATCTTCGGCGGTTTTGCAGAATGGCAAAAAGGCGATTCCGATGAAACGTCTTTTGCTGTGCCGATTGAAGCTGCTGGTTGGGAAAACGAATTGGCGATGATTTTTATTTTAATCAATGACCAACAAAAAGATGTCTCCAGTCGTGATGGCATGCAACGGACGGTGGAGACTTCGGTTTTTTACGACGGCTGGTTGAAGGCCGTCAATGAAGATATTGAAACTGCCAAAAAGGCAATCGCTCAAAAAGATTTCAAATTGCTTGGAGAAACCACAGAAGCTAATGGATTAAAGATGCACGCAACAACTTTAGGTGCACAGCCGCCATTTACTTATTGGTCTCCGAACAGTCTGGTGGCGATGAATCGCGTGCGGGAGTTGCGGACAGCGGGCTTTGACTGCTACTTTACGATGGACGCTGGACCCAATGTTAAAATTTTAACCAAAAAAAACCAAGTTCCCGCTCTGATAGAGGAATTGAAACAAACTTTTTCTCCGGAACAAATTATCAGTGCAGCAGCTGGTCCCGGTTTAGAAATTTTATAAAAGATTAAACTATTAAGTATAGAATAGCCATGATGAGTTGTTTGTTAGATGTTAGACTGCGACAACTGCCAAAATTTTTTTACAAAGGAAATGAGAAGATGATTGAAGTATCTGCCCCAGGAAAATTATATATTGCCGGTGAGTATGCGGTTGTCGAAGCAGGTCATCCAGCAATTATTGTTGCTGTCGACCAATTTGTCACAGTCTCAATGAATGAAGCCAAACGCAACGGCAGCATTCAATCTGGCCAGTACAGTGATTTGCCTGTGCGTTGGACCCGCAAAAAAGGCGAGCTTGTCTTAGATATCCGGGACAATCCCTTTCATTATATTTTGGCGGCGATACGCCTAACTGAAAAATATGCTCTAGAGCACGAGACCACTCTGCGCTTTTTTGATTTAAAAGTCACCAGCGAACTGGACAGCTCTAATGGCCGCAAATACGGCTTAGGTTCCAGCGGTGCAGTGACGGTAGCGACGGTCAAAGCTTTAAATGAGTTCTATCAGCTAAACTTAGATCGGCTGACCATTTTTAAACTGGCAGCCCTAGCCCACCACGAAGTAGCCAGCAATGGTTCCTGCGGCGATATTGCCGCTAGCTGCTACGGCGGTTGGTTAGCCTTCTCAACCTTTGACCACGATTGGCTGGCAGAAGCTTATAGCCAGCATTCCGTTGCGGAATTAGTCGCGATGGACTGGCCGCAATTATCAATTCAGCCTCTGCAGGCGCCAAAAGATTTGCGCCTGTTAATCGGTTGGACCGGCAGCCCGGCCTCAACCTCCGATTTAGTGGATCAGGTCCATCATTCTAGAGAACAACAGCAGCAGCGCTATACGCAATTTTTAGCCGACAGCAAAGCCTGCGTGGAAAAAATGATTGAGGGCTTCCGCCAAAATAATATTAAACAAATCCAACAGATGATTCGTAAAAATCGTCATCTCTTGCAGGAATTAACTTCGATTACTGGCGTGGTGATTGAAACGCCCGCTTTAAAACAGCTCTGTGATTTAGCCGAAGAAAATGAAGGAGCTGCCAAATCTTCAGGCGCTGGCGGCGGTGATTGTGGCATTGTGATTACCAGCCAAAAATCTGGGATTTTACCTTTGATGAGCACTTGGGAAAATGCCGATATCACTCCTTTGCCACTACATGTCTATTTTTCAGAAAAACGAAAGGATTAACCGATGAATCGTAAAGACGAACACGTATCATTAGCAAAAGCTTTTCATAAAGAACATGCCAACGATTTTGATGCGGTCCGCTTCCTTCATCATTCCTTACAAGGAGCCGACGTGGACCAAGTCAATTTGGCAACCACGGTCGGTCCCTTTGCTTTGACTTGCCCTTTTTACATCAATGCCATGACCGGCGGCAGTGAAAAAACTGGTAAAATCAATCACGACCTAGGCTTGATTGCCAAAGAAACCGGTCTGATGATTGCCACCGGCTCCGTCAGCGCTGCCATTAAAGATGAAACGTTGTGGCCGACATTTACTTCCTTAAGAGAAAACAATCCCGATGGAATCGTTTTGGCTAATGTCGGGGCTGATGCCGATTTAGAAAAAGCTAAAAAAGCCGTCACTGGCTTAAAGGCGGACGGCCTGCAAATTCATTTAAATTTGCCTCAGGAATTAGTGATGCCCGAAGGCGACCGCCATTTTGAACAATGGTCGGCTAGTTTACAGGAAATTGTGCATAACTTAGACGTGCCTGTTATCGTTAAAGAAGTCGGCTTCGGCATGTCCCGGGAAACGATTGCTCAGCTACTCGAATTAGGCGTTAAAATCATCGATGTTGCCGGCCAAGGTGGCACCAGCTTCACACAAATCGAAAATGCCCGTCGCCCCAAAAGAGAGCTGGCCTATTTAAATAATTGGGGCCAATCGACCGTTATCTCCTTATTAGAAGCTAACGAAGTGGTTTTCCCAACAGATGCTACCCTGCTGGCCTCCGGCGGCGTTCGCAACGCCTATGACATTTTCAAGGCACTTGCCTTAGGTGCTCAAGCAGTTGGTGTTTCCGCAACGATTTTAAATTCGTTGCTCAAAGATGGCGTCGACAAAACGATTGAACTCTTAACCAGCTGGCAAGAGGAACTGCGGTTACTCTTCTCCCTTGTGGGTGCTAAAAATCTGCAAGAGCTGCAGCAAAAACAAGTCATTCTCTCCGGCCAACCCAAAGAATGGGCTGAAGCAAGAAATATCGATTTAAAAAAATATAGTATGCGCTAAAGCTGATGGTATTGCATCAGCTTTTTTGCTGCTAAAAATTTAATCCTCCTAGGTTATCTGGAAAATCTTCCATTCAGATTAGTTGTTTTCTGCTTAGGACTATTTGTATAATGAATGAAAATAAATTCTTGAACAAAAGTAAAGGAGCTTCTCCATGGAAATTAAATTAATTAACGATAACCTTGAAGTCATTCATCCAGATGGCAATTGGATTTTGAAAAAGGACGTAGGCTATTCACCCTTAGAAACCCTCGTGATTGCCATTGGCGGTTGCAGTGCCGCCGTTTACCGCCAAGTTTTGACCAACTCGCACATTGATTATCATATCGAAACCGTTCAGCTGGCTTATACTCGTCAAGAAGATGGTAAAACACGGCCACTAGCATCCGTCACGGTTACCTTCTATTTAAAAAATGTCTCTCCTGAACAGCAAGCCAAGGCCACTCGAGCAATTCGCTTGATTGAGCGAAATTGTCCAGTCGTACAATCTTTGGACCCTAAGATTCAGGTGAATGAAGTTGTGGTGTTTGTTTGACCCGTGTTCTATCCTTAAAAAAGTTAAGACTAAAAAAATTCCTGAAGGATTGCTCCCTCAGGAATTTTTGTATTTCAGATTTAAACTTTACCCATTATAAGCATCCACAATAATTTGTTTCAGTTCGCTGATTAATGGTTCTTTTGGATTTGCTGTTGTACATTGGTCTTCATAAGCCAATTCAGCCATCCGGTCAACGGTTGTATCCAAAGTGACTTGAGTTACACCTTGAGCTTTCAAGTTCATTTCGATACCGACAGATTGACCTAATTCGAAGACAGCAGTTGCTAAAGCGTCGACTAATTCTTGAGTGTTTTTACCTTTAAGGCCTAAGAATTTCGCAATATCTGCATAGTCAGTGTCCGCTCTAAAGAAATCATATTTAGGGAACATCGCATGTTTTTGCGGATCTTTCGCATTGTAACGGATGATGTGTGGCAATAAGATTGCGTTTGTCCGTCCGTGAGGAATGCCGTACTCTCCACCAATTTTGTGGGCAACAGAGTGACAAATTCCTAAGAAGGCATTTGCAAAAGCCATACCAGCCATTGTTGATGCATTATGCATTTTTTCCCGTGATTCCATATCAGGCGTTTTCACAGATTTTTCTAAGTAATCAAAGACTAATTTGATTGCTTGTAAGCTTAAACCGCGAGTGTAATCAGATGCCATAACAGAAACATATGATTCAATTGCGTGTGTTAAAACGTCCATCCCTGTATCAGCCGTTACTGAAGCTGGTACTGACATGACAAATTGAGGGTCCACGATGGCAACATCTGGTGTCAAAGCGTAGTCAGCTAAAGGATATTTAACGTGTGTATCACTATCAGTGATTACCGCAAATGGTGTTACTTCAGAACCAGTACCAGAAGTTGTTGGGATACAAACAAATTGAGTTTTCACTGGTTTGTCAATTTTGTAGGTCCGTTTGCGAATATCTAAGAATTTTTGTTTTGCGCCGAAGAATGAAGTATCTGGGTGTTCATAAAACATCCACATGCCCTTCGCAGCATCCATTGCAGAACCGCCACCTAATGCAATAATCGTATCAGGTTTGAAATCAACCATCATTTTAGTTCCGGCATAAACTGTATCTGTTGAAGGATTTGGTTCAACATCAGAGAAAACTTCAACTTTAACATCATTTGAGCGACGAGCTAACACTTCACGAACCGTATCACAGTAGCCGAATTGCACCATGCCTGGGTCACAAACAATCATTACTCTTTCAAGATTTTCCATCTTTTCAAGGTATAATAATGAGTTTTGTTCAAAGAAAATTTTTGGTGGTAATTTGAACCATTGCATGTTGTTTCTCCGTTTCGCCACAGTTTTGACATTGATTAAGTTAACAGCGGACACGTTACGGGAAACTGAATTCCGGCCGTAAGAACCACAACCTAATGTTAATGAAGGAATCATTTCGTTGTAAATATTACCAATTCCGCCTTCAGCTGATGGCGTATTAACTAAGATCCGGCAAGCTTTCATTCGAATACCAAATTGAACTTGCAGGTCTTCATTTTCAGTATGGATAACGGCTGTATGGCCTAAGCCGCCTAATTCCAACATTGCTTCACATAAATCAAAAGCGTCTGCGGTAGTTTTAGCTTTCATCATCGCTAAAACTGGAGAAAGTTTTTCACGGGATAATGGATATTCCGCTCCAGCACCTTCAAGTTCAGCAATCAGCATTTTCGTTCCGCTTGGCACTTTAATGCCAGCCAAAGCTGCAATTTCTTCTGCTGAATGACCAACGATTGATGGATCAACGGCATATTTGCCTTCGTTCATCACAGCATCTTCTAATTTGCTTAATTCATTTGGTTTTACAAAGTAAACTTGATGCGCTTCAAATTCAGCTTTTACTGATGCATAAATTTCTTTATCGACAATGACAGCTTGTTCAGAAGCACAAATCATACCATTATCAAATGTTTTTGAAACGATTAAATCATTAACGGCCCGTTTCACTTTAGCTGTTTTTTCAATGTAAGCAGGAACGTTACCAGCACCCACGCCCAAAGCTGGTTTACCAGTTGAGTAAGCTGATTTCACCATGCCAGGTCCGCCAGTTGCTAAAACAATTGCAACGCCAGGGTGGTTCATCAACATTGAAGTTGCTTCAATTGATGGTTGTTCAATCCATTGCACACAGTTTTCTGGAGCACCAGCGGCAATCGCTGCATCTCTGACGATGCGAGCTGCTTCAGCCGAACATGCTTGAGCGCTTGGATGGAAAGCAAAAATAATTGGGTTTGCAGTTTTTAAAGCAATCATCGCTTTAAAAATAGTAGTTGAAGTTGGGTTAGTTGTTGGTGTAACACCACAGACAACTCCCACGCCGCCAGCAATTTCAATTAAACCTTTTTGTTTATCTTCGCTGATGACACCAACTGTTTTATTATCTTTGATGCTGTTCCAAATATATTCAGAAGCATACATATTTTTAATTGCTTTATCTTCAACAATTCCCCGGCCAGTTTCGGCTACTGCCATTTTTGCTAATGGCATATGTTGATCTAAAGCCGCCATTGCCATTTCATGTACAATGTGGTCAATTTTTGCTTGGTCAAAAGTTTCTAATTCTTTCAAAGCAACATTTGCTTTCAATGCTAACTCATCGATGACTCCTTGAACATCTACTTTTTCTTCTGTAATTACTTTAGCCATGATAGTCCTCCTAAAATTTATCTTCAAAAATTTCTTGTTAACTATTTCACATACATAATATACAACATCATTTTAGGTTTGTAAATAGTTTTTTGTGATTATTTTCACTAGAAATTTTACTTCAAGAAAGACTGCTATCATAGGAATTGCGAGCTAACAACAAAGATACCGTTTTCAAAAGAGAAAATTTTCTTTGTTATATATTTTAAAATTTTTTTAACAGAAAACTTAGAATAAATCTGAAAAATCATCCAATTCAGCTAAGGTTTTTGCGGAGGTTTGAATTTTAAGCTGCTGATAATCAAAAAAATCATTGGCAGTGACTTTTTTTAAATCCTGCAAACGCGCATGCAAATCATTGATTTTGCGGCGTTTCCAACGATATTCAAGTAAAAATTCTAATAATTCAGGCTGCAGAATTTCTTGATAGCCAGCTCTTGTGAAAGATTGAATTTTCTTTTTTACGGCCTGTTTTAAAATAATTTTTTGTATCCAAGTTAGCTTCGCCAAAATTATTCCCCCTTCTTTACATGCGATTATAAAAACAAAAAAAGCTTCAGCACAAAAAATTTGCCTGAAGCTTTCGTAGATCAGTAATGTTGCTGATTTAGTTTTTGGTTTCAGTATCGTCAGTTGTTTCTGGTGTTTCTTCGATTACTTCAGTCGCTTCTGCAACTGTTGCAACTGGTTCAGTCGCTTCAGCAGATTTAACTGTCCGAATGGCGCTCTTTTCAAATTCTAAAAAGATTCCTTCACAGTCAATAATAACTGTACTCGGATTAATTTCTGATAACACACCATGCAACCCGCCGATTGTAACCACTTTATCACCAGGTTTCATCGCTGATAATTGATTTTGCCGTTCCTGCTGCTGTTTCTTTTGGCTGCGGCTCATAAACCACCACATTGCAACCATCGCAACTAAAAGGATTAAAGGCATAAGTCCTGCCATGTATTCTCACCTCGCTTTTTTTGTTCACAAGAATAACTGTAGCAAAAAAAAACGGTTTACACTAGTCTTTCCGGTGATTTTTTAAAAACTTTTCGCATTTACTTTGTTAAAACCGTACTCTTCAAAAAAGTTAGCCCGAAATTCCAGCAAATTATCATCCATAATTGCTTGGCGAACTTTTTTCATCAAGTCTAATAGGAAATACAAATTATGATAAGAGGTCAAACGAATGCCAAAGGTTTCATCGCATTTAATCAGATGACGGATGTATGCTCGGCTATAATTTTTACAAACATAGCAATCGCAATTATCGTCAATTGGACCAAAGTCTCGGGCAAAGGTCGCATTTTTAACAACTAAGCGACCGTGGGATGTCATACAGGTGCCGTTGCGGGCAATTCTTGTCGGCAATACACAGTCAAACATGTCAACGCCACGAATCACACCATCAATCAATGAATCTGCAGCACCAACCCCCATCAAGTAGCGAGGTTTATTTTCCGGAATCAACGGTGTGGTAAAATCCAACACCCGATTCATTTCTTCCTTGGGTTCTCCGACAGATAATCCGCCGATAGAATAGCCAGGAAAATCCATGCTGACTAAATCTTGGGCACTTTGTTTTCGTAAATCCTCAAAGCCAGCCCCTTGGATGATTCCAAATAAGCCTTGTGTTTTAGGATTGGCATGAGCCTTTAAGCCCCGCTCAGCCCAGCGGGACGTCCGTTCCACTGATTTTTTAACGTAATCGTAGCTTTCATCAAAGGGCGGGCACTCATCAAAGCTCATCATAATATCTGAGCCTAATTTATTTTGAATATCAATGGCCTTTTCCGGTGATAAAAACATCTTTGAGCCATTCAAATGATTCTTGAAATGCACGCCTTCTTCAACGATATTGCGCATATCCGCCAAAGAAAAAACTTGAAAACCGCCAGAATCCGTTAAAATCGGCTGATCCCAGTTCATAAATTTATGTAAGCCGCCTGCCTCTGCCACTAAGTCTTCCCCAGGGCGCAACCATAAGTGATAAGTATTGCTTAAAATAATCCCGGCGCCCATCTCTTTTAATTCCTCTGGCGACATGGTTTTAACTGTCGCTAAAGTTCCCACCGGCATAAACATCGGTGTGGGAAATGTGCCGTGGGGGGTAATTATTTCCCCTAAGCGCGCACCTGTATGCTTTTCTTTTTTGATTAAACGGTAACGAATTGCTGGTTCCGTCATTGAGTCCCCTACTTTCTGAAACGATTTAAGAATTTGTCTTGGTGATACCGGGTCATTAGTTTTTTACAAATAAAATCTCAAGCTAGTTGGGCCTTGCTTTTGCGGTCATCCAAACCTCTCAGCGCAGGTTTATACTATTTAATAGTTTTCTGCAGCTACTATTTGTAAAAATTTGATTTTATTTTATCTAATGCACAGTCCCACATTGAATAAAAAGGCTTTTACTATGAACAATTACTTTGCCCTGCAAAATAATCAGCACTTGAAGAAGCCAGCTTTAATCCAAGTTAGAGCAAATGTCAAACTGCACTAATCATACTTGCTTTTTTAAGCCATTGCAAGAGCCCTTGCCTTTCTTAAAAAAAGGGCAAGATTTAGCGGCTTCCTTCTATATTAATTGGCAAAAAAATACCTGAACTCTTTTTAGGCATTCTCTTTAGGAGAAATTTAAAAGAGTCCAGATATTTCAACTAGTCTTCTTCAACGATGACTGAGCTAGTGCTATCGTCCACTTCTGGTGCATTGTGGAATTTAATCATTTCATTAACAAAAATCGGCACAATCGACAGCAGTCCCACTAGCAGCCAGTGATTCAAACTAATGTGAACTAAGCCAAATAAACCTTGCGTGAATGGCAGTAAAGCAATCGCTGTTGTAATCAAGATAGCCAGAACCGCCATTTCAAATAAAGATTTATTGGTTGAAAGTTTAACTTGGAAAATCGACTTAGTGCTGCGGACATTAAAAACATGTAGGATTGACGAGTAAGCTAGCACAAGGAAAGCGACTGTCTGACCAACATCATGGCTGGCTTCAACCCAAGGACTAATCGTATCCACGAAGCTACCTAGATAGAAACCAAAAAGGGCAACCACGGTGAAAATCGCAGCGTTGACAGCAATTTTCTGCCATAATCCACGAGCAAAAATCCCCTCATTTTTGGGAATCGGCGGCTCATGCATAATTCCTTTTTCCGCAGGTTCACGCCCTAAAGCAAAACCTGGCAGACCATCTGCCACAACATTGACGAAGAGCAGCTGCACGGCCGTAAATGGTGCTCCCCAGCCCAACAGCATTGAAATCAACACAATAAAAATTTCTGAGATATTACAGCTCAACAGGAAATTCACCGCTTTGCGGATATTCCGATACACCGCCCGGCCTCGAGCTACTGCATCGACAATCGTCGCAAAATTATCATCGGTTAAAATCATATCCGCGGCACTCTGAGCCACATCCGTTCCAGTAATCCCCATCGCAGCTCCGACATCGCTGGCTTTTAAAGCCGGCGCATCATTGACGCCATCCCCGGTCATCGCTACAACAGCGCCGGTTTTTTGCCACGCCTTGACTATACGGATTTTATCCTCCGGCGTTACCCGAGCGTAAACAGAAAAATCTTTCACCCGTGATACTAATTCATCATCGGACATTTCCCGCATTTTCGCACCGGTAATGGCTTCGGTTTTTTTCTTTAAAATACCTAATTCTTTGGCAATCGCACTAGCCGTTACAATGTGGTCTCCGGTAATCATAACCGTCTTGATGCCGGCCCGCTTTGCCCGCTTGATGGCACCTTTACTTTCAGGCCGGGGCGGATCAATCATGCCGACTAAGCCAGAAAGCTTCAAATCTTTTTCTAAAGCTTCAGAGGTAATCTCTTGCGGCATTTCATCATATACAGCATAACCGACAGCAATCACCCGTAGTGCCCGTTTACCAAAACGGTCATTTACAACAGCTGCCTGCTCGACATCACCATAATGAAATCTTGGCAGCAGAACATCAAAGGCACCCTTTGTTACCGACAAATATTTTTTCCCCATCTTGTGAACGGTGGTCATCATTTTTCTTTCAGAATCAAAAGGCAGTTCTGCCACACGGGGAAATTCTTCTTCTAATTGAATCTTAGTGTGGTAATTTTCCTCCACCGCCCGCACGATGGCTGCTTCGGTGGGATTTCCTTTGACAATTAAATCATCATTGTCATATTCAACGATGACATCGGTACACAGCGCCGCCATTTTAAGCACTTCCATCGCTTCTTCAGTCATGGCATCTTCAGTATCTGTTACTTCATCGCCGCGGGTCCAAACCCGCCGCACCCGCATTTTATTTTGTGTCAGTGTACCGGTTTTATCCGAACAAATCACACTGGCGGTTCCCAAAGTTTCAACTGCGGGCAGCTTGCGGATAATCGCATTTTTCTTGGCCATCCGCTGTACGCCATAGGCCAGCGTCAAGGTCACAATCACCGTCAACGTTTCCGGCACGGCAGCAACAGCAAGTGACACTGAGGTCATAAACATTTCCAATAACGGTTCACCCTGCAGTTCACCGATAATAAAAACTAAAGCAGCGGCCGCTAAAGCAACGATAGAAATTCGTTTACCTAATTGATTTAAACGAATTTGTAGCGGTGTTTTACTGGTCGTTTCATCATTTAGCAGTCCGGCAATTTTCCCCATCTCCGTCTGCATACCCGTTGCAGTAACTAAAACTTGTCCCCGACCGTTGGTTACTGTGGTGCCTTTATAAACCATATTAATGCGATCACCTAAAGGCGTGTCCGCATCAGCAACAAATGTAAAGTCCTTCTCAACGGCTTCACTTTCCCCCGTCAAAGAAGCTTCATCCAGCCGCAGCTGATTGCCTTGAACAATCCGTCCATCAGCAACAATCATCGCACCATTTTCTAAAACTAAAATATCCCCCGGCACGACTTCTTCGGCATCAATTTTTTCCACTCGGCCATCTCGTTTGACCAGCGTTGTCTGCTTATTCATGTCCTGCAAGGCCGCCAAAGATTTCTCAGCATTCCCTTCTTGAACAATCGTCAAAACCGAATTAATAATAACGATAGCGATAATCAAAATACCTTCAAAATAATCGCCATGATCTGTCGCAATGGCTGTATAAAAAGAAATAACGGCGGCAATAATCAAAATGATTGTCGTAAAGTCGCCTAAGCTATGTAGAAATTTTTTCGCTAAAGAATCCTTCTTCGCTTCTTCAAACTGGTTGCGGCCGTATGTGCTCAAACGCTTTTGTGCTTCTTGACTGCTCAGCCCAGTTTCTATCGTGGTATTTTCTGTGAGAATCTCTTCAATATTTTTTTCGTATAATTCCATCCTATTCCTCCAATTTTTTTCAATTTTTATGCCATTCACTGAAAACAACTCCACAGCCGTCGGTAATTTTCTGCTAATCAGCTTTGTTTTATCAAAAAATACTTCCCAAAAATATATTTTGATAAAGTTGCTTCCTATATTAATGTAGCACGTTTCAAAGGGGTTGTTCAACAAAAATGATTGAATTTAATCAAACCGCAAAAGAATTTTGTTGAAAAAAAGTACAATTTTGCTTATAATTTTCTATTTGCAAACGCTTTCTTTTTGTGCTATACTTTAAGCATAAGGAAGGAGGAACTATTAGTAAGAATGGAAGAATTTCTCGATCAAGCAGAAACAGTAAACAACAAATTGTTAGTTGAACAAGATTCACCAAGCATTATACGTGTAGGGTATTTATCGCAACCTTAAAATAGTGAATGCGTATCACCGAAATGAGCAGCATCATCGCTCAACTAGAAGTAATTTTATACGTAACAAAGAAGGCAATGCAGCAACAAAAAAGTGAATAGTATTTAAGACAAACGTGTTAATCTTTATTAATGAACCAAATTTTTGTTTATAAAATAGAAATTCAAACAATACTTTGCATGTGTAAGAGCATCAAGTACAAATAAATTCTTTCTTACTAATATCCTTCCGAAAAGTATTAAAGCTCGGCCATATCGAGGGGCCGAGTTTTTTTGTGCTGTTTTACTAACACGAGAGATTCTTTTTAGGTTGGTCTTGGGGAATTTTGGAAACTTGTCATTTGAGGGGGCTGAAAATGTACGGATGTTCAACTTAAATCAATATTTTTAATGTGCTGATTTAGATAATATTCAAAATTTTTTCCTCGTTCATACCCTTTATGTTTTTAGTTTTAAAAAGTTATATAGACAACTTCTATTGAAATATTCAACTAATATTGGATTCAATTCTTTTCAAATAGTCATTAGCGATTGTAATTTAATTCAAACAACATGCAAGTCTTTCAATTTGCTTAAATGTTTTTCAAAAGTCTCTGTTCCATCTAAAATGTGGTCAGCAGTTGAGGAGATTAATCGGTCCTGCTCTAAAAAAATGGGACGGGCATAAGTCAAATAGCTATCCATCCAGTTCAGAATATCTGTCTTACTTTTATTGGCATAATCTCTGAGAACCAGTCGAGCTAAAGCCACATCTAAAGGTGTTTTCAAATAGATAACAACGTCAATATATGGTTTCAAACTATCATGTTCATAGCCAAAAGGAAAATCAATAAAGATAAAATTATACTGGACCAATGCTTCTGTTAAATCAGTTAATAATTCACTAATGTCATACTGGTTGACAGCTTTTTTAGAATTTTCTAAAAACTGATCGAAAGACGGTGCAGATGGTAAAGCATCAATATTATAATCATCAAATGAAATAGCCCTTGAATGTGGGACAGTTTTAGTTAGCTGTTGAATAAGTGTTGTTTTTCCTCCAGCTGTTACACCACTAATAACAATTACTTTAGCTTTTGACATGATATAACACCTCCTCCTGATTAATATTTATAAGTAGAATACTTGTATTTGTCATCGAAGTAGTAAAAACTAGCAATAATTTCTTATCATCTCTAGATTTATCTCTATGGTTCGGCGAATGCAGTCTTAAAAAGAGATAGCGGCTTTTTTGATACTATCATTTCCATTCTAGTTTGGTCAATTGGAGATATAACTGTAGACAAAAGGAAACCCACCAGCGGGGACTGACGGGTTTAGGATGCTAGTTCAACTTTCTACAGCGTTTATACAATTTTCCGTTCCACTCTTAGTTGAACTGTATACGACCCGATGTTCTTCAAAAAAACCTTTTTTCTGTAGACAAAAAAGGAGCCCATCGGCGGGGACCGATGAGCTAGGAGTAAAAAATGAAAAAGTGTTTTATTGGGTTTGTTTTATTGGGATGAGTTCATAATAACTTGAAGTTATGAATTTTTTGTGGACTTTATATTGTAAAATTTAGAAACGTTTGTGGCGAGTTTATGAAAGCTGTTGATAGATGTAAAACAAATAAGTTTGTCATCAACTATGCCGCTAATATGAAGCCACATTTCATCTATCCAAATCCACAGCTTCCAACCAGGATTTTGCAATAATAGCATGTCCAGGCAGTGACAGATGCACACGGTCTGACGATAGAGCATAAGAAGATTGAATTGCTGTAAATTTGTCCATTTCAGCTTGAATATCAATATATGTCAATGAAAAATTAGCTGCAATCTTTTTTGTGATTTCATTATATTCTGCGACCATTTGTTTCATCGGATCAAGATTATTTGCTTCTAGCATGAATGCAGACAGCAAAATTATCTTTGAATGAGCGGCTAAGCTCTGTTTGATAAGCTCTGTATAAGTCTGCTCAAAAAGTATTTTATTAACTTGTTCTATCTGGGTAAATTTGTTATCAAAATGACGCCAGACATCATTTATTCCTATCATAATGGTTAAATAATCAGGCTTCAAAGCTAAAATTTCCTGCCAACGGGCTTTCAAATCCGTTACTCGATTACCACCAACACCTTGATTGATTATCATCAATTCTTTCTCAGGGTGAAATGCTGTGGTATAAGCATTGATTAAACTAACATATCCTTCCCCTAGAGAATCGACAGCACCAATTGTTGTATTGTAATTACGATTACAATCAGTGATAGAGTCACCGACGAATACTAAGCGATTATGCTTATCAAACATATGCTAACTCCTTTTTGTTTATGATTTCTATCCTAATTTAGCTTCATCTGAAAGTACAATCTTATCACTAAACTTCCCTTCCGTTTCAAAAATAATTATTTCATTTTCACCTAACTTTAATAAAGGACCTGGGATATATAAACGCTCCTGCGGGCCAATCTCCCAGAAGCGACCAATGTTAAACCCATTGACAGTAACAAAACCTTTCCCCCAGCCACGACAATCAATAAAAGTATCGCCAATCTCAGTCACGTCAAAGGTAAATTTATAAAAACTTGGCGTACCAGAAATAAAATCACCAGAAAAATCGATTTTCTCTAAGTTATCCATCGGCAGAGAATAGATTTGCCACTGGCAAAGATTGCTGACGGTCAGAATCAGGAAGTGGATTATCAAAAACCTTATGGGAAAAACTTTAATACAAGTGAAGAATTAGCAGATTTTATCTGGCAACTTTCCACCAGCAATGCCTTGGTAGGCATAGTGAATGACGCTATGCGGCTGGATTTATTATCAGAGAAAACACCACATTTTTAAATTAATCGAACAAACCACTTGTCTTAGACCTACTCTAAGTTGTTATAGTTAAACCATCAAAGAATAAAGGAGTTTTTATTTATGTCAAAAGTAATCGTAGTTACTGGTGCTTCAAGCGGAATCGGTGAAGCAACCGCAAAAATGTTAGCAAAAGCAGGAAATCAGCTAGTTTTAGCTGCTCGTCGTGAAGATAAGTTAAAGGAAATTGTTGCTGTTATTCGTGAAGCAGGTGGCGAAGCGGTCTACATTCTCGCTGATGTATCAAAGTTTGCTGAAAATCAAAAAATTTCTCAACTAGCAATCGATGAGTTTGGTCGGATTGATGTTTGGATAAACAATGCTGGTTTAATGCCCCTTTCCGAGTTTGCCAAGGGCAAAGTTGATGAGTGGGATTGCATGGTTGATGTTAATTTGAAGGGTACTTTATATGGCATTGATGCAGCTTTGCCTCAAATGCGTGCTCAAAAATCTGGTCAGTTCATTAATATTGGCTCAATTTCTTCTCACCAATCGGGACCAGCTGCTGGTGTTTATGCAGCAACTAAGTTTGGCGTTTGGGCAGCTTCAGAGGCATTGCGTCAAGAAGAGGCCATGGCTCAATCTAATATCCGAGTTACGGTAATTGCTCCTGGGGCGATTGATACAGAATTACCAAACCATGTGACGGATAGGGAAAATGCTGAAGGAATGGCTGGCTTTTATTCTTCAACAGCAATTCCGGCAGATCAAGTTGCTAGAACTGTTCAGTTCGCCATTGATACGCCAGAAAATACCAGCATTAATGAAATTGTTCTACGACCAACTGCGCAAGTATTATAAAAAAATAATTCAATCCCTAGCTTAATTTACTAGCTAAGGGTTAAGTTTAGTATAATAAAGTTAAAGGAGTTGAGCAGTCATGACAATCGGAGAAATTGCAGAGGAACTCAATATTTCCACATACTCTATTCGATTTTATGAGAAAGAAGGTCTGTTAGATGTTCCTAGAAGTAGTCGAGGAATTCGTGAGTTTGATGAGCAATCTATTACAAGTCTAAAAGCCATTTTGCATTATCGTAACGTTGGCATGAGTTTAGAAGATATCAAAAAAATCTTTGTAAACTTTGAGAACCATGAGCTTTCTATTCAACTTTTAAAAGAAACCAAGACCGAACTGGATCAAAAGATTGCGGAACTAGAAGCGACTCGTGAATACTTGATTTATAAGATTGGTTTACACGAAAGAATTGCCCGAGAAAAAAGTGAAAAGTCTAGCTGAAAAGCTGGGCTTTTATTTTATGCTTGCTACTAATGCCACTAATCCCGGAGTTCATTCACTGTATGTGTCAACAATATAAGTCCAAAAAACTAGCTCTCACCTAATAGTATGGTAAGAGCTAGTTACTTATTTTGAGTAGATGAAATAAGTCTTTAGTCCACTAGATCCTGAGTTAGTTAATTCAGTCAAACTGTGAGATTGATATTTCTTAAAAGCTCTGTCATGCTACTAAATCAAGGCCCCTGATCCCAACGATTACACTAGGAATAAAAAATGATACCTACTAGTTTCAAAACTAAACAAAGTCATTATTGGAAAAATCTAAATGAATTCGATAACAAAAATACTGACGAAAGCTCCAATCAAAACAAATTAATTGTCGCTTCCATCAGTTCGTGTACGTATCTCGCTATTAATATCACCCAAAATCAGTTTGTTTATTTTCTTGATGGCAATGAAACAGTCTTAAAAAAATGGAAATACACAAATTTAGTTACCAGGTTTCAGATAATTATTTAAATTTTTTACTTAACACCATCTATGACAATTGGATTGTAGATACTCTCACCAGTTTCCACGTCACGACTAAAGTGCTTTAAATAGTCCCAAATGATTGGAGAGTGGTACGCTGTTTGTTCATGAGGTAAGCCTTCACCTGCTACAAAGCGAGCTATTGTATTATGCTTTTTATCTTTATAATCTCCAACAAACCAATCAAGTCCCTCCATATGAATGGTATAGGTTTTATCAAAGTTGAAGCCAAAAGCTCTTTTTGCTGGATTTTTCGTTTCTCGAATTATTTTTTTTGATTTTTCAAGGCTTAATTTTTTAAAATTGTCTATCTGTGCAAATTCTTTAATCCAGATATTAAAATTCTCAATTGCCTCAGCAGTTTCAAGTGGGTAACGATCCCCACCATCCATAGTTCCACCTACACAGATAAAAGGCATTCGATATTTTGCTAATTTTTGATAATATTCTGGGTGGTTGTACCAAACACCTTTATAAAAGAGGTTTGCCCCTGGATCAGGAGATACAGCAGCTACTAATTGAGGATTCGTACTTGCTATCACTCCAGTTGCATCTGAACCGGCAGAATAGCCTGCAGCATAAATTCTTTCTTCATCGACCGGATAGCCATTTGTAATTACTTCTTGAATAATTCTAGGAAATTCAGTCTCAACTTCCTCATTTGAATAACCACCATTTTCAGCACAAATACAGATGAATTTCTGATTACCGACCATTGCTGGAAACCCTGTAACCTCAGCTTGACTAATGTTTGACATCCCTCCATGTGAAACGTAGATTAATGCATATTTTTTTGAAAAATCTAATTCTAAAGGTGTAAAAATGGAATAACGATGCTCTCCAGAATTCTTACCAGTATTGTATAATTCTTTTTTTACACCTAGACTTTGCCAGTAAGCTAATAAGTCAGGGTGCATTTCATCTTCTTTAAACTCCTCATAAATTTTCTTCATTTGGATAACATTTTGTCCAGCTTCTGTTTGGTCAAAAGCTGTTTGATTAAAACCAGTTACAGCGTGAGCGAATTGGTGACCACCTTCTGGTGGACCAACAGGGATATACATACTCATGATAATTTACCTCCATTAATTTGTTGTCTATGTGTAGATGTGAGAATGCTAATTTTTGTAATTAGCAAAGCAATAATAATACCCAGAACTGTGCTTAAAATTCTTAAAAGACAATAGATGATTCGTTGTTCACCAGTTTGAACCGTGATAACTAATATAAACGTAATTACCCCAATTCTTGAAAAGATGTATGGAAGTTTGGCCCAATGACAAAAAATGAAAGTTACCAAGACGCCTAAAAATATAGAACAGATAAAAAGCGCATTGTTTTGAAAAAAGTCATCTACTAGTACAACAATGACACCAGCCAGACCTCCACAAACTGTTAAGATAACTCGACTTAAACTAGTTTTTATAGTTTCTTGTAATTGGTTATTAAGACACAAGATAACTGCAAAACTTGCAGAGGTGAATTGCAAGAGAGGGAACAAAACTGTCAAAAGGTAGCAAATAATTACAGCGATTGCAATCTTTAAATCTAGAGAAAAAGAATTTCCAATCTTTAGCTTTTGCAAAAAAACACCTCCAAATTAACTATTTATAAGTTTTTAGTTCTTCTATTATTTGTGGATACTTTTTATCCAAATTATAAAAAGTCATGATAATACAGCAGAGCGCTGTCATAATTAATGGAGCAATGACGTAGGTTGTTGAGATTGCTGTCAAAGCTTGACCAGTCTGTTGAACACTTCCAGCAACATAACCACCTATAGCCAGAATTAGGCTAGCTAAAGCGCCACCTAAACCTGTTCCAAGTTTTTCGCCAAATGTACTTAGAGAAGAAATCAGACCCTGCGAGCGAACACCATTCTTCCATTGGCCATAATCCACACAATCAGCAATCATCGAATATAGCAAACCCATCAAGAAGCCATTCCCAAAATTGGAAATAAAACTGCCTATAAATAGAAAAGGTAGAAACTGTGAGCTAAAAAATACCAAAATTTGTCCGAGAAGATTGAACAGCATTCCAATGATGACACAATTACGTTTAGAAAAAATTTTATTTAGCCGAGGTACAATTAAAATACTTAAAAGTGCTGCATAATTCATTAACAGTAAGACCGACATCAACTCGACACTGCCAATTTGATATTTCAAATAGTAAATTGCGCCTGAATTTTTTAATGTGGTAGAGATTGCATTAATTAGGTTCACAGCAATACAGATAAACAACGGCCAATTATTTTTTAATGCTATAAAAGACTTTACAACAGAAATTTTCTCTTTAGAATCTTCCATAACCACTTCTTTTGTTTGTTGATTTTTTTCTTTAATATTGAAAAAGCATAATAATGCACAAACTGCAGCAAAAGTCCCATAAACAGCAGCTGTCAGAAAATATCCTCGACCTTCATCACCCTTACCAAAAAATAATACTAAAGGAATGGTGATAACAGAAGACACTGCTCCGGCAATCTGGCCTCCCGCCATACGCCATGAATTTACTGCCGTTCTTTCTTGTGGATCTGACGTCATACTAGATAAGATAGAAATTAGAGGCACATTCAAAGAAGCACTACAAAAGCTGTATCCAATGTAAAATATATAAGCTAACACCATTTTTAAGCTCGCACTAACATCGGGGGCCGTAAAATTTAAAATAAAGAAAATTCCAAGCGGAATGGCATCGCCTAAGAACCAGGGACGGCATTTTCCCCATTTAGTATTCGTTTTATCAACTAAAACTCCAATTACTGGATTACACAAAGCTTCAACAATTCTCACAGTTAACAAAAGTGTTCCAACTGTTGCTAGGCTAATTTTTAAAATATCAGTATAAAAATAAGTTAAATATGTTACCAAAAAGATATTCAGAATCGTAGAAGATGCATCACCCAATCCATAGGCAAATTTTGAACTTATTGGCACCTTTTCGGAAATCATTTTTTCATCTGTTGTCACCTGCATACAAATCCCTCCTATTTTCAAAAAAAGAAGCGCTTTCTTTACCTAAATAATAAATCTTTTTTTGATTGTTCAGCAATTCGAAATCTGTTAAACTTTATGCAGAAGTTGCATGGAGGTTTATTAATGAATATTGATTATTTGGAAGAATTTATTGAATTAGTAAAAGAATTAAATTTTTTTAATGCAGCAGAAAATCTATTTATCTCCCAATCAACCTTATCCAGGCATATCCAAAAACTTGAAAAAGATTTGGGTGTTCCTATTTTTTTCCGTTCTAGTAAAGGTGTGGCCCTAACAGAGTATGGTCGATTATTCTTAGCCTATGCTGAAAAAGTCACCTCACTAAACAAAGACTTAAAAATTGATATTGAAAATCATCTTAGACATATTGATAAATCAATTGTCATTGCTGCAGATTATAATATCATGAACTTAATTTTATCCTTTACCAAGATAAATTCGGAGTTCTCAATTCAAGTAATTGATAGTGGATTGTTTTCTTATGAAAATCTACTCAATAATAGTATTCAATTTGTTTTCTCAAGTGAAAAAATGTCTTTACAAAACACTAATATCCGAAGTGACTTATATGCAGAAGATGAGTATGTAATTGTATTAAATAAAAGTAATCCTCTTTCATCAAAAGACATATTAGCTATTGATGATTTGAAAAATGAAAAGTTTGTTATGCCTAAAAATTATAGTAATGCGGAAAAATTAATAAAAAAGTTGGGAATTTCTTCAAAAATTGTTTTTTCTGGATATACAGGTAGCAACATCATTGATCTGATTGAAAATAACTTGGGAATCTCCTTACTCTTGAAAAAGACTTTAATAGGAAAACTTCCTGAAAATGTTGTCGAAATACCAATTAAGACGGCGACTGAAATGCAGGTTTATGTAAATTGTTTAGACTATAATCAACTTTCAATTGCTTCACAACTTTTCTATAATTATATCTTTGAAAATCCCTAGCTAAATGAACCTTCTTAGCCGTTGTTATCAATCAAAAACATTAAAAATAATAAATTATTTCTTATGGATATTTTTAATAATCAAGCGTCTTTTTCACAAGAAAAGACCCGCCAAACCAATTTTTGGCGGGTTACTCTCGAATTACTTAGTATAACATGATTTATGTGATCCTTCAGAAATCCATCTCATAAACTATCGTTTTTGATACACAGGAATAAACAAATAATCCACCAAGAATTGTCTTGGTGAATAGTAATTTTTATGAGTATATGAAACCCGTCGTTAGTGGACTCATTGAATTTTTTACTTTAAGATTTTATCCAAATTTATGAGAAATCGCGTTCACCAATTGTCAACTGTTGAAAAGCGGCGTTGATTATCGTTTTTTGGTGTAGGCTAGTTCTCTGAATAAAGTGCTGTATGGTATCAATAATCCTATCATCCGGAGGTACTTGCATGACTTCCTCCCAAGAGGTTAACATCCCTTCCTGATATTGATTTATCACTAACAATAGCCCTAAGCCTAGTTCAAATGGAATCCCTTCAGCTAGTTTTTTACAAAAAGCATCTGATACAATATCTTGGTTCAAAAAATCTAATAAGTCATAAGGGGAGTCTAATTTTTCTAGAAGAACATTTACTTGGCTATTTTGATTCTGTTGCGTGTTAAACCTTTCCAACATAGCGTTAAAATTTGCCTCAGACATAGCTGGATGTAACACTAGTTCTTGTGTTTTTGGTTCTTCTACCAAGAGAACATTGTAAACTGAGGTTACGTGATCCAAATTGGTTATCCTCTGCATAAATTGTTGCGAACTCTTCTTATGGTAACTATTCTCATCAAGAAATTGCTTTAAATCACTAGAAAGACGATTTTTTTTAATATGCTGATACACATATTCTGCTTCTGGCTTAGTAACGACTAAAGAGGATGAATTCGAGCCACTAATCCTTTTGGCTAACCATTGAATGAATACAATTTGATAGAGATTATTAATGTCCTTTCTATAATCAAATTTCAATCTCTGTGTATAGATTTGCAGTAATTCTTTTATTTGTTTGGGAGGGAATTGTAGAATAAATTCATTTTCTATTGATAAACTTGTGAGATATTGCTTAATAAAATCAACACCTTGGTAGAAAATGTCGTCAACAGGATTGGCTAGTTGGTAATCAATAAAACTCGCTCCAGAAACATGAGCACTGTATTCCAGATCATAGGTAGAAAAAAATGTCTCCAAAGCGCTTAACGTATCTTCAATAGAGTCGATGCCATAACTCTGATAGTTCGTTTTAATTTTTTGGTACAAGACCTTTGTTTCTTGGATAGTAAGGGTCAAATTTTTTATGCCATCTTCATAACGCTCGGCAATTGATTGGCCACTTGAAGCATGATTCAAAGCAAAATTGATGGACAAACGAATGTTTTCGATTTCATCTACTGAAATTACGCTTGAACCACTCAAACGTTTCCGAACCTGTTGAATCAAAAAATACTGAAAATCCTTTTTATTGAAAGAGGTTATCTCCCACATACTTATTCCTCCTATTTCAAATCTGGAAAATCTTCAATATAACCTTGAAGATATTCTAGGTTTCCATCAAACATTTTATAAATAGTCCAAATCTTGTCCCAAATAGCTTCATCTTCAGCAGGTTGTATACTGTGTAAATAATAAAAACTTTCTTGCAAGACATCCACAGTAATCAAGTATTGATTCTTCGTCATAATTTCGTCTTGAGCAATCTGTTCCATGAAATGAGAGACATTCTTTAAGCTAAAATCTATTAAGTGATTATCCTTTAAAGCTTGTTCTCTGCTATCTAACACCATTTCAACATCTGCACTTGTTAATTGAAAACTTTGCTTATTCTCCTGTAAAACCTGATTCACTTTTTGAATCAGTTGGAGTTTGTTCTGCTCATTAAATAACGATAAACCATAGTCCTCCATATTGGTCAGCCCCTTTCGTACAGACTAAATATCACAGTCTATGAAAAAGAGCAATCTTGAATTTTGGCGCATTTTGTGGTAATATAAACCTTATAGTAAAGCTAAAAAATAAATAATTTAACACTTCTTTAATTAGTTTGTGACGATAATTAATAGACTATTTTTCATAAAAAAACATAAAAGGATGAGGACCAATCAGGCAAATTGATTGATCCTCATCTTTATGTGATCTTATTATTTTCGCAATATTAGAAGCAGTTTTTTTTTCAGTCCACTAAACCCTGAGTTTATCTACTCACGACTTAGACTGTCTTTAGCAGCTTCAGCATAATTAAATTACGTCTGGTTATCTTCTGGAAATTTCACTTAACTAAATGTTTCGCCTATAAAGTCAAAGTCGCTAACCTCCGTTTTTTTAGTTATATCAATGAGCCGATTGCTTTTTCACATGCAAACACCCGCCAAACTCAGGTTTGGCGGGCTGATTTTTCTAATCTGCATTATGTGAACTAGTGTGTTAAATAGCGATATTCTTTAAATTACCATTCTCTTTCTCGAATAGCATCTTCTACATCAAGCTTTATTTGGTATTGCTTTAATATTAAATATACAGTTTCACCTATGGATTCTCTGGCAACCGTTTCTAATTCGCTACCGTGATTTTCAAATTCCTCTCCCAATTCATTGATAGCAATAGTTGCCTTATCAAATTCAGATTGAATAATTTCTAAATCAGTTTCTCCTTTTTCAAGGACTACAACAACATTTTGCAAAATTGCTTTTAATTTATCTACTAAAACCTTTGGATAATACTCATCTCGATACATATCATAAAGATAATCTTTTTCATCCATAGCATACCCACCCTTTTCTTTTTTAGTTTATTATACCATCAACAAAAAACCTCCCGCAAATTTACTAGATATAAGGATTAGCTGAACTAATTTAGATGCTTTTGGGCAAAGGGCAACTGTGAACTTGTCTATTTTTTTTGTTGCAACTATACTTATAGTAAGCAGTAGGAATAATACATTTAGAAAGAAGGCGTATTTATGACGAAGAAAAGTGGACTGAGTCTCATAATTTTATTCTTGACAGCCTTTGTAATTTTAACGATTTGGGTGCCTGCTACTAGGATTTTTTTCTATAGTCTTCCTTTAGCTAACCTAGGTGTTACGGTTGTTTCTATTTTCCTTTATGTCCTCTCTGTAGTATTTTATAGGCAATACAAATCTAACCTTAGTTTGCTAGCATTTGTTGTTGGTCTAAGTCCCATATTTTTTGTCATTCTAATTCTCATTTCTTTCGCATTAGGTACTCCTCTTGCTCCATAACTTTTGTATTGCATTCTATGGCCATCCTCTTTTTGGAGAATGGCTTTTATTGTACCTGAGAAAAAATTCTTTTTTTCTCAGGTCAAAAGGGAACCCGCCAGCGGGAACTGGCGGGTTTAGGATGCTAGTTCAACTTTCTACAGCGTTTATACAATTTTCCTCTTCACTCCTAGTTGAACTGTATACGGCCGTTGCTCTTCAGAAAAGGTTCACTTTTCTGAAGACAAAAAGGGAGCCCATCGGCGGAGACCGATGGGCTAGGATGCTAGTTCAACTTTCTACAGCACTTATACAATTTTCCACTTACCACTTAGTTGAACTGTATACGACCCGTTGCTCTTCAGAAAAGGTTCCCTCTTCTGAAGACAAAAAGGGAGCCCATCGGCGGGGACCGATAGGCTAGGAGTAAAAAATGAAAAAGTGTTTTATTGGGTTTGTTTTATTGGGATGAGTTCATATTAACCTGAAAATATGAATTTTCTATGGACTTTATATTGTAAAATTTAGGAACTTTTGTGGTGCATTTATGAAATCAATTTTAATCTGTATTGATTTTGAATGTTTATCGAATCAAAAATTAGTCGCCAAGCCACATTGAACCAAAGCTTTACGGTTTTTCCTGAAAGATTTTATCTGATTCTTTAAGATAGCAAGTAACTTCTTCTTTCAAATTATCAAAATTTTTCTGACTCGTCACAATGTTTACTATGAATTGAACCGCTTCTTCTCTGCTAAAACTTGTTGCATATTGATTTACTTTGAAAAAAGTAATCATCGCCACCAGTGCTGTTCGTTTGTTGGCATTTTGAAACGGGTGTCTTTTAGCTAAGTTAATTGCCAAAATTGCAGCCTTGTCATAGATTGAAGGATATAATTCTTTTTCAAAAACGATTTGTTGAGGCTGATTTACAGCCATGTCCAGTGCTGCAGCATCTCGAATACCTACTAATTCACTGGGTGAAATCTGCTTAATAAGCTTGGCATTGATCCGGACAATATCCCGCACCGAAAGATAAATCATAACTCAACCAAATCCTGAAGGGCCTCTTCATATTGCGCCATCACCGAATCAACTAGGGCATCTACATCGACTGCTTCCTTAGCCTTTTCAATTTTTACTGAACCGTCTGCTAGAAAAACATATTCAATTGCCTCGCCGGTTTTAACACCTAAAGCATCCTTCACTTTTTGAGGAATCGTCGTGACATCACTATTGCCTGATTTTCTAATTTTATAGGCTCTTTCCAATTTAGTCATTACTATCACCCTTAAATTTTTAGTATATCTTTATTATACCATGTAGATACTGGACACAAAATATATACAACTTATATAAATAAATGATACAGAAAAAAATACTGCTCTGACAACAAACGATTAAAAATAATCGAAAATAAGAAGTAAAGAAATAAGGAAAAATTTATCAGACAGTTTAGCTTGACCTCACAAATAAAAACACCCGACAATTATTAATTTGTCGGGCATTTGATTATTTTTTAAAGTATTCAAATCATACTAGTAATGAATAACTCCGCAAGTCACAACCATATTTCTACTGGAAATTTACATACAGTTCACTAATTTTGATGGTCTCTTCTTTGTCCTCATATTGGATAGTTAAAGTGTCTCGCTCGGTGAGTTGGTAAATTATTCCGGCTGCATTTTGCAAATAGATGGAGTCTGGCGATGCAAACACGAAACTGATTGTTCCCGCTTCTTGCAATGATGCGTCCGTAAAGAAGCTGCGGGCTTGTTTTATTTTAACAACAGGCTGGTAACCATCTTCTAAGTCACTGTCTGGTTCCAGCAAAGCCAGTGTATAAATATGGTCACGATTTGTGCTATCTGAAAAATCAAGTGTTACTGTCCCATTTTGATGAATGATTGCTTCACTAATATTGCTGGAGTTGGCCATAAAAGATTTGGTATACAGCGCCACACCGATATAGATACTAATCAAAACTAAAGCGGTAATTACCACAGAGAAAAAAATTTTTCTCCGATTGACTCGTTTGATTTTTTTAAGCGGTTCGATTTTTTTGAGCTCTTGGTCTTGATTGACCCCCATATTCTCCTTCATGGACTCATAATAGGCTCGGCAGCTTTCGCAAGTTTTCAGATGATCCTCAATTAGTTGGTTGCTTTCGGGGCTAGTTAGACCATCAATATAACTAGGAATTAAATCTTTAATTACATTATGTTGAATTGTCATCTTGTCTCATCCTCTCAACTATTTTCTGCTTTGCACGGTAAAAAGTAACCCTCGCCCAATTTTCAGATTTCCCAAAAATATCGCCAATTTCTCTAAATGAAAAATCATTCGTCATCCTTAGTAAAACAACTTCTTTTTTTATTTCACTTAGTTCATGAATAATCTGATAAATTCGCACTTTATTTTCCGAGTGTAAAAGCTGTTCATCCGGTCTTGGATCATCATCTGCATAGTTTGCCAGTAATTCATCCGTTACTTTGTGCTGCTTGTTCTTAGCCACATGTTGCCGCCAAAGATTTTTAGAAATTTGACACAACCAAGTGGAAACCTTAGAATTTCCGTGGAAATTTTCAAGCGACTTGATTGCTTGATAGAAGGTTTCTTGCGTTAAATCTTCTGCCAATAACTCATCATTTGTCAGTCCCAATAAAAAACGGTATACCAACTCACCATATTCTTGATACAGCTCATCCATTTTCAAGTCCCCCCCCCCCCGATGCCCCTTCTATCTATTAGTCAGTTTTTGCGACAATTCGTTACAATAAATCTGATAATTTTTCGCAAAACTTTCCTCAATTCAATTTTACACTGTTTTTCCAATCAAAAAAAAACAGCCATGTTGACTGCTCAGCATTTTAACTTGTGGGACTACTGGTCATTCTCTATTCTGAGCGTTAAGTGGCTATGGTACAATTATTTTAAACAGCTCAGAAAGGGGCTCTTCCGATGAAAACAATGGCATAATATTTCACACTAAAATTATGGGAGAAGCACGTGATGGAACTAACAACAGACACAAGGGGTTTATTTACTTTTTATTTAAATAATTTAGCAGACTCGACACCTTACTTTCACTTTACAACGGAACAAACTTGGAACCAGTCTTTTTTTGAGGATACTGATTTCGAAGGAGTACCGAAATTCAAAGAATTATCAACAATAGTAGCCCGCAAAGCCGGTCAAATTGACGGCTTTATTCAATTTGGCTTATCTAATTACAGTTATGATGAACATGGTGAAAAAGACTTTTTGAACCCAATTGCGGTTATTCGCCATATTTATTTCTTAAAAGATAGCCAAGCGGTTGGTCAAAATCTACTTGGTGAAGCGCTGAATTATTTCAGTCAAAAAGAATTTTCTCACTATTATGCTTTTTTCCATGCATTTGGTCTGAGTTTCACCGCATCCCATGGAAAATTGGCAAATAATTTTGATTATATAGAAGCCTTACTCTTAGAAAATGGCTTTAAAATTGAACATGAAAATCTATATTATAGAAAAATTCTAAAAAATGAATCTGCCTTAGAAACTAAACTGGATTTGGAGCATACTCCCAATCCGAATGAAGACACTGAAACCTTGACTTTTTATTTAGATAAAAAGCCTATTGGACAATGTAATATTTTTTATCTTCCAGATGGAAACCGCGTCTATCTACGATGGATTTTTCTCATCGATGAGTATCAAAACAAGGGCTACGGCAGCCAAATGATGGCCGCCCTTTGTCACTATCTCTATCAAAAAAATTATCAGGAACTTCATACGGATACAGCAGATTCTAACTTCAGAGCGCAGCATTATTATTTGAAGAATAATTTTTCGGAGATGGGTAGGACTCGCAGCTATCTAGTTTGAGTATTTTGATTCAATATAGCAGGATTAGCTCCTTTAAGCTTAGACAATTTCTTGATTCGTTTTTGGTTAAACTGTATGCGACCCGATACTCTTCAGAAAAGGTTCCCTTTTCTGAAAACAAAAAGGGAGCCCATCACCGGGGACCGATGGGCTAGGATGCTAGTTCAACTTTCTACAGCGCTTAAAAAATTTTCCACTTTCCACTTAGTTGAACTGTATGCGACCCGTTGCTCTTCAGAAAAGGTTCCCTTTTCTGAAGACAAAAAGGGAGCCCATCGGCGGGGACCGATGGGCTAGGAGTAAAAAATGAAAAAGTGTTTTATTGGGTTTGTTTTATTGGGATGAGTTCATAATAACCGGAATTTGTGAATTTTTTGTGGATTTGCTATTGTAAAAGATTGAAAAATTCATTGCTATGCTGTGAAACTTAATCATATAGACTAACAGGCCTCAATTTCTATAAAAAATCGTCTCTATATCTCTCTTGTGATATTTTCTTGCATCTTACTTTGCCACTTCTCCTTGAGCGTTTGAAATTTAGGATTATCTTTTAAAAAGTTTAGGTCGACGGGTTCAAATAGCTTTTCTAAGTCTTGTGAATAAAACATCTGCGCTAGGTTCACTTCATTTTCAGTTAAATGCTCATAAAGGTGATATTGATGTGGCTTCCAAACCCAATTCTCTTGATCGATTAACTTCTCCAACAGTTTTAAAAATTGGTCTGCATTTTTTTCCAATGCAGCCATCATCAAATTGACTAAACGAACAAAAACTTCTGACAGATGATAATTTTCAACAGTTTGAATAATTATGTTTCCGTAATATTTCATCTCTTTGCTGAGGTCTTTTTCGATTGCTATTTCAAATTTACTGAATAAATAAGAAAGTAAACTAGATGCTGTGCGCATAATTTCAGCTTCAATTTTAGTTAAAGCCGCTTGCTCGTTTCCTTCGGCCCTTAACAGCTGAATCTCTGTGGTTGTCTTATCCAGATGCACGTTTTCTGTTTGAGATAACGCCTGATTAGCTGAATTGTAGTCTCCGAAACGAATCAAATTTCGAACCTTAGCTAATTGAGCTGAAAAACGAATATTTTGATTGTCACTATTTTCTAAAAGGCCGAATAATAGGCTGATTTCTTTAAAAATATCTTTATTCGACGCATCATCCCCCTGCATGATAGCCTCAGCTTCCAATTGTTGGGTCGCAACTAAAATCAGCTTTTCATCATGAGGAAATTCCTTGATTTTTTCTTGTGCAAGTGTCAATCCGACAGGCAAACCTTCATCTTTTAACGTATAAAAAAGCTTTTCAATAAAATTCCCCAACTCGATTGCTGACAGCTCTTCTTCAAAATTAAACAGGGTGTTCAAATCAATTTTTAACAGTCGAGCAAGGCCAGGTAATAACGTAATATCTGGCAAGCTGCTCCCCCGCTCCCATTTACTTACCGCTGGTGCAGAGACATTCAAGGCTAGAGCCACTTGTTCTTGTGTTAGTTGTAGCTCTTTACGTCGTTTAAAAATTACCTCATTCAGCTTCATTTTGCTTCCCCTCTTTGCTTTTCCGGTTGCTGTACTTTCTATCCTAAGCATAAAACGGAATAACAAGATTTACAATGTCGGCGAAGGAAACTTTTTCCAGAGGAATTGAACTGCTAGTTAAGAGAATTAATAGTAGCTTTTGAACGTGCTGGAAAGTGTAAGTCATTGAACGCTGCTTTCCAGATATATAAGCAACTCAATAAAAAATGTTTCTAGCATGAAAAATTCCACACTAATAGATTCAATAGCCATTCAATGGAAAGAATTAACTAATGCAGTTTAAATTCGTGACAATTTAAAAAAGCCCATCAAAATAAATTGATGAGCTCAGACTGTAGACAAATAGACTTTTAGAAGTAAAATTCTTCTAAAAGCCTATTTTTTGTTTTACTCATTCAAATTTGGGCAAAAAAATAAAGGCCTTCTGCCTTTAACTTAGCCAGGTGGCTAATTTC